>JBDNFI010000001.1:0-68626 GCA_041689935.1 Cyclobacteriaceae bacterium
AACCAGTGGAGGAGGGCATCCCACTTACCTTTCTTGCCTAGTTCAAGCGTCCGCTTGGACTTATGTGCTAAAGTGTTTGGGTTCATTAAAAAAGTATTGAATCGTAATGATTGAGTTTTTTCTTTGTTTATGAGGTCCAAGAGGACGCTTGAACCAGTGGGGGAGGACGTAATCATGAGATCCAAGCGGACGCTTGAACCAGTGGAGGAGGACGTCTTCATGAGGTCCAAGCGGACGCTTGAACCAGTGGAGGAGGAAGTCTTCATGAGGTCCAAGCGGACGCTTGAACCAGTGGAGGAGGACGCCTACAATACCCACTTCATCATCAATCAAACCAATAAAATCCTAAAACCTTGAAATCCTAAAAATCATAATCCAGACAAAAAAAAAGGCCTTCCAAATGGAAGGCCTTTTCGATATAAGAATTTAATCTATTCTAAAGATTAGTTAGTAATGGTTCTAACACCCGTACCTAAGTAGATATCCTTAGCATGTGTGCCACCAGATACTACCATCACCATTGGTGAGTTGTTAGTACCATAGAACGCAACACCAGTACCATTAACAGGGAAGTTTCTACCGAAGTAGCCAGATCCACCATTATTAACTCGTACAACACCAGTGAGTGAACCACCAGTATTAGGGTTAGTGTTAGTAATAATTGCAGATACGCCAGTAACTACCACTACAGCACCAGAACCTACACCTGGGATAGCAGAATAAACCACTAAAGCAGGTATTGTATCGTAACCAGCACCAACAGTTATGATGTTAGCACCAGCTACACGGCCAGTCTGTGGGTCAACAGTTAAAGAGATATACGCTTGACTACCTACGAACGTACCAGGAACAGCAGGTGCACCAGGAACAATAGCCGTTGTAGCAGAAGTGAATGTTACCGCAATTGGGCCAGCGTTACCGCCAGTAGTTGCATAAACACCAGAGCTAGTAAGGTTGATATCCGTAACCGCACCAGCAACCACTACTACAGAACCAGCAGCATTTCTTGGAAGCTGAGGAACAGTAGTACCAAGAAGTACCAGAGATGCAGCGAAGGAAGCAGATGGCTTAGAAGTATAACCTGAACCACCACTCAATACATTCACATCAACTACACCCATAATAGGTAAGTTAGCGTTTGTAGCGTCAGCAGCAGCACGAATGTTTGCATTTGTGTTGGAAGCAGTTCCTAAAGCAAAATTAGTTCCATCATGAGCAGCAACTTCAATTACAAAGTTTGTTGAAGTTATTGGGAAAGTTGGGTTTGCCCAAGAACCAAGCTTATTAATAGCCACAGCTGATAACTGACCACCTGTTACAGTGAAAGTAAACTCAGCAATACCCGCATTACCAGCAATTTGTGCGCCATGACCACCTATTGCAGCCTGATTTTGAATAGTACCTCTTAAAGTACCATTTGGAGCCATAATACCAGAGCCTGGGTTCAAGATTTGAGCAGAAGTAACTCTACCATTACCATAAACCAAAGTTGGAACAACTCTAGCAGGAGATCCAACTACAATTGTACCACCAGTTAATGTAATAACAGCAGCTTGAGTGTAACCGAAGCTACCATCAACGATATTGCCACCAGCAACACCTTGCGCTAATACTAACGTAGCTGTAGCACCTGTACCACTACCACCAATGAATTCAATCGTTGGTAGACTAGCAGGATTGTAGTCAGAACCGATTTGAGTGATTGTTACACTCTCAACAAAGTTCGTCGTGTTAATACGGAAAACATTTGGAGTAGCTGCATTACCTGTACCTTCATTACCAGTTTCAAACGCACCACCTAATAAAACAGCTGGAGCTGGAGCTAGAGGATTTGCAAGAGTAAACGTAATTGCATCAAGTAAAGCATAAGAACCTGGGGTAGTAACAGTGATGCTAGCAACCTGGCGTTCTACAATAAGAGCAGTGACCACATTCGCTTGGCTTCTGTAAGCAAAGTGTAATGGATCAGTTCCAGAATTCTGAATTAGACGGAAGTTACCAGAAGCAACGACTACTTCTTCATAACCAGCACCAGCAACGTTAGCATTACCATCTACATCAAAGAAAGAGCCAGAAGGACCCAATAGAGTAGCTATGTTAATGTTAACAACTGGTAAGTTAGCCGCATCATAACCTGTACCTTGAGCAGCAACAACAATTCCAGAAACTCTTACTTCTCTATCAAATGTAGTGACTGCACCACCTACATCATTCGTAGAAGTAACAGTAGGAAATAAGTCTTGGATTGCAAATGAAACAGTAACATCAAAACCAGTTCCACCATTGTCTGTAATCCAACCCATACGACGAGCAGAAACACTAAATGTAGCACCTGGATTCAATTGGTTACCAAGACCAGATCCTGCGAACACTGTTACACCGTTATTAACACCGCCAGCTAGTGCAACTGAATCTTGTAGTCTAGGACGACGCTGTGTTAATTGATCATCAGTTGCATAATACACACCTGGAGCCCACCACTGGTTTGCACCAACGTTTGCATTAGGATCAGAGTCAACTCTACCTGTAGTACCTAAAACAGCAGTACCTTGAGCTCTAGTAGCACCACCCGGCAGATTAAAAGTAACTACTGGAGCTGCACTATAGAAACCTGAACGTACAACAGGCACAACTGGAGGTCCAGGAAGTGTTCTGTTAGTTATAGTTGACACTTGCTTACGTAAGTTAGCAACACCTTGAGCACCTGTTCCTTGGCCACCTGGCTGAGAAATAGAAACCTGTGGCGCAGAAGTATAACCAGTACCACCAGCAGTTACAGTAGCACCGTAAACCGCAGTCGTCATGTTAGCCGTTACCTGAGCATCAGGATTACCACCATTACCACCATTGATCGTTACCGTTGGAGCCACGCTAGTTAGAGTGTATACACCAGCATTACCAAAAGCAGCAGGAGAAGCAGCAGTAGCATCAAAAGGAGCACCTTGAATAACATTCGTTACAGAGTACGTTACAGAAGCTACAGCAGTTGCATTTACAGTAGCAGCAATAATAGTAACGTCGTAGTTATTACCTTGGTAACCTGAACCTGGGTTGGTAACTACGATATTTTGTATTTCACCATTCGCATTGATAGTAGCCATTGCAGTCGCTTGAACACCACCAATAGTCTCAGGAGCTTGTACAGTAACATTAGGCGCTACAGTGTAGCCAGAACCAGTGTTAGTAACAGAAATAGTCTGAATACCACCTGACAATGGACCAACAACACCTTGTGCAGAAGCACCGCCACCGATTGCAGCACCACCCGTATTTGCACCAGCATTAGTGCCAGGAACAAAAACATTAGCAGGCGCAGGCACCATTACAAATGCAGCAGCGACAGTAGGAACTACAGTTGGAGTAGCAGCAGTAGTAGAGAAGAATGCTCTCACATTAGCAACTTTACCAGTAGCAGCAGCAGCAGCAGTAGTACGTGGGAAATCACGGCCATTCAACTCATCGAGCAATAAAGTTTGATCAGCACCGAAATCATTCACTACTAATTCAAGCTCTAAGCCATCAAGAGATGCAGGAGCACCAGTGATAGAGTATGTACCGTCAGTACCAACTACTGCACCACGAGATACAGCTGGGTCATAAGCCATAGAAACTACAGTACCACCAAGCTCAAGGCCATTAACGCCATTAGCAGATGTATTAAAGTATCTTGCTCTAAAAGCAGTATTATTAGCATTCAAACGAGCTAAGATAGGAAGACCCACTGGAGCAACTTCTCTCTCGTCATTAGTTAAATCTTGTTCCCAAGTAATTTGACCGTTCAGCGTAGCAGCAAGAGGGCTATCACCCACTGGGAATAAAGCAACTCTAGTACCTGCATTACGCGTGATTTTAGAATAATCTATACCAGCACCAGTAACGCTTGTGCCAAGATCAGCAACAAAACGAAGATCAGTATGATCTACTTCACTACCTAATACAGTAACAGCTACATTACCTACTCTCATGTTAGGGAAATGTGCAATGCCACCAGCGTCAGTAGTTGTTTCGTACGTCACGCCATTTTGAGAAGCAATAACGCGGATACCAGCAACATCAGTTTTGGTGTTAGAAGCACCAGCACCGAATGAAGCATTACCAGCAGGAACCACATTTACAGAGTAATTGATGATACCACCGATTCTAGCTAAAGAGTCAAGTAATAGTTGCATCTCTTGTGCAATTTGACCTGCTTGTGCAGCAGCCATACTATCAAGCTGAGCCATCAAGTTAGCAATCATTGCAGCCATTTCAGCTTCATGCTCACGAGCTTGCTCGCTAAGTTCAGCTTGGTATAGAGCTCTTAGGCTATCAATAGCAGCAGCTTGTTCAGCAGCCATAGAAGCCAATTCAGCTTGTATTACTGCTAAAGCAGCAACTAGTTCAGCTTGTTGCTCACGAGCCATCGTTTCCATTTGACCTCTTAAATTAGCAAGTTCTACAGCATGCGCTTGGGCATTTACAGCAGCTTGTTGCTCTAATTGAGCAAGTAGTGTTGCGTAAGTAGCATCAAGTTGAGATTGTAGGTTTGTAAGTGCAGTTGCAATTTCAGCTGCTTGCGCAGTAGCTTGCGTAGCTAAAGCAGCTTCATATGCAGCTCTTAAGCTATCAATTTGAGCTCTCTGAGCTGCCATATTCTGAGCTGCAAGAGCAGCTTGTGCGGCAGCAGCAGAATCCATTGACGCTTGCATTTGAGCAGCCAAATTTGCTAACTGAGCCTCGAGCACAGCCTTAGCAGAATCATTCTGAAATTGAAGCGTAAGTTTCAATTGCTCAATCTCTCTTTGCTTGTCTGCAAGAGACAAAGCCGTTTGAGCTTGAAGTTGAGCTAGAGCTGTTGCCAACTCGGACTCAGAGCGAAGCTTTTGATCAAGGAGGTCTCCTTGAAGTAAAAGCGCATCTTCCTCTGTGAAGTCATCACTACAAGAGGATACAAAAATGGTGAGCGCGAAGAACACCATTAATGGTAATACAAATTTGAGTTTTCTCATGTGTATTGGTTATTTGGTTAAAAAATTAAACAATTCGGGTGTAATATTAAGCACAGCAATTCACATTGTCAATCTTTCGAATAAATAAATTCGAAAAATCAACGAATTGCTGGATAATCCGTTTCAGAAGGGGTCGCCTATATATATAAGGTGTAGGCGTAAAAGAAATTGATAGCATTAATGGTTAAATAAAAGATTAAAAACTTGGCGAGCTTTTAATTTGCACAAAAATATCAGACTTATAGTTAAAAACCAAAAAACCTTTCATATTTTTGGCAATCCAAAACAAATTATTAAAATTCGACGTAATTGTTTTGAAGATTGGAAACCATTGATTTATTTTAACCTTAGTTTTAATAGTAAAACTTTTTAAATTCACAATATGAAAAAGACCTTTATCACATCACTGATCTTGAAGCCTGCTCAATTCAAAATCGCCCTGGTCTTTGCAGGACTATTGGCTTTTACCGGTCTACAGGTAAAGGCTCAGGATGCTGCCAAAGAAGACCGAATCACGTACGGAGCCAAAGTTGGTTTCGTGAGAGCAAACATTGCTCAAGAATTCGAAAATGCAGCAGATGCCAGAAGCGGTTTCGCAGGTGGCCTGTTCATGACCTACAAAATTAACGACTGGTTGAGTGTATCGCCAGAACTTATGTATGCTCGTTCTGGTGCAAACCTTCGCCCAGGCACGAACATTTGGAACACTTACATTACAGATTATAATGGCTTCCCGCAAATTGGGTTAGCAGATTTTGACGATATTGATATTGTTAAGTCTGCTATTAATATGCACAACGTGGATTTGAATGCTTTTGCAGTATTCCACCCAGCATTATTAAGAGGTGCAATCCAGCCAAGATTCTTTGCTGGCCCAGCTATTGCGTACAATATGTACACGAGAGCACAGCAAAGAGCCGTACTGAACATCTTTAATCCTGATGCTGCTATTTCACAAAGCCCAGAATTTTCTGCTAACAGAAACTGGTCTTCAAGAATCAACAATTGGGATATTGGTGCTGTAATAGGTGCTGGCTTAGATTTCAACGCTCATAAGGTGAAGTACACATTCGACATAAGATATAGAGCAGGTATATCTCAAATCAATGCGTACAGAAATGGAGTGGAAGGAAATGATTTCCAATCTCAGAACATATTAATTATGTTCGGTATTGGTTTCTAAAACCTAAAAAGATTTGATTGTGAAAAAGAGGCATCCCTGTATAGGAATGCCTCTTTTTTTTGGACCAAAATAGGCGGGAGGAAAACTCGTGGTTTGCCTACGACTAAAAAATCTTATCCGGATTCAGAATTCCCTTAGGATCGAATACTGATTTGATTCCACGCATTAATTGCAAATTCACCTCAGAAGTAGCCAATTGCATATAAGGCTTCTTGGCTATTCCAATACCGTGCTCTCCAGAAAGTGTTCCTTTGAGAGAAACCGTGAGTTCAAAGATTTTCCCGATTCCTTGTAGCACTTTGGAGTTCCAATCCGCATCGGAAATTTCTTCTTTCATTACATTTACATGCAAATTGCCATCGCCCAAGTGTCCATAGCATACAGTATTGAAGCCATACTCCTTCCCAATTTGCTTAATTCCCGTAATTAATGCGGGCAAATTGCCACGGGGCACTACTACATCTTCTGCTTTTGTTAAGCTATACGCATTTACAGCAGGAGAAATATTTCGCCGAATCTTCCAAAGCTCATCCTTTTGAGCAGTTGTTTCGGCAAATAAAACCTCTCCTATATCAAATTTCTCTACTACGCCCATCACTTTCTCTGCATCCTTCATCAATACTTCCTCATCATTGCCATCCAACTCACACAGAAGATACGCATCCATATTTTCAGGAATCAGCGTGGTGACCTTACTATTGAGCGTATTTTCTACATAGTCAATCGTACGAATGGCGGCTTCTCGCTCAAAAAACTCCATGCCAGACGGGATCACTCCAGCAACATAAATGGCAGATATGGCTTTACAAGCTTCTTCGTTGGTACTGAATGGGACAAGTAACAGAACAGATTTAGCTGGGAAACCTCTAAGTTTCAGTACAATTTTAGTCACAATTCCTAGTGTACCTTCACTCCCGCACATCAATTGGGTGAGATTATAGCCAGTTGAATTTTTTAATACGTTAGCACCAGTCCAAATTATCTCACCGGTCGGCAACACTACTTCTAAATTAAGTACGTAGTCTCTTGTAACGCCATATTTTACTGCCTTTGGCCCTCCCGCATTTTCGGCAATATTGCCTCCAATAAAACAAGAGCCCTTGCTCGAAGGATCAGGAGGATAAAATAAACCAAGTTTTTTCACTTCCTCTTGCAATACTTCCGTGATCACTCCTGGCTCTACGGTTACTTGTAAATTCAACGCATCAATATTCAGGATTTTATTGAATCGCTCCATAGAAATAACTACGCCATGATGCAAAGGAAGTGCCCCGCCACTCAAGCCTGTGCCGCCTCCACGAGGAGTCACCGGAATATTATGTTGATTACACAGTTTCATAATAGCAGAAATGTGGGCAGTGGTATTCGGTTTCAAAACCACCTCAGGCATAAATGAATAATCCTCTGTTTCATCATGTGAGTAATGATGCTTCAGGCTATCTTCCACAATTACATGCTCAACACCTAGTATTTCGATAAATTGGTCTATCAAATCAGGAGCTACTTTGCTGAATCGTGCTTGCATTACTTCCTTTTCCATAACACAAAATAAATGATTAAATACTAGATTCTAACGCCGTATTCTAAGGAACTTAACTAATTGGATGCGTCGAAGTTTTGGCATTATGGGATTTATAATCAATCGGCCATTAATTCCCTAAAATTGAAAATTGCGGGTTCTAAAACCATTTTCATTACAAAATTTAAAAAATCAATAGAAGGATGTCCAATAATATTTTCTTTGATTTTGCTTTAAACTGAATTCATCTATATTTGCAATCCAAAATTGGGGCATTAGCTCAGCTGGCTAGAGCGCTACACTGGCAGTGTAGAGGTCATCGGTTCGACTCCGTTATGCTCCACAAATTAAAAAAGCCTATCTAATTCATTTTTAGATAGGCTTTTACATTTCTATTTGTTCGGCTTTATGGCATCAAATACTACAAATCAAATTTAATACCCTGCGCTAGCGGGAGGGTATTGCCATAATTGATGGTATTGGTTTGCCTACGCATATAGGCTTTCCAAGCATCCGAACCAGACTCTCTTCCTCCTCCGGTTTCCTTTTCTCCACCAAAAGCTCCACCAATCTCCGCACCCGATGTCCCAATATTGACGTTGGCAATGCCGCAATCGGACCCTTTGTGAGATAAAAACTGCTCTGCCTCCCGCAAGTTTAGGGACATCAGAGAAGATGATAAGCCTTGAGGCACGCTATTTTGGACGTGCATCGCTTCCTCAAAGGATTTGTAGCTCAATATATATAATATAGGAGCAAACGTTTCCTGCTGCACTATTTCCCACTCTGGCTGAGCACAATAAATGGCCGGCTTCACAAAACAGCCTGATTCATATCCTTCACCAGTCAACACCCCTCCTGCGACTACGGCTTCGGCGTTTTTCGCTTCCAAGGTCTTAATAGCTGATTGATAAGATTTCACTGCATCTTGGTCGATAAGTGGCCCAACATGGATTTTCTCATCCAAAGGATTGCCTATTTTCAATTGCGCATAGGCAGATTTGAGCTGCTCCTTCACCGAATCGAGCATAGACTCGTGTACAATTAGCCTGCGGGTGGACGTACAACGCTGGCCACAAGTGCCCACCGCACCAAAAACTGCTCCTGGAATAGCAATGTTCAAATCAGCATTCGGCGTAATAATCATGGCATTGTTGCCACCTAGTTCAAGGATGGTTTTGCCCAATCGCTTGCCAACGGCCTCCGCTACCAATTTGCCCATTCGTGTAGAGCCAGTTGCACTGATTAATGGGATTGCTGGAGAATTGCTCATCATTTCGCCCACCTTGTAGTCGCCTACTATCAGATTGGAAATGCCTTCTGGAAGATCATTGCGCTTAAAAACCTCCCTGGCTATGTTTTGACAAGCAATGGCCGAAAGAAAAGACTTCTCTGAAGGCTTCCAAATACACACGTCGCCACAAATCCAAGCAAGCATGCTGTTCCAAGACCAAACAGCTACCGGGAAATTAAAGGCAGAAACAATGCCGACCACGCCTAATGGATGGTATTGCTCGTACATCCGATGGAAGGGCCGTTCGCTATGCATGGTAAATCCATACAATTGTCTGGAAAGCCCCGTCGCAAAATCACAGATATCGATCATTTCTTGTACTTCCCCCCAGCCTTCTTGCAGGGATTTGCCCATTTCGTAGGATACCAAGCGACCTAGAGGATCCTTAAATTTCCGAAGTTCATCTCCAATCTGTCGTACTATTTCACCTCTTAGCGGTGCCGGAACCATCCTCCAATATTCAAATGCCTTTTGTGCCTCGGCGAGAATTTGCTTAAAATCCTCCTCATTGCCACCGTTACATGAACCTATAAGGCTGCCATCCACCGGAGAGTAGGAATCAAATGTACTTCCACGACCGCTCCAGGATTTGCTTCCGGTGGAAATTCCTTCGTTCGTAGTATTGATGCCCAAAAGAGATAAAGATTCTTGAATGTTGAATGATTGATTTTGCATGGTATGTTTGATCTATTTTAATAATTGAAATTCCTTTGAAAGGATTCTCCTAAATAACAATAAAAAAAGCAGAGCCGAAACTCTGCTTAAAATTAATAGCTTTTTGTAAAGGAACCTTCCTTTCACCAAGTAAATGAATAGAAGGATTTACGGCCATCAGGATAAAGACCAATTAGCACAACTTCTTGCCCAATCATGAATTCCTCTACCGCGTCTTGGAAATCTTCTGTCGTATTTATCCTTTTATCTCCAATAAAGGTAATAATGAATCCTTCTTGCAAGCCCGCATCTAGCCATTTGCCTTCTTCTACTTCTATGATCTTAACTCCTCCCGCCAATTCCAACTCTTCAAGAATCTCAGAAGGGATTTTTTCTACGGCAATGCCCTCAATTCTAGCTTCTTCTGGGATCACCCTCGGTACAGCGGCGGAGTTGCCCTCTGCACTTTTTAAGGTTGCTTGTAAATCTATCTCTGCCCCATTTCTATACACTTTCACAGTAAGCACCTTCCCGGGTCTATGGCGCGCAACAGTTTCTTGTAATTCCGAAATTGAATTGATTTTTTTCCCATCAATACCAATAATGATATCGTCTTTTAATATTCCCGCATCATAGGCGGAGCTATTGAGATTTACCTGATCTATCAATACTCCTTGGCTGATCGGCAAATTTCTTTCTCTTGAAAGTTGAGAGTTCAAGTCGATAATAATCACTCCTAGTATGGCTCTTTGCACTTTGCCAAACTCTTTCAAATCTTCGATTACCTTTTTGACTAATGACACAGGCACAGCGAAGGAGTATCCGCTAAATGAACCTGTTCTAGTGGCTATCGCCGTATTAATTCCGATGAGCTCCCCTCCCAAATTAACCAATGCTCCACCACTATTTCCCGGATTTACGACCGCATCGGTTTGAATAAAAGACTCCACCGCAAGTGAGTTATCTCTTAAAATATCAATGGATCTTGCTTTGGCACTTACAATGCCTGCCGTAACTGTAGAGTTAAGGTCGAAGGGATTTCCAACAGCAATCACCCATTCACCTATATTCACAATATCTGAATCGCCATACTTGACAAATGCCAGGTTATTTTCCTTTATTTTTATCAGTGCAAGGTCAGTTTGAGGATCCGTTCCGATCAGTTCTGCCTGATAGGTTTGGTTATCACTCAAGGTTACCTCAATTCGCTCAGCCATATTTATCACATGGTGATTCGTCACGATATAGCCATCTGGTGTAAGAATCACCCCCGAGCCAGATGATGAAAAGGGCATGTCTTTGCGTCTACCGCTTCTTGAAGATTCGTCAGGATCTGAAAAAAATTGATTAAATAATGAGCCTCTATTTCGGCCAGAAGAAGAGGACTTAATATAAACCACTCCCTCTTTTACAGTATTTGCCGCATTAATAAAATTGAGGCCATCCGGCACGTTATATTTAAGATTTTTGCTGTCACTGAAATTTGTAAAGCTTACATTCTGCTTTTCCTCGATGGTTTGATTATTGGAATTTAATTCCATAATCATAGGCAAGGTTAGCAAAACAACTATAGTACTCACTACTGCACCTACTACCACTCCCCCAAAAAATTGTCTGCTATTCATTCTACGCTATTTTAATGTTGAATTCCCTTAAGTTAATCTCTTAACGCCAAAGGTGAAAGAGTAGTTTTTTTGTAGGCGAAAAAAGCGGGAAAAATAACGCTCTTTTTCGGTGTTTTCCTCATCCTTGTTTTAGCCTGCCCATTTCTTCACGTTTTATATTTCACCCGTTGGAAACGTATTTTTAGCATACCAATCCGTATGTCGCTTCAATAGTTTCCATTTTGGGTATCAGTTGAATAAAACTCTCGTCATCGCCACGTTCTTCCTCATAAAAAATCCAGAAAATAAGCGTTAAAAATTTGTACCTTTTGTCTTCAAAATAAACGGAATGAACCAAAGGTTTAGCAATATTTTAAAAACATTCGGCCCGGGTATTTTATTCGCTTCTACCTGTATTGGTGTTTCGCATTTGGTGCAATCTACCAGAGCAGGTGCAGACTACGGGTTTAGCTTATTGATATTCATTTTATTGGCCAATATTTTTAAGTACCCCTTTTTCGAGTTTGGTTCTCGCTATGCATCGGCCACTGGCAAGAGCATATTAGAGGGATACAAAGCGCAAGGCAAATGGGTGTTGGCTATGTACTTTTTATTGAGCTTTGGATGTATGTTTTCTGTGTCTGCTGCTGTCAATTTCGTGACGGCAGGCATGCTAGGCAATCTACTTAATTTGCCTTTAGACCCGAAATGGATTTCGCTTATCGTATACTTCGTTTGTATGGGCATTTTGCTTTTGGGCCAGTTTAAGGTTTTGGATGGCTTATTAAAAGTTATTGCCACTGTGTTACTTATCACCACACTAGTGGCCTTTTTTAGTGCCATATTTAACCCTCCCGCAGCAATTTCGGACATGCCAAAAGTCGATTTGACAAGCAAAACAAGCCTGATGTTTATTATTGCCCTAATGGGATGGATGCCCACTGCGGTAGACTTATCTACCTGGACCAGCATCTGGACCATCGAGAGAATCAAGCAAACGGGCTATTATCCAAAGCTCAAAGAAACCTTGATGGATTTTAATTTTGGCTATGCAGTGTCTACTATTCTGGCTGTTTGCTTTATGTCCTTAGGTGCCTTGTTAATTTATGGTAGAGATATTTCCCTATCCGCCAATTCCACCACATTTGCCAACCAAATAATCAATATGTACACCAATGCTATAGGCCCATGGGTGTATTGGATTATAGCCGTAGCAGCCTTTACCACGATGTTCAGCACTGCTATCACAGTGATGGATGGGTATAGCAGGGCGATGGGAGAAACCATCCGCCTATTGTTCGATAGGCGGGAGGAAGAAAAGCTCAAAAAGCAATTATACGTTAGTTTTCTCATTATTTTATCTGTCGGGTCGTTGGCAATTATTTACTTCCTATCTGGTAGTATGCCCAAATTGGTAGATTTAGCCACCACGCTCTCCTTCCTTATTGCACCTATTATTGCTATTATCACTTTAAAAGCCATAAAGTCAAAAGAGGTTCGCCCAGAATTTAGACCAAAAAAGTGGTTAATCTGGCTGGCCAATGCGGGAATCGTTTTCCTAAGTGTGTTCACTGTCATTTACTTATATATTTTCTTTATCGATTAGAAAAAAATCTTTCATACAGTTTTGGTTTTATTTATAAAGCCTCGTAATATTGCAGTCCCAAAGGGAACATTCCTCCTTAGCTCAGCTGGTTAGAGCATCTGACTGTTAATCAGAGGGTCCTTGGTTCGAGCCCAAGAGGAGGAGCGTTAGAAAAGCCGTAGTATATTGAAATTCAATATATTACGGCTTTTTTCATGTTTTCCCGACGTTTTCCCGACAACTCATTTTTTAGCGGTCATCTAGGTAGGATTTAGACATATTAGGTTTCCTAGCTCAGTTTCTACAAAGTGTACTTCCCCAGTGCGATTTTGCAACCCGTGCTTTTTTCCTAGCGCGCTTTTTCAAAGCGTGTTCTTCTATCTTAGGATTTGCAATCTTTTCCTAGCGCGCTTTTTCAAAGCGTGCTCTTCTATTTTAGGATTTGCAATCCTTTCCTAGCGCGCTTTTTCAAAGCGTGCTCTTGTGTCTTAGGATTTGCAATCCTTTCTTTGGTAGATCCTTCTGCTTGATTGCATATTTGAGTTAGGCGAAGAAAAAAAATCGGCACACTTTTAAAAAATCCATCAGAGGGATATAATCATTTTCTGCTATTTCGACCATCGCAACTTTTTAGCTGTACATGTCTTCTGCTTTGCGTTGGTGGTACGTATCTATAAATTGTTGGCGACTTCTTCTCATAGCATATTTTGGGTTTTACCTTAGTAAAGAAGTTTGTTAAATGTTCTTTCTTGTCAGCGTTGGGCGTTCTGCTTATATCCAAAGCCCTGACATAAGATGTATTGTGTAATCTTATAAATTTTTTGTTTACGTGGAGTCCTCGTGGAGGGTACTTTGTGACAGGTGGAGAAAATCTTTATGAAAGCTGGATGCTTAGTCAATGATGCGGCTGTTCCATTTAAAAACCCTAATATTATCCGTCTTAGAGGAAACGACTAGCCAATTAATCACCACCAAATTCACTTTAAGCTTAGAAGGATTATTTAATTCCTCTTCAAAAATTTCCTTGATTTTATTATCCACAGATGCTACTCCACTATACCATCGATAAAATTGATTGGCTGTAAGCAAAATTACCGGTTCCTATGGTTTCATATTCACCAGACCTTTTAAAAAATATTCATCTTTTGAGGAATAATAAAGATTAATTTCGCGTTCCTAAATTTCGAATCCAAAAAATACAAAACCCTGCAAAAATGAAAAAAATGAAGTTATTAGGTGCGTTAGTGCTAATTTCATCCACCATGATAGTAGCCTGCCAAGATCAATCCAGCCAAGAAGCCGAGCTGGACGCGTATTCGGGAGCCACGGCAAAGAGCAATGTAAATATGAGAGCGACCAGCAATAGCGATTGGTGGCCAAATCAGCTAAATCTTAGTCTTCTTCGTCAAAATTCTTCCATGTCGAACCCACTCGGGCAAGAGTTCAATTATAATGAAGAGTTCAATAGCCTCGATTACGAAGCCCTCAAAAAAGATATTGAAGCTGTGATGACTGAGTCACAAGATTGGTGGCCTGCCGATTTTGGTCATTACGGTGGTTTATTTATCAGAATGGCTTGGCATAGTGCAGGCACTTATCGTTCTGGCGATGGCCGAGGAGGTTCTCGCTCAGGTCAGCAGCGCTTTGCTCCACTAAATAGCTGGCCCGACAATGCCAATTTAGATAAGGCAAGAAGACTTCTATGGCCAATTAAGCAGAAGTATGGCAATAAAATCTCATGGGCTGATTTGATGGTGCTCACAGGAAATGTAGCCCTAGAATCTATGGGATTTGAAACCTACGGATTTGCGGGAGGAAGAGAAGATGTTTGGGAACCCGAATTGGACGTGTATTGGGGAGCCGAAGGAAAATGGCTTGATGATGCCGAACGATATTCAGGTGATCGCGAATTAGAGAATCCTCTTGCAGCGGTGCAGATGGGTTTAATTTACGTAAATCCAGAAGGGCCAAATGGAAACCCAGACCCCCAACTTGCCGCAAATGACATACGTGACACCTTTGGCCGAATGGGTATGAATGATGAAGAAACAGTTGCGCTGATTGCGGGAGGACATACATTAGGAAAAACTCACGGAGCAGGTGATGCGTCTAATGTAGGCGTGGAACCTGAAGCTGCCGATATTGCAGAGCAAGGCCTTGGATGGAAAAGCACCTATAAATCAGGAAAAGGAGCAGATGCGATAACCTCTGGATTGGAAGTGACTTGGACTTCCACCCCGGCTAAATGGAGCCACGATTACCTTACCTTCCTTTTCAAGTACGAATGGAAGCTAGACAAAAGCCCAGCTGGTGCGCATCAGTGGATAGCCATAGATGCCGAAAAAATTATTCCTGATGCATTTGACCCAGACAAAAAGCATCCTCCTTATATGTTGACGACGGACTTATCGTTGAAAGTAGATCCGGAATATGAAAAAATCTCTCGTCGATTTCTCGAAGATCCTGCCTCATTCAATGAAGCTTTTGCAAGAGCTTGGTTCAAATTAACCCATCGGGATATGGGCCCAAAAACTACTTATTTAGGCCCGGAAGCTCCTATAGAAGACTTAATCTGGCAAGATCCTATTCCAGCGGTAAATCATACATTGATTAATGCGCAAGATATCAATAGCCTGAAATCAAGCATTTTAACTGCTGGTTTATCCATTAGTGAGTTGGTCACTACTGCTTGGGCTTCGGCTTCGACATATAGAGAATCCGACAGAAGAGGTGGTGCAAATGGTGCAAGGATTCGATTAGCTCCTCAAAAAGATTGGGCAGTAAATAACCCTGCTCAATTGCAAAAAGTATTGACGGCCTTGGAGAAAATCCAAAATGATTTTAACGCAAAGTCAACCAACGAAAAAGTATCAATGGCAGATATGATTGTGCTAGCGGGTAACGCTGGTGTAGAAAATGCCGCCAAGAACGCTGGCTATACGGTGAGTATCCCTTTCAACCCTGGGCGTATGGATGCTACTCAGGAACAGACAGATATTGAATCTATTGGTCTTCTTGAGCCTATGGCAGACGGGTTCAGAAATTATTTGAAAACGCAATACACCATATCCACCGAGGAATTACTGGTAGACAAAGCACAATTGCTAACCTTGACCGTCCCAGAAATGACTGTTCTTGTTGGCGGGATGCGCTCATTGAACGCTAACTTTGATGGATCAAAACATGGCATTTTCAGTACACAAAGTGACCAGCTTACAAATGATTTCTTTGTGAATCTATTGGACATGAGCACAGAATGGAAAGCAATATCGGATACGAAAGAGGAGTTTGAAGGGAGTGATAGATCTACCGGAAATGTGAAGTACACAGCCACTCGCGCTGACTTGATATTTGGTTCAAACTCAGAATTGAGAGCTATAGCGGAAGTGTACGCCCAAGAGGATGCGAAGGAAAGATTTGTGAGAGATTTTGCCGTAGCATGGAATAAGGTAATGAATCTTGACCGATTTGACTTGATTTACTAAACCCTCATGCGCACAAATGATCCATTTTAGTATACATTAATGAAAGCCAGTCAAATACGACTGGCTTTTTCATTTCACAATCATTCGGCCTATTGATGAAATCAAATTGCAATATGTAACTCAACAGTAGCCCACGCAAAATATTCAATTAGAATTTCATCGCACCTATTTCTTCATTGAAGGAAATGAGAACTAACCCTTACCTTCACTGATGAAATTTAACTTCAAAAAATTGAAAATACTTCATAAGCTTCTTTTTCTATCAGCCTTAGCCGTTTTATCTTTTTCATGCTCTTTCAAGGGAGTTCATCGGCACAAGGATATTATCTATATGGAAAAGGGCTTTTTGAACACCTTACCAGAAAAGCAGCTCAATATCTTTTCGCCCAAGCAAGCGGATGGTCAAAATGATGTGCTCATCTTCATTCATGGTGGAAGTTGGAATTCAGGCAATAAGGATATTTACGATTTCTTAGGGAATCGCTTTGCGAAAAAAGGAATTGTCACCGTGATTATTGATTATCCTTTGAGTCCAGAATATCAAGTACACGATATGGCTAAAGCCTCATCCCAAGCGGTGAAATGGGTGCATGAAAATATACAGGATTATGGTGGCAATCCTGATAAGATATTCGTTTCTGGACATTCGGCGGGAGGTCATTTGGCAAGCCTTATTTCCGTTCGAGATGTCTATTTCGATAGCTTGAACGTCGAAAACCCAATCAAAGGAACCGTTTTGATAGATGCAGCAGGCCTTGATATGTATTGGTTTTTGAATGAAATGAACTATCCATCAGGAAACATTTACCTCGAAGCATTTACCGAAAATCCGGCAGTTTGGAAGGACACCTCGCCTTATTACTACTTAAATGAAAACACTACACCCATGATTATCCTGATGGGAGGAAAAACACTCCCTGGCATAGAATTAACAACCTCCCGCTTTTTGGAGGAATATAAAAAGTATGAACCTGAGCCAAATTTCCACCTTCAAAAAGGAAAAAAACATACACCCATGATTGTGCAATTCATTTATACACCCAATAGAGCTTACAAATGGATTCTGGATTTTATGGAGGAGACAAATGAATAAATTTACTTTCCAACTCTTCGCATTTCTCAAACCGCAAACTAAAATTTTGTTGGTGGAAAATTCATTATTATGAAATTAATAACGGTATTGAGTGAATAATATCCCTGCATTACATAATTTTGCAAAAAATTTAACTTATGATATCAGCAACAATACATACTGCCAAAGGAGCCATGAAGGTTAATTTTTATGAGGAAGACGCTCCAGGTACGGTAGCCAACTTTGTGAAATTAGCTAAAAATGGTTTTTACGATGGATTGAAATTCCACCGAGTTCTTCCAAATTTCGTGATTCAAGGCGGCTGTCCAAATGGAACTGGCGCGGGAGGCCCAGGGTATTCTATCGCTTGCGAACTTGATGGGGATAATCAATACCATGACCGCGGAGTATTAAGCATGGCGCATGCAGGAAAAGACACTGGCGGTTCACAATTTTTCATTTGCCATAGCCGTGAGAATACGCAACACCTCGACAGAAAACATACTTGTTTTGGAAAAGTGGTAGAGGGCGTGGACATCGTAGACCAAATACAACAAGGCGATTTGATCGAAAAAATCGAGATTCACGAGGAATAAATAGCGGGTAAATTCCATCCAATTTGAATGCCTTTGACCAAAAATCTTTGTTGTACTTACTTATACGCTATTTAAGCGAAAAAACTGATAATCAAACAATTAGTTAATTACTGAACTAATTTGCCTGAAATAAAAGGAACAAAAACGATTGAAAAAATAAATAGTAACAATTCGAACCAATCGACTATTTATTAGTTGTAAGTTTGTAACAAATTAAAAAACATGAAAAAGATCAATTTGAAGTTAATGGCAATCGCCATCGTATTTACTGGCTCTACAATAATGAGCTGCGCTAGTGAAAATAGTGCTGAGGACGAATCAGAAACAATGGAAATGGAAGAAGTAATGGAAATACCTGTTGAGAGCAACACGGTAGTTGACATTGCTATTGGTTCTCCAGATCATACCACGCTTGTAGCAGCAGTTACTGCAGCTGGCTTAGTAGACGTATTATCAGGTGATGGCCCATTCACAGTTTTTGCTCCAACAAACGCAGCATTTGCTAGCTTGCCAGCAGGAACTTTAGATAATTTGTTATTACCAGAGAACAAAGAAACTCTTGCAGGTATCTTGACTTACCACGTAGTAGCTGGCAATGTGATGGCTGCTGATCTTTCTGATGGTCAAATGGTAACTACAGTAAACGGACAGCAATTAACAGTGACTATTGTTGATGGCAATGTAATGATCAACGGTGCTAAAGTAACCGCTGCCGATTTAGTTGGCACCAACGGTGTAGTACACGTAATTGATGGCGTAGTACTTCCAAAATAAGGATTAAGAATTTACTCTAATAAAAAAACCTGCTTCCAGCAGGTTTTTTTTATTTGTAAGCGTTTGTGATTTTAACCTTGAGTTCAATCTTCTCCTAGAAATGGATAACGATAATCTGTTGCAGAAACGAAAGTTTCTTTGATAGTACGAGGGCTAACCCAGCGTAGCAAGTTAATCATTGAACCCGCTTTATCATTGGTGCCGGAAGCTCTTGATCCTCCAAATGGTTGCTGCCCTACGACGGCTCCCGTTGGCTTATCATTGATATAGAAATTCCCAGCTGCATGATTCAGCCTTTTCGTTGCCAACTCAATAGCGTATCTGTCTTGAGAGAAAATGGCTCCAGTCAAAGCATAAGGACTGGTGGAATCAAGTAATTCTAGTGTTTCTTCAAAATTATCGGCCTGATAAACATAAATGGTTAAAACTGGACCAAAAATTTCCTCGCACATGGTTACGTACATTGGATCTTTGGTAAGCAGGATGGTTGGTTCAATAAAATAGCCTTTGGATTTATCGTAATTTCCTCCTGCTATTACCTCCACCATTGGACTCTTCTTCGCATCATCAATGTAGCGAGCAATTTTATCGAATGATTTCTCATCTATCACTGCATTTATGAAATTAGTGAAATCTTCCGTTCCACCCATTTTCATACTTGCCAAATCTTCGACCACGTAGTCTTTTACTTCATCCCAAAGATTGGACGGGATATACGCTCTTGAGGCAGCAGAACATTTTTGTCCTTGATATTCAAATGCGCCTCTGGAAATGGCTGTTGCAACTGCTTTGGCATTGGAAGACTTGTGTACCATGATAAAGTCCTTACCGCCTGTCTCACCTACTATACGAGGGTAGGTTTTGTACGTCTGTATGTTGTTACCGATCGTTTTCCAGATCGTTTGGAATACACCAGTACTTCCAGTAAAGTGAATCCCTGCAAAGTCGGGATGACTTAATACAATATCACCTGTAGTTGGGCCACTCACATAGATCAAGTTGATCACGCCGTCTGGTACGCCTGCCTCACGAAAAATTTCCATAAGCACATTGGCTGCATAAATTTGCGTGTGAGCGGGCTTCCAAACAACCACATTGCCCATCATTGCGCATGAAGTAGGTAGATTACCTGCAATGGCGGTGAAATTGAATGGCGTCAACGCAAAAATAAATCCTTCCAATCCTCTTTGCTCTACGCGATTCCATACGCCAGGCGATGAAATTGGCTGCTGAGAATAGATCTCAGTCATGTATTGGACATTGAATCGTAAAAAGTCGATGAATTCACAAGCAGAGTCGATTTCGGCTTGGTAGGCACTTTTAGATTGGCCTAGCATAGTGGCCGCATTTAATTTGTCTCGATACGGCCCGGCGATTAATTCTGCCGCTTTTATAAAAATACTCGCTCTGTGCTCCCAGCCCATAGCCGCCCATGCCTCACGAGCACCCAGTGCAGCATCTATCGCCTGAGTAACATGCCCTGCGTCTCCCTCGCTAAAGGTGCCCAAAATATGTTGATGATCGTGTGGCGGCCTAATATTCACTTTTTTATCTGTAAACACTTCTTGCCCACCAATGAACATGGGTATATCTATTTTTTTGCTACGAGCTTCCTTAAGTGCAGCTTGAAGCGATGCTCTTTCTGGACTTCCAGGAGCATAGCTTTTGATTGGTTCGTTATAAGGTTTGGGTACGTTGAAAAAGCCTGTTGACATATCTTATTGAGGTTTGATTGAAAACAAATTATACCACAAAGATAAGCATCTCTGTAGAGAATGTTAGAAGGAATTCGAAGGAAGGTAAAGATGTATTAGAGAATTGACTTAAGCTCAGATAAATGGCCTATTTCGAAGGTTAACTCCTCCTGATGTGCTACCCGTTGTGGATTGTAATAGACTTGTCCTATTCCAGCACGCTTGGCACCAATAATGTCTGTTTGAAAATTGTCTCCAATCATCAGGCTGTTTTGAATTCTGGCCTTTGAAACCTGCAAGGCAAACTCAAATATCTCTTTCCCGGGTTTTTTACCTCCCGCTCTTTCGGAGGTTATTACTTCATCAAAATATTTTCTAAGCCCGGATTTCTCCAATTTCACGTGCTGCACATCTTCAAAGCCATTGGTGATAATATGCAAAGAAAACTGTTCCGTCAAGTGGTCTAACAAGTCAAATGCACCATCTATTACATAAGGCTTTTGCGGACAAGTATTCACATACTCAGAAGTAAAATTTACAGGAATCAACCTTATATCAGCACCTAATTCTTCAAAAATCCGAACGAACCGTTTTGTCCTCAGATACTCGCTGTCAATTTTGCCAATATTATAATCAGCCCAAAGTTGGTAGTTTACTTCAAAAAATTTCTCTTGTAACGCTTCCACATCAAAAGCCACTTTTTCTTGAAGCTGATATGCCTCATAAAGCTCCTTTATGGTCTCTCTTGCGCCCTTATCGTAATCCCAAAGAGTGTGATCTAAATCGAAAAATAGAAATTGATAGTTCATGTGAAGAATGTATTTGTAGAAAAAATTGCCCGAGATCTTATTGCTATTAATAAAGCAATGGCCATTTATATTGTTCAATAATTAATCACCTTGCCATTTGCGCGTTTCAATTTTGTTGACGGCAAGTTCTCTGTTGGAATATAAAACTTTGAAGATTTGTTGGTCTTGGATTAGCTGTGGGTCTTTTTGGATAAAAACGAAAATTTGTCTTAAAATTTCGGATACCTCTTCTTTTATATAATAAAAAATCCACTTATCCACTCTTTTGCTATTCACCATGCCGGCGTGCTTTAGGAAGGTCAAATGGCGGGAGGTTTTAGTTTGAGTGAAGCCTAGCACCAATTCCAAATCGCTAATGCACATTTCCTTATTATTTTCTAACAAATTGATGATACGAACTCTCGACTCTTCCGAAAGTGCTTTGAAAATTTGGATACTGTATGATAGACTTATATTCTTTAGCAGCATGGGTATTTAAGATTTTTGTTTTAGGGTTCACTAACCTTTATCTTCGAACATCGTAATTTATACAATATGAACCGTAGATTCTACTTAATATTTTGTGCATTTGCTATTAACGTGCTTTTCTTAGCACCTCAGCAGGCATTTGCTCAAGATCCGCCCAAAAAAGATCCGCCTAAGGTCATTCAATTTTCAGGTGTGATTCTTAATGAAGACACCACCACCTACCTGCCAAGAGTAAATATTTATATCCCTGCTAGAGGCTTAATGACAAATTCTGACGATTTTGGCTTTTTCACTATGCCTGTTATTTCCGGAGATAGTATTGTCTTTAATATGGTTGGATTTCAAAGACAATATTTGAAGATTCCCAAAATGGACACAGATAGTTACACGGTAGTGATTGAGATGCAGCAGGATACCATTGAGTTAGATAACGTGAATGTAATGCTATTCCCAAGCGAGAGAGATTTTAAAGAACAAATTCTTGCCATGAGAGTGCCTACAGAACTTACGGATAATTTATTCACAAAAAGTATAGATCCAGAGGTGTATGACCAATATGTGCAAAACGCAACGATGTCACCGCAGATGAATTACCGATATTTTCTAGATCAGCAAAGACAAATGGCTCAAGATAGAGTGGGCCCAAGATCTTTCTCCTTCCTAAATCCATTTGCTTGGGCCGAATTTATTCGTTCCCTCAAAAAGAAAGATTAAAAAAGGCTGCCCGATTGGAGCAGCCTTTTATGTATGATTCATCAAACTTATTTACTTTCCAAGCAATTCTACGCTTCTGAGCAAGAACTCTGTAAGTCGCTTGCCCTTGAGCATATCCTGACCCAATAGAGCAATATCATACGCTTGTGTGGCCATTTGTCCTTTCAGCTTTGCATTCTTTTCTTTAATTATCTTAGCCATTATTGGATGATTGGCATTGAGTGTGACCTGTTGCGTTTCCGGCATTGCACCAAACATATTCATTCCGCCGCCTGTCTTGGCCATGTCCTTCATTCTACGCATAAATTCATTTTGTGTAATCACCACAGGCAATTCATCCGTCGCTAATGCTTCTACAGTCAATTGAGCACTTTCATTGGCAATGGCCTTTGTAAAGACCCCTTTCAAGCTCTCCTGCTCTTTCTCATTCAGTAAGCTCTCTCTCTTTTCTTCCTTTTCGATTAGCTTATCTATTACGTCTGCATCCACGCGCTTCAAGCTTGTTTTCTCTATTTTCTGCTCCAAGTGGTTCACAAAGTGGCTATCGAGAATCCCTTCAAGGATCACAACGTCATAGCCCATTTTGTCAGCACTTCTGATGTAGCCATCTTGCTTTCCCTCATCACTCGCATAGAGCCAGATATTTTGTCCAGTTTTATCCGTTTGGTTTACCTTGGTTTTCTCGCTGTATTCTTCAAGGGTAAAGTATTTTCCTTCAGTATTTTTCAGCAAAGTAAATTTCTGAGCTTTCTCAGCAAATTTTTCCTCAGAGATCATCCCGTATTTTACGAAAAGTCCAATGTGATCCCACTTAGTTTCGAAAGATGCCCTATCCTTTTTGAAAAGTTCTTCCAGCTTATCCGCTACCTTTTTGGTGATGTAGCTATTAATTTTCTTCACGTTGCTATCCGACTGCAAGTAGCTGCGCGACACGTTCAATGGAATGTCTGGCGAGTCAATTACGCCATGAAGCAGCATCAAAAACTCTGGAACCACGTCTTTCACTTCATCCGTAATAAATACTTGACGGCTATAAAGCTGGATTTTATTACGCTGCAATTCCAAATCGCCTTTCACTTTCGGAAAATACAATACGCCCGTCAAATTGAAAGGGTAATCCACATTGAGGTGAATCCAGAAAAGTGGATCCTCGCTAAAAGGATATAGCTCTTTGTAAAACTCCAAATAATCTTCGTCCTTCAAATCCCCAGGAGCCTTGGTCCAGATAGGACTCGTATTATTTATAATTCGAGGCTTTTTTACGGTTTTGAATTTGTCCTTGCCTTCTTCATCTTTCCCATCGGGTAAGCGCTCATCCTCTGTACCAAAGAGTATATCTACTGGCATGAATTTGCAATACTTATCGAGTATGCCTTTCAACCTAAATTCCTCCAAAAACTCTTCTGAGTCTTTATTCACATGAAGGATAATTTCAGTGCCGCGATCTGTTTTTTCTGCTTCTGTCAACTCAAATTCCGTATTACCATCGCAAGTCCATCTGGCTGCCTCGCTGCCTTCTTGGTACGACTTGGAGATAATCTCTACTTGGTCTGCCACCATAAATGCGGAATAAAAACCTAAGCCAAATTTGCCAATAATCTGCTTTGCATCTTCGGCATCTTTGAATTTTTCTACAAACTCCGTGGCACCAGAAAAGGCAATTTGATTGATATATTTTTTGATTTCTTCAGCCGTCATTCCTAGACCTTTATCTTTCACGGTAATGGTCTTTTTGTCTTTATCAAAAGACACTTCTATACTAAGATCCCCTAGATCGGTAGTATTTTCGCCCAAAGAAGTAAGGCGCTTAATTTTTTTAGTGGCATCCACCGCATTGGCGATCAATTCTCTCAAAAATATCTCATGGTCTGAATAGAGAAATTTCTTAATTATTGGAAAAATGTTTTCTGTATGGATGGAAATAGTCCCTTTTTCTTGCATAATGTATTCTTTTGTTGATTAGACGATAATCGTCAATTCCAATTCCTGTACCACAAGCATAATATGTGACAGGATGGCAGAATCAAACTATGCTAAATCGGCGGGAGGGTTTTCACCTTTTTCCTCGAAATAGGAATCGGGATATTCTACAGAGCTTATTTCCAAATTGAGACCTGCAAGTTTAAGAAAAACGCGAGTGAGCACTTCCACATCTCGAATACAATAGCGGGTAATCCTGGGCAAATTGTCCTCTACATGATACACGTGGGAAACCATGCTTCCGTCTATATCGCTTTTACTCGTTTCCACATCAAAAATCGTTGCCATCAAATCCAAGGAAGTGAAATGCTTTCGATCGCCAAATTTCCACATTTCCATGGTATCAATATGTGGATTGGTCCAAGGCTTCGCATTGATAAGTAAGGAAAGCGAACTTGGCAAGGGAATTCCATGTACGCGCATCCGCCTGCATATATATGGAAAGTCAAATTCGAAGCCATTATGGGCACACAGTCTTGGTTGATTTTTAGGGAATTGCTCTTCCAAAAGATTAGCAAATTTCAGGAGAAGTTCTTTTTCATCCTTTCCTGATATTTCGCCCAAACGCAATACCAATTGATCATCCTTTTCTCTGAGGAAACCCATCCCAATGCATACTATTTGGCCAAATTCGGCATAGATAGCCGCTTTATCCTTATATAGCTCATCTGGTTTTTTGTCTTCCTGTTTAAAAAAGTTTGCTTTTTTTACCCACTGTTTTTGTAGTCGATCATCGATGTCATTATAGTCGGCGCGAGCACTTACCGTCTCTATATCGATGAATAGTATTTCTTTAATGTTGGAAATCATACAATTAAGATAAACAATTACTCTTAATGCTCAAAAAATACTTCGGACTTTGGCACTCGCCAGCGTTCGCCATATACCCCTTCTGGCAATCGCCTACCAATGGCAATGACCATATTGACCTCAGCGGACCTAGGCAAACCCAAGGCTTTTTTGATGCGGGAGGAATCCATTCCTTCCATTGGGCAGGAATCGTAGCCATTGGCACTTAGGCTATTCATAAAATTCATGGCCGCCAAAGCAGTACTTTTATGCGCCGTGATTCGGACATCTGCATAGCCGACCTCCCGCACTATCGGCCTGAAAATACCAATGCAAAATGAAGTAATTTTTCGTAGCAAGCCTGCTACATTGAGGATGTCATTTGTATAGAAAATCGGTATTAACTTTTTGTAATACTTAGCCACCATCACCTTTTGCTTTTCTGGAATATCCTCCTGCGCTAGGATAGCCCTTAGCAAAGCATCCCTTCTACTTTTCCAAAGATCTTTTCGCACTACAATTACCATTAGCTCCGAGGCCGTTTTAGCCGCATTTTGTCCCATGCAATAGGGCACCAACTGACTTCTCATCTTCGCTGATTTCACACGATGAAATTCCCAAAGCTGTAAATTACTGCTATTGGGTGCGAGCGTGGCGCAACGAACCGACCTCTCAATTACCTCATCAGGAATTTGTACATCAGGGTCATATTTACGAACAGAGCGCCTATTTTCGATTATTTTATCAAATACGTCGACTTCCTTTGTAACCATAATTAAGAAACTTTGAAATGAATAGGCCGAAAGTATGTAATTTTCCGGCCATGTACAGGTTTCTCACCCTAATATCGAAACTTCCCTTATCCATTCTCTACGGAGTTTCTGATTTTATGTATCTAATTATATACTACATCATCAGATACAGAAGAAACGTGGTAAAAGAAAATTTAGCTCTCTGTTTCCCAGAAAAAAGTGCTACTGAGAGATTAAAAATAACGAGGCAGTTTTACCGGAATCTTTGTGATTTGGCCATAGAGACTATAAAAGCCCACAACCTTTCGCCTGATGCCCTCCAAAAGAGAGTGCAAATAAAAGGCTTGGATAAAATAAAGGAATTTCATGAACAAGGCAGTCCGGTGTTTATTTTTACCGGACATACAGGAAATTGGGAATGGATGCTATTGGCTTATACGAAAGAACTGAATTACCCTATTGACCCTGTATACAAACCACTAAAAAATTCGGGAGTGGACAAATTCATAATGGAAGTAAGATCTCGATTCGGCAGCACTCCCATTGCAAAAGATAACACTGTGCGAGAACTCGTGAAAAGAAGAAAACTAGAGCGAGATGTAGCGATGGTTTCGGACCAACTCCCAATACAAGCCACTGAAAAGTATTGGGCAAAATTTTTGGGAAGAGATACGGCTTTTTACCTTGGGCCGGAACAATTGGCCAAATTTACTAAATGGCCTATATTTATGAATAGCATGCATCGGGTCAAGAGAGGCTACTACGTAGCAGAATATCAGCAAATTACCATAAATACAGATGATAAAAGTAATTTTCCAATCCTCGATGGCTACATTCATTTGTTAGAAAAAACGACGCGAAAAAATCCTTCCGATTGGCTATGGTCACATCGTAGATGGAAATATACAAAACCTGCACGATCAACAGATAAGGATCATTTTCAAGAAGAAGAAAAGCATAGCGATTAGCCTATTGCCATTGAATAATCATTAAATTTGTAAGAGGCTTATCAAGATTAACCCACCACTATGAAAATAATTAGCATCACTTACTCGGCCATTTTAGTATTGATAATAGCCGCCTGTGCGAGCGGAGGACTGAGTGAAGAGGAATTAGCGACCTTGAATGAGGCCAAAACAATCCATAATGAAGCTTATGCCATACAAGGGCAAGCAGATGCAATAATGGCTCAAATGGCAGAGCATAAAAATTTCATGCTCGTAATGCTCTCAAATAATAGTGAAAGCCAAGCCGATGAAATTGCTCCAGAAGAAGTGGACAAAATAAAAGGACTATTGCTTGAAATCGAAATGCTGGAAGAAGAACTCACCAACTGGAAAGCGGAATTTATAGAAGTAGAAATCCCGGGTGGAGAAGAGCATACCGAAAATCATGATGGCCATGAGCATGAAGGTGATGACCATGACCACAGCAGCGATGGCCCTAAGGTGGAAATACTTCCCAATCAAATGCTGGAATTACAAAAAGAGCAAAGAAGTATTATCCAAACCATACAAGCTAACGCAGAGGAATTACTTACTCGATGCCTGCAATACGTGAGTAATGCTGCTGACGATATAGAAAAATAAATTATGAGAGAGAAAAAGCCCTATATCCAAAGACCTGCGGCCAAGAAAAATACGGGCAAAAAGACCCTTATTTTTGCTGCACTACTAATCTTCCTAATGATTATTTATTCGGTTTTGAGTTTTTACGACGGTGGCAAGGATGATTCCACGAGCCTTAAAACAGAGCCTGCTTTTAAAAAGCAAGGCGAGTTGGTATTCAAAAAAGCGGATGGATCGGAAATCCGAAAAATTGATATAGAAGTTGCCAACGATGATATCAAAAGAGCGCAGGGCATGATGTATCGCACTACCATGACAGAATCTCAGGGGATGCTTTTTACTTTCGATGAAGAAGCAGAGCAAGGCTTTTGGATGAGCAATACTCGCCTTTCATTAGATATAATGTATGCCAATAGTGCTGGTCAAATTGTGAAGATATATCGAAATGCTGTTCCTTACTCAGAAGAAACCTTGCCCTCGGAAGCTCCTGCCATCTATGTGGTAGAAACACTCGCTGGATTTTGCCAAAAATATGGCATAAGCGAGGGTGATTTTATCGAATTTACGATTGATTAGCTTTAGATTGCCATCGGTAATACAGTTCTTCGAATTCCAAAACGGCTCTCTTTAAGCCAAATTTATTGGTGGCTAGTTTTCTTGCATTCTTGCCCATTTCTGCAAGCAAAGCTGGATTATTCAGCAAGTAATCTGCATAAAAAGCAAATGAATCCACCTCTCTATTAGGCAGGGCAATGCCTGTTTCCTCATGCTTAATTACCTCCCGCACTCCGCCTACATCGAGTGCAAGCGTAGTCAGCTCTTGGATAGCCGCTTCAATCACCACTCCTGGCACGCCTTCTATTCTGCTTGTGAGCAAAAATAAATCTGAGCCGGCAAGCCATTCTCCTACATTGTCTTTAAACCCTACAAAATGGATTTTCATTTCTAATCCTAATGATTTACTTTTCGCTTGTAAAACACCCTTCAAATCACCCTCACCTAGTATTACTAGATGTCTCTCCTTTTCAAAATGATTCATTTGAGCGAAGGCTTCAATCATAAAATGATGATCTTTTTCGTCCTTCAATGCACCTACTGTAATGAACACTTGGGCCTGCGCTGAAAGATTCAATGCTTTTCTGAGCATTTCTCTACTGGCATTTTTGTCAAATACATCCTCATCTACTCCGCGATATATTACATTGGTTTGGGCGGGAGGATAGTTCATTAAGTTACAAAGCTGCTCTATTGCTGGCCTGCCTACTCCCGTCACAAAATCTGTCTTGCCATAAAAATAGCGATACACCATACGCTTGATAGGATTGGTTCCCATCCAATACGAGGGCATGGAAATGAGTCGATAGATGAATGGAATTTGAGGAAATTGGCTCTTGCAAAGAGCAGCATATTTGAGGGTATCTGAGCCATTTGCTTGAATTACATCCGGCTTATGGTCAGCTATAAATTGCTTTAGATTCCTTAATAAATCGAGTGAAATAAAGGAAGCGCTATTACCATCTAAGTCGAAGCATTCCGCTCCTTTAGGTTGTAAATCGGCGAGTGGTGCTGCATATAACCCTAAGAAAACCACCTGGTGTCCTAGAGCCACCAAACCCTCACTCAGCTTGGAGGCGAACATTTCGGCTCCACGGTATTGCCTGCGGGTGACTATTTGTAAAATCGTAAGCTTTTTGGCCATAATTGGTTACAAAATGAATAATTCCGCAAATGAGAATTTTCTCCATTTGGCTGATTTAAGACGATATTATTTTATATCCTTGATTTTAGGAAGGCTAATTTTACCAAAGATTCCCTCTTGTTGCATCATAGCTTCAATATCGCTGGATTTTCTTGGTGCAGCTGCCGATAGATTTTCCCATCCCTTTTCAGTGATCAATATATCATCTTCAATTCTCACCGCAATTCCCCACCATTTTTCATCGCAAGGGCTGCCTACAGGAATATATATTCCCGGCTCCACAGTGATCACCGTGTTAGGTTTGAAAGCTCCCCCAGTGCCCCTATCATGTACATCGAGACCTAAATAATGGGAGGTGCCATGTGGAAAATAGGTGTGACGTTGACCTTCTTTGATGATGCCTAATTTCACTAATCCATCATTGATCACTTTAGCGGCAGCCAAGTGTGGAGCTCTGAAATTGTTACCAGGAGTACATTCTGCAAAACCAGCTTCTTGTGCTGCATATACCAAATCATAAATGGCTCTTTCCTCAGCGTTAAATTTTCCATTGGCCGGGATGGTACGAGTCACATCTGCGGTATAGCCTCTATATTGAGCTCCCAAATCCATTAGTACCAGCCTGTCGCTTAGCCGAGTATCACTATTCTCAACATAATGAAGAATACATCCATTCTCGCCCGCTCCTACAATGGAACCATACCCAACCGCTTCTGAGCCGTATTTCTTGTAGATAAACTCATGGATGCCTTGTACCTCCCGCTCCGACATATCAGGATGCATAGCTTTCATTACTTCAATTTGGCCCTGCGCACTTATGCTCACAGCCTTTCTCATCAAATCTACCTCCTCAGGTGTTTTTACTTCTCTCAGTTGCCCCATCAAACCTGCCAAAGCAATGCCATCAAGATTATCCTTTGGTAAGGTTTGGGCTATTTTCAATCGTATTTCTGGATTGGAGTTCATCGTATAATCCGACAATACCTTATCAGATTTCAGGCTCTCATTCATACTCAACGTGCGGTCGATCGTGGATGCTACATTGCTATGATTATTGGCATCTGTTGTTCGAATGAGGGAATATAGTCTTTGCTTATCTGTACTATAATTTGCGGGAAAACTTGCTTTTTCTTTAAAGGAGCTTATCAAATCAAATAGATCTGCCCCATCTCTTGTATCTCGCACGTCATTGAAAAAATTGAGGAAAAGCACCTTTTCAAATTGACTAAAGTTGATAGGTAAATCTTTGAAATCTTTGCCATTAAAGACCATTTTAAGACCTAATTTTTCCTTTACTCCTTCTACACCCAATCTGCGTCCATCCCACATTTCGGCTTGTGGGTTTCTCTCTTGAGCAAAAATCATTTCGTCAAATTGATTGCCATTTGTATCTGTTTGATCGTCAGAAAAAATCAGTAAAATAGAATTTGGCTCCTTGTAGCCGGTTAGGTAATAAAAATCTGGATCTTGATGATACTCGTAATCCACATCGTTTGCTCGATTACGAACCGGATTTGAAAAAAGCAAAGCAACGGAGTTTTCAGGCATTATTTTGCGTAACTCATTTCTTCTTTCACGGTGCCATTCAGCGCTTAATGCATCAGGCTCTCGCCTAGCAAATGCAGATGGGCTTGGCAATAAGAATAAGGCGACAAAAAGCACGCAAACACTCGCACGTAAGGAAGCGGAATGGGAAGACGTTTTCATATTGTAAACAGTTTACTGAATTAACTATTTTCTTTCGATAGCAAGCTACAAAATAAAAAAAGGTGCTTAAAGCACCTTTTAAAGAATGTTTTAACCCACCTTTCGAAACAACATTTCACTCATTATCATTACTGATTCCTTTAGGTAAATGTCGTTCGTTAGAGGCTCTTTATCTTTCACTTTTCTGATTTCGCTTGAGCCTACATTTCCACTTAATTTGTTTCTGACTGTTCTTATCTGCTCAGCTAATTTCATTTCATCTTTACGTTCAGTCAAATTCAGGGATATTCTAGTTTCGGCTCTTTCCTTTTTGACATCTTCAATTTCGGCAAGTAGATTATTCAAATCCTGCTCATTTTTGAGTCTGTCTCCGAAGTAAGCGTTTAGGCTTTTGACCAATTCAGCGTCAATTTTATTATTCGGTTTAAAATTGGCTTTCTTGATTTTCTCAAAAGGCAGTGCATTTGCTCTGGAGCTTTCGCCAAACTCGTCCGCACTCATAATAGAAGGAAGACTCACGTCGGGCACTACGCCTCTTATCTGAGTACTTTCGCCATTTACTCTGTAATACATGCCAAGTGTGAATTTCAGCTGACCTAATTTATCCCTTTCTTGTGGCAAATAAACCTCAAGATCGATCACGTTTTGAACAGTACCTTTGCCGAAAGTCGTTTCGCCCAATACTACACCACGCTTATAATCTTGTATTGCTCCTGCAAATATTTCGGAAGCCGAGGCAGAAAATCTATCCACCAATACACCCAATGGGCCATCGTAAAACACTTCTGGAGTATCATCTTTCTCTACTCTTACTTCTCCATTGCCGCTTCTGATTTGCACCACTGGCCCTTGGTTCACAAACAAGCCAGAGAGTTGAATCGCCTCAAGTAAGGCTCCTCCACCATTTCTTCTCAAGTCGATAATTATTCCTTCTACATCTTGCTCCTTTAGCTCTGTAATTAATTTTTTCACGTCACGCGTAGTACTGCGATAGTTTGGGTCGCCTTTGGATGCGGCGGCAAAATCCATATAGAAATTAGGGATAGTTATTACGCCAACATTAAATTTCTTTCCATTTCTTTCTACTTGCAATAACTCTGATTTTGCAGCTTCATCTTCCAATTTAATTTCGTCTCTTTCAAGGACTATTTCCATTGGTGGCGCATTTACACCACCTTCGCCAGGCTTAATTTTTAACTTCACTTTTGTGCCTTTAGGGCCTTTGATTAAAGCCACCACGTCATCTAACCTCCAACCAACTACATCTTCGACTTCCCCTTTTTCGCCTTGCCCCACGCCTACAATCAAGTCGTTGGCTTGAAGCTCTTTACTCTTGAATGCTGGGCCTCCTGCTATCACTTCTACTATTTTGGTGTATTCATCCTCCATTTGCAGTCTTGCACCAATCCCTTCGAATGTTAGGCTCATTTCTTCTTGAAATTTCTCTGCGGTTTTTGGCGAGAAATAACTTGTATGCGGATCAAAAGACTCCGTTAGGGAATTCATATAAATTTGAAATACGTCCTCACTTCTGTACTGACGCAATGTTCTACTTATGGTAGTATATCTTTTCTTCAAGACCTCTTTCGCACTTTCATAATCTCTATCTGCCAGCATCAAATTCAATGCTTGCAACTTCATATACTTTCTCCAGCGCTCGTTCCATTCTTCGAGTGTCGAAGCATATACCTCGTTTTCCTCTTTGGTATCGAAATATTCATCGGTATCGAAATCAAACCCTTCGTCTAATACCTCATTCAAAAACACCATTCTGTCCATCATGCGCTGACGAAATATCTCGAACATCACATAGGGAGCTTCCAAATTTCCTCTCTTCAGATCGTCGTCCAATCGCACTTTATATCTCTCAAAAGCATCGATATCTGCTTGCTGGAAATACAATTTGCCATTATCCAACGACGACAGATATTGATCAAAAACTATTTGAGAAAGAGAATCTGAAAGTGGTGTTTTGCGATAATGATAGTTGTTGAGCAAATTGGTCACGATCACTGTTTGTTTCATCTGAGCTTCAGTGGGCTGCAGAATCTCCAACTCTTCGGTGCTTTGCGTCTGAGCGAAAGCACTGAAAGACAAGACAGCTATAAGACTAAAAAATATGCTAAATCTTTTCATATAAACTATTTGGATTAATGCGGATTTGAGGACTTTGAAAAAAATCAAAGTACCAAGTGTAAAACTACTAAATCGAAACGTAGATTTTCTCTACCCTAATAAAACGCCAACTGTTCAAAAATGATGCAAGAAATTCAATTAATGAATATACTTCGACTATAAGGTGCTTTTTAGATGACAAAAGGGAAATGAATGATGTTAAAGAATTCCGAAATAACTAATTACCTTAAAATAACCCAAAACCAAACCCAAACTAATAAGACCTATTATTAAACCAGTCAATACAAAGTCCTTAGAAAGGAGCTCACCTTTGGCATAAGCCATTGCATTTGGTGGTGTACTTACGGGCAATGCCATAGCGGAAGAAGCCATCAGCGCCACACCGATAATGAGAGTCTTTGCGCCGTAATCTTCAATTGCATAAGAAATGGCTAAAGCTAATGGAATAATTAAATTGCTACTTGCTGTATTAGATAAGAATGTACTCATCAATAAAGTACCCAAGAGCAATAACCCCAAAATGTATGGCGAATCAGTCGGAATATAATTCAATATCTCTGCATCAAGCTTGGTTATTTGCATACCCGTACCCAAGGCGATTCCGCCAGCAATAAGCAGAAGAATATGCCAATCAAGTGATTTTAAATCTTTGGTGTTAATAAGCCCAGTGATTTTAAATCTTTGGTGTTAATAAGCCCAGTGGTTGTAAATACAATTGGTGGAATCAATGCCACTACAGCGGGAGGTAATCCATGGAAAAAATCGGTTAGCCAAAGCAGTACAGTAGAGGCAAAAATAAAAATAACAAACCAGCCTCTAGCATCTATTAGACTTTTGGGAACATCAAATTCCACTAAATCTACGGGAACCTTATACAATCTGGATAAGATGAAATACAGTATCACTAATAAAATAAGCCAAACAGGTAAGGCAATCAGAAACCATTCGAAAAAACTGATATCAAATCCGGCACTTCTTAAATAGGCGACTGCGACTGCATTTGGAGGCGAGGAAATTGGTGTGCCCATACCACCAATATTTGCAGCAAAAGGAATTGCCAACATGATTGATTTTCGGAAAGGCTCTTTTGGAGGAATTTGGGCAAGGATGGGAATGCTGAGTGTAATCATCATGGCAGCTGTAGCAGTATTACTCATCCACATCGAAAAAATCGCAGTGACACCCATCATACCTAACAACACTCGTGTAGGACTTTTTCCAAATATGTTAAGTAATTGACCCGCTAAAGCCTTGTCAACACCTTCCTTCACAGTGGCTATAGCTAAAATAAACCCACCAAAAAACAGAATAATTACTGGGTCGGAAAGAGGTGCCAAGAAGTAACGAAAACCAGGGTTATCGACAGCCTCAAAACCTATATTAGGCCAATTGCCTGGATTGCCTAATAACAAAACTTCCAAACCAATTATGAGAACTGCTGTAGCAAATAAGGGAACAGCCTCGGTAAACCAAAGCCATGTTGCCAAAATAAATATCCCAACCATAAATACCTTTTCTCTTGGCAGGTCCGTATTGCTTAGCAAATAGATGACTATTGCAATTGCTGTAATTGCCCCAAATGAGAAAATAATAAGGTTGCGGATAGCTAAGGGTGGCTTCTTCCCCGAAATCCGCTCGAAAAAGTGGAAAATATCAAGAGCCTCCTTTAACCGCTTTAGCCGCTGAAACATTAATTAACTTTCTAACACATCAAAAGAGCTCCAAGTTGAAAATAGCCTTTGATGTAGGTTTGTAAATAATTTCCCTAAATGTACATGCAATAATGTAAAGTAAAGGATATTGGTAATGCACTTTTGCTTTCGTTAATTTAGCAAAAAATTAATCCTCATGAATCAACGTCCTCGTCGCAACCGAAAATCAGCCGCCATTCGCAATATGGTGCAGGAAACGCATTTACAAGCAGCAAACCTTATCCTCCCGCTGTTTTTATTGGAAGGAAGCGGGAGGAAGGTCGAAGTGAATGCTATGCCCGGAATCTATCGCTACTCTATCGACAATATGCTTCGAGAAATCGAACAATGTATGAATTTAGGCATTATGGCTTTCGACATATTTCCCGTTGTTGATGAGAAACACAAAGACAAAACTGCCACTAAAAGCTACGACCCTACTTTTTTCTATTTGCGGGCCCTAAGGGAAATCAAAAAGCAGTTTCCCGAGGCTTGTATTATGACGGACGTGGCGATGGATCCATACAGCAGCGATGGCCATGACGGCTTGGTCGAAAATGGCAAAATCCTCAACGACGAAAGCCTAGAAATACTCGGCAATATGGCTTTGGCGCAAGCAGATTGTGGGATTGATATACTTGGCCCATCCGATATGATGGACGGAAGAGTAGGCTATATCCGTGACCTATTGGATGATAATGGCTTTACCGAAACCTCCATAATGAGCTATACTGCCAAATATGCGAGTGCTTTCTACGGACCTTTCCGCGATGCCTTAGACTCTGCACCAAAGTTTGGCGATAAGAAAACCTACCAAATGAATCCCGCCAATAGAAATGAAGCCTTGATTGAAGCTAGACTAGACGAAGAAGAAGGAGCGGATTTCTTGATGGTAAAACCAGCTTTGGCCTATTTGGATGTCATTCGCTTGCTCAAGGACAATTACGAATTGCCAATTGCTGCCTATAACGTAAGCGGAGAATATTCCATGATTATCGCCGCTGCCGAGCGAGGCTGGATAGACCGCGAAAGAGCCATAGATGAAACCCTCACCAGTATGCGTAGAGCAGGAGCCGATGTGATTCTTACTTATTTTGCTAAGGAATGGGCGAGTAGAAAAAGCTAAAATAGCACTGGAAGTAGTTATATGGTTGATTCATTGATTGTGCCATTACAGGAACTTGGAAGTTGACAGAATAAACTTTGCTAGAAAATAGTAGTGATTGTAAGTACTATTTTTTGTACGTATATTTGTACTTTTTTAAATACAAAATTATGCTTATTACAACAGTTTCTGACTTTAGAAAAGACATTAAAAACTACTTAGATAGCGTTTCAAAAAACTTTGAGACGTTAATAATCAATCGAGGAAAAGATTCTGGAATCGTCGTAATGTCGCTGCAGGAATACAACTCATTAATGGCTACAAATCATGAATTGTCATCCCGTAAAAATGAACTACGCTTAGATACTGCCATTGAAAAGCTAAAGAAAGGAGCGATGCTGGAAAAAGACTTAATTGAAGACTAACAATGAAATACGTTTTTGTGGACGAGTCTTGGGAAGATTATTTGTATTGGCAAAAAGCGGATAAGAAAAAGCTGAAGAAAATAAATGAGCTATTAAAAGACATTGCTAGGAATCCATTTGATGGAATTGGAAAATTTGACCCATTAAAACATAAATACGCTGGATTTTGGTCAAGACGAATTGATAACGAGCATCGGCTAATTTATCAATATAAAGAAGGAGAAATATTAATTGCGAAATGCAGATTCCACTATGATTGAAATAGAAAAATTTTAGCCAATTAGATTTTTCGAACTAAAAAAACTTGATTGCTTATGCCAGAATTGCAGATCTGTTCAACCGCGAAAGAGCCGTAGATGAAACCCTCACTAGTATGCGTAGAGCAGGAGATGGTGTGATTCTTACTTATTTTGCTAAAGAGTGGAAGGTTAATTGGGAGAAGTCATTTTATACCAAAATTTAAAGATTTAAAATAGGCCAACTCATAAACTATACCTTATTCTTGAAATTAAGATAGATTAAAGGGAAGAATGATCTTAAAATATATAATTATTTTTAATCTATAAATTATTTAATTATATTCGTTCTATTCACTTTAAATTTTATTTTCAACCCTAATTTTAACTTTTATTAAAAATCTTTCTTATTTACAATCAGTGACACAAAAGGCATTAATTTCAATCTTTTGCTTCTTTCTATTCATCCTTGTCATTTCATACTCTAGCCACAGTTCCTATGCAGGCACTTGCAAAACTGACACTAATATCAAGGACGGAATTTGTACTGAATGGCCTGCATTAGACGGAGGAACTTCTCAATGTCTAACTCCGACAGGTGCACAGGTCGCAGATTGTGATAAATGCGCATCACATCCAAGACCTTATAATTGTGATGATGAAACAATATCCTAGAGCAAACTAAAATCGCGTAGGTTACTCTTAAAATTGTAAGCCTCCACATTTTAATCTTATTAAATTTAATCCCTTTTTGACTCCTTCAGTATGTTTCATTTGGTATAATCTAAGTAATTAAAACCCAATACATGAAAAATATATTTTTGTTAATTTCACTTATCTCAGCTATTCAATTAACCTCATGTTTAAATCAGAAATTAGAAACTGATAGAGAAGTAGTAAGACTCAGTCCTGTTGATAGTTTAGAAATTCAAATTGATCCCACTACTCCGACATTTCCTCGTTATATTGATTTTAATACCGATTCAAATTTGCTCCTAGTTGGAAATGAGTTTAATTCTTCAATACAATTCTATGATATTCAAAAAAAGCAACTTGTTAAAGTAATTGAATTTGATGAGGAAGGACCAAATGGGATAGGAAATATGGGAGCTATTACATATATAAATAATGATAGTATTCTTATTTTCGACAGACCAACCTACATTAAAATTTCAGACAATAGCGGGAAAGTAATTTTCTCAGGCTTACCTGAAACAAATTACAACTTATTATCTAGTAGTGCTACAAGATCATACATTCATTACGGCCATGTTTTTAGTTACAATAGAGGAGCATTTGCGCTTAACCCTAATAATTTTAAAGGAGAGGACAGTAATAGTATAGCTATATCCTTTAATCTATTAGATTCTACAACAAATGACTGGTTAACATATCCCGAATCAATTATTAATAATCAATGGGATAGTCAACAATTTTGGTATTACTCAACTCAAAATAAAGAGGATAATCTTCTAACTTATGCTTGTGCTGGCTGTGACTCAATTAATACGTTCTATGATGAAAATTTAAGCTACAATACGATTTCTTTTGGATCGAACTTGTTACCAAAACCCGCTCCATATAAATATGGTAGACCTAGCCAATTGTCATCTGTTGAAGCAGCCGAGATGAAATCATGGTTTTTGACTAAAGGTTAAGCCTATGGGCCAATACACTATGATAAATTCAGAAAACAATACTATCGATTTCTATATTTACCAAACCCAAACGCAACTTCAATATTAGAAAAGCCTGTGGCACTTTTGACCGCCAATGAATCTTTTACTGAAATTAGAGAATTTACATTTGACGAAAAATATAATCAAATTCTCCACCCAGGGCCAGTAATAGTATCAGAAGAAGGACTTTATATTTATTTGAATGACGAAATCGAAAATACATGGAAATGGTACCTATTTAAACCTTGGCAATAAGTTGGTGAAAAACTTCACCTTCTCTTATTTCCTTTTCTTGAACTTGAGCACTTTTTAAACTTCCTTTCCTTCTTCTCATGGAAGGCACCTTTGAATTCAGGATTTTCTCGGCGGTTTTGCTCGTCTATTTCGCGTAGCATTTCCTGCTCTTCAGCCTTCGGTGTTTTTACGATCTCCACGTCTTTTAAAATATATTTTAGTGCTTTTTGATTGAAAGCACTAATTCAATAAATTTCATATTATTTATATTTTATTTATCATTATACATAAGTCAAATTAGTTTGATTAATCTAAATGCAATTAGGCATTTTCATACATCATTTCAATACATGTGACAGTCTTTAATGCAAAATGAAGTATTTATGATTTCTGTTGTTAATCAGCGATACTGGGTGTAAAGACTATAACCTGTGAAACATATTCCAATTTTTTCTCACAGATGTTGATCTGATTTTATTTTTTTCTAAAGAAAAGGTAGGAGTAGAAGGTATGCACCTAATAGTCCGTATGATTTCGCAAACAGCTTAATAAACACTCTATTTAAAAACAGTCAATATTTTTAATAATATCAAGACGAAAACAATGTCTAGAGCATGAAAAAAAATTTCAAATTTTCTTATGGAAAAATTGTATTGATTTTTTTTTGAATTATGTTTGTAAGAAATAGAATTTTCTCAACTAAAACAAAACTGACTAGGAAAAGAAAAACCAGTTTTCTAATTACAGCATTTGCATTTTTTGCATTTTCGGTTTTTGCATTGAAGGCATTTTCAAGTGGGCCGGCATTTTGTTGTGGATGGGCACCAGAAGAAACTTGCGCGACATATAATCAAGAAGTTCAAAATCCAAGTGGCCATGGCGTTATGGTAATACCAGTTAATATCCCTGGAATTAAAAAACCTTGTACTGTTGAGTAATTTATATACCTAATAAAAAATAAAAGCGCATTAGTATTTACAGCTGCCCTTTTATTCATAGTTAATCTTTTTCAAGTTAATTTTTATTGATAATTTAGGTGCCAAAAAAATTAAATTTCGAGATATATTTGAACGATTGATTAAATAATCTATAGTATTTATTGATATCCCACAATCATCAAACTTTATATAAAATAACAAATGACAAAATTATTTATTTATATGAAATTAATTACTTTTTCATATTTATTATTATTTTTATTAAGTTGCTCACAAAACAATGAAGAAACTTTCAAACTTGAGAACAAAGAAATAATAGAATTAACCACCAATAAAATTGATTTCCCTGACTCAATTCTGGTAATGCCAATGCAGCTTTCATTAGTTGAAGACAGCCTAGTGATATTGAAAATTGGCAGTGTTAAAAATAATTTTGTTTTGTTTGATTTGCGTAACAAGCAACTATTTGAATTTGGTGTAATTGGTCAGGGTCCAAATGAAGTCTCAAATTGGGTTGTTTTCAATGATTTCAATGCGTCCAAAAGAGAAATGCAATTTGTTGATATGCAGCGAAGTAGTATTCTTAAAATCTCATCGGATTCTATCCTAACCAAATCAGCCAAACATTTTTCTATTGGCCAGCAGCTACGAGATGCCCCATTTAGATTAATGGAACTAGAAGACGGAACGCTGTTATCAACTGGGCCATTTACACAAAGGCTTAGAGTTACTAAAAATAATGGAGAAAGCTTTATTATTGATTATCCATTTAGAGATGAGTTATTTGAATTCAGCCATAATGTACTTTCTAGGGCTTATCAGGGTGAGGTAATTAAACACCCAATATTGAATAAGTACATTTTATATACTTTCACAAGCGCCAATTTGGATATTTTTGAATTTCCTTACAATCAAACAACACATATCAAAAGACACTATTGGAAGCCAGATTTTGAAGGCGAAGAAAATGGGGTAGTTAGAAGTAATGCAACCATGACAATTGAAAACAAGGGTGGGTTTTCCTTTGGCGCAGTCAATGCTAATTTCATCTATTTAATCTCCCCAATCTCTCCAGAAAAATACACAGACGTTATCATCTATGATTGGGAAGGCAATCAACACGAAACGTTACGATTTGATACCAAAGTAAATGCTATAGCAGTAACCTCAGATGGTTCTAAAATCTTTGCCATAGAAGAAAGCAGCACATCTGATTTGATATGGGCAGAAATTCTAAAAAATTAGAAAGGCAATTATTACTTTCTTTTCGGATTTCGTTTTGATTTACTTGATTTAGATTTGCTAAACTTCCTTTCTTTCTTCTCATGGAAAGCTCCTTTAAATTCAGGATTTTCTCGGCGGTTTTGCTCGTCTATTTCGCGTAGCATTTCTTGCTCTTCAGCCTTAGGTGTTCTTACTATTTCTACGCCTTTTGGAATATGCGCTAGCGGCACTTTCTGCTTTATCAGCTTCTCTATTCTATCGAAATGGTATTCTTCGGCGGGCGTTACAAAAGTGATGGAAATACCCGATTTGAAAGCACGACCCGTGCGGCCAATTCTGTGAATATAATCTTCATAAATCAACGGCACATCAAAATTGATTACATGGCTAACGTCCAAAACGTCGATGCCACGCGCCATCACATCCGTAGCCACCAAAACCCGAATGCCTCCCGCTTTGAATGCCTCAATGTTATTCATACGGGTGTTTTGGCCTTTATTGGCATGGATTACGCGCACATCTCCCAAATGCTTCCTTTCCAAATACTTGAAAACAGCATCTGCATGTCCACGTTTTTTTACAAAAACAATGGCTCTTTCGAAATCATCATTTCCTGTCAATAAATGAAGCAATAGATTAATCTTAGTTTTAAGGTTTGGCGTGAGATATTTCTCTTGGCTCACGGTAATGGCAGTGGTTTGGGTCAAGGCTACTTGCACTTTGAGAGGGAATTCAAGAAACTCCTCCGATAGCTTTTCTACCTTTTGTGGAATGGTTGCGGAGAAAAGTAAATTCTGTCTTTTGGTAGGGATCACTTCAAGAATTTGTCTAATCTGTGGCATAAAACCCATATCCATCATTTTATCAGCTTCGTCCAAGATGAGGGTTTTGATGCCCTTCACCACCATATCGCCACGGCTATAAATATCCAAAAAGCGACCTGGCGTAGCTACAATAATATCAACTCCTGCTTGTATATTTTCTATCTGGGTTTTTGGGCCAATCCCGCCATACAATTCCACTATCCTTAGTCCAGTATTCTTTGCGAATTTTCTGGCTTCATCGGCTACTTGAGAGATGAGTTCTCTTGTCGGGCCCAATATCAGCACTCTCGCATGCTCTCCTTGTGGATAGCGCAGCTTCATCAAAATAGGCAGGATAAATGCGGCAGTTTTGCCCGTACCTGTAGGAGCAATCCCAAAAATATCGTGGCCTGCCATTATTTGCGGAATGGCTTTCTCTTGAATTTCAGTGGGATGTTCCAATCCTGCATCGGCAATTGCATCGAGCAATTGCTTGTTCAGTTTGAAATCCGTGAATGAAACTTGGCTTTCCTTAACTTTGGGTGTGTCCACAAATAGCATATTATGTCGAAAATACTGATAAGCAACGCAAATATAGTCAACGAAGGCAAGACCATTCAGGCAGATGTATTGATTGTAGGGCAAAGAATCGAAAAAATTGCATTGAGTATCTACGAATCAGGAGCTAAGATAATAGATGCGGGCGGAAACTATTTGCTTTCTGGCCTTACAGCCGTACAAGTAAACTTTGGAGAACGTAGCCTTACTCACAAAGCCGATATCTATACCGAAAAGCTTGTTTGATCGCTCAGTAAAATTAACGCTTAAAGTTTTGGCAAAATAGATGCAAACGTCTACTTTTGTACTCCCAAAAATGGTGATTGTAGCTCAGTCGGTTAGAGCGCTAGTTTGTGGCACTAGAGGCCGCGGGTTCGAATCCCGTCTTTCACCCATTTTAGAAACCCTTTTCAATATTGAGAAGGGTTTCTTTATTTTATGACCTATCCATTGCTGAAATAGCATAAAAAAACGAAGACTGATGAGCCTTCGTTTTCAATATTATACTACATGCGATGGACTAGAATCTCTCTAAAGCTGAGAAAAAGAAGTTTCCTTCAATTTGAGCATTTTCGTCCGAGTCAGAACCGTGAACGGCATTGGCTTCGATAGAAGTAGCAAATAAATTACGGATTGTGCCTTTATCAGCCTTAGCAGGATCGGTAGCACCAATTAAGATGCGGAAGTCTGCCACGGCATTATCTTTTTCCAAAATCATGGCTACAATAGGGCCAGATGACATATAAGCGCACAAATCAGCGTAGAAAGGTCTTTCACTGTGCACACCGTAAAACGCTCCAGCAACTTCACCCGTCATACGAGTTCTTTTCATGGCTACAATCTTGAAGCCCTCTTCTTCCATCATTTTGACAATTGCGCCGGTATTATTTGCTCCTGTGGCATCCGGCTTTAGCATCGTAAAAGTCTTATTTCCTGACATTTTCAATATATTTTGTTAATTCGGATGCAAAATTAAAACATTAAATCTTATCGCCCTAAGTATTTCAATATTTGCTCAATTTATTGCCGGTGAAATGCCATTTTTTTGATTGTCAAATTTTCTTCTCAATTTTGCATCTTGTCTAACAACAAGGGCGGTTAATTCCGGTTTGAATTTAAGCATGCAAAAACTACAGGGTTTAACAGAATTCCTTCAGAGACCACGAAAAGTGGTGATTACAACACACCATAAGCCGGATGCGGATGCATTGGGTTCTTCGTTGGGATTGGCTGGGTATTTAAAGAAGAAAAATCACCAAGTCAGCGTCATCACTCCAACAGATTATCCAAACTTTTTGAATTGGATGTCTGGAAATGATGATGTCATCAATTTTGAGGATGGAAACCAAGAGCTTACAGCTAAACTTATAGCAGAAGCAGAATTGATTGTTTGCTTGGACTTCCCAGTCCTCAAGCGCATTAATGACATGAGCGAGTTGGTGAGAGAAGCGGGAGGTAAAAAACTCCATATCGACCATCATCCTGAGCCAGAAGATTTTGCAGATTTTGTATCACATGACACTAGCGCTGCCTCTACCGCAGAATTAATTTTCGACCTAATCCATCACTTTGGCGATTCGGCACTTATTGATACTGAAATCGGTGAATGCATTTATGCAGGCATCATGACGGATACAGGATCGTTTAAGCATCCTAACACGACCAAAAAGGTACACTTGATTACTGCGGAGCTCATTGATATGGGTGTAGATGTAGCCAAGGTTTCCAAATTGATTTATGATAACAATTCAGTGGAGCGCCTTCAATTTTTGGGCTATGCTCTTTCGCAAAAACTTATCGTTCTGCCGAAATACCGGACTGCCTATTTTGTAATTAGCCAAGAAGATCTCAAGAAATTCTCCTCTAAAACAGGAGATACAGAAGGAATTGTAAATTATGCACTATCCATCAATGGGATAGTTTTTGCAGCTGTAATAATTGACAGAGGAGTTGCCATCAAAATGTCCTTTCGATCTGTTGGCGATTTTTCTGTAAATGATTTTGCACGAACGTATTTCGAAGGTGGTGGTCACAAAAATGCAGCGGGAGGTCAATCCACCCTTAGCCTTGATGAGACCGTAGCCAAATTTAAAACTGCCCTAAACGAAGTCAAACAACAACTTATAAACCATTAAACACACTAATAATGATGTCAAAATCAGCCTGCTGGATCGCAATCACATTTGCATTTACAGCTTTTATAACAGCATGTGACTCACAAACTGAGCAAACTACTGAATCGGGAATTTCTTACACTTTTATCAATAAAGGTGCTGGAGCTGAAGTTCAGAATGGCGAGTTCTTAGTTATGAATCTTGAACTTAGAAATGCCAACGATTCTGTGCTTTTCAGTTCAGCAGACAATGGCTTCCCGCAAATTTTCCCTGTTAATGATTCTCTTCCAGCAAATAATAAAGTGGAAGAGGCTTTCCTGCTTTCTAGAAGAGCAGGCGACAGCCTTCATATCAAACTATCTGCGGCAGATGCTTACGGACAAAACTTGCCTCCAGGAGTTATGGCAGAGGACCCATTGACGATGATGACAGGCGTAATCAGCGTGGAGGATGAGGCTGGAATTGAAGTTTTGCAGCAGGAGTTTATGGCAAAGCGTCAAATAGAAGAAGATATAATAACATCAGCACAAAAAGAAGCTGACATTGCAATCATAGACCAATATTTGTCGGACAACGGAATAGTTGCGCAAGTTGCGGAGAATGGTTTGAGATATGTAATTACAGAACAAGGAACAGGGCCTATGCCAGAAGCAGGTGATAAAGTGAAAGTTCATTATGTTGGTAAACTACTAGACGGAACCGTTTTCGACACAAGCGTTGAAAGTGCAGCGAGAGAAGCGGGTAAATTCCAAGAAGAAAGGACTTACGAGCCCCTAGAATTCACGGTGGGTGAAGGCATGGTTATCCGTGGTTGGGATGAAGGCCTTTTATTATTCCCTAAAGGATCTAAAGGAACGATTTACATTCCTTCTCCATTGGCATACGGTCCACAGGCTCGTAGTGCAGAAATTACAGAAAACTCAATCTTGGCTTTTGACGTTGAAATGGTCGATATCATTAAAGAATAATTTCAATGAATAAAATTTTTGCTCTTACAGCCATTTTCGCAATGGTTCTTCTTCAGTCTTCTTGCTTTAGGGAAAATGATTTATATGACCCTCAAAAACAAAAGGAGGCGGACACAATAATTTTGCAAGAATATTTTGCAGCCAATAATATTACGGCCCAATACCACAACAAGGGATTATTTTATGTGATACACGAATCTGGTGCTGGCGGTATTCCAACCGCTGGAAACATCCTTCGAGTGAATTACACTGGCAAATTACTTGATGGTCGCGTTTTCGACACAAGTTATGAAAATATAGCGAGGGATGCTGGAATCTTCAACCCAAACAGAACGTATGAGCCTTTCGCATTTAGGTATCAGACAGGTGCCGTTATCGAAGGTTGGGATATTGGCTTTCAATATTTGAAAGAAAATGGAAGAGCAACATTTTATATAACTTCACCATTGGCGTATAAATCCCAACCAAGTGGAATTATTCCAGCTAATGGAATATTAGTTTTCGATGTCCACCTAATTTCAGTTAGGCCTTAATGATCTCTAAAAGGTGCCCAAATCGGGTACCTTTTTCTTTTTACCTCCCGCCCAAATATCGTTTCAAACGGGAATTGACCTATTGGTTGCATAGAAAACTAATTGATCCAATCCTCAATCAGTAATATGAAAATCTGCTTTGCTACCCAGAACATTAATAAGACTACAGAAGTGAATCAGCTGTTAGCTGACAGATTTGATGTGATCAATTTGCTCGAACTTAATTTTCTGGAAGACATACCAGAAACGGAGACAACACTTGAAGGAAATTCTCGACTCAAGGCTCGCTTTAGTTTTGAGAAATTCGGCATGCCGAGTTTTGCAGATGATTCTGGATTAGAAGTAGATGCATTGGATGGAGCTCCTGGCGTTTTTTCAGCAAGATATGCGGGAGGAGAAAGAAGCGACATTGGCAATATGCGAAAGCTGCTGCAAAACTTAGAAGGTAAAACGAATCGCAATGCCCAATTCAAAACGGTAATCACCCTAATGTGGGCGCAGGGAGAAAAGCAATTTGCAGGAATTATAAAAGGGAAAATTGTCCATGAAATGAAAGGGGATTTTGGCTTTGGATATGATCCCATTTTTGTTCCTGATGGATATGATTGTACTTTTGCTGAAATGAGTCGGGAACAGAAAAATAACATCAGCCACCGAGCAATTGCGGTTAAAAAACTCGTGGAATTCCTTAAGAATTCTGAAATAGACAAAGGGTAATGATGAGCAAACCATACATTATCGGCATCACTGGAGGAAGCGCGTCAGGAAAAACATTATTTCTCAATACGCTATTGAAGTCCTTTCCCAACAAGGAAATTTGCCTTATCTCACAGGACAATTATTACCGAGCTCGTGAATTACAGCCTATAGACGACATGGGTATCAAAAATTTTGACACACCCAATTCCATAGACTATGAGCAATTTGCCCATGATATCCGTGAACTACTGGCTGGACGCACAGTAAGCAAATTAGAATATTCTTTTAACAACCCAGAGGCGAAACCCGAAGTACTAACCTTTTCGCCAGCACCAATAATTGTTGTGGAAGGGATTTTCGTTTTTTACTACCCCGAGGTTGCCAGCTTACTCGATTTGAAAGTGTTCATTGATGCAAAGGAATATATTAAGCTTTCGAGAAGGATTATCCGCGACCGTGACGAACGTGGCTACGACCTTGAAGATGTACTCTATCGCTACGACAGGCACGTGGCACCTACCTACGAAAAATACATTGCTCCATTCAAAAGCGATGCAGATATGGTGATTCCCAATAACAATCATTTCAAAAATGCGATGGAGGTGTTGGTGGTTTACCTCAACCACAAGCTAAATAAACTTTAATAGATTGATTTTTAGCAAGCTATTAAGAAACTATTCATCCACTTTATTGCGAATTGATAAAAGCTTATTAGTTTTGTAAGGTAAAATGAGAAGCAAAACTAAAATAAAGCAATTCAAGAAATCCATTGTAATGATCGCAGCCTTTTTCACTGCGGTATTCATTATTGTGGTTCAGCCTGCTTCCCTCATTGCGATCACAGCTAATTCGCATCTATATGATTCAGCACAGGATACTGATAGCGAGACGAATAGTGAAAGCAACACCGAACTCCAAGTAAGCTCCTACGAGGCTACTGTTCCAGTATTAAAACAGCTTAACAAAAACCAAGAAGTATCCTTGCTTTGGGAATCTCCGCTACAAGAGAAAAAGATATTATGGACTGTGGTACTCATCCCAGAACCACTCGTACGATTTTCAAAAGTTCTCTTTAGACGAATAATATCGCCTAACGCCCCATAATTTGATCTAATTTCTTAGGTTCAAATTTTCAACAAAAACACATTTTCCATTTCTAAATTTTACAACTATGCGTAACAAAGGTGGAGTTATATTCATCTCAATAGTTACAACACTTCTGTGTTTATACTATTTGTCTTTCACGTTTGTATCTAGCACTGTGCAAGAAAATGCCACAGAATATGCAACCGATGAAATAGGCAATATTGATTTTACAAAAAAGCAACAATACTTGGACTCCGTATGGAGAGAGCCTGTTTACAATCTTTTCGGGATTGCGTATACATTCCAAGAGGTAAAAGAAACTGAGCTAGGACTTGGCCTTGATTTGCAAGGCGGCATGCAAGTAACCCTTGAAATAGATCCTTCAGATATAATCCGTGGCCTAGCAGGCCGCAATACAGGTCCTGAAGTTGAAAATGCCATTGCGCAGGCAAATGTAAGAGTACGTGAGATCGGTGGAAATTATACCAGCCATTTCTACGATTCATTTAAGGAAAGTAATCCTGACCAATCACTTGCTAATATATTTGCAACAGCAGCAAACAGCGGGAGATTTGACTTTAATACTCCTGATGACGAAATTCTTGCCGAAATCAACAAAGAAGTAGAAGATGCAATAGATCGTTCGTTCAATATTTTAAGAACAAGGATTGATCGTTTTGGCACGTCTCAGCCAAGTATTCAAAAATTACAAGGCAGTGGTCGTATTCAAATCGAATTGCCAGGTGTAGATAATCCTGAAAGAGTCAAAAGACTATTGCAGGGTGTTGCTAAGCTTGAATTTTGGGAAGTTTGGGATATTCAAGACTATGGAGCTTCTATTCAAGCTGTAAATGATTTTCTAGTAGCAGAGGAAAAAGCAAAAGCGCCGGCTATCGATTTAGCAGATGAATTGGCAGATGAGCAAGAAACTGTAGAAGGTGATACCACTGGCTTGAATGATCTTGAAGCAGAACTTGCCCAAGATTCAGATCAAGATCTTTTAGGTAGCCAAGTATCTCCTTTTCTTTCACTCAATAGGTCACAATTTGGTTTGGCTTACGAAGTAAGAGATACTTCAAGAATCAACCGCATATTAGAGAGAGACGAAGTAAAAGCCTTACTCAATAATAATTTGTCGTTCGCTTGGTCTATCAGCCCAGTGGTTGGTGCAGATGGTTTCGAAACATTGGAGCTAATTGCGTTGAAAAAGGGCCGTAATTCTGAACCAGCACTTGGTGGTGATGTAATTACAGATGCAAGACAGACGTTCGACCAGAGATCAAGGCCAGCCATTAGCATGACGATGAACTCGAATGGTGCTAAGAATTGGAGAAGAATCACAGGCGAAAATATAGGTAAGCGAGTAGCCATTGTACTTGATAATTATGTACTTACTGCCCCTACAGTTCAAAGTGAAATATCTGGAGGAAGTTCTGAAATTACTGGTAATTTTGAAATTGATGAGGCTAGAGACCTTTCAAATTTATTGAAAGCAGGTGCTTTACCCGCTCCTACCCAGATCGTTGAATATGGAATTATCGGCCCAACACTTGGGCAAGAAGCTCAATCTCAAGGGATCATTTCTATCATTGTGGGCTTGGCATTGGTTGTATTGTTCATGTTTGCTTACTATGCTAAAGGTGGAGCAGTTGCTATTTTGGCTTTGGTATTCAACATGTTCTTCATTGTGGGAATTTTAGCTCAGCTTAATGCTTCTCTCACCCTGCCGGGCATTGCGGGTATCGTATTGATTATCGGTATGTCCATTGATGCCAACGTGCTAATTTTCGAAAGAATAAGAGAAGAATTAGGCAAAGGAGTCAATCTATTAAATGCGATCAAACTTGGCTATGAGAAAGCTTACAGCTCCATAATAGATGCAAACGTAACTACCTTATTGACTGGTGTTATCCTTTACACATTGGGTCAAGGTCCAGTAAAGGGATTTGCCATAACACTAATCATTGGTATTATTTGTTCATTCTTCTCAGCTGTATTTATTACTCGTGTAGTTATAGAATGGATGTCTCGCAAAGGTGATGCGACCAAACTTGATTTCTCATTTGCTTGGTCTAAAAACCTACTGAAGAACGTCAATTTCGACTTTATGTCGAAAAGAAAAAAGGCTTACATTGGTTCATCGATTTTCATTTCCGTCGGAATAGTATTATTAGTAATACAGCAAGGATTGAATTTGGGTGTTGATTTCACAGGTGGCCGTTCTTACGTAGTTACTTTCCCTACTCCTCAATCTGCCACTGAGGTGAAGATTGCTCTTGGAGACCAGTTTGAAAACGCTGGCACAGAAGTAAAAACCTATGGTGGTAATAATGTATTGAAAATTACAACGAGTTACTTGATTGCAGAAACTAGTGAGGAGTCGGATCAAAATGTGGAATCTGCATTAATCACTGGTTTGGAAGGGTACTCTGGACTTACGTTTATTGCTGATGATAGCAAGGTAGGCGATGGATTTTTTACTATCTCAAGTAAATCCAAAGTAAGTGGCACCATCGCTGATGACATTAAATCAAGCTCACAAGAGGCTATCTTCCTTTCATTGGTTGCTATATTTTTATACATCCTGATCCGTTTTAGAAAATGGCAATTTGGTTTAGGTGCAATTATAGCTCTCTTCCATGACGTACTTATTGTAATTTCCGCATTTGCTATAGCAAGAGCATTTGGATTTGCCTTTGAGGTAGACCAAGTATTCATTGCGGCAATGCTGACTGTGATTGGTTACTCAATCAACGATACAGTAATTGTGTTTGACCGTATTCGAGAGAACCTAGAAAATACGCTGTCCAAAAACTTCGAAAAAGTGTTTAATGAGGCGATCAATGATACCATCAGTCGTACAATTATCACTTCTACCACTACCTTATTAGTAATGTTAATTCTTCTAATTTTTGGTGGAGAAGTATTGAGAGGATTCTCTTTTGCCATCTTAGTTGGTATCCTAGTTGGTACTTATTCTTCGATTTACATTGCCGCGCCACTTGTGGTAGATTTGACAAGTAGGTCCTTGGAAAAGGCTCAGAAAAAAGCTGCTGAAGCTTCAGCAGTTGCGCCTTCAAAAGCATAAAAATCTGGATGTAAATAAGAAAGGAGTTGCCAACAAGCAACTCCTTTTTTTATTTACTATATCCTGAGAATGGATTACCTTAAGCTATAATTTGGTGCTTCTCTAGTTACATGTACATCATGAGGATGACTTTCTCTCACACCTGCTGCAGTAATTCTCACAAACTTGGCATCTCGCAGGGCAAGAATGTCTTTGGCTCCGCAATAGCCCATACCAGCTTTTAGTCCTCCTACTAATTGATAAAGGACTTCAGCCACAGAACCTTTGAAAGGCACTCGACCTACAATTCCCTCCGGCACCAATTTTTTGATGTCATCTTCAGCATCTTGGAAGTAGCGATCCTTCGATCCATCTTCCATTGCTTCCAGAGAGCCCATTCCTCTATAGCTTTTAAATTTCCTTCCTTCATAGATAATCACCTCACCTGGAGCTTCTTCGGTGCCTGCTAACAAACTACCAATCATTACGCTATCAGCACCTCCCGCTAATCCTTTCACCAAATCGCCTGAGTATCGCACTCCACCATCCGCAATCAGTGGTACGCCTGTACCTTCCAAACCTTTTGCTGCTTCCATTACCGCAGAAAGCTGAGGCACACCTACACCAGCAATAATTCTTGTGGTACAAATACTTCCAGGACCTACCCCTACTTTGACTGCATCTGCACCTGCATCCGCCAAGGCTTTTGCCCCTTCAGCCGTCGCTACATTACCCACTATCAGTTCCAACTCAGGGAAGCGAGCCTTTACTTTTTTCGCAGCTTCAATTACTCCTTTGGAATGGCCATGAGCAGTGTCGATAGAAATGACGTCCACACCGGCTATTTTAAGTGCTTCTATACGCTCTAATATATCTGGCGTTACACCTACAGCAGCTCCAACTCGAAGTCTTCCATATTCATCCTTGCAGGCATTTGGCTTATCTTTCCTTTTTAGGATATCCTTGTATGTAATTAGACCGGTTAGTTTTCCGTTCTTATCAACTATAGGCAATTTTTCAATTTTGTACTCTTGAAGGATATCTTCCGCTTGCAAAAGAGTGATGCCTACGTTTGCAGTAATTAAGTTTTCAATAGTCATCACCTCTTTAATTGGACGACTCATATTTTTCTGAAAACGTAAATCACGGTTCGTGATAATTCCGATAAGTGTATTGTTGACATCAACTACTGGGATACCACCGATTTTGAATTCCTTCATAATGCGATTAGCATCTCCGATGGTTGCGTCAAAATCAAGAGTGATTGGATCGATGATGAGACCGCTTTGAGAACGCTTTACTTTTCTCACTTGCTCTGCCTGCATTTCTTTAGTCATATTTTTATGAATAAAGCCCATTCCACCCTCTAAGGCCATCGCTATGGCTAAATCAGTTTCAGTAACTGTATCCATTGCCGATGAAATTAATGGAATGTTTAGCGTAATATTTCTAGTAAGGCGGGTGGTGGTGTCAGTTTCTCTAGGAAGAATATCTGAGTAACCTGGAGCAAGAAGCACATCTTCATAGGTGAGTGCTTCGTAAGCAATTTTTGAGTTTTCCAAGAGCATAGCAAATAATTCTAATGGATTCGTTATTTGCCAGACAAAATTAGACATTAGTTACTAATAGTTCGGCATGAATCTTAATAATTTTTTAAGCGAATAATTTGCAGGATTTTATTACTTTTGTTTCAAACAAAAATATCTGAATCATGCCAATGCTCTTTTTAATAATTGCGCTATTCATTTTAGCAATATTATCAGTGTGGATTTTTCCAAATAAGAAAATCAGCAAAAATCCCCACGACATTAAAAATTAATTCGTCAACCATTTCGTTTTATTGTAAAACAAAAAAGCCGCTGGATGCGGCTTTTTTGTTTTATCATATTCTGATGGTTAATCAGCTTTTTGAATTTTCACGGTCATCCCAATCCAACATCCAACTCTCACTTCTTCTCCAACGGCTCTACCTTCGGTAAAAATCATTTCGGCTGTTGGGAATTGTTGCTTCATTTGAGCAGCTCTTTGTCCATTTCCGCCTCTTACGTACATTTCATAAGCTGCAATAAATATAGCTCTATCATCAATTCTACTTTTCTCCTGCTTACACTGATCATAGCTTCCAAGAATAAGATCACCGATTTTAGAATACGCTTCTTTCAATGATGGGTCGATTTGTGCAGCCTTCAAGTAAAGATCTCTTGCTTTAACTTTTTCATTTCGGAAGGAGGCAATCTCTGCTATTCTCATTGTCAATTCACCTTGCTCGGCGTTATCTTCTGACATTTCGATTGCATCATTCAAGTACTTTAAGCCTTCATCATAATTTTCTTCTTTTATGGCTCTACTTGCTAATACCTTTGCAACCGCCAATTGAGGTTCACTCACATAATATACTTTCGCTGCTTCTGTAAATAAATCAGAATCAGTGCAAGAAGCAGTAATTGAATAGCTAAATATCTTTTTAGCCATTTCCAAATCTGTTGGATTAGCTCTCAATTTATCTCCCAATTGAGTATCAATGAAATTACAATCGATCGTAACCATGTCTGTGAGAATACCATCAATCTGACCTTTCATTTCTTCAAGTTGTGGCTTGTTCTTAGCAGTTTTCATTTTTTCTTCCCACACACCCATCACTTTTTCATGAATGGCCATTATTTCTGGATCCGTCAAAGAACCTCCGTTAGTTTTTTGGTTACGGCGTATAGCATCCATATAGGTAAGCATATGAAAATCATTGATATCAGCTGGAGACGCGATTTCGAATAATCTAGTATAATCATTCAATAAATCCTGCAATTTGTTAGTACGGTTTGCATAGTACTTATACTCTGGAAGAAGCTTTCTATTTAAAATGTTAAATTCATCTCCGAAGTAATTAGTTCTCAAATCATAAAGTAACAAGGCCGAATCTTGAAGTTCGTACTTTCTTGCCTCATTTTCTTCTACATCAGCCATTTCTTCAAATACTCTATGACCAGAGATATATAAAGACTCACTTAATTCAGGTGTGTTGTTCAATAACCAAACTAAAGTTGAGTGAGCTGTATTGTAGTCACCCATTTTCCTAGAATCTGTATGTAACATATACTTATCCCTAGCTGATTGCGCCAAAGCTTCATCTGGTGGCCAGTTAAAACCACTTTGCGCTGATAGAGGAGTAGAAAAAATCCCCAAAACAAAGACCGCTACAAATACTAATACTTTTTTCATTTTCATTTCTCCGTTATGCCAGTTAATAATTGCTATAGAGCAAAAGAGGTTCCAAATTTAATTAATAATCTCTTAAATCTTTAATTTTGTTTTGATTTTTACATGAAAAACGGAATTATTTCTTCATCAAAGTAATAATAGACCAAAGCATTTTTTCAATGGGATGCCTTTATAAATTACATACTTGTTTCAAGTCATTCCATTTAAAGATTGTACAATTTACGTAATTAGAATTTTATTTTTCTAGCCTTTTTATCAAAAAGCGAAATATTGATGTGAACGGCTCATTTTTCTAAATTTTCCAAACTTTTATAAATTCACTGTTGATAGTAATTCCAAAAAACATTACCCTATTTTTGTGCGATGGAAGGGAATGTAATCTGGGAAGGATTGCGGGAAGGAATCCAGCAAATGACCTTACTCGAATCTACAGCCGTATTTTTTGGGTTACTAAGTGTTTGGTATTCAAGACTTGAGAATATCCTCGTGTTCCCAACAGGAATAATAAGCGTGCTGATATATGTATATATATGTTTCGGAGCCAAATTATACGCTGATGTAGGTATCAATGCCTATTATTTTATTATGAGTATTTACGGATGGTATATTTGGTCAAGAAAAGATAATCACAATAATTTTATTTCTATATCGACCAATACCTCCAAGGAGTGGTTATTTAGTGGTGTGTTGCTTGCTGGCTCATTTATTTTAATTGCCTATTTATTGGTTAATTTTACAGATAGTGATGTGCCTTTGTGGGATGCGCTAACTACATCCATGGCTTTTGTAGCGATGCTATTGATGGCAAAAAAGAAAATCGAACATTGGATAGCATGGATTTTCACTAATTTACTTTCTATACCGTTATACTTTTACAAAGGACTAATTTTAACATCCTTTCAATTTTTTGTTTTTTTAATCTTGGCTATCATGGGTTACACCCGTTGGCGCCGAGAGCTTAGTATCAAAAAGAGTTTATGAAAAAAATCGCCATAATTGGACCAGAATCTACGGGAAAAAGCACTCTTGCTAAACAACTTTCAGAAGAACTCTCCTATCCTCTAGTACCGGAATTTGCACGTGAGTATTTGAAAGGTTTAGGTAGAGAATACAAATACATCGACCTCACTGAAATAGCCAAAGGGCAAATTGAAAGTGAAGATAAACTGGCTGAATCTACGCCACCGCTTCTTATTTGTGATACAGAACTCACGGTGATCAAAATTTGGAGTTTGCACCGTTTCAAGCAGGTGCAAGGCTGGATAGAAAGAGAATTGAAAAATAGGAAGTATGATCACTACTTTTTGATGTATGTCGATACCCCATGGGTGGAAGATCCTCAACGCGAACATCCTGAACTTAGAAATTACTTTTTCAATATCTACTTGGATGAATGTAAAAAAAGGAGACTCCCTTACACTATTATAAAAGGGAAAGAGAATGAAAGATTAGAAAGCGCGTTAAAAGTAATTGGAAACTTGCACTAAAAAGATTTAGGCGTACATTTACAGCAGAATAAAGGGGTGCCCTAAATATACGGGCTGAGATTATACCCATTGAACCTGATGCCGGTAATGCGGTCGAAGGGAGGTATGGTAAAACAATTAAAGGAAGCATCTGCCCCTTAGATGCTTCGCAATGTTTAACCTAAAAATTTCTAACATGTTAAAATTTGTCATCTGCCTAGCGCTATGCTTAGGCTCGGTTGTTTCCTTTGCCCAAAGTTCATTCGAGGGCCAAGTTGTAGATAAGGAAACAAAATTGGCATTATCCAATGCCAACGTAATTATTGAGGGAACTCGGTTTGGAACTGTATCCGCCTTAAATGGTAATTTCAGTTTTTCCAATGTTCCGGATACTAAAATCACCCTTAGGATCTCTTTTGTAGGATACAAAACACTGACACAAATAGTGGAGAGTACTGCAAATGGAAGAGTGATTTTTGAATTGGAGCCAAGCGAATTACTTGGACAGGAGGTTATTGTATTTGCAACAAGAGCTTCCGAAAAAACACCAGCAACCTTTTCGACCATCAATAGAAAGGAAATTCAAAAACAGAATTTAGGGCAAGATATTCCTATGCTGCTTGATCAAACTCCATCTATTGTAACTCACTCCGATGCAGGAGCAGGAATTGGCTACACAGGTCTTCGAATAAGAGGAAGTGATGCCACGAGAGTGAACGTAACTGTAAATGGTATTCCTCTTAACGATTCCGAATCGCACGGGGTATTTTGGGTAAATATGCCTGACTTTGCTTCCTCGGTAGAGAATATCCAAATCCAACGTGGAGTTGGAACGTCTACCAATGGTGCAGCGGCATTTGGCGCATCGATAAACATCCAAACCGATGCAATTAATCGTGATGCATACGCTCAAATCGACAACTCCTTTGGCTCTTTTAATAGCTGGAAAAATACGGTAAGAGTAGGCACTGGACTCATCGACGATAAATTCACCTTAGATGCTCGCCTCTCCAAAATCACGTCAGATGGCTTTATTGATCGAGCTAGATCAGACCTTTCCTCCTTCTATTTATCAGGCGGTTTTCACGGTAAAAATAGTCTATTGAAACTTAATGTATTTTCTGGCGCTGAGGAAACGTACCAGGCATGGGAAGGAACGCCCGAATCAAGGCTAAGAGGAGACCGCGAACAAATGCTGGCCTACATCGATAGGAACGGCCTAAATGAGCAGCAGCGAGAAAATTTACTAAATAGTGACAGTCGCACGTACAATTTTTATGAGTACAATAATCAGGTAGATAATTACCAGCAAGACCACTATCAGTTAATTTATGCCTTGGAGGCAAATCCACAATTTACGTTCAATGCGGCTTTGCATTACACCCGCGGAAGAGGATATTTTGAGCAATTCAGATTTAACGACCGCCTTTCCAATTATAATCTGCCAGCAATAACTATTGGAGATGAAACCATCAGCCGAACCGACCTAGTACGACGTAGATGGCTAGATAATCATTTCTACGGCACCACTTTTAGCGGTACATATCGACCTGATGATAAGCTAGAAATTACCCTCGGAGGTGCGTGGAATCAATACGATGGAGACCATTTTGGCGAGGTAGTTTGGGGAAGATTCCTTGGAACTGAAATTACTCCTGGCGATCGTTATTATGATAATGAAGGCCTCAAAACGGACTTCAATTTATACAGTAAGGTGAATTACCAACTTAATGAAAAATTAAACCTCTTTGGCGATTTACAATTGCGCACAATTGATTATTCGTTCCTAGGATTCAACCGGAATCTCAATAACATTACCCAAGATGTAAATTACGCTTTCTTCAATCCAAAGGCAGGCGCAACCTATCAAGCAAATCCTAATACTATGCTATATGCGAGCTACAGTATCGGAAATAGAGAACCTGTACGCCGCGACTTAACAGAGTCGACACCAGACAGTAGGCCAGTGGCAGAGTCAATGCAAAATGTAGAAGCTGGAGTACGTTGGAAAAACGATCGATTTTCTTTCACGGCAAATCATTTCCTCATGTTGTACCAAAACCAATTGGTAATAACCGGACAAGTGAATGATGTAGGTGCCTACAACCGAACGAATGTGGACAATAGCTATAGAGCTGGAATAGAAGTAGATGGAAGTTATCAATTGAGTAGCAGATGGAGTTTAGCGGCTAACCTCGCTTGGAGTAAAAATAAAATAATCGACTTTGTGGAATTTGTCGATGATTTTGATGCGGGAGGTCAACAAGAAATTGCTCATGGTACCACCGATATTGCTCTAAGCCCAGAGTGGGTTGGTGGAGCTACGCTTACTTATCAACCCTCCCGCGATTTTGAAATCGCATTGGTCAATAAATATGTGAGCGATCAATTTTTGGATAATACTTCCAATCAAACTCGAAAATTAGATGCTTTTTTCGTCCAAAATCTACGATTCAATTATTTGCTAAGGACGAAACATATCCAAGGAACTAGGCTCACGTTCATGCTCAATAATATATTAGACCTTAAATATGAGCCAAATGGATATACTTTCGGCTATATCGCTGGCGGCGAACGCGTACAAGAAAACTTCTTTTACCCAATGGCCGGCAGGAACTTTATGCTTGGGATAAGTTTTGATTTGTGATATAGCATAGACCTCATTGAAAGGCTGAAGGAGAAATTCCCTCAGCCTTTTTTATTTTCATCTTTCTTCATTCCTTTACTAATATTGTATCCATCAATTTCAAAACACCGTGTCATCCCATCATTTTGTCAAGGAATTTCAAGAACCTGCTCTGCTAATTACCTCTCTCAATGAGGCTAATATTGAGAAATTAGCATCCTTGCTAGAGTGGGCACCTTATGTGATTGCCCACGAAAATGTGTTTGGAGATTTACTCAATAAGGAAATCAAAATTGATGCCGTACTTTGCCAAAAGGTAAATAGAGAGCTCATTATGAGACTGATAGAAATGCAATGGAATATCGAACTTTTTGAAATTGAAGACTCAGATAACTTAATTCAAAAATCCCTCAACATAGTCGAGAAAAATGGCGGGAGGAATTTGAACGTTTTCGATACTGCAAATACGATTACCCTTGATTTCGAATTATTTGAAACAGCCAATTCGCAAATAGTCATTTTTGATCAACACTTTAAATGGCATTTGCCCAAGGAGTTGAAATTCGAAAAATGGCTACCAGCAAATACCGCTTTGCAATTCAAATTACAGGGAGATACAAATCTGAAAATTGCCGGAAACTATCAGCTACTTTCTGATAATGAGATGATAACCACAACTGAAGGTCTCATCTCTATCAGCTCCTCACAAAACAAAAAATGGCTCATTGGAGAGCCATTCTAGCTTAACAAAAGCTGCCTTCTATTTGGAAGCGAACATTGGCGGTTGCAGCTTATTATGCTCCGTAATTGCTTGCCAAGCACGCGCAACTTGAATCAACTTTTCCTCCTCAAATAAATTCCCAATAAAAGAAATACTCGATGGACTTCCGTTTTCGAAAAAGCCATTGGGAGCTACCAGGCATGGCTGCCCAGTGAGGTTGGTTACCAATAATTGACTTCCTCCAAAGCTTGGCGTTACAATGACATCAAACTCCTGCATCAAGGTATTTACTTGCTGCACCAATTCAGTCCGCACTCTATTGGCATTGATATAGTCAGCAGCAGAAATAAATCTTGATGAGCGAAATATATTTGGCCAGGCATTATTTCCCTGCGCTACGAGTAAGCTATCCAAGCCTGAGCGGGTCAATTCGTCGAATGCTGCGCCTGCCTCGGCATTTAGGATAATTCTCAAAGCCGAAATTGGTAAATCAAAATTCCACTCAACCTCCCGCAATTCTACGCCCAAGGATTCCAAATCTTTCAATACCTGCTTATCAAAATCATTTCCTCTGTATTGTCCATCAAAAAAACTCTTGATATACCCAATTTTCAGTTTGCTTAAATCATTGCTTGAGCTATAATTGAAGCCAGATGGGATCAATGACGGATCCAGCCCATCTACTCCCTTAATGACCGAAAACACGATGGCTAAATCTTCCACATTTCTAGTCATTGGACCAACTTTATCCATGCTCCAGCTTAGTGCCATTCCTCCTGCTCTACTTACTCTTCCAAATGTTGGGCGTAGACCAGTAACTCCACAGCGCGTAGATGGCGAAACGATAGAACCTAGTGTTTCTGTACCCAACGCAAATGGCACTAGCCCAGCGGCTACCGCAGAAGCCGATCCAGCAGAGGATCCACTCGATCCTTGATCCAAATTCCAAGGATTTTTGGTCACTCCTCCATACCATACGTCTCCCATTGCCAAGGCACCAAGCGTTAGTTTAGCGATCAACACCGCACCTGCATCATCTAGTTTTTTCACCACAGTTGCCGTCTCCTGTCTTACCTGATCTTTGAAAGGCATAGCACCCCATGTGGTTTTATATCCCTCCACTGCAAATAAATCTTTCACGCCAAAAGGAATCCCGTGGAGTGGCCCTTTGTAATTACCAGCAGCTATTTCTCTATCAGCCTTTTGCGCCATTTCCATTGCTCTTGCTTCAGTGATAGTGACCACACATTGTAATGTATCACCGTACATTTTGAGTCGATTGATGAAAAATTGGGTTAGTTCTACAGAGGTGATTTTCTTATGTTGAATAAGAGAAGCTAATTGGCTAATGCCCATAAAAGCCAGTTCATCCTTATTTGCGGGCAGTTGCACATCGCTTGGAATGTTCCAATCAATAGTAGATTGCAGTGTGGGTACTTCAAAACCGACGGGTAGTGGATTGAAAACCATGGCGGGAGGAAGGCCATTGTCCAGCTCATAGCCGTGCAAAGCCTCCAAGGAACTTTGATTAGACTTAAGGCTATTCAGTATTTGGGCACGATTGGCATCGGTAAATTCCAAATCCAAAATTTTTTCAGCTTCGGTAATGCTTTCTATTGTTATTTCACCTTGATATTTGGCAATACCAAAGCCCAAAAGGAAGGCTAAAAGAACTAGGCTTGGAAGTAAAATCTTTTTCATTGTTGGAGAAATTAATGATTCGGAATGCAATATAAATAATGCCTACTAGCATCGGCCTTTCAAAAAGAAAAAAGCTTAATACTCTCCTCCTCCCGCTTTCAATTTTTCCGCATTTTCGGCAAGCCTTAGCTGCTGGATAAATTCTCCGATTTCACCTTCCATTACTACAGGTAGATTGTACACGGTATATCCTATTCGATGATCTGTAACTCGGCCTTGTGGGTAATTGTAGGTTCTGATTTTATCAGCCCTATCGCCGCTGCCTATCATAGAGTTGCGTTGCGCGCCTACAATATCATTATGCTTTTTTAGTTCCACTTCATAGATTCTTGAGCGCAATACTTTTAAGGCTTTCTCGAAGTTTTTGATCTGGGACTTCTCATCCTGGCATGAAACGACCAAACCAGTAGGCCCATGGGTAAGCCGTACGGCAGAGTAGGTGGTGTTTACAGACTGACCACCCGGCCCAGATGAGCAGAAAGTATCTTTTCTGACATCGTTCATATTGATGTTTACTTCTACCTCTTCCATTTCGGGTAGCACGGCCACCGTCGCCGCAGAAGTATGCACTCTGCCTTGTGTTTCAGTAGCCGGCACTCGTTGTACTCGATGTACTCCCGATTCGTATTTCATTTTCCCGTATACATCCTCACCAGAAATCTCACACACTATTTCCTTGTAGCCACCTGAAGAACCTTCTGTAAAATCCATTACATTCAATCTCCACCCGATCTTCTCTGCAAATCGCTGGTACATCCGAAATAAATCACCTGCAAATATCCCTGCTTCATCGCCTCCTGTACCCGCTCGTATTTCCAAAATTGCATTTTTACCATCATTGGGATCTTTAGGGATCATCATTTGGCGCATTTCCTCTTCCAACTCTTCCTTTTTAGGTACAAGCAAATCCAATTCCTCTTTGGCCATTTCTCTAAAATCTGGGTCTTTCTCCTTTTCAAGAATCTGTTTAGAGCCTTTTATTCCATCTAGCACATCCTTATACTCATGGTATTTTGTTACTATTTTATCGAGATCCTTGTATTCCTTGTTCAGCTGTGTGTAGCGCTTTACATCGCTCATCACATTAGGGTCTATCAAAAATTCAGCAACTTCTTCAAATCTATTTTTTATGGCTTCGAGTTTATCTAACATATCTTTGTAATATAGACTTCAAAATTACGAAATTGAAGAGAGAATTTTGCGTTAGCATTGTTATTAGATTAAATCACCAGATTATGTGCAAAACTATATACTCCATATTTGCTATTACTTTCCTATTTATAGCCTGTGGAAATCCTGATAATCAACAAGGACTAATTACCGATGAAGTGGCGAAGGAATTGGATGAAAGAGAAATAAGGGTAATAAGTGATGGCGAAATCATAGAACGTGCCTTTGAATTTGGGCGAATGGTGGCAGACAGTGCCCAAGCCAGTTTAATTCAAGAATTACTACAAGCTGTGGAAGCGGGAGGTGTAGTCCATGCCATTGATTACTGCAATGTGAGTGCTTTACCCCTGCTAAAGTCTGTTGCGGAAGAGTATGATGTGGAGATCAGGCGAGCTAGCAATAGATGGAGAAATCCGCAAGACCAACCGAATGAAGCTGAGAAACCAATATTGGAAGCGTATGAATACAATATGGAGAATGGCATTGAGCTGAACGACAATGTGCAGAAAATTGGCAATGACTTTCTTCTTTACACCAAACCTATTGTAATAAGTAGTGGTCTGTGTTTAAATTGTCATGGGACTGAAAATACCCAAGTACAAGCCGAGACCTTAGCTGCGCTCCAAGAAAAATATCCGAATGACAATGCACTCAATCACCAAATGGACGATTTGAAAGGAATGTGGAGTATAAAAATAGCCAGAAGGAATCTGGTGTTACAAAAATAGAATAGCTATTCCATTCTTCGCAGGACTGCAACCAGCATACTTCGATAGTCTTCTACTAACACCGATTTAATGGGCTCTATGGCTTCCCAGCCCATGGCAAGCAAGGTCGAAATGTGAGCATCTGTGATCAGAAAGCGCTCAGTTCCATCTGCCAAATGATATCGACCATGGCCTATGGCTTGGAAAGAAGTGGGTGGCAATCCCCTAGCTGTGGCTGTTCTGATAAAAAGGTATCCACCTCCCGCTGTTACCCGTGTGAGCTCTTGTAGCATTGCCTTGAAATGCTCCTCATTATTTGCAAAATGGAGCACTGCCGAGCAGACCACAAGTTGAAAAGCGGCATCTGGAAAAAGCATTTCTGCCAAGTCCATTATATAGGTATTATCTACCAAGTCATGCCTATTGAGGCTTCTCATTTGATACTTGAGCATTTGTAATGCTCCGTCATTTTGGTCAATAGCATGAATTTCATAGCCTTGCTGCATAAACCATATCAGATTGCGGCCTTCACCACTTCCAGCATCTAGCACCTTCATTTCGTTATTGAACCGCCCTTTTAGTATTTGATCGAGCAGGTAGATGTCGATATTGCCTACGTATTGGTTGAGCTGACTTACGTTTCCTGTTGACTCTTGATCCATTCTTCGTGGTTTTTAAGAAACAATTGCTTTCCAAGGTCTATCAGCTCTGCCGATTTATAAAATTCAAAAGTGCCTGAAGCATTTCTTGGCACAGTCACCAAGATATCAGGAGGATTCTTAGCCAAAATAATATCTGAAAGTTTATCCTGCATTAAATCCAAAGATTTGGTAACCAACTCAAGTATGCCAAATTTCTTTTCTTCTTCGGCTTGACTTTTTGGCCACAAAGACCAAAGTTTTTGTGCAAAGGCTTCTACCTTATTTTGGTATTCCTTTTCTTCTTTCTTTTTCTTATTCAGATCCTTACTTTCAACTTTCACTTTCCCATTTACATCTACCGCAACCAAAATATCATCGCTTATCCTGTTGACAAGATTCACTGGAATAGGATTCAATACTCCACCATCTACCATGAGCCGCGTCTTTATTTTCATGGGAGTAACTATGGAAGGAATGGCAGCAGAGGCTCGCATGGCATCAAATAAACTTCCTTTGTCAAATACGACTTCTTCATCCGCCAAAATATCCACCGCTACGCATACAAATGGAATCTTCAAATCCTCAATATTACAATCATCTACAATATTTTTTAGCTCTTTAAAAACCTTTTCGCCTTTTACAAATCCTTGCCTGCTCAGAGTGAAATCAAATAATTTGAATAGATCTACTTTATCCAAATTGCAAAGCCATTCTTTGAACTCCGGCAATTTGCCAGATGCGTACAGCCCACCTACTACTGCTCCGATGGAGCATCCTGCAATAGAATGTATCTCGTAGCCCAATTCTTCTAATGCCTCAATTACCCCAATATGCGCAACACCACGAGCACCTCCACTCGACAGCACCAATGCTACTTTTTTGTTTATTAATTCTTGATTCATTTTAGCAAATTGCAGTTGTATTTGAAATTAATTTCCAATTTACTCTATTATCAACAAAAATGAGGACGTTAAACTACACACCTTTTCATCTGGCTTTCCCAGTGGCTGATTTGGAATCGACTAAATCCTTTTATGGAGAATTACTTGGTTGCGAAATGGGCCGCTTTACAGACAAATGGGTCGATTTCAATTTCTTTGGGCATCAGCTGTCGGCACACCTCAAACCTGAGGAGCTTGGCACCGCCCAAACCAACCAAGTGGACTCAAAGTCTGTACCTGTGAGACATTTTGGGGCAATATTGCCTTGGGAACAATGGCATTCTCTTGCCGACAAACTACAAGCGATGCGTGTTGAATTTGTGATAGAACCTTACATTAGATTCGAAGGAGAAGTTGGTGAACAAGCCACTATGTTTTTCCTAGACCCAAGTGGAAATGCATTGGAGTTTAAATCATTCCAAGATCCTTCCCAGATATTTGCCAAATAATTAATTGCGGGAGGAGGGTGCCGTAAACAAATCTGCCTTGTCTAAACGGATGACCGCATTTAAAACAAAGGATGCTGCATTGTAATAAAAATCGGGATGAATATTCTCGAAAGTATCCGTTGCTTGGTGGTAATTTACGTGATCCTCCACTCCAAAATAGATGAATGGAATGCCTTCTTTATGAAAAGGGCCATGATCGGATGAGTTTGTCCAGTCGTCGGCTCCTTGCTCAGGTCTATCATGCCCAAACTGAATAGTGAAATTGGCTGGTGTTGGAACTTCTTCTAGCAATGGTTTGATCCATGGGTTATGATATGTACCCGAAGCATAAAGTTGATTTTTATCATTTTGGGAAAGCATATCCATATTGATATTGAGTCGAATAAGCCCTTTGCGCAATTGCTCTGGTGGTTTTGAAATGAAGTAAATCGCACCCTTTTTGCCTTGCTCCTCCGCATCGAATGCGGCAAACACTATAGTATGCTTCGGTTTGTTTTCTTTGAAATACGCTGCCATGGCTAGCATGGCCGAAACTCCAGAAGCATTATCATCGGCACCATTGTAAATATCTTCATTGGCTTCACCTATATGATCATAATGCGCCGATATCACAATAATGTCTTCAATCTCGCCTTGGATGTACCCAATCAGATTTACATTGTTATCATAGCGTTCGTTTGCTCTAAATGTATTGAAACTGAAAGGCTGCTCATACCCTTCGTCATAAGATAGAATATGATTATCTCTAAATCTACCAATTAAATATTGGCGAGCCTTTTCACCTCCCGCTGTACCGGCTTTGCGACCTTGCATATCGTCTGCTGACAGGATTTCAATATCTTTGAGCAATTGTTCCCGATCTATTTTTTGAGCGCTTAGTTTTACAGGCAAAAGCAATAGGCAGCACACGAATAGCATTAAGAAAGAGAATGGAGTATTTCCTTTCAAAGAAGGCATATTTTGTCTGCTTACCATTGATGAAGATGGTTTGGCAGTATTGATTTTGATAAAATAAAAAGTCGAGCTCATAAAATTAGCGGATTGGTAGCGTTGTTAACTTGCTGTGGTTACTTTTATATTCAAAGGTAAATATAAATTGGAATTGATATTGGTTAGATTTTTAACGAACATTCTTTTTTTCGGTTGGGCATTATTGCCGGCAACCAGCATGGCGCAAGCTACAGAGGTAATGCCACAATTGGCTCTATTGAAAAATGGAAATACTTTGCCACCGGAATTGCTTCGGGAGCGTAGCTTGGTATTGATATCTCCTGAAAGTACTTCTTGGCAAGATTTGGCTAAAGAAGTCCATCCGATTTTTCGAAAAAATAATATCGATGCTGTTGCCTATTACCAATTGGAAGAAGTAATGGCAGGGCCGGATGCTCAAAAAGAATTATTGCCGTTGCTCCTTCGAAGACAGTTTGCTAATGTGCTTATCCTATCTCAAAACAATGCGGGAGGTATGGAATTGACCATTGCACCATTTAGTAAGGGTGCTGAGTTTGTGACTGCGAATGCCGCTTCTTGGCACCTTGTTTTCAACTCTTTTGATGAATTGGACGCAGGATTAAAAAGCGCACTTGGCAGTTCCAGTATCGCTTCTACCAATTTCCTTATCCCAGATTTTCCAGCATATTTTAGGGCCGCCAGCATTCCTAATAACAAGAGATTTGAAGTATATAATCCAGACGTAAAATTAGATAATCTGGCCGTTAGAATGTTCGCAGATGAAGACCCAAATGCCGCAGCAAAAAATGCTCGATTAGAAGAAATCGCCAAAACCTACCCGTACAAATACGAATTGGTAAATGCCGCAGTGAGTGAAGATGTCCTTCGCCGAAATGGGTTTCAATGGATACTTAGCTACCTAAGAGCGCCTGAAGGTAACTTGAGAGAAATACTTGGGTATAATGAAAATGCCCAACCTGGTGGCTCATTAGTTTACAAATACTATGTTCGGCAGCTTTATGCGCAAGAAATCTACCTAGGAGATACGTGGGATGCACAAGCAAGCTGGGAGCAAGCCATGCGAGCGTACTTTCAGAATTTGCAAAACAAAAAGTTCTAATTAATTAAAAAGATGCGGATTGATAAAAGGGATTAAAGCAAGTGTAATCGCTTGTTCGTAATACTCCGTTCTGTTAAGTAAATCTCTTGTGAGCATTCCCACTGCACCGCTCTTCATTTTGGTGCCGTCTTTATTGAAAATAATATCGGTTGCCTCACCTAGTTCGTGACCTTTTATTACCAACTCTACGATGGCGGGAGGTAGAAAAAACGTAGAAGTTCTCGACTTCCCAGATTTAAATTTACCAATGATTACTACCCAAGCAAATGCTTCCATAGCACCGTCTTTTTGATCTAAACCACCTTCTATGCCTACCCAAAACTCACCGTCAGGAAAGGATTGTTTGGCGCGTTCAGCTCGCATCACTGCTCCATCGTAGGTTTCTTGGTCAGTCATCGGTTGCGCAGGTACACCTGAGGCGATATTTACACCTTTTACATCGAACATCACATAAGGAAAACACCTCTCAAATCCAGCCCGAGTACAGGCTACTTTCACAGGATTTCGGGATGCAACATATATTTTCTTCATAGGATGTGGGTATAGAAAAAGGAGGAAAGAAAAAATGCTAAGGCCAAATTATTACATATTGTGAAAAACAGATTGGACATCATCGTCATCTTCAAACTTTTCGATAAGCTTTTGAATTTCTTCTTCTTGTTGCTCATCCAATTCCACAAAATTGGCAGGAATTCGTTCAAATCCAGAGCTTAGTACTTCTAGGCCTTTTTCTTCCAAATATTTTTGCAGTGAACCAAAAGCAGTAAAGTCCCCATAAATAGCTATTTGATCATCATCTTCGAACACTTCCTCCGCACCAAAATCTATCAATTCAAATTCCAATTCTTCCACATCAATCCGATCAGCAGCAATTTTCAAGAAGCACTTGTGATCGAACATAAAAGCCACCGAGCCACTTGTACCCAGCGATCCATTCGATCTATTGAAATACATTCTGATGTTTGCAACGGTACGATATGGATTATCAGTAGCTGTTTCGATTAAGAATGCAACACCATGTGGGCCATAGCCTTCGTAAACGATTTCCTCATAGTTAGCCACATCCTTCGCACTCGCTTTATTGATCGCCCGCTCAACATTTTCTTTGGGCATATTCACTGCCTTGGCATTTTGAATAATGGCTCGAAGTCGCGCGTTTGCTTCGAGATCAGGGCCTCCCTCTTTCACGGCAATGACAATATCCTTGCCTATTTTGGTGAATGTTTTGGCCATTTGACCCCAACGCTTCATTTTGCGTGCCTTACGAAATTCGAATGCTCTTCCCATAAAAATTGTTTTTTGATAAGCAAAATTAACCTTTTCCTGCTTGTTTGGATAAATTGACTCGAGAAATATATGGCCGATCACAAAAAAGACTGATCAGAAGCCAGCTAGCAATCGAAGTATTATTGTGGAAGCTCCATGCGAAATACCGAACCTCCTTCTGGACGGTTTTCTTGCCAAACCTCCCCGCCCATTACTCGCACATACTTTCGCACGATAGACAAGCCCAAGCCAGTGGAATGCTCTCCTGCCGTCGGCTTGGTGGACAACTGAGTATATTTTTCAAACAGCTTACCTACTTCCTCGGGAGGAATCCCTGGCCCATTATCAAAAACTGAAATAGTAAATGCCTTGTTAGTCTTCTGAAGATCTATACCAACTTGAGAGTTTTTAGGAGAAAACTTGATGGCGTTATTTAATAAATTGTCCATTGCCTGCATTAAAAATTGTGGATCAGATACAATTTTTTCTTCTGGATCAAGATCTGGTACGATGATTTCGATATTTTTTCTTCTGGCAGTCTCTTTATAAGATAAAATCAAATCCTTCATTAAATCGCTAGCATTTACCGGCTTCATGTCTGGTGTCAATATGGCTAAATCTAAATTGCGAACGTCTAGCACTTTGCGCACCATCAAAATCATATTACCAGTGATACTATCAATACTCTCACAATAAGCATCTAATTTGGCTCTATCGAAACCTTCATTTTTTTCGTAATCTATCAAAGTGAGCAAGCCCTTTATATTTGCCAGCTGATTAGCGATATCATGAGCCACAATCTTTAAGAAATAATCCTTTTCCTTATTCAGCTCAATTAAGGCGTTTCTCTGCTTCTCTATTAGCATCGAACTTAACTGAAGCTCATCATTTAACCTTTTTTTCTGGTTCCTCGACCTGAAAAGGAAATATACTAACATTGCCAATATGATGACTAATAGACCACCAGCAAAACTTATAATAATTAACCGTTTAATTGAGCTTTTCTGAGTTTCTGATTCATCACTTAGAATTTTCAATTCTTCTTGATACTTTTCCAACTCAAACCGGTTTTTCATTTCCTGTAAAGCCTTTTGCTTCTCCGCATTATCCACACTATCCTTGAGCGCAAAGGCCTTTTCCATATATAAGTAGCCTTGATTGTAATCTCCCAAATTGGAATAGGTATCTGCTAAATTTTTAGCGATTTCTAAATACAATGCA
>JBDNFI010000002.1:0-17248 GCA_041689935.1 Cyclobacteriaceae bacterium
AGCAATTATAGACTCATAAGCGCCCAATGCGAAAACAATTTCAGTGATTGTTCCACCGATACTTATAATCTTAGGTTTTTCTAAATCAACTGTGTTTGCGGATGTAGATTGATTCCCTTGCTCACAGCTAGCGAGGGTCGCCAATAAAAATGCGATTAATATAAAATATCTTATGTTGCTCATATTATTTAGAATCGTTTTAAATAATAGCAAATATATAGGTGTTCCTTTTGACAAACAATAACTCAAATTAGTGAAAATGAATGCCTTGTAGTAGTGATTTTTATCGCTATTACTAGTGATTTCTTTAATGGACTAGCAGATATTTGAGTTTAATTGAGCGGGAGGATTAAAACTAAAACCTTACAAAGACTCAATCAGTTAAAGTATTAATGATCTTTTTTATTTTTAATCAATCTTAATAAGAATAAACTTGCTCTCAGTAATCGATTCGTCTATGAAACTCCAGATAATAAGTATTGAAGGTTTAGTAATTAGCACAACTCAGTTTATCATACAAGACATTGAAACTATACAACTATTAGGGCAGTCGGAAAGCATGGCAAATGCACAAATCGCTGATGCAGATATTGTGTTGTTAGATATAGATTCGGTAGGTGACGCGAGCCCTGAAAATGTGATCCAATTAGTGAAAAAGTATCCAACCCTCAAATTCATCTTTATTTCCAATGCAGAGGACAAGCAAAGAGTGATAGAATATTTGAATACCGGACCTAAAGGCTTTGTAACCAAAAAATGTAGTGTATTGGAAATCAGGAATACCTTTATGTCTGTGTCTCTCAATCAAAAATTTTACTGTAATAAAGTACTTGATATACTTATGGAGTACAAAGTGCCGCCTTATTCTAAAGAGGGCAAAATTGACTCACTCACTGGACGGGAACTACAAATTGTAAAAATGATTGCAAAAGGCTTATCAACGAATGAAATAGCTGACAGCTTGAATCTCAGCCATCACACCATCAATACACATCGCAAAAAAATACTGCGAAAATGGGAAATTAGCAGCCCAGTAGAATTGGTGCTAAAGGCCATTGATCTAGGAATAATCAATTGATTCCCTTTGACCAAGCGATGACTTCCCATCTAAAAGCCCACTTCCATACGATGCTTTTTTGCTTGATGCCGGCTTTTTCCAGTAGGCTTTCCAGCTCGTTTTTATGAAAGCTTCTTAATACTGAAAGCCGAGCATCATTTTTCACCATATTGGATTTTGAGAATAGATTGGTGAGAAGACTAATAGAATAATAGGCCAATGGATGACGCTGCAAGTCATTAATCAAAAAAGCAATTGCTGATATTTGATGAAACTGCTTATACAGTCCGACTAATTGCTCATCCGTGAAATGGTGCGTGAACAATGTGCAGCAGCAAATATCTGATTTGAGTGCCGCCATTTCTGGCGAAAACACATCCATAATCTTAAAAGTAATTTCAGGCCAATCTTGACAGCGGTTTTCTGCTTCACCTATTATATGCGGATTGGCATCAATACCAATAAGCTGCACCCTCAGTTTTTTCTTTCGGCACCATTTAGCAATATGAAGTAAGCTATCGCCTCTTCCACAGCCAGCATCCAAAATGATCCAATCTTTCTTTTGAGGATGCGCTGCTATGATCTTTTGCAATCCGGCAAGGGTAAGTGTATGACCTCCCAGCCAAATATTGACTGTTTCTAATTCCCGCAAGGCCTGCATGAGATCTTCTCCTCCCGCCTCAAGGTCATCCATTATTTCGGCTTGATAAGACCTTTGGCTAAAATCAGGCATGATATTGCATATGTATAGCTTCGAAACTCAAGCCTGGCCCAAATGCCAAGCTAAGAACATCCTTATTTTCTTGAAAACCCTGATTCATAAATTCCTTCAAGACAAACAATATGGTCGACGAGCTCATATTTCCATGGTTTCGTAGCACAGCCAGAGAAGCCGCCAATTTTTCTTTCTCCAACTCAAATGCACGACCAATACTTTCCACAATTCCTTTGCCGCCGGGATGTATTGCAAACTCCCAGTTTTCATCTATTTCCTTCCCTAGTGCTGCCTCAAGAGAAGCACGCAACTTAACAATATGCTTTCCCAAAATCGCCGGTATATGCTGGCTCAATTTCATCTCGAAACCGAAAATACCCGCATGCCAGGCCATGTCATCTTTTCCTTCATCAATGATGGCAGAGAAGGAATCCTTAATTTCGAAACATCCCTTTTGGCTCTTATCGGCAGAAACTAAGGCAACAGCACACCCATCTCCAAACAAACAGTTGGCCAGTAGATTATCTTGGGTCGCTTCTTTTTGAAAATGTAGGGTGCATAACTCTAAGCACACAATTAAGATTTTGCTTTGAGGTTTGCTCTCACAGATAGCCTTCGCAAGTCGGAGCGCAGGAATAGCCGCATAGCAACCCATGAATTGGATACCAAAACGCTCGACACCTTGATTCAATTTGAGGTGAGCCAAAAGCTGTATATCCAAGCCAGGAGCTTGTAAGCCAGTGCAGGATACTGTGATTAAGTGCGTAATTCCACTGGTGTTTACCCTCCCGCTTTCTATGGCTTTTAAGCTAAGAGGCAGGGCATTTTCGAAGTACGTATCCATCCGCTTTCTAGTATTTGGGAAGGGTTCGAGAGAATTATTATTGGGAAAAAATGAATAATTTTCGCTTTTTTGACCAAAATCGGAAAGGACAGAGTATCTTTTTTGAATTCCACTCGCTCTGTACAAAACTGATAATTGATGCGCCTCATCAGGCGAAAGTTGATGGGCTTTTATCATAAAATCTAAAAGATCACCCTGTGGAAAACCAAAGGGTGGGAGGGCAGTTCCAAGGGCAGTTAAGTATGCAGGCATAGTGTTATATTAAACAAAAATACCATAACTTGTTTGTCTATGAAGTCTATTCTTTTGCATTTGAGAATTCCGTTCTCCTTTTTGTTAATGCCGGTGTTCTTTTTTGCTTTAGCAATATCACCGAATTTCACAGAAAATGAGATATTATGGGTATTTTTGATTTTACATTTATTGGTATATCCGGCAAGTAATGCTTTCAACTCGTATTTCGATAAAGATGAAAAAAGTATTGGATTATTAAAAAATCCACCCAAAGTTTCTTTGGGTTTGTATTGGGTTGCCACTGCCGTAGACATCGCTGCAATTTATCTCGCATACATTAAAATAGGGCTCACCTTCTCCTTATTGATATTGGGGTATATTCTTATTTCGAGAGCCTATAGTCATCCTTGGGTTCGATTGAAAAAATATCCTTGGTATGGATGGATTTCAGCGGGTCTATTTCAAGGGCTTTATACATTCATCACGGCATATATTGGCATAAATGGATATTCGCTGGAAATGGCCTTAAGACCGCAAATACTTGCACCAGCCTTTCTATGTTCAATAATCCTTTGGGGATCTTTCCCAATTACGCAAGTATATCAGCACGATGAGGACAAAAAGCGGGGAGATATCACGATTAGTCAATTACTCGGCATCAAAGGCACGTTTCGATTTGCGACTGGCATGTTTTTAATCGCTGACTTAGGCTTTATTTTCTATTTCAACCACTACCATGTGAGTAGTTATGCGTTGGTTTTTCAGATGTTCTTAGCTCCTATTATCCTCTTTTTTGGGGTTTGGTATTTATGGGTACGCCGCCATCCAAAGCACGCTTCTTACGGTTGGACAATGTGGATGAATTTTATTTCAGCCCTTTGCCTCAACACCTTTTTCATCTGGTTTTGGCTTGATAGAACGAATATAGGGCAGGTATTCGCGATGGAATAGAAATTATATGCTATCCCATCGCACATCATTTTGTGAATACAGCTAGACTTATTGCTTAAGGAGTCGTTTAACGTATTTACGACCACCCATTTCCAGCTCTAAAATGTAAATACCCTTTGGAATACTTGAAAAATCGACAGCCCTTTCTAACGTTTGTTCGTCTTTCACAAACTGAAATATCTCTAATTGCTTACCCGATAAGCTTGACAAGTTCAATTGCACATTCCCTAAGAAATCGTCGGTGATCGCTATGTAAGTTTTACCTTCAGCAGGGTTAGGAAATACATTAAGTTTGGAGTTCAGTTTTTCTTGATTTAAGCTTACGATTTGATTTATAAATTCGAAAGCTACAGAACGTATGGAACAGGTGCCGTTAGAAACTAAAACAGAATAATTACCTGTATTGGTAGCCATGTAGAACCTTTCCGTGGCTTCTTTAATAATTTCTCCATCAACGTACCATTGATAAGACAAGCCGCCTATTGAAGCTGCCAGACCTAGTGCATCTTCAAAAATGAATACCTCGCCCAAGTTATTTCTCGGCACCTTCAACTGGAAGCTTCTATCATATTCCAACCCTTCTGAATCTATTAGTTTCAAGTTTACTTGATATTCGCCTTCAGCAGGGAAAGCAAAGCTAAAATCTGACTCATTACTTAGAAACAATTGAGTAGCTCCATCCGATGCTTTTATTTCCCAAACAGTTGTTGAAAAATCTCCCGTGCTCAAGTTATTGAAAATGGCATCACTCCCAAAGCAGGCATATCTAACTTGATAATCAATGAAAACTACCTTGTCGCACTCTCTATTTGACCAGCCTTCTGTATTGCTGGCCAATAGGCTGTTGATTCCTGCATTTAAGGTTGCCTCTCCAAACGCGGTAACATTAGTTACTTCCAAGAAATCATAACATAATTTCTGCAGGCCATTTACCTTCAAATTGGCCGGAGCCAAATCACTACTCATAAGCTTGATTGGATTGTCCTCATCACTTAATAGTATAAGCTGGTCGATTTCATAAGTGGATGAAGAGGCCAAAACCAATTCAGTGCCTCCTGCAATTTCTAATACTTTGACAATGCCATTATTAGTAAGCGTCAAATTACTGTTCACTAGCAATGAATCAGCTGAAAACTCTCCATCAATTACCCCATTTGCCCCTGAAAAACTAATTTTTTTGAAATCAATGCCGTTGGCAACCAACCTCAACTCATCTGGCTCATTGCTTTCAAAATAAATTTGAAGATTATTTGTCTTCACTATTTTGGTATCCACAAGCCCTAAATCAAATTCCTGAATATTCGAAATAACGGCATTATTCAAATTAATTTCTTGAACCTTATCATTTGGCTCAATAAAAATCTTTTTAGCTTGAATACGTTTTCCAGATAAATCTATATATCCACTTTTAATAATTATTTCTTCCACCACTATTTCATCCTCTAACTCCCATCTGGAAGCTTCTCCATCAAAAACTAATCTGGTCTGATCGAAAGTGGTTCCTTCTAGTTTTAAGCCATTAAAGCGAAGTTCATTTCCAATTAAGTTAACCGTACCATTTTCAATTTTTTGTAGATTGGGATTAGTATATATACTTCCATCTATTTGCAACACATTGTTATTCAAATTAATAATGGTTGTAGAGTCAGAGTCAAAAAAGAAATTCAGGCACTCTGCATTTGCACTTATGGTAATTACACTTTCATTGGTCAAATTAGGGCGATTTGCAATTCTCACGATATCCAATGCGGTAGGGATCCTGTTTGCTGTCTCACCATCTTCACTTTCTGACCAATTATTCGGATCCATCCACTCTCCACTTCCTCCAATCCACCACAAACTCTCGTAGCTTGTGCTGGCTTTACCACCATTTCCAATTAAAGAAATAATCTGCTGTCCGTTTACTAAGCTGTCTGTTTTATGACTTAACTCTATGGTATATTCACCTTCCATAGGTTCCTCCACTACTATTTTCTCAACGTTATCGAGCCAGTTTACCCCCCTTGTTGGCGGAGCACTCGGTTCACGAAAATCCAGTAAAAAAGGAAAATGCTCTTGCCCATCTGGTGAAATCAGCTTTAAATCAATATCGTTGACAAGGATAGTATCTCTTGGATTCAAAGAAAGATTTGGCACAACTCCAGCCGGATCTGTCCATGCTATTGTGATTTCTAATGGTTCTACTCCGTCGGAACTTATTTTCCGGCTAATAAGCTCACCGGAGATGATAATTAACTCTTCTATAATAAACTGTTGTGAATCTAATTTGGTGATTTGTGCAGTAGCCCTTTCAACATCTAGCATGCCCCAGCCAGTTCTAAAGTCTGGTCCTATGGGTAAATTGGGATGTTGCTTTGCTGAATGAATAGCCAAGGCTTTGAGTGTAGAAGCCAATGGAATATAATTATGCGTTTGTATAAAATGTTGGCGAATAAGCGTCACTCCTCCCGCTACATTTGGAGAAGACATCGACGTTCCTGACATACCTCCATACCGATTTGTTTGCGTATCGGTATGTTGTAAAGTGCTTAAAACAGAAACTCCTACTCCCATTATGTCTGGCTTTATCCTACCATCATCCGTAGGCCCCCAACTACTGAAAGAAGCAATGCTAAAATTATCAAAATTAGTAGCGGATGCTGCCCCTACGGTAAGGATATTTTTTGCGATTCCACTTGGGGGCGTGCTATCGTAGGGCCCGTTTTCATCGCGCCTTTGGGAAGATTTTACCCAGCCTTCCCCTGAAACAAAAATCTCATGATCGAAAGGAGAGGCACTAGGCCCTCTTTGACTTCTTGAATTACCAGCCGATGTGATAAACAGATGAAAAGGATAGGCTTCTACAAATTCATCATGATACCTAGAGGTGCTATTATAAAACCCAAATTTCCAGTCTTCATGTTGACTTAATGTAGTGTCGCCATGCCATCGCCATTGGTAGGTATAATCACTATCTCTTCGCCAGCCAGCTACAGTTCCGTAGGAATGATTGCTCAATGGAACTCCATCTTCTGCTGCTAATAAAATTTTACTAGACCAACCGCTAAAGCTGTAAGCATCAACATTGGCTTCAAATGCCATCCCTCTAATATCGCTATTAATTCCTGCTGCTGCGATGATCCCCGTTACGTGCGTGGCATGGGCACTAGGAGTTGTTACGTTATCTTTTTGCCGTACTCTTCCGCCAAACTCCTGGTGGTCTAGCTGCACAGCACCTCCATCGAACACACCGACTACTTGCCCTCTGCCAGTGAGCCGCAATCCCGAATTTCCTCTAGGATGGACTTGATCTGCCCTAATTACTCTTCCAGATCTCACTTCTTCCAAGCTCATATAGACAGGATGTCCGTTGGCTTCTATATCGAATAAAAATGGCCTTTCGGGGTGTAGGCTATCTGGCTCTAATAAATCATAGCGCTGCGAAAAACTTTGTAGAAAGTTTGCATTAGAGCCAAAATATCTTGCACTACCTATTTGACTTTTTTTCTGTTGGTTTGACCATGACTCCAAAATTTTATTTTGACTCTGAACAGGATGGTGGATCAGAGAACAAATAAAAATGACTAGAAAACTAACCCGAAATGTAATTGCCGAAAAATACTGATGACTTGTAACAATAGGTTGCATTGGAGATAATTAAAATATGACTACTAAATTATGTAAGGGATCTTAATTATCAAATTATAGTTGGCTTTTTAGTTTAAAATTTTTGTTTTTTTGGCTTCGATTGTTGTCTAGTACTCTATTTGGCCTGTAAAATAGCGGGAGGATAATTCTCTTTAGCATTTCAAAACGCCTTCCCATGGGTTAAAGGCATTAATATTTTTCCAAGTATTGGCAATTTTGCTGCGATTGTACTCGTTTGTTTATTGCCAAATAACCGTTGGATAGCTCTGCCAGCTTTTAATCTAAAGGCAAATTCATTTTTCCATTTGTGCCAGTAATCCACTTCTATTTCCGTTCTACTGGAAAAATTCAAAAGACTTTCTGCAGCCATTTTACCTGAGCGGATGGCAATAGACATTCCATTTCCACATAGAGGAGTGATTAAGCCTGCTGCATCTCCTATCATCAACACATGATTTTCTACAGGTTTTTTTGTTTCGAAACTAAAGGCGTTAATCACCTCTGGCTGCTCAAACAAAAATTCGCTTTCTTGAAATAACAACTTTAGATGCGGATTTTTACAAATTAAAACTTCTTCCATGGTCTTTATATTGCCCAACGCTTTTAGGTCTTTTCTTAAAGCCAAATAGCATAAATTGGTTTTTCCAGCCTCTATAGCACTTACGCCACAATAGCCTCCGTCAAAATTATGCAACGCTACCCGATCAGTTGGGAAGTCCGTTTTGATATGATATTTCACACCTATATAAGGTGCTTCTGATTGCAGAAAAGAACGTGAAAGCACGTGATCCAATCTCGATTTTTTTCCAAAAGCCCCTAATACATAAGCGGCTTCCATTTTGGAATTATCAGAAAGTGTTAGTTCAAAATGTTGATCTTCAAAATTTAAAGAAATCACATCGATCCCTTCAAGGCAATTGACACCTTCCTGCTTGGCGATATCCCACAAGTGTTTATCGAAGATGTATCTGCTAATGCCGTACCCTCCCATATCTAGCGGTATTACAAAACCCTTGCCGTTGGAATCGCTAAATTCAAAATTATTGATTTTGGGTAAATCAATATCTTGAGGCAAGAGATTTTCTCTATCGAAAAAAGGTTTAGTTTCATTTGAAATATACTCTCCACAAACTCTGTGAAATGGGAATTTTTTCTTTTCAACAAGTGTGACCTCCCGCCCTTTCCGGGCCAATAAAATGGCCGCTGTAAGTCCCGCCAAGCCTGCTCCAATGATTACAATATCTTTCACATTTACGCTCATTCGTTATATATACAAACATTTCATCTTAAAAAGCCATTTATATAGAAATTGTTAGCAAAAATCAAATGAAAAGCCCTTATTTGGTATCTTTTAATTACAACAGACAAATACAAACACAAATGACGAGAATTAGAATGAAGGCAATGATTATAGCTGCTGCTGTAATTGTAGGGTTTTCTGCACTAGACGCAGATGCTCAAAATCGCCGAAACCGAGATAAGAAGGCTGAAACGCCTCCTGCAACTGAAGCTCCATCAAAGCCTGCTGCTAACAAAAATGGGATTAAGCCCTACAAAGATGTCATTACTGCGGAGGCAGTTACTGACAACGGTATGTTTGATGTCCATTATGTCGACAAAAAATATTTTTACGAAATCCCTGTAAATTTATTAGGTAGAGATATGCTAATGGTTTCTAGAATAGCCAAAACAGCTACAGGTATCGGCTATGGCGGAGAGCAAATCAACAGCCAAGTGCTAAGATGGGAACGACTGAAAGATGATAAAATCACCTTGAGAGAAATTTCCTACCAAAATGTAGCGAATGATTCATTACCAATTTCGACTTCTGTAAAAAACTCAAACTTTGAGCCTATCGTTGGAATATTTGATATTAAAGCTTTTGGCGATGGTAAAGAGACAATCGTCATTGATGTATCAGATCTTTTGGAAAAAGATACTCGCCCATTAGGTATGCCTAGTAGAGCTCGTACTCAATATAAAGTGACTTCATTAGACGGCTCACGTTCATTTGTTGAATTTGTGAAAAGCTTTCCAGAAAATATTGAGTTAAGACACGTAAAAACATATAATGCATCTGGAGCACCTTCAAACAGCAGTAATAACTCAATTTCTATTGAGATCAATAACTCTATGTTGTTGCTTCCTGCCGTACCAATGATGCCACGTATTGCAGATCAAAGAGTTGGTTGGTTTACTACTCGTCAGGTAGATTTTGGCCTGGACGAACAAAAAGCAGAAACGAGAAGGTACTTGGACAGATGGAGACTTGAAATTAAGCCAGGTGATGAGGAAAAATTTAAAAGAGGTGAACTTGTTGAGCCGGTAAAACCAATCATTTTTTATATCGATCCTGCTACTCCGGAGAAGTGGATACCTTATTTAAAGCAAGGTGTGGATGATTGGCAAGTGGCTTTTGAGGCTGCTGGTTTCAAGAATGCCATCTACGCGTTGGATCCTCCTACGCCTGAGGAAAATCCAGAATGGGATGTGGATGACTCAAGATATTCTGTCATTCGTTATTTTGCATCTGATATTCAGAATGCTTACGGACCGCACGTTTCTGATCCAAGATCAGGCGAAATTATGGAATCCCACATCGGATGGTACCACAACGTAATGAATTTGGTGCGTAACTGGTATTTTATCCAAACAGCAGCCGTTAATCCAGAAGCTCGCTCAGTGAAATTTAAGGATGAAGTGATGGGCGATTTGATTCGTTTCGTATCCTCTCACGAAGTAGGTCATACATTAGGCTTGCCTCACAACTTTTCGGCTAGTAACGCCTATCCAGTAGATAGTCTTCGTTCTACCACTTTTACTAAAGATAGAGGAACTGCTCCATCAATTATGGATTATGCTAGATTCAACTACATTGCTCAGCCTGGAGATGACGTGAACTTGCTCGCCAAAATCGGTGAATATGATGAATTTTCAGTTTCATGGGGTTACAGACCCATATTGGATGCCAATACTCCAGAAGAAGAAGTTGCCACACTAAATCAGTGGATTCTTGATAAAAAAGGTGGAGCTGCTTATCGTTATGGTCGCCAAGGAAACCCGAATGATCCAAGTGCGCAATCAGAAGATTTGGGTGATGATGCAATGAAAGCAAGTACGTATGGTATTGCCAACTTGAAGAGAATTGTACCGAACCTTATCGAATGGACACAAGAAGAAGGTAAAAACTACGGGGATTTAGAAGAAATGTATGGTCAAGTAGCTGGCCAATATAGTAGATATATGGGCCATGTTCGCACCAATATTGGTGGCGTGTACGAAGTGTATAAAACCTACGATGAAGACGGTGCTGTATATACTCATGCCTCTAAGGACACTCAAAAAAGAGCTATGACCTTCTTGAATGAGCAATTATTCAAAACGCCATCTTGGATGATTGATAAGGATATCATTTCTAAAATTCAAGATTTTGGTATTCAAGAAAGAGTGCGTGGCCTGCAAACAGGTACACTTAACTCTATTCTTGAGCCACGTCGTCTTGGTAGAGTGATTGAAAACCAAACGTTAAACGGAGCAAGTGCCTACACAATTACTGAGCTATATGCCGACTTAAGAAGTGGTATTTGGTCTGAGCTTTCTAACGGAACTACCGTAGATCCTTATAGAAGAGCATTGCAACGTGCGCACGTTGAGAGATTAGAAACGCTTTTGAAAGCTGTAGATGCGGGAGGATTTGGTGCTTCCATCAATACTAGCCAGTCTGACATTCCAGCAATCTCAAGAGCGGAGCTGAAAACGCTACAAACGAACCTAAGAAATTCACGTGCTAGTTTTGGTGATCGTATGAGCCAAATACATGTGGATGACTTAATCGTGAGAATCGATAATATACTAGATCCTAAATAAGGAGATAATTGATCATCATAAAAAAAGCCCTCTGAAATTTATCAGAGGGCTTTTTTAATTTACACCATAAACTTATCTGCCGCCACCTTGTCTTTTTAGCATCATCGAACCACGTACTTCATTTTGCCTTCTTCTTTGCTGGCCTTGACCCATTCTTGCGCCTCTATCACCACCATTTGCACGCATGGCATCCATTCTAATTCTTTGCTCATCTGTAAGCAGCGATCTAAAATCAATTTGCTGCGCCGCTCTCTCTTTTAGCAATTGACCATTAATTTGAGTAATCTTATCAATCACCGCATTAATTTGTCCTTGGTCTGGACTTTCGCTCGACATCAGGCTTTTTTGACTCGCTTTTAATTCATTCAACTCATTTTTCAATGGAGTGGTCGCTTCCATGTGCTCAAGTCTAAGTTGCTTCATAGCAGTTTTCTGCTCTTCGGTAAAGACATTCATTGCTTTCTGTCCTTGATGCATCCGATTTTGCATCATCGGTCTTTGTCTCTCTTGTTGCTTTTCCGTACCTGCGCCTTGTGCCATTACTTCAACACTCACTAGGCTTGCAAATAGTAAAGCCAAAGTAAAAATCATTTGCTTTTTCATATTATTTTGTTTTATTTTTTCTACGATTACAATTCTTTGATAGCAAATGCCCTCCTTAAGTTTAACCGGCCCTAGATATTATTAATTTTCATCCCTATACAATATTAGATTCAATAGCTGATCAATATCATTTTTTAGAAACGATTGCATCTGCACCTTTGCATCACTAATTTATGGTTCTATCAATATGGCAATGGAGGTGGAAGAAAACCCCGTACAGAAAACGCTAACGACTGAGTGCTACCATTGTGGAGGCCCCATCGAAGATGAGCATATTCATATTCATGAAAAGGACTTTTGCTGCCTTGGTTGCCAAACAGTATATGAAATACTGAGTGAAAATGACCTCTGCGAATATTATGATCTCGAAAAGAATCCTGGCATTAGACTGAAATCTAAACCATTCGAAGGAAAATTCGATTATCTGGATAATACCGATATTAAATCAAAACTGCTTGATTTTGCATCGGATGATCGAGAAAAAGTAAGCCTTTCGCTGCCCGCCATTCATTGTAGCTCGTGTATTTGGTTGCTCGAAAGCCTCGCCAAACTTAGCGATGGAATCATATCCTCCCGCGTAAACTTCCTCAGCAAAGAGCTCAGACTGGATTATAATCCACAGGAAACGAGCCTAAAGAAAATTGCTGAACTTTTAACAACCATCGGCTACGAACCCGAATTTTCCTTACAAGATTATGAAGGCAAGCAGGACAAAAAAATTAGCAATGGATTAGTCTTGCGTGTGGGAGTAGCTGGATTTTCATTTGGCAATATCATGCTCCTAAGTTTTCCAGAATATTATGGTTTCGAAGGAATTAGCGACGACTCCATCCGAGTATTTATTGGTTACCTCAATTTGGTACTGGCCTTACCTGTCGTTCTTTTTTGCGCCACTCCTTATTATGAATCTGCCTATAAATCGTTGCGTAAAGGATTTATCAACATCGATTTTCCTATTGTGTTGGGTATAGGAGCGTTATTTCTACGAAGCGTCTATGAGCTAATTTCTGCTACTGGAGCCGGCTATTTCGATTCGCTTGCTGGCTTGCTCTTTTTCCTTTTGGTTGGTCGGTGGTTCCAAAGCAGAACCTACGAAAGCTTGTCGTTTGAGCGGGATTATAAGGCTTATTTCCCGGTAGCGGTAGGCAAATGGATAAAAGGAGAAATAACCTCCACACCAATAAACGACCTAGATTGCGGCGATCATATCATCATTAGAAACCAAGAATTGATCCCAGCGGATAGCCGATTAATTGAGGGTGATGCACGTATTGACTACAGCTTTGTATCGGGTGAAATAGAACCTTTGAAAGTAGGCCGAGGTGAGTTGGTATATGCGGGAGGTCGACAAATGGGCTCACAATTACGATTAGAAGTGATAAAACCCGTGTCGCAGAGCTATTTGACCAGCCTTTGGAATGAAGCAGGCGAAGAAAAAGCTGATCTGAGCAAAGAAGCCACCATCAATAAAATCAGTAAAAACTTTACCATAGTAATTCTCTTCATCGCCTTTGCAGCATTAGCCTATTGGCTGGTTTTCGATAGTAGCAAAGCTCTCAATGCATTCTCAGCTGTATTGATCGTGGCTTGTCCTTGTGCGTTATCAATGGCCACGCCATTTACTTTGGGCAATGTAATGCGCGTTTTTGGTCGCAATGGATTTTACCTCAAAAATGCCTTGGTGGTAGAAACCTTGGCAGATGTAAATGATTTGGTGTTTGACAAAACGGGAACAATCACCCAAACTGGTAAGAACAAAGTGAGCTTTGAAGGGCATGAATTGACCGAGGAAGAAAGGAAAATGGTTGCGCTATTGACCAGCCAATCTACTCATATCCTTAGCAGGCAAATCCTTGATTTCCTCAAACTCCTACCCACCAAAAGCAATCAGGTACGCGATTATATGGAGATTCCCGGCCAAGGGATCAAGGCTAATATTGCTACAAATAAGATTCTATTGGGCTCTGCTTCATTCTTGCAAAACCATGGAATTGAGCATATTCAAGCGCAGCAAACTATAGCTGGTAGCGAAGTATGGCTTGCCATCAATAGTACACTCAAAGGCCGGTTTGTCATCAAAGCAGAGTATCGAAAAAATATAAGAGAAACTATTGCTCAATTGAGTGCTAGCTACCGAGTTTCGCTTATTTCTGGAGATACCGAACAGCAGAAACAAGAGCTAGAAGGCATTTTTCCAGTTAATACGCCAATGTATTTTAAACAGAGCCCGGGTGATAAGGAGAAATACATCCTTGCCAAAAAGAACGAAGGCCAAAAAGTAGCTATGATTGGCGATGGCCTCAACGATGGCATTGCGCTCAGAAGTAGCCATGCTGGCATTGCCATCAGTGACGATGTGAATACATTTACCCCAGCAAGTGATGCAATTCTCGATGGGAAAAAGCTCTATTTGCTGCCCGATTTACTTTCCTTTAGCAAAATTGGCAAGCGCATTATTTATATAGCCTTTGGCATTTCGTTCTCGTACAATATTGTTGGCTTGGCCTTCGCCGTTACGGGGAACCTTACGCCCATTTTTGCTGCTATACTTATGCCATTGAGTAGTATTACCGTTGTATCATTTGCTGCATTTAGTATTACTACAATGGCCAAATGGCGAAAATTAATCTAGTATGGAAGTAATCATCATTCTTATCCTTTTCAGCGTGGTAATAGCGGGGGGTTTTCTTGCGGCATTTATCTGGGCCACTCGCTCCGGCCAGTACGACGACACCTATTCTCCCTCGGTAAGAATGCTATTTGATGACACCAAAAAGAAGAAAGTGAAGAAGGAGGAGGGTTTAAAAGAAGGGGAGAAGGAGGGTGATTGAAGTTAGTTTTAATCTAATTGCCACATGGCTTCACAAAATTCTTTGTTGACAACCTTCGACCTTAGAGCTGATTCAAGTTGATTTGTCGTGATTATCCAAATTGTTCAAACCCTGAACCATCTTCATTGAGAAGTAGGTTCCTGCTTGCTTTGCTGACAATTTCGCTATTTCTTGCTTTCTCTCCTTTGGCGGAAGGCTCGATAGTCTTTTGAATATATCTTCCTTCGATTCCTCTGAATTGTTTTTCATTTAATCAAAATTATTGATTTACTTCATGTTGAAATTATTCGGCTATAGCCTGGTCGAATCGTTCGTTATTTTCCTGAATGGGCTAAAGCCGCATTCCTACTCAAATTTAAACTTTAATATTTGACCTTGGTTCTTTTTTCTATTAATAGATTGGCCCAAATTCTGAACTGGGTACCTCGCACACTTTTTACCCTAAAACCAATTGCCAAAATCATGGCTAAAGAGTAAAAAGTCAATTCGTAATTTTTTCCATCTGAGGCAGTTGTAAAGTAATTCTTTACGACTGAATCCAGGAATAACTCCTTATCTTCCAGTATTTTTTTAATGTGTAGACCAATGTTTTTCTTGGAGGTTTCTAAAAGTTCAGCCAGCTGATTTTGGTTCATCCACACATCACCATTTATGGCACACAGGGATACACTTGCTTTACCATCTTTGGTGTTGTAAATGATCATGTCTGCCATCTTAATCTTTTACTTTATAAATTCTTGAATTACCTAGAGGATTCGACTTTTTGAAATAGATTGACCCCTGTTCTTCTGCTCTTCCCGCTAGTTATCACCCCAAAGGGCGAATTATTATTTCCTGCGTGGTTGGTTAATAAATTTACGTTAATCACGCTTTATATCCAATTTGTCTAAAGGATGATTTTTCAAATCAAAAGCTTAGGTGATTTAACAAAAACATCTTCTTTTAAACAGCCGGCACTAATCAAAAAAACAAAATCCTCCCGCCTTCTTTTTTTGCTTTCGTATATTTAGCCGTCGCCAAATGAATCCTATTCGGATATGCCATCAGTTTTTTCTAATTATCAACAGCCACCTATTGTTAAGTTAAACTGGCATAGTTCCATTTCTCAGGAAATCTATACGCTAAGAGAAGACCTAAGCCATCCAGAATATGGCGGCAATAAATATTGGAAACTCAAGGGCAATATCGAGAACGCTATTGCGGGGAGGGTATAGCCAAATACTAACAGCGGGTGGCGCATATTCTAATCGTATTTATGCGACTGTGGAAATTTACGCAGCTTTGAATTTGCCGTGCGTTGGGCTAATACGAGGCGAACTACGCCCAGCCTTGAATCCCACGCTTGCTTTTGCTCAGCAGAAAGGGATGAAACTTCGCTATGTAGATCGGGCAGTTTATAAGCAAATAAGGAAAGATGATTTGCGGGCAATAAGCAAATTTGCGCTTTTGTAGCCCGTTTTCAATTTTTTAAGATAATATTATCTTGTTACCCAGTTTTCGATTTCAATACCTGAAATTCTATCAAATTCTTTCAGATTTTCTGTCACCATAATCAGTTTCTTTTCAACTGCGGTGCAACCAATCAACAGATCAAAATCACTTATCATCAACCCTTTTGCCCTTAATCTGGCTTTCTCTTTGCCATAAAGATAAATGGCATTGAAGATCGTTAGGATAATCACCTGATTACTAAAAATCTCAATTAGTTCGTTGTTCTTTTTGACGTTGGAGCTGTTTTCTGCGCCAAAAACCAATTCAGCAAATGTAATTTCAGAAATAGCAAAGTTTTGTGTTTCTATCTCCTGAAACTTTTCAATCAGTCCAAACTTCCCTTTTAAAAAATGAATACAGATATTGGTGTCTAAAAGGTATTTCATTCGAAATTAAAATTTTCTGCCTTTTCAATTCTTGACTCTCTGATTTCTTTGATGATTTCATCAGAATCTTTATTGTCTTCCCATGCGCCAAAAAGTGTGCTTAGGTCTACCTTCTCTTCTTTTACATCTAGAGATTCAGTCAGTTTAACAATCAACTTTTTCTTGGAAAGATTATCCAGACCTTTCAATAGCTCGAAATACTTATCCAAAGCTTTCTTATTTAGAGTGAGGTTTGCCATTTCTTTTTTTATTCAATTTACGCAATTAATGGATTGTTGGTCAAATGATTTTGATAAATTAAATTCCCAATACTTTTTTCATTTTCTTTACAAAGCCCGTCTACAGCTTTAAAAAAGTGAAAACCTCCCGCCTTCTTTTTTTGCTTTCGTATATTTAGCCGTCGCCAAATGAATCCTATTCGGATATGTCATCAGTTTTTTCTAAATATCAACAGCCACCTATTGTTAAGTTAAACTGGCATAGTTCCCTTTCTCAAGAAATCTATATGCTAAGAGAAGACCTAAGCCATCCAGAATATGGCGGCAATAAATATTGGAAACTCAAGGGCAATATCGAAAAGGCTATTGCGGGAGGGTATAGCCAAATAATAACAGCGGGTGGCGCATATTCTAATCATATTTA
>JBDNFI010000003.1:0-23180 GCA_041689935.1 Cyclobacteriaceae bacterium
CAGAATAAAAAGGATTTGTAATCCGAATACCTAGAACAACGCTGGCGCAAGCCTGCTTGCTGGTAGGCGAGGGTGATTTAAACGATTGAGGGGCGGGAGGACGATTTGTGTTTCGTCATTATCCCACGGTTGAAACCGTGGACTATTAAAATTTCGCTCCTATAGAGCTGAATAAATATCTAACTGTTACACATTTGCAACGTCGAACCACAGAATAAAAAGGATTTGTAATCCGAATAAGAAGAACAACGCTGGCGCAAGCCTGCTTGCCAGTAGGCGAGCGTGTCGCTCGTGACACCGATGGGAAAATCTAAACGCAAAAGCCGCCAAAGTAAGACGAGAAAATTATCCTCTAAAAATCTCCTCTCAAAAAGAGACTTTCTGTTCTTTCCATCCTCTCTCCTACCTCAACTTCTTCTCAACCGTCCTCCATCAACTTCCCCCATCAACCGTCCTCCGTCAAAGAAACACACGGCTAAATCTCCTCTCAAGAGGATTATTTTTGGCTGCTTTCCATCAACTTTTCTCCATCCTCTCTCCTCTTCTTCTCAACCTTTCCCCCGTCAACCGTCAACCGTCAAAGAAATCGCCTCTCAAGAGGAGTATTTTGGCTGCTTTCCATCAACTATTCTCCATCCTCTCTCCTCTTCTTCTCAACCTTTCCCCCATCAACCGTCAACCGTCAAAGAAATCGCCTCTCAAGAGGAGTATTTTGGCTGCTTTCCATCAACTATTCTCCATCCTCTCTCCTCTTCTTCTCAACCATCCTCCATCAACTTCCCCAACTGCCTTTCGAGGGTCACTCCAATGAACTAAATAAATGCACCTTTCTACTGCGCCACTGCCACCACCGCCACATATATTTTATGCGGATTCCCTTCATTCAAGCATTGCAGGCAAGATTCCATCGTGGCACCAGTGGTTAGCACATCGTCTATCAACAATATACTGCGCCCATTCACCGAGTCAGGGTCGGTGAGCTCAAAGATCTTCTCTACATTTTGCCATCGCTCCATTCGGGATTTCTTCGTTTGAGTTTCCGATGGCTTTATTCTCCGGATCAGGTTCGGTTTCAGTTCCGAATTCGAAACATTTGCAATGCCTTGTCCAAAACATATACTTTGGTTGAAGCCTCGTTGTCGGAGTTTGGATTTGTGTAAAGGCACCGGCACTATATAATCTATGCCCGGCCAAATGTCGGATTCAATCAGTCGGGTGGCGAGCCACTCTCCCATCATGTGGCCAATACTCTGTTGGCCTTTGTATTTGAGCTCGTGAAGCAACGATTGCGTAATTCCTTTTTTATGAAACTTCAATAAGGAATATGCATTGGAAGGGCGGTTTTCAAACACAAATCGCTCTAATATTACCTCCCGCTCTCTTTCATTATTGGTAGCAAAGGGAAGCTGAATCCTACAGCTGGTACACAGATGCTTTTCGCCATCTACTAGACTTTCGTTGCAGTGTACACAGCAATCTGGAAAAAATAATGAGATAAATTCATTGATCATCTAGTTCCTAATTGTATCACAGAGTAATAATTGACTTAACTTTGACTACTAAATTACAAAATAATGAGTATAATAAACGACTTTAATGCCTATAGAGCTGAGATGAACGATAAAATCCTCGGGGCGGATAATAAAGTTATCAAGCGTTTTTTCAATTTAGATACCAATGCTTACCAGTCTGGACATTTGGATGTGGAAACGAAGGAAATGATTGGCCTATCATGCTCCATGGTATTGCGTTGCGATGATTGTATCCGCTATCATTTGGGCAAATGTTTTGAACTTGGCTTGAACAGAGACAAGCTTTTTGAGGTTTTCAGTATTGCCACGTTGATTGGTGGCAGTATAGTGATCCCGCACTTACGTAGAGCAGTAGAATACTGGGAAGCACTAGAAGAGGAGAAAAATGGCTTACAGTAAAGATTTAGAAACAGAACGCAAGTGGGTAAGACTCCTTAAGCACATGGAGGATCAAGTAGGCAAAAGACCGAGAGATCTTAATGGAGTCCTGTTTCTAATTGGTGTGCAGGAGCTTGGCGCGGGTACGCGCTCATTTAGCAAGGAAGAAAAGCAGGATTTGATGCATATTGCGATTTGTAAAGTATTGAGCTATTCGGGATTTTATGAGCTGGAAGGATTGGACGATGACGGATGGCCACATTGGAAGTCCGTTAAAATATTACCTCGTTTCGACTTCCTAGATCAGGAGAAGCTATTAAAAATGCACATCCTAGAATATTTTGAAAAAGAACTAGAATTGAATTTTACATGAAGATTTGCACCTATAATGTAAATGGCATCAGAGCCGCTATCAAAAAAGGATTTCTCGATTGGCTAAAAGAGGAGAATCCAGACGTGGTTTGTTTGCAAGAAGTGAAGGCGCTTGAATCGCAGGTGGATTTGAGCCAATTTACCGATCTTGGCTATGTTGCAAACTGGTTTCCTGCCGAAAAAAAAGGCTACAGTGGCGTAGCTCTGCTCAGCAAAACCACGCCAGATAAGATCGTGCATGGAATGGGACATAGCCTTTACGATGCCGAAGGGAGAATCCTTAGAGCCGACTTTGGAGATTTGTCTATTATGAGCAGTTATTTCCCTTCTGGCAGCAGTGGAGATGTGAGGCAAGAGATCAAAATGGAGTTTTTGGATGACTTCTTGGGCTATACTCAAGACCTGCGCAAGGAAAGACCAAACCTGATTATCAGTGGCGATTACAATATTTGCCATAAGCCAATAGATATCCACAACCCTGTGTCGAATAAGAATTCTAGCGGCTTTTTACCAGAAGAACGGGAATGGCTTAGCAAATTTATCGATTCGGGTTTTGTAGATACGTTTAGGCACTTCAATGAACGTCCTAATGAGTATACTTGGTGGAGCTACAGAGCAAATGCGCGAGCAAAAAATTTGGGATGGCGGATAGACTATAATATGGCGACGGCCAACTTAACACACCGACTTAAAACCGCTCATATACAAGCTGATGCTTTTCACTCCGACCATTGCCCTGTTTTCCTTGAAATCAACTAAATTAACCCTTTACTAACAACCTGATAATCAAAGCCACGTTGTTTAAGAATGATATGAGGGAAAATGGCAATAACATCAAGCAGCAATTAAGGGAGTACAAGCGGAAGTACTACCTGAATATTCTTATCAAAGGAGTGATCTTTTCATTGCTTTTGATCAGTATTACCTTTCTGGCTGCCAATAGTATAGAGTTTCTTTTGAGATTAAATTCGGTGGGGAGAGCTGCGCTTTTTGTGGCACTTATCGGTGTTTTCTCATTTAGTATGATCCAATGGGTGTTGAAGCCCATCATCGTCCTATTTAATAACAAACAGCAAATTTCTGATGAAGAAGCTGCCAAGCAAATAGGCCAGTACTTTCCCGAAGTGAAGGATAAACTGCTGAACGTACTGCAACTTTCTAGCTTGCCAAATGCCTCTGAAGCGTTGATTGAAGCGGGTATTAAGCAAAAAACAAAGGATATTAGCTATGTCCCTTTTAGCAGCGCAATTGATCTAAAAATCAACCTTCGTTATCTCAGATTATTAGCCATTCCATTTTTAGCCATCGGCCTTATTCTAATTGTATTCCCAGCGTTTGTTACCGAATCTACCTCCCGCATTGTTCAGTATAACAAAGAATTTGTCCCTGAGGCTCCTTTCAGGTTCTCAATGGTAAATGAGAAATTGGAGGCCTTTAAAAATGAAGATTTTACCGTAACCTTAAATTTAGATGGAAATGCCGTTCCAGATCAGGCCTATCTAATTGTAAATGAGCGCCGTATCAAAATGAACTCGACAGGTGTCAAAAGCCACCAACACACCTTTACTCGCGTCCAAGACAATTTTAAATTCCGTTTCGAAGCAGCAGGATTTGAGTCGCAATCGTACGAGCTTGAGGTAATCAGCAGACCCTCTTTAGGTTTGATGGAAATCAACCTGATGTATCCAAAATACATTGGCAAGGAGTCCGAAACCTTCAAAAATAGTGGAAACATAAAAGCACCGGAAGGGACAGAGGTCTTTTGGAACTTGGAAACTGGCGAAACAGATGCGCTGACTTTCACTTTCGATAGCGATAAGGTAGCGCGCAACGCCGAAAAAGATGGGCGCGCTAATTTCCTTTTTAGCAAAAATATACGAAACAATGATCGCTACAGCATCGAATTGAAGAACGATAAGGCTGCCAATGCAGACCGCATCCAATATAGAATTGAGGTAATAAAAGATCAGTTTCCCGACCTTAGTATTCAACAGTATGTGGATACCACGCTATATTCATTTATCGTATTCGGCGGCAGTGTTTCTGACGATTATGGACTTACGTCGCTCAAATTAAAATATAAAAATGAGCGGGAGGAAAACTACACTGCGGTGGATATTCCCATCAATACTTCCCAAAAAGACCAAAACCTCTATTACCAATTCGATACCGATTCGCTCAACTTACGTGAGGGAAGCAAGCTAGAATACTACTTAGAAGCCTATGACAATGATGGTGTAAATGGCATCAAAAGCACCAAAACGCCTGTTTTTGTGATGAGCATACCGGATAAAGCAGAGATCAAGGAAATATTAGATCGTACTGCCGAAGGGACTCAAAGTGAAACCGACAATGCGGCTAAACAAGCCAAGGAAGTCAATGAGATGGTAGAAGATATCGAACGCAGACTAAAAGGAAAGCGCAATCTCGATTGGCAAGATCAGCAAGCGATCAATCAACTGTTTGAAAAGCGCGAAAGCCTTGATAGTCAAATAGAAAAGATGCAGCAGCAAGCCAAAGAGAATGAACAAATGCTCGAAAGATTTGGTCCTGAAAATGAGCAACTGAGAGAGAAAATGAAAATGGTTCAGAAGCTGATGGATGAGGTATTGGACGAAGAAACCAAAAAGCTTTATGATGAATTGCGAAAGCTATTAGAAGAGAATAAAAACATTAACCAAGTTCAAAGCTTGATGAACCAAATCTCAGAAAGAGAAAAGAATTTGGAAAAAGAATTGGATAGAACGCTTGAGTTATTCAAAAGGCTGAAATACGAAATGAAGGCTGAAGAAGCAATACAATCAGCTGAGGAGTTGGCCAAAAAGCAGGAGCAACTAAAAGAAGATACAGAAGCTGGCGAAAAATCAGAAGAGGAATTGCTAAAGGAACAGCAGGAGTTGAACGAAGAATTTGAAAGCTTGGAAGAGCAATTAGATGAAATGAAGGAATTCAACGAGGATCTGAAACAGTCGGATGATTTGGGTAGCACGGAGGAATTAGAAGAAGAAATTGGCTCTGAAATGAAAGAAAGTGAGCAAAAGCTTCAGAACAAGGATACTCAAGGCTCCCAACAAAACCAACAAAAAGCGAGCGAATCCCTGCAAAAGTTGGCGCAATCGCTTTCCGAAATGCAAGAATCCAATCAGGCGGAGACTCAAACGGAGAATATTGCTAGCATACGCACCATACTTAACAACCTGATAAAACTATCCTTTGAACAAGAAAGCTTACTTAAGAGATTCAAAGAAGTTCAATCAAATGATCCTCGTTTTATGGAATTAGCAGCTGTACAATTGGAGCTAAAAATCAATTCGAAAGTAGTCCAAGATAGCTTACAAGCCCTATCATCTAGAGTTTTCCAATTATCCTCGATTATAAATAGAGAATTGACGGAACTCGATAGGCATTTTGATGGCTCATTGGCAGAATTGAAGGAGCGTAGAACCAATCAATCGATTGCTCGCCAAGAATTTGCAATGACATCGATGAACAACCTTGCGTTAATGCTGGACAATTTATTGAAGCAATTACAAGATCCACAAGGAGGTGGACAAGGAGGTGGGCAAGCCAATTCGAAAGGAAATAAAATGAGCCTAAGCGAACTGCAGAAACAACTCAGTGAGCAAATAAATGATATAAAACGAAGTGGGAGGGAGGGGAGAGAACTATCGGAGGAATTAGCAAAAATGGCTGCGGAGCAAGAAAAACTACGTAGAATGATGCAAGAGATGCAAGGACAAACGATGGACAAGGGGCTTGCTCAAGAAATACAGGAGATAATACAGGAGATGGAACAAAACGAAGTAGATTTGGTAAATAAAAACATAGGTGATGAATTAATTGATAGGCAGAACCCATTGAATACCAGATTGTTAGATGCTGAAAATGCAATGCGAGAAGATGAAACTGACGATGAGCGCAAAGGAGAAGAAGCTGGAGAATATGAGAAGCCAGCACCCAAACTATTCGAAGAATATTTGAGAGCAAAAGAAAAGGAAATTGAGCTATTAAGAACAATTCCTCCTAAATTGAACCAATATTACAAGAATGAGGTAAGCGAGTATTTTAAACGAATTAATAAGTAACGGTCAGTAAAAGCTATATGAATACCATTAAAATTGAAATACCCTCAATTATTGAAAACATCAGAATAATTGAGAGCTTCATTGACAATGCAAAAGAGAAATTTGAGATTGACGATGATATCTATGGGAACATAATGATCGCAGTAACTGAGTCAGTCAGTAACGCGATTAAGCATGGTAACAAAGGTGATAAAGCAAAATCTGTTAATTTGAGTCTTACCATAAAAGACGATGTGATTAAATTCGTGATAGAAGATGAAGGAAAGGGATTCGATTATAATGAATTGCCTGATCCAACTTCCCCTGAGAACTTAGAAAAAACCGGTGGACGGGGAATTTTCTTAATGAAAAACCTAGCCGACGAAGTGAATTTCGAAAAGGATGGAAGTGTTGTAGCACTTAGTTTCTATTTATAAATGCGTTGAAATGGAAGAAGCATCCCTACACTTTCATGCTGAAGATTACGACTTCGAGATTGAGCAAGAGGATAAAACTGCCAAATGGATCGAGGGTATTATCAAAAACGAGAAGTTCGTCTTAGTAGATTTGAATTACATATTTTGCTCAGACGAATATCTGTTAAAAATAAACAAGGAATATTTAGACCACGACACCTTCACAGATATAATCACCTTCGATAATTCAGAAGCTGGGTCAGAGATAGAAGGAGATATATTCATTAGTATTCCACGCGTTATAGAAAATGCCAAGACGTATGAAACCACTTTTGAGCTGGAGCTACACAGAGTTTTAGTGCATGGAGTTCTTCACTTGATGGGACATGGAGACAAGACTGTTGATGAAAAACAAAGGATGAGAAAAAGCGAAGACTACTATCTATCTTTGCGGTTATAAAATCAATGTTCCACGTGGAACGATTGAAATTGAATAGAGGTTAAATAAAGTGTTTCACGTGGAACACTTTTCTTTTATAACAACGATATGTTTTCAAAATACGATGTGATTGTGGTAGGAGCAGGCCATGCAGGTTGCGAGGCCGCTCATGCAGCAGCCAAAATGGGATCTTCCGTTTTGTTAGTAACTATGAACATGCAAACCATTGCTCAAATGTCCTGCAATCCAGCAATGGGTGGTGTAGCGAAAGGGCAGATAGTACGAGAAATTGATGCCCTTGGAGGGATGTCGGCTATCATTACAGATAAATCAGCTATACAATTTCGAATGCTCAATAGATCCAAAGGGCCTGCAATGTGGAGTCCGAGAGCACAGAGCGACAGAATGAAGTTTGCGGAAGAATGGAGATTGACGCTAGAACAAACGCCGAATATTGATTTCTGGCAAGAAATGGTGACCGCCATTATCGTGAGAGACCATAAGGTGTGTGGTGTAATCACCAGCCTGGGCATAGAAATAGAGGCAGAATCAGTGATTTTGACCAATGGAACATTCCTAAACGGCCTCATCCATATTGGTGAAAAGAAAATGGGAGGAGGCAGATCAGGAGAGAAAGCTGCCAAAGGAATCACTGAACAATTGGTGGAACTAGGCTTCGAAGCTGGGAGAATGAAGACAGGCACACCGCCTAGAGTGGACGGTCGCAGCCTAAACTATGACTTGATGGAAGAGCAAATAGGAGATGAAAACCCTAGTAGATTTTCTTATTCCAATCTATCGGAGCCACTAGCCAAACAAAGAAGCTGCTACATCACATACACAAACCCAGAAGTACACGAAACCCTTAAAACTGGCTTCGATAAATCGCCCATGTTTAATGGCCGCATTCAAGGATTAGGCCCAAGATATTGCCCGTCCATTGAGGACAAAATCAACCGATTTGCAGAGCGTGATAGACACCAAATATTCGTGGAACCCGAAGGATGGAATACAGTGGAAGTCTATGTGAATGGGTTTTCATCCTCATTGCCAGAGGATATTCAGCTGAAAGCGTTGCGCAAAATAGTAGGCTTTGAGAACGCGAAAATGTTCCGACCAGGATATGCAATCGAATATGATTACTTTCCACCTACACAATTGAAGCTGAGTTTGGAAACCAAGTTGGTAGAAAATCTCTATTTTGCCGGACAGATAAATGGAACGACTGGATATGAGGAAGCGGCTTGCCAGGGATTAATGGCCGGAATCAACGCCCATAGAAAGGTGAAATCACTAGAACCTATTGTCCTCAAAAGATCGGATGCCTACATCGGCGTACTGATAGATGACTTGGTGAACAAAGGCACCGAGGAGCCATATCGTATGTTTACCTCCCGCGCAGAATTTAGAATTCTTCTTAGACAGGATAATGCAGATATCAGACTTACTGAGATTGGCCATGATATTGGCCTAGCTAGCGACGAAAGGCTGAGTAGCCTTATGGAGAAGAAAAAAGACATAGAGTTATTAAAAAATGACCTTCTGAGGCTAAAAGTTACTCCAGAAGAGGTTAACGCACATCTGGAAGCCTTAGAAACTGCACCTATAAAAGAGAAATCAACTCTTTATAACTTACTAAAAAGACCTGAAATATCAATAAATAACTTATTAGATATATGTGCTTTTATAAATTTAGGCATAAACACCTATAAGGATGAGGTGATAGAGCAAGTGGAGATAAGTGCGAAATACGAAAGCTATTTAGAAAAAGAAAGGATAATGGCCCAGAAAATGAGCTCTTTGGAGGATTTAAAAATTCCTCCGTATTTCGATTATGCTAAACTTGTAGCCTTGTCGTCGGAATCAAAAGAAAAGTTTAATTTAATAAAACCAGAAACGATTGGTCAGGCTACAAGGATAAGCGGAGTGAAGCCAGCAGATATTTCAATCTTGATGGTGTATTTAGGTAGATAGGCTATGTTAGAAAAAGTAGAGAGTTGCCCAGTTTGTGAATCGACACTCAGTGATAACTTTAGTATTTGCAAGGACCATACAGTATCGCAAGAAAGCTTTGCTATATCGAGATGTAGAAGTTGTGGTTTTCTATATACAAATCCTCGTCCCTCAGAAAATAGACTTGGCGAATACTACGAATCTGAAGACTATATCTCGCATAATAAAAAGAGCAGAAGTCTTATCAATCGTATCTACAAGATTGCCCGAAAATTTACGGTACGATCTAAGGTGGCGATGATTAATAAATTCACACAAAATAAGAATGCCCTTCTTGATATTGGCTGCGGAACGGGGGAGTTTATACATGAAGCTAACAAAAGCCATTGGTCAATAACCGGAGTGGAACCAGGTGAACTTGCCCGACAGAGTACTGAAGAACTAACAGGCATTAAAGTTCATAAGGACGTTCAAGAAATGGATAAAACTAAATTTGATGCCATTACAATGTTTCACGTGTTGGAACATGTATCTGATCTGAATGCTACGATGAACAAAGTTCGTAAGCTATTAGATAAAGAAGGGAGCTTATTTATCGCATTGCCCAATAGTGAATCATGGGATGCAAAGCAATATATGGCCAATTGGGCAGCCTATGACGTACCCCGGCACTTATATCACTTCAATCAAGCAACAGCAGCGATGCTATTCAAAAAGCACAAACTTGAGATCGTAGATACCATTCCAATGAAGTTGGATGCGTTTTATGTAAGTATGTTAAGTGAAAAATACGCAAAAGGTACTATAAACTATTGGCAGGCTTTTTGGAACGGCTTAAAATCTAATAATTGGGCAAAAAATAATCAAAATAACTATTCTAGCCTTATTTATGTACTGAAAAAGAAGTGAAAAAAAATACATGGCTAATCATACATTCAGATTAAGTAAGCATTCTAACCTCCCGCTTTTATTGTTGATACTACTTGTAACTGCTGGATGCGCTAATCAAACTACGCCTACTGGTGGGCCAGAAGATAGAGATCCACCCATTTTACTTTCTTCTGATCCATCAGAGGGTGAAGTGAATTTTTCAGGCAAAATAATAACCTTAAAATTTAATGAATACATAAAAGAAGAAAAGTTAAAGGAAAAATTAATCATTTCTCCATCTATAGATAACCCATACAATACTAAAATAAACCGTCAACAATTTGAGCTTGAATTTGAGAAGGATTTAGACTCAGCCACCACATTTACTTTCAACTTTAGAAATGGTATACAGGACATTTCTGAAGATAATCCAGCGAAAGATTTGATATTGACCTTCTCCACAGGTCCATTTATTGACTCATTAAATATTCGAGGGTCGGCATTTAATTTACTTACAGGAAGCGTAAAGAATGATTGGATAGCAGGATTATACTTGCCGTCAGATACATTAAATCCATATAACTCTAAGCCCATATATTTTGCAAAGACTGATTCATCAGGAAATTTTTCTTTACAAAATCTGACACCTGGCCAATACAAACTCTACGTGTGGGAAGATAAAAACTCCAATTTGCAAATAAATTCATTCGACGAAATACATGGCTACCATCCTGAAAAGATTGATTTAGATCAGGATGTTAAAGGATTACGTATTCCTTTAGTTCTAAATTTTAATGACTCTATAAAACTAGTATCAGGAAGATCAATAGGAAAATCCTTTCTACTACGATTAAACAAACCATTTAGAGAATATTCCTTAACACCAGAAGATACTTCTCTCGCCGTCTATTCGATAGATCAACAGGAGGATTATTCCATTAAAATCTTCAATACGTTTCCTGAATTGGGAACTGATAGCATCAAAGTAAATCTTACAACATCGGATAGTCTGGGCTTAGTAATAGATCAGGACTTTTACCTAAAGTTTACTGAGTCGGAATCAGAATTGGAGAAACTTAGCTACAGAATGATTCCTACATTACCAGCTAAAGTCTCAAAGAATGATCTATTCGACATTTCTTTCACCAAACCAGTGTTGGAACTCAAAGCAGATTCGATCTCGACTATGGTAAATTCTGTCTTCACATATTACAAAGCCGAAGACATTATTCAGTTTAATCAGACTAAAACAAAAGCCATCCTGAAACTGAATCTAGCAGAGTTGAAGGAAACTGAAAAGTTACAATTGATTATACCTGAGGGTTCCTTCATATCGGTAGAAAACGATACGCTGGAAAGGATACTTGCGACTTACGAAATCAAAACAGCCAGAGACTACGGTACTATCAAAGGAAACGTGCTGAATGCTGATGGAAAAGAGTATTGGGTGCAATTGCTAAATGCGCAGAATAAAGTGATAAGAGAACTTAAAAACATTTCCAAATATTCATTCGAATTAGCGCAACCTGGAGACTATAAAATAAGAGTATTGTTGGATGCCAATAAGGACGGGATATGGAGCAAAGGAAATGGACTATCGTTGACTCCCCCGGAACCGGCATTTCTTTACAAGAAGGCCAATCCGGAAGAAAAGGAAAATCCATTCATCATCACGCTTAGGGCTAATTGGGAAGTAACGGATATTAACGTCACCATAGAAGATTGATGCAGTGGATAACCTGTGGGTAAGTACACGTAAGTTGTGAAGAGATGTGGATATAAATTCACGAAAAAAGGAATTATGGCCGATATGTTACTTATCATCAAAATGCGACCGTTCAAAGAGCATTTACCCACATTGGAAGTATATCAACATCTATTCAACATTTATCAACAGATTATAACATCTCTTTTTATTACCTTCGAATTCAAGCGTTAAGAAGTGGATAAAATGTGAATAATTAAAAGTTATAGACATTTTATAGAAAGAAGCGTTAATAAGATACAATTTCAAAACTTATCAACAAATCCACATGACTAGTAATAGTTATCTTATACTTTTTAAAAAATGGAAATTGATTGTTGCCTTGTGGATAAACATAAAATGAAAAATATACTCCTCATACTGTTAGCCTTTGTCTCCATTCAGGTGTTCGCTCAAGACAACCAGAGTATCACGTTGGCTTATGAATATTACAACCAAGGTGAACGAGAAAAGGCATTAGAGATTTTTGATAAACTTGCGGCTAATCCAGCTAATGTTCCTTTTATTCACGAACGCTATCTTGAATTGATTCTTGGTAATTTAGAGTACGAAAAGGCCGAGAAATATCTTATTAAACTAAAGAATAGCCATCAAGATAATTATCAATATTGGATAGACCTTGGTTCGCTTTTTTATCAGCAGGACCAAGAAGATAAAATGGAGGCCACGTTTACAGAGTTAATCTTGGTGGTAAAACAAGACCAGAACAGAACTCGCTTTGTAGCTACCACCCTCTACAATGCTAATTTCAGTAAATTTGCTATTCAAACCTACCTATCATCGCGGGAGGTGTTGAAATCAGGCGGTGCCTATGCAATGGATTTGGCAACGCTCTACCGGCTCACCAATCAAAAGGAATTGATGATAGAAGAGTACTTCAACTTCTTAAAGGGAAATCCTGTGAATCTCAATTTTGTAAAAGATCAATTGCAGAATAGCTTGACCGAGGAAGAAGATTTACCAAAATTCAGATCTTGGTTAATTGGTAAAATTCAAGAAGACCCGAACGATCCAAATTTTCCAGAAATGCTAATTTGGGTGAATGTTCAGATGAAGGATTTCACGCAAGCTTTTATCCAAGCACGGGCATTTGATCGCCGATTTCAAAATGAAGATTCCAAAGTATTTGATACGGGCGTAATTGCTTATCAAAATGAAGAATATGAGCAAGCAGAGAAGTTTTTTCAATTTTATGTAGATGAGTTTACCTACAAGCAAAATTATTTGATGGCACGATTGTATTTGATTCAATCAAAAGAGCAATCCATAAAAAATAAATTTCCTGTAGTGACCAATCTACTCAAAAGCTTGATGGTAGATTACAATCAGCTAATCAAAGAAATTGGCTATAATAATATCAGTTTCGAAGCGATGATTAATAAGTCCAGGCTCCATGCATATTATTTGAATGAGCTAGACAGCGCTATTTATTTTCTAGAGCAAGTGATCCGATTCGAATCAGCTTCCAAGAATATTACCGCCAAAGCAAAGATCGAATTGGGCGATATATTAGTAATAGCGGGGCAGCCTTGGGAGTCGTCCTTACTCTATTCCCAAGTAGAAAAATCCAATAAAGGAGAGAATATTGGTTTCGAATCAAAATTGAAGAATGCGAAGCTGTCATTCTACCGAGGCGATTTCGAATTATCTAAAAGCCATTTGGATATACTAAAAGAAGCGACCACCCGCGAAATTGCCAACGATGCGTTAGATTTGAGTCTCCTTATTAGTGATAATATGGACTATGATTCTACCTATGCGGCCCTAAATGTGTATTCCAAAGCAGATTTGGCCTATTTCTCCAACCAAAAGGATAGATCATTACACTTATTAGATAGCCTATTAGAAGCTTATCCGAACCATCCGATCGAAGACGAAAGCTATTTCTTAAAAAGTAAAATACTTCTTGAAAGAGGGGATTTTGAGGGAGCCATTTTAACTCTCAATTCTATTCTTGAATTATACCCTGATGATATTTTAGCCGATGACGCACTATTTCAATTGGGTAAAATATATCAGGAGCAATTGGAAGATTTAACCAAAGCCATGGAGATTTACCAACGTTTTCTGCGTGATTATCCCTCAAGCCTATACGTGGAAGATGTCCGCCGCAGGTTTAGATCTTTGCGTGGCGATACGAATACCACTTAGTAAGGCAAAAATTTCAAGATTAAATTTGGTGAACAATTAATAATTATTAAGTCTAATTTTATAAATTTAGAACTTAATGTATTTATTATGAATCCAACCAGACTATTCGACCTACTCACACAGCAAAAAGAGAAATTTAATTTAGATAAAGCTATCTCTGCCAAACAAGATGGAAAATGGGTACATTATTCTACGGATGATGTAATCAGGATAGTTAATGAAATGAGCCTTGGTTTACAAGCCATTGGCATTGGCAAGGAAGATAAAGTCGCCATAATTTCTGACAATCGGCCCGAATGGAATTTTATAGATTTAGCTGTTCAGCAAATTGGGGCCATCAGTGTTCCTATGTATCCAACCATCACGGTGGATGATTTCCATTATATATTTAACCATTCCGAAACAAAGCTTGTGTTTGTGGGCAATGAGGCCCTCTACCAAAAAGCGGATGAAGGTGCCAAAGGACTCAATATCCAAGATATTTATACCTTCGATAGTGTAACAGGTGCAAAAAATTGGCGGGAGGTTTTAGATCTCGGCAAAGGGAAAGACACGACCGAACTAGAAGCTACTAAGGCAGGAATCAACCCAGAAGAGCTGATGACCATAATCTATACCTCTGGTACTACAGGCCGACCAAAGGGCGTAATGCTTAGCCACAGAAATATCCTTAGCAATACTATTTCCGTTGCGGAGAGAGCTTCTATGGAGCCGCGAGTCGTACCTGGTCAATCAAAAGCCATAAGCTTTCTACCGCTTTGCCATATTTATGAGCGTACAGGATTTTATTACTTCACCCATTTAGGAATCAGCATTTATTATGCGGAGAGCTTAGAAACGATCGCCGCGAATATTCAAGAAATAAAACCTCATTTATTTAATACAGTTCCACGCTTATTAGAGAAGATTTACGATAAAATCGTCAATAAAGGCTACGAGCTTACGGGGATTAAGAAAACATTATTCTTTTGGGCGTTGAACCTCGGGTTGAAATATGAGCCCAACCAAAACCAAGGTTGGTGGTACAATAAGCAGTTAGGATTAGCTCGAAAAATCATCTTTAGCAAATGGAGGTCGGCATTGGGTGGTGAAATAGTGGCTATCAATTCAGGGGCATCTGCCTTGCAACCTCGATTGGCCAGAGTTTTTTGGGCAGCCGAAATCAAAATATGTGAAGGCTATGGATTGACAGAGACTTCTCCGGTAGTGACTGCCTCTATCCCAACCCATGAAGGAATCAGAATTGGTTGCGTGGGTACTTTGGTAAGGGACGTAGAAGTAAAAATTGCAGATGATGGCGAAATTCTTGTTAAAGGACCCAACGTAATGATGGGCTATTATAAGCAACCAGATCTTACCGCCGAAGAAATTAAAAATGGCTGGTTCCACACGGGAGATATAGGTACTATGATAGAAGGGAAGTATCTAAAAATCACTGACCGCAAGAAAGAAATGTTCAAAACCTCTGGTGGCAAATATTTGGCACCTCAAGTAATGGAAAATAAATTTAAAGAGTCCATGTTTATCGATCAGCTGTGTGTAGTTGGGAATAATCGCCGCTTCCCTTCAGCCTTGATTGTACCAAATTTCGAAGCAGTTAAAGATTGGTGTAAAAATCAAAATATCCCATACAGCACAGACGCTGAAATGATTAAAAATGAAAAAATAATCGAACGCTTTCAAGAGGCTGTGGACAAATACAATAAGCTATTTGGCGGTTGGGAGCAAATCAAGAAATTCACCTTGCTGGGCACCACTTGGGGAATAGATACTGGTGAATTGACACCCACTATGAAACTGAAAAGAAGAATTGTAGAAGATAAATACAAGCAAGAAATAGAAACCATCTATGCATAGACACTAGTATAACCTCCCTCCTTTTTTTCAGTTAGTATATCAGTGGTTGATATTGAAATTTACAAGTATGAAAAATCATATGTGGAAGTGTTTTCTTAAAGGAAGCCTTGCTTTTTGCTTTCTTTTATTCTGTAGCATTGAGGCTTTTTCCCAAGAGAAAGATTTCAATAAATTTATCGAAGTTGGAAGTGTCATAAATATTACCAACAGGGAATTTAGCAATTTAAACAATCGCCTCGCGTTCCTTAATCAACCGACCTTCAATAGTTTGGGAACGGGGGTAGCTTTATATGCGCTTAGAGGCGTAGGCAACGGGTGGCTTGTAGAAGGTGGAGTTATTATAGGAGATACAAGACGAAAAAGAACGGATCAAGTAGTAAACTCGCTCGATTATTCAAGACTTTTAGTTGGAGTTGGTAAGCTTATTAATATAAATAGCAAAAACAGACTGTATCCAATGGTTTCGCCTAGTTTTGGATCAGTTAACTTTAACTCTCGCGAAAGGGTAAATCAAAATTTTAACCAATTGGCTCTTCCAGGCTCTCAACGACCGATCACTGAAATGGCCACAAGTGTGATTGGCCTCGATCTAAGTATCAATTATGATATTATCCGCTATAGCGGCGTTGGAGATCGATACGACAAAACCGGATTTTCCATTGGGTATCATACAGCACTTTTTTATTTCGAAAGAAATGGTATGGTAAATATGCCTACCATGAACCCAGGTGGGTTCTTTATTTCTATTAAAGACTCAGTATTTCTTTCAAGATTTAATTAAAATGCCGATTTCTTTTAATGCCATCCGTGTTGGCAAAAAATACTACCTAATCAATTACTCCGAAAGAGTTGAGTTCGAGGTATTGTCTCGGCTACACAATGACAACTATCTACTCAAAGATCTCAATTCCCTCGAAACCTATCAATTAATAGATTTGGTGAAATATGGTAAAGGCACCGATTATGATATTGATGAGCTAAGAAGAGCCTAAAAAAGACGCTTTAGAAAAAAAATTTAAACTAGCAGTTTATTTTTTTCGTAAAATAGTATGCATGCATAACAAATTTTCCTATGTTTGTTTGAAATACTTGAAAATGAAGCGCGAAGAAACCATTGATTTCCATATAAAGTCTGCTTGGCATGCCATATCGCGCATGTACAATCAACAAGCAGCGCAATATGACTTCACCATGTCCATTGGCTTTGTGCTTTTGAACATCGATTCCAAAAAAGGAACTCCCGCCACCAAGATTGCGCCATTGCTAGGCTTAGAGTCTAGAAGCCTGACGAGGATGCTCAAGACGATGGAAGAAAAGGGAATGATTTATAAGCAGCCCGATGCAAAGGATGGCCGCTCGGTGCGGATCTATCTTACAGAGAAGGGAAAGGTGAAAAGAGACTTATCCAGGCATACCGTAATCACCTTCAACAAGTATATTACTGAAAACATTGATCCCGAGAAACTTAAAATATTTTTTGATGTAATTCAGGATGTTTTTCGCATGGTAGATGAGGATCAAATCTTCAAGAACAAGCAAGTACTAAGTGAAATAAATAGCTAAATAGAAAAGAATTATAAAATCTAATGAACGCATGATGAGATCGATAAAACATGTAGCCGTATTGGGATCTGGAGTAATGGGCTCCCGAATTGCTTGCCATTTCGCCAATATTGGGGTAAACGTATTACTCCTCGATATAGCACCCAAGGAGTTGAATGAAGCAGAGACCAAGAAAGGTCTTGCATTGGACCACCCAGCTGTCAAAAATAGGATAGTAAATGAAGCCTTGATGACAGCGGTAAAATCTAAGCCCTCGCCACTTTATGACGTAAAAGTTGCCTCGCTTATCAAAACGGGCAATTTCGACGATGACATGAAAGGCATTGCCGAGGTAGATTGGATTATCGAAGTAGTGGTGGAGAGATTAGATATTAAGAAAATCATCTTCGATAAGGTAGAAAAATTCCGTAAACCCGGGACACTTATTACCTCCAACACATCGGGCATTCCTATGCATCTGATGTGCGACGGGAGAAGTGAAGACTTCCAGAAGAACTTCTGTGGTACGCACTTTTTTAACCCCCCGCGCTATTTACGTCTGCTAGAAATCATCCCCGGCCCAAATACAGATCCGAAAATCATTGATTTCTTGATGCATTATGGCGACTTGTTTTTAGGGAAAGAAACAGTTTTATGTAAAGATACTCCCGCTTTTATTGCCAATAGAATTGGGATCTATGCCATCATGTCGGCAATGCATACCATTGAGAAAATGGGCCTTACGGTATCTGAAGTAGATAAATTGACAGGGCCAGTGATTGGCAGAGCGAAATCTGCGACCTTCCGGACCATGGATGTGGTAGGTTTGGATACTACGGTAAATGTAGCTAACAATCTTTACCAAGGTCTACAACATGACGAATCGCGCGAGATGTTTAAGCTACCAGGTATTGTGAAAGAAATGCACGATCGCAAGTGGTGGGGAGATAAAACCAAGCAAGGGTATTTCAAAATGGTGAAGGGCAAGGATGGAAGCAAAACCCTCTACGAGGTAGATTTCAATACCTACGAGTATACGCTCACCGAAAAGCCAAAATTTAAAGCCCTCGAAGGATCAAAAGAAATTGATGATCTCAAAAAGCGAATTCCATTCCTTGTGAATTTCGACGACAAAGCGGGTGAATTCTACCGCACTACCTTTTACGATTCGTTTAGATATTGCTCTTTCCGCATTCCAGAAATAGCCGATGAGCTATTTAGGATAGACCAAGCAGTATGCGCGGGCTTTGGCTGGGAAATGGGGCCATTCGAAACCTGGGACCTGCTAGGCGTAGCCGAAACAGCGAAGAAAATGGAAGAAGCTGGACAAAAGCCAGCAGCTTGGATACAGGAAATGTTGGCAAGTGGAGCGGAATCTTTCTACAAAGTGGAAGATGGCAAAAGGAAATATTATGATATCACAAGCAAAGCCTACAAAGTAATCCCAGGCACGGAAGGACTTATCATTCTAGACAACCTCAAGAAAACCAATAAAGTATGGGGCAACGATGGCACTTCAGTATATGACTTGGGCGACGGGGTACTAGGACTCGAATTCCACACCAAAATGAACTCCATAGGCGGAGAAGTGATCGAAGGGATCAACACTGCGATTGCAATGGCAGAGAAAAACTACAGAGGATTAGTGATCGGCAACGATGGAGCTAATTTCTCTGCTGGAGCAAACTTGGCCATGCTATTTATGCATGCCAGCGAGCAAGAGTTCGACGAAGTAGATATGATGATTGCGCAGTTTCAACAAACGATGATGCGCGCTAGGTATTCATCCATTCCAGTCGTTGCTGCTCCATCAGGCTTGGCATTGGGTGGGGGTTGCGAACTGTCCATGCACTGCGATGCCGTACAAGCACATGCCGAAACCTACATGGGCTTGGTAGAATTCGGCGTAGGTTTAATTCCTGCTGGCGCAGGCTCCAAAGAAATGACGCTTAGAGCATCTGATTCTTACAAAACGGGCGACCCTGAGCTGAACAGATTGCAAGAGTATTTTATGAACATTGCTACTGCCAAAGTAGGTACTTCTGCCGAAGAGGTGAGAAGCTTGGGCTACTTGAGAAGTACGGATGAAATTACTCTCAACCGCAAAAGAGTAATTACAGATGCAAAAGCCAAAGCATTGGAACTATACAATGCAGGATATACACAGCCCACCATGCGTACGGACATAAAAGTACAAGGCAAAACAGGACTGGCTTTATTCCAAGCAGGTGTTGCCGGCATGCTATATGGCAAATACATCTCCGAGCATGATGCGAAAGTAGCGCAAAAATTATCGTGGGTAATGAATGGCGGCGACTTGAGCGAATCTACGCTCGTATCGGAGCAATACTTAATTGAGCTAGAGCGTGAGGCATTCCTTAGTCTGTGTGGAGAGCCGAAGACCTTAGAGCGTATTCACAGCATTTTATTCAAGGGCAAACCACTCCGCAATTAATGCGACAGAAGCTCAATTTTTGAATCAAAAAATAAAATAAAAATGGAAGCATATATAGTAGCAGGATATAGAACAGCAGTAGGAAAAGCCAAAAAAGGCGGTTTCAGATTTACGAGACCGGATGATTTGGCCGTAGATGTGATCAAACATCTGGTAGGCTCTATCAAAGGGTTTGATCCAACGAGAGTAGACGATCTTATGGTAGGAAATGCGGTGCCAGAAGCTGAGCAAGGCATGCAAATGGGTCGGATGATTTCTTTATTATCCTTGCCGATAGAAGTGCCAGGGATGATTGTAAATAGGTATTGCGGATCGGGTTTGGAAACCATCGCCATCGCTACTGCGAAGATCAAAGCCGGAATGGCCGATTGCATAATAGCGGGAGGTACGGAATCCATGTCGCTAGTGCCAGTGATGGGATACAAAACAGCCCTTAACTGGAAAATCGCCGAAAAGCATCCAGACTATTATCTAGGTATGGGTCTTACGGCTGAGGAAGTAGCCAAAGATTTCAAAATTGGCAGAGAAGCAGCCGATCAGTTTTCATATAATTCCCATCAAAAGGCAATAGCAGCCATCAATGAAGGGAGATTCAAAGAGGACATCGTGCCGATAACCGTAGAAGAAACCTATGTAGATGCGAATGGCAAAAAGAAGAATAGAAGCTTTGTGGTAGATACCGACGAAGGCCCAAGAGCAGATACTTCGATGGAAGTGCTTGGCTCATTGCGCCCTGCATTTGCAGCGGGAGGAATCGTAACTGCCGGCAATTCTTCGCAGACATCCGATGGAGCTGCCTTCGTGATGGTGATGTCCGAACGAATGGTGAAAGAACTGAATCTGGAGCCAATTGCCCGAATGGTAGGCTATACCGCAGCAGGTGTAAATCCGCGAATTATGGGCATAGGCCCAGTAGCGGCTATTCCTAAAGTATTGAAGCAAACGGGAATGAAAATCGGTGATATAGATCAGATCGAGTTGAATGAAGCATTTGCTACACAATCGTTGGCGGTAATCAATGAACTCGGTTTGAATCCTGAAATCGTCAACGTGAATGGTGGAGCGATTGCATTGGGTCATCCTCTTGGCTGCTCTGGTGCAAAGCTATCGGTACAGCTTTTCAATGAAATGAGAAGACGTAAACAAAAATATGGAATGGTAACAGCCTGTGTAGGTGGTGGCCAAGGTGTTGCGGGTATTTATGAGCTATTGAGCTAAATCCTCCCGCTTTTTTAAAATTTAATTTTACACTTAACAGTCATACAATAATGGCAACTATTACAAGCAACAAAGCAATTCAAGGCGGAGAATTCCTTATCCGCGAAACAGAGGCAAATGAAATCTTCATTCCAGAGCAATTCAACGAAGAGCAAAGAATGATGGCAAGTGCCTGTCAAGATTTTGTCGAAACGGAAATCATGCCGCTTTCCGATCGGATTGAAAGCATGAAAGAGCCCGATTTGGTTCCGGCAATTTTGAAAAAAGCTGGCGAATTAGGTCTATTGGGTATTTCGGTACCTGAGGAGTACGGTGGATTAGGAATGAGTTTCAACACTTCCATGCTTATTGCCGATATCATTGGCTCCGCTGGTTCATTTTCTACCACTTACGGTGCGCATACGGGTATAGGTACTTTACCGATCCTTTTCTACGGCACCGAGGAGCAGAAAGCCAAATATTTACCCATGCTGGCCACGGGCAAATGGGCGGCTTGCTATTGCTTGACCGAACCCGACGCTGGCTCCGATGCCAACTCTGGCAAAACCAAAGCTGTGCTAAGCGCTGATGGCAAGCATTACCTACTCACAGGCCAGAAAATGTGGATCTCCAACGGAGGGTTTGCAGATATCTTTATTGTATTTGCCAAAATCGAAGACGATAAGAATCTGACTGCTTTTATCGTGGAGAAATCATTCGGTGGCATTACCATGAATGAGGAAGAAAAGAAAATGGGCATTAAAGGCTCATCTACTCGCCAAGTATTTTTCAACGACTGCAAAGTACCCGTTGAGAATATGCTGAGCCATCGCCAGAATGGATTTAAGATTGCCGTAAATATCTTGAATATTGGTAGAGTAAAATTAGGTGCAGGTGTATTAGGTGGATGTAGAGGTGTGATAAGCCTTGCCATAAATTATTCAAACGAAAGAAAGCAATTTGGCAAGTCTATTTCCAGTTTTGGTGCGATGAAACATAAGCTAGCCCAAATGGCCATCTCTACGTATGCGAGTGAGTCGCTAAGCTACCGTGCCGGACAGGACATTGAGGACAAAATAGATGCCTTGATTGAAGAAGGAGTGGAAGTAAATGAAGCCAAGCTGAAAGGTGTGGAACAATTTGCTATCGAAGCGGCCATCAGTAAAGTGCATGGCTCCGAAGTGCTCGACTATGTAGTAGACGAAGGCGTGCAGATATATGGTGGTATGGGTTTCTCAGCTGATGCGCCAATGGAAAGAGCTTACAGAGACAGCCGAATTGCGAGAATCTATGAAGGCACCAACGAGATTAACCGTATGCTGATGGTTGGTATGGTGTTGCGCAAAGCCATGAAAGGCGAAATTGATATTATGACGCCAGCAATGGCAGTAGGGAAGGAATTGATTTCGGTTCCTTCATTTTCCAATCCCGATGCCTCCGTTGCTTTTGCTAAAGAAAAGGAAGTGATCAAAAATATGAAGAAAGCCTTTTTGATGATCGGTGGAAAAGCTGTGCAAATGCTTGCAGATCGCATAGAAGAAGAGCAGGAAATTATGCTTAACCTTGCCGATATGATGATCGAAATATATGCGGCAGAATCTACTTTGCTTCGTTCGGAAAAACTGATCGAACTGAGAGGTGAGGAAGCAGCCAAGCATTATATCAGCATGGCGCAGGTGTATTTATTTGAAGCCGTAGAAAAGGTAAACAAAGCTGGCAAAGAAGCGATTGCGGCCTTTACCAAAGGCGATGAGCAAAAAGTGCTACTGATGGGCTTGAAGCGATTTACCAAAATGGATGCAATCAATACCAAAGAGCTAAGAAGAGAAATTGCCGATTATATGATCGACAAAAATAAGTATCCTTTTGTAATCTGAGGACTCAATAATTAACCATCTGAAACACCCTTGAAGCGCAGGCTTTTAGGGTGTTTTTGGTTTAAGCCCTTCCCAATTAGCTTAATTCTAAGCAATGCTCGCTATTCATTGAAAAGTGCTATCTATTATTTTTAAGCAATCTAATTTTACACTCTTTATCAGTTTGCTATGCATACGTATTTCAAATTTCATTCTTTTGTCTAATTATTCTGATTAGTAAAGTATTATCAAGGCTATCCAATAAAAATTATTTTTATCTAAAAATTTGCATATTAATTCAGTAATTCAGTAATTCAGTAATTCAGTAATTCA
>JBDNFI010000004.1:0-7494 GCA_041689935.1 Cyclobacteriaceae bacterium
CAACAAACCATCCTCCATCCTCCATCCTCCCTCAACTTCTTCTATCAACCGTCCTCTGTCAACCGTCAACAAACCATCCTCCATCCTCCATCCTCCCTCAACTTCTTCTATCAACCGTCCTCCGTCAACTGTCAACCCTTCCATCAAGCGATAATTTCATCTTCACAATTAGCCAATTTCACTTATAAAAACCTTACTTTTACGGAGAGCTAAATTCTATTATAACTACTTGCCTACAAAGCCGAAAATATTAGTATTCATTGATTGGTTTTACCCTGGATTTCGCTCTGGTGGCCCTACACGATCAGTTTGGAACTTGATTCAACAGCTGAAAGAGCAGTTCGACTTTTATGTGGTTACGAGAAATATTGACTACTGCGCGGATACACCTTACCTAGGTATTATTCCAGATCAATGGCAGGAAGTTTTTAGTGGTCTGCATGTATATTATCAAGACCATACCAAGCTTAGTGCTCAAGTCATTAAGAAGCATATCCAGAAGATTGACTGGGATTTTTGTTATATCAATGGATTGTATTCCTATTATTTTTCGATTCTTCCTACGCTTTACGCAAAACGAGTAAATAAGGGAAAAGTAATTGTTTGCCCGAGAGGAATGCTATCAGAGGGGTCTATTTCTGTGAAAGGGACGAAGAAGAAAGCTTTCGTTAACGTTGCTCAAAAATTTGGTTTGTTTAAAAATGTAACTTTTCACGCTACCAAAAAGCAAGAAGCGGATAATGTGAAATATTGGTTGGGAAGTGAGAAGTCGGAAGTGATTCCAAACTTTCCATCTGAGGTATTTGAAGAAAAGTTATCTTTCCCGATCAAAGAAAAAGGCTATTTGAATTTGATATGGCTGGGAAGAATCTCTCCAGAAAAGAATTTAGACTTTGCATTGAAATTACTTCGGAATACTCGTTCGGGTAAGATCAATTTCATGTTGTACGGGGTCATATATGATAAAGCTTATTGGGAATCGTGCCAAGAGATTATAAACAAAATGCCCTCCCGCATCAATGTTGAATATAGGGGTGTTTTAAACCCTGAAGATATTCCAAGTACCCTCACACAGTTTCATTTCTTCTTTTTACCCACCACAGGAGAGAATTTTGGCCATGCTATCTTAGAAAGTTTATTGTCTGGAACTCCGGTGATTATTAGCAATACCACCCCATGGATAAATTTGGCAGAATTGGGCATAGGCTGGGATTTGCCACTCTATGAGCCTAGGTCGTTTTTGAAGGTATTGCGGGATGTTACCAACATGGAGAGCAAGCAGTATATGGAATTAAGAAAAAGAGTGATGAGATATCGGGAGAAAATTTTGGATATTGAGCCACAAATTCAAGGATATAAAAAATTATTTTCGAAAGGATGAGGAATATAATACTGGGAATTTCGGCCTTTTATCATGACTCTGCCGCAGCATTGCTGGTAAATGGTGAAATTATAGCAGCCGCTCAAGAGGAGCGCTTTACAAGAAAAAAGCATGATCCAGGCTTTCCAACTAATGCAGTAAAGTACTGCTTGGAAGAGGCTGGCGTCGACCTTAATCAAATTGATGCGGTAGCTTTTTACGATAAGCCCTTGCTGAAATTCGAACGACTTTTAGAGACCTATTATGCCGTTACACCAAAGGGATTAAAATCTTTTATCTCTTCCATGCCGATTTGGATGAAAGAGAAGATGTTCCTGAAAAAGCTAATTAGGGATGAATTGAAAGAGATTGGAGAGATAGACTTAAGTAAAGTCAAATTGCTATTCCCTGAGCATCATCTTTCCCATGGGGCAAGCGCATTTTACCCAAGCCCTTACAAGGATGCGGCTATTCTTACGGTAGATGGTGTTGGCGAATGGGCTACCGCCTCAATTTGCCACGGTCAAGGTGAAAAAATAAGCATTTTAAAAGAGCAGCAATTCCCACATTCTTTGGGTTTATTATACTCAGCCTTTACCTATTTCCTTGGGTTTCGGGTAAATTCCGGTGAATATAAATTGATGGGTTTGGCTCCTTATGGTGATCCTACGAGTGATGAAGTTAAGAAATTTGTAAGCCTCATTAAGGAACATCTTATTCATATCCGTGAGGATGGTTCTCTTTGGCTAAACCAAACTTATTTCAGCTACGCCACAGGATTGAGAATGGTTAAGGATAAAAAATGGGAAAAGATATTTGGCTTCCCAAGGAGAGAAATGGAGGGTGAATTGGAGCCTAAGCATTGTAATTTGGGCTTGGCTATCCAACAAATTACGGAAGAGTTGGTGATTTTGATGGCCAAAGAAGCAAAGCGATTGACAGGCTCTAACAATTTGTGTATGGCGGGAGGAGTTGCCTTGAATTGTGTCGCAAATGGCAAATTACATGATGCGAATATTTTTGATAATATATTTATTCAACCTGCAGCAGGTGATGCTGGAGGTGCATTAGGCGCGGCACTTACCGCCTACCATGCTTACTATGAGATGCCTAGAGTGGTTACTGACAAAATGGACACCTTAAATGGGTCGTATTTAGGGCCTGCTTTTACAGATAAAGACATTCAAAAAGTCATCCACAAGTATGAAGCGGTAGCAATCAAAACAGAGCGGGAGGAAGATTTTTTCCAGCAAGTTTGCGATTATATCGAAGAGGGTAAGGTTGTGGGTTGGTTCCAAGGCAGAATGGAGTTTGGCCCTAGAGCATTGGGCGCACGCAGTATTTTAGGTGATCCAAGAAGTGCCGAAACTCAAAAGAAACTGAATTTGAAGATAAAGTACAGAGAATCATTCAGACCTTTTGCGCCGTCTGTGTTGGCTGAGGATGTTCAAGAGTATTTTGAGCATAATGATATTTCTCCCTATATGCTGATGGTAAAGCCAGTGGCAAAGCAGCGCAGAGTGCCATTACCAGCTAATTATCATTCTATGGCGATAAGGGATAAGCTTTATACGCTCCGCTCAGATTTACCTTCCATTACGCACATTGATTTTTCTGGTAGAATACAAACAGTTCATAAAGAGACGAATCCTAAATTCTGGAATCTGATCAATACCTTCAAAGGAATGACGGGATATGGGGTATTGGTAAATACTAGCTTCAATGTAAGAGGCGAGCCTATTGTTTGCACACCTGAAGATGCCTACCGTTGCTTTATGCGCACAGAAATGGATGTGTTAGTGGTAGAAGACTATATCTTTGCGAAAGAACAACAACCTGAATGGAAGGAAACCGATAATTGGCAATTAGAGTTTGTTTTAGATTAACTTTACACCATGGAATTTCTAAGAGACATGTTTAAATTTATGGGTGAGCGGAAGAAGTTTTGGCTTGCACCTATTATTATTGTATTAGTGCTATTAGGCTTATTAATTGTCATAGGCGGAGGATCTGCCGTTGCACCTTTCATATATACTTTATTTTAAATGAAGGCTCGCAATTCTACCCATAAAACCCTGCTGGTAATGATTACAGGCTTATTGGTTTTCTTCTATTTCTTCCAAATTGATTTACTGGTGTATATCTCTTTGGGCATTGGGCTTGCAGCTATTATTTCCTCCCGCTTAGCTGCTGGCATTGAATGGCTATGGCTCAAGTTTGCCGAAATACTGGGTTGGATAAATTCCCGCATACTTTTGAGTATCGTCTATTTCATTTTTCTCTTCCCGTTGGCCTTGCTTCGTAGAGTTTTTCAAAAGGAAACTAACTGGAAACTCAATAAAGATAAGAAGAGCTTTTATGTAGAAAGAAACCACACTTACACCAAAGAAGACTTAATAAACCCTTGGTAATTCATGTATATTTTAGGTATTAACGCCTACCATGGCGACTCCTCTGCTTGCATTCTCAGGAACGGTGAAATTATTGCCGCTACTGAGGAGGAAAGATTTACTCGTATCAAACATTGGGCTGGATTCCCTGAATTGAGCATTAAGTTTTGCCTCAGGGAAGCCAATATAGATGTAACCCAATTGGATGGAATCGCTATTTCCAGAGATCCTTCCGCCAATATTCACAAAAAGATTTTGCATGCCGCTAAGAAAATGGTGAGTATCAAAAGCCTCAGAGATAGACTTTCAAATTCATTGAAAGTGGGTAATGTAAAAGAGCAATTAGCGACATGTTTTGGCGTTAATTCTAAGGATATCAAAGCTAAATTGTATCAAGTGGAGCATCACCGCAGCCATTTGGCAAGCGCATTTTTTCCTTCACCATTTGAAGAGGCGGCGTTACTTTCAATTGATGGCTTTGGAGACTTTACGAGCACCATGACCGGTGTTGGAAAAAATGGCCAAATCAGCGTTTTTGATTCCGTTATTTATCCTCATTCGATTGGCATTTTCTACACAGGCCTTACTCAGTATTTGGGCTTTCCCAATTATGGTGACGAGTATAAGGTAATGGGCCTGGCTCCTTACGGAGAGGCCAAATATGTCCCAGAGCTGCTTAAAGTTATTTTCCCAACTGAGGATGGCTTCTTTAAATTGGATACCAAGTATTTCAAGCATGAGAAAGAAGGCGTGAGTATGTCATGGGAAGGTGGGGAGCCGCATATTGATCCTATATTTTCGGAGGAATTAGAAATTCTGCTTGGACCGGCTCGTAAAAAGGGCGACCCACTCGAACAAAAGCATAAAGACTTAGCTACCTCTATTCAAAAGGTGACGGAGGATATAATTTTCCACCTGATGAACTCATTGCATGCTAAAACGGGTCTTGATAGTATATGCGTAGCGGGAGGTGTGGCGCAAAACTCGGTTGCCAATGGTAAAATCACTCGTAAAACACCATTCAAAAATGTGTATGTTCCTTCCGCTGGACATGATGCGGGTACAGCTGCTGGTGCGGCTATGTTTGCCTATCACCAATTATTGAAGCAACCTAGGGTCGCTCCAATTTGGCATGCCTATACAGGTTCTAAATTCTCCGATGAGGAAATAAAGGAAATACTAAGTGAAAATAATATCAGTTATTTAGAGCTTACCGATGAAGAGTTATACGAGAAAGTAACCAATAGATTGATTGATTCTGGCGTAGTTGGTTGGTTTCAAGGGAGAGCGGAATTTGGCCCAAGAGCCTTAGGAAATAGATCTATTTTGGTGGATCCGCGTAGAACCGATGCAAAGGATTTACTGAACGAGAAGATAAAGCGCAGAGAAAGTTTTAGACCATTTGCGCCTTCCATACTTGCAGAATACGTAGATGAGTTCTTTGAAGTGAATGATAAAGTGCCATTTATGGAAAAGGTATTTCCAATAAAGGAAGCAAAGCATGCGGTAATTCCAGCCGTGACGCATGTGGACGGTACAGGAAGACTGCAATCTGTAGAAAAGGAATTTTCGCCAAAATACCATGCCTTAATTAGTGCTTTTAAAGCTAAAACAGGTGTGCCGGTTTTGCTGAATACCTCCTTTAATGAAAACGAACCAATTGTTAATAATCCACAAGAAGCATTAAATTGCTTCCTTCGTACCAAAATGGATATGTTGGTAATGGGCAATATTGTGGTAGAAAGATAAATTGAGCCCAGAGCCAACTTCGTATAAAGGCTTTAAAATAAATATAAAAAGCATTGCTCATATCTCTGATTACGGTTTGCTATAATTCCGCCCATACGCTGGAAAGAACTATTGAGTCGGTGGCTAGTCAGAGCTATGAGAATATAGAATATATCATTGTGGATGGCGGTTCGTCGGATTCAACAGTTGATATTATCAAATCACATCATCATGTTATTTCTCAATGGCAATCGGAACCTGATAAGGGAATTTACGATGCCATGAATAAGGGAATTGCCTTGGCAAAAGGAGAGGTGATTGGTTTTTTGAATGCGGATGATGTCTTCGCCAATGTGGATATTTTAACTCAAGTGGCTAAAGAGTTTGATGATGATAAACTCGAAGCTGTTTTTGGTGATATAGAGTTTGTGAAAAATGAGCGTGTGGTTAGAAAATATTCCTCCCGCGATTTCAAACCACAAAATTTTGCAGATGGATGGATGCCTGCTCATCCAAGTTTTTACGCCCGAAAGGCCCTTTATAATCGCTGTGGAAATTTTCGAATAGATTTTAAAATAGCCTCAGATTTTGATTTATTAATGCGCATGTTAAAAGTCTATCCTGCAAATTATAAATATTTGCCAATGACTTTTGTGAAAATGGCTCCAGGTGGCGTAAGCAATCAATCTTTCAAAAGCCGCATTTTACTAAATAAGGAAATCATGCAGTCCTGCAAAGAACATGGCATCAAAACCAATGTATTGCGTATTTATTTTAAATACCTCAAAAAGATCTTCGAATATGTTTAAAAGATCTGCGCAAATCTGCTGCATCCGCGGGCAAAATTTTTATCTCCAACTAGTTCAAGCGTCCGCTTGGACTTTCTAATGTCAGCAAAGAAAACCTTTACCCTTCAATCTCTTTACCTAGTTCCTCAAATAAAGCTTCATGCCGCTCAGCCACTTTATCCCAAGTAAAATGCTTCATCACGTGATTGTAAGAATTTTCACCAAGTTTTTCTTTTTCCAGATCAGCCAACTTGCTAAAATCAATTAGTGCATTTGCAACCAATTGAGGGTTACGGGATTCAAGCAAATATCCATTGCTAGTATCGACCAATTCGGCAGTGGCACCTACATTCGAAACGATAATGGGTTTACCAAATGACATGGCTTCTAATACTACCGTAGGCATACCTTCAAACCAAGTTGGCAATAAGAAGATATTACAACCGGCATAGGCTTGGTTGAGTTCTTCATCGGAAAGGAACCCATGACAGATAACGTTTGGCCAAGGATTGCTGGTAGAATACTTCTCGACCAAGGGTCCCTTACCAACAAGATGAAACTCAAAATTTGCTAAAAGGGCCTTTTGATTCAAAATTTGTACTGCTTCGAATAAGGTTCCAATTCCTTTATTGTACGCAAAGCGGCTAACAAAAAGAACCTTAATTTTCTCATTCCTTTTGAAAGGAGCCTTTTCTTTGGGCACCACCCCATTTGGTAGTATGGTTACTTTCCCACTTTCATGAATGTTCTTTCTTAAAATTTCGCTCAGTATACCTCCCAAGGATACCACATATCGACTTCTATTAAATAGATATTTGAACACCTGTCTAAACACAAAGCCAGGAATATTTTCCTTCAATCCCTCTACTTGAAAGGATTCTAGCCCATGAGGATTTATTATTAAACGATGACTGAAATTTCGAATATTACTCCATACTGACAATCCTTGAGAATAGATAATTGCTTCTTTGTCAAATCTTAGTATCTCTTTTTCTACTCTTTTGGAGTATGAATAGCATTCCTTCAGATAGGTTTTATTAGGGTCAATTGGCGAAACGCTGATTTCTCTGATGTTGTCAAAATCGGCAAAAACTTTAACTTCATGAGGATGAATAACTATTAGCTCAACATTATTCCTTTGAGCTAATGATTCGGCAAGCAATCGGGAATGTCGCTGCATGCCTCCAACCGAATGAGGAAAAATACCATCAGTGCATAGAATAACTTG
>JBDNFI010000005.1:0-19857 GCA_041689935.1 Cyclobacteriaceae bacterium
CAGATAAATAATCTTTTAGAATTAACCTTTTCTCATGATCTGATAAATACAATCGGTTGTTGCGCCATTGTCCTAAAATGACTTTACTTTCTTCTCTCATTTTTACACTCTTTAGTGTAAACCTATTTCAGGACAAGTCAGTTGACGGTTGACGGAGGACGGTTGAGGGGGAGTTGATGGAGAAGAGAGGACGGAGGATGGAGGATGGAGAAGAGAGAGATCATTTAAATGCCGACGGGATAATTAATTCATAGCCCACGGTTGAAACCGCGAAGTTCAGGTTGATGGAAGAATGGTTGACAGTTGATGAATTGTTGACAGTTGACGGAGGACGGTTGAGGGGAGAAGTTGATGGAGGAAAGTAAAAAAGTCTCCTCTTGAGAGGAGATTTAGCCGTGTGTTTTTTGGAGGACGAAGGGTTGACAGTTGATGAATTGTTGACAGTTGACGTAGGACGGTTGAGGGAGGAAGTTGATGGAGGAAAGTAAAAAAGTCTCCTCTTGAGAGGAGATTTAGCCGTGTGTTTTTTGGAGGACGAAGGGTTGACAGTTGATGAATTGTTGACAGTTGACGGAGGACGGTTGAAAGGAGAAGTTGATGGAGGAAAGTAAAAAAGTCTCCTCTTGAGAGGAGATTTAGAGGTGTGTTTTTTGGTGGACGATGGAGGAAGGGTTGACAGTTGATGAATTGTTGACAGTTGACGGAGGACGGTTGAGGGGAGAAGTTGATGGAGGAAAGTAAAAAAGTCTCCTCTTGAGAGGAGATTTAGCCGTGTGTTTTTTGGTGGACGATGGAGGAAGGGTTGACAGTTGACGGAGGACGGTTGAGGGGGAAGTTGAGGGAGGATGGAGAAAAGAGGATGGAAGAAAGGTTGATGGAGAGGAGAGAGACCTTTTCGACTCCCGTCGGGATTTAATATTTATAGCCCAAAGTTTCCCCCTTGGGACAATGGAATGGCACAAATCATCCTCTTACCTTCGGCAAGCAAGCTGATTGAGACAATTTACGGGTAGATAATCATTGTCAATTTTATTTCTTCTTCGGAAAACTGTCTTCCTAAAATAAAAAACCCTCTCTACGTTGTGTAAAGAGGGTTTGTTGTAGCGGGAGCTGGACTCGAACCAGCGACCTTCGGGTTATGAGCCCGACGAGCTACCAACTGCTCCATCCCGCGATGTGTTTTAAAGGACTACAAAGGTAAGGGATTAGAATTTAAAATCAAGTATCTTTGCATGAAATTTAATTATGACTGAGACAAAATCACATAAAGCAGGCTTTGTTTCCATTATTGGTTATCCCAATGTGGGCAAATCTACCCTAATGAATAGTCTGGTTGGCGAAAGGCTGTCCATTATCAGCAGTAAAGCACAAACCACCCGCCACCGTATAATGGGAATTATCGGTGATGAGGACTTCCAAATCGTGTATTCCGATACTCCTGGCATACTAGATCCCAAGTATAGTTTGCAAAAATCGATGCTCGGCTTTGTGTATGAGGCCTTGGAAGATGCCGACATCATTTTGTATGTAGCCGACCTATACGAAACCGATCCGGAAGAGCGAATTCTAGAAGCTATAAAAGCGACAGGAGTGCCTATAATTGTGGTAATCAACAAAATTGATCTCGATAAAGACAATCGAGTGAATGAGTTGATTGAGAAGTTTCAGGAAAAATTGAATCCGCATAAGATTATCCCAGTATCGGCAATGCTAAAGGCAAATGTGGATACGGTGTTTGAAACACTGATGGAATTGTTGCCTGAGCATCCCGCTTATTTCCCTAAAGATGAGCTGACCGATAAGTCAGAGCGCTTTTTTGCAGCGGAAATCCTTAGAGAGAAGATATTTTTGAATTATAAAAAGGAAGTACCTTATAGCTGTGAAGTTGTCATTACTTCTTTCAAAGAAGAAGAAACCATTATCCGCATATTAGCCGAAATATATGTGGAGAGAAGAACCCAAAGAGGCATTTTGATTGGCGACAAAGGATCTGCTCTCAAAAAGACAGGAACGGAAGCACGGCTTGAAATGGAAGCATTTTTTGGAAAAAAAGTGTATTTGGAGCAATACGTACGGGTAGAACCCGACTGGAGAAAGAATGATAACCAATTAAAGAGATTTGGGTATCAATAAAATTTAGAATTATGGCAAATGTAATTGCAATCGTTGGCAGACCCAACGTAGGTAAATCCACCCTTTTTAATAGACTAGTAGAAGAGCGGAAAGCCATCATGGACAACCAACCAGGCGTAACACGAGATCGCCACTACGGCTATGGTGAGTGGAATGGAAAGCACTTCACGGTAATTGATACTGGTGGCTACGTAAGTGGGTCGGACGATATATTTGAAGAGCAAATTCGTAAACAAGTGAAATTGGCGATAGACGAAGCCAATGTCATTGTTTTTGTGGTCGATACATTCGAAGGCCTCACCGGCCTAGATCAAGAGTTTGCCAATGAATTGCGCGGCACTAAAAAGCCGATATTGATTGCTGCAAACAAAACTGATAATACCGAACGCCTGCACATGATTGGCGAATTTTACGGACTTAATATCGGAGATGTATTCCCAATTGCCTCTATTAGTGGAAGTGGCACAGGTGAGTTGCTCGATGAAGCTGTGGCTCATTTTGAAGATGATGGGATTGAAGATCCTGAAGCGGGAATTCCACGTATTGCCATATTGGGTAAACCAAATGTGGGTAAATCATCCTTTTTGAACGCGCTATTGGGTAATGAGCGAAGCATCGTTACTGAATTGGCAGGAACCACCCGCGATTCTATCGAAAGCAGATATAAACTTTTCGGGCAGGACTTTATCATTGTGGATACTGCTGGTATTCGCAAGAAGAAAAAGGTAAAGGAAGATATTGAGTTTTACTCAGTGTTACGATCTATGAAAGCCATGGAAAGTGCTGATGTATGTATTGTGATGATCGATGGCGAAGTAGGCCTCGAAGCGCAAGATCTTACCATTATTCAGCAAGTAATTAAGCATCGCAGAGGAATTGTGCTGATGGTAAACAAGTGGGATTTGGTGAGCAAAGATCACAAAACCATGGACAATATGAAGAAGGAAATTATGGATAAATTAGGCGTATACTCCTATATACCCGTAATATTCACCTCCGTACTTACCAAGCAGCGTATATTCCAAGCGGTGGAATTGGTGGCGGAAGTTTATAAGAATAAGTCTACCAAGATACCAACGTCAAAGCTAAACGAATATATGCTGAAGGAGATTGAGCGATACCCACCTCCCGCCTACAAGGGAAAGTATATTCGTATAAAATATATCACTCAGCTGCCAACGAGGTCACCAACTTTTGCGTTTTTCTGTAACTTACCACAGTACATCAAGGAGCCATACGAGCGCTACTTAGAAAATAGAATGCGAGAGTATTTCGAATTAAAAGGTGTACCGCTTGCGCTCGTTTTTAGACAAAAATAATCCATCTTGAATCAGGAGCTTCGAATCAGAAAAAGGCTAGAAAATCGAGTGCCAAATGAGGCATTAGATTTTTGCTTTAATCTTTGGAAAGAGGCTCCTTTTTATTTCAAAGTCGCGGGAAATCGGAAAACCAAATGGGGCGATTTCCGCATCGATGGCAAAGACAGAATTCCTCAGATATCCGTAAATGAAGGTTTAAATCCTTTTCAGTTTATGATTACCTACGTGCATGAAATTGCGCATTGGAGAGTGTATGCTGCATTTGGCAATACGGTGAGTCCACATGGGTTGCAATGGAAAAGAAGTTTTCAGCATTTGATGGAGCCAATAATGAATGAGGAGATTTTTCCATTTGAGCTGCTCAGAGTGCTGAAATTGCATATGCGAAATCCGAAAGCTTCTACTGGAGCAGATCCACGGATGCTTTATGCTTTAATGAAATTTGATGAAAACGCGGGAGGTAAATTTCTATACGAAGTACTTCCAGGAGAGGACTTTCGCTTTAGAGGGACTCCTTACAAAAAGGAATTGAGCAGAAGGACGAGAGCGCTATGCCTCAATTTGAGTAATGGCAGAAAATACCTAATTCCGGAAGTGATCAAAGTGGATTAATTGCCTTCTGTTCTTAATTCAATCGGCGAGTAATCAACTTATCTACCAATTCACAAACCAAAGCCGGTTTTAGCGTTCGCCAATTGTCAATCTCCAATGTGCCTCCAAAATGGATGTAATAATCTAAATGGAAGCGTTCCCATTCTTTGTAGACATACTCTTGAAATCCCATCGCCACTATCCAACCATCCTCTACTTCGCTGTACCATTCCTCGTAGTAGTCGGTCTCATTGCCATGATAGTTGAATACACTCTCGCCAATCAAAATGTATTTATTGATGCCCAAAGGCAGAAAATGGTCGATGATTTCCCTTTTCAAATACATGATATCGTTGTGTAGCGCATCATTCCACTCTCCTATCATCTCCATGATCATATGGCCATTGTCGTAATTGGCATATAAGATTTTGATATAGAGTGTTTCCGATCCGAATGAATCCCAATCTGGATGAATCAGATAATTATATACCGCTGAAGTGAAGTAAATCTTTTCTTCTGGCTCACCATGATAAGGCGATTGCTCATCTTGATATGGATGATAGAATTCTAGCCACCGATAGTATGGTTCAATTTCATGCATTGTTCTGAAAAGCTTCTGCGGCTTTGCGGACAGAGCCATATTGGTGGAGGAGTTTTTGGGCAGTATCGGCATCCATGCCTGTTTCGGATATCAACATTTCCACACCTCTGTTTCTCAATTTTTCATTACTAAGCTGCATATCCACCATTTTGTTTCCTTTTACCTTTCCAAGCTGAATCATGGTAGCGGTGGAAATCATATTAAGCACTAATTTTTGCGCTGTTCCGCTTTTCATACGCGTGCTGCCAGTTACGAACTCCGGACCTACGATTACTTCTATGGGAAACTCCGTGGCAGCGGCCAAGGCAGATCCACTATTGCAGGTGACGCAGCCAGTTACACTTCCTGCCTCGCGAGCTTTCTGTACTGCGCCAATCACATAAGGAGTGCGGCCTGAAGCAGCGATTCCAATAAGACAATCATTTTTGCCAAATTCATGCGATTGCAAATCCCTCCATCCTTGTTCGAGATCATCTTCGGCATGTTCTACAGATTTGCGAATAGCCACATCGCCACCGGCAATCAGGCCTACTACCAAGCCATGCGGCACGCCATAGGTTGGCGGGCATTCAGAGGCATCCACTACGCCTAACCTCCCGCTTGTTCCCGCTCCAATGTAGAACAGACGGCCTCCCAATTTCATTTTCTCTACAATCCTTTCGATAAGTAAACGGACATAGGGGATTACTTTTTCTACTGCCAATGGCACTTTTTTATCTTCTTCATTGATTCCATTTAAAAGCTCCAATACAGATTTTTTTTCTAAATCTGTATGAATAGAATCTGACTCGGTAATGCTTTTCATAGTAGTTCTTCTTGATGGTATAGGCTAAGTCCTGCAATGGGGCTTTGCAAAAAACGGCCAGCTGTTCGTCCTTCTTTTCGCAATAGATCTGTAAGTATTTCTTGGCAGCTCCAAGCTACACCACCCACAAAATGAAGCGGGAGGTTGGTTGGAGCGTTTAGCGGATGCACGTATTTTTCGATAAATTGAGAGAAGCCATTGGCCAAAAATTGATAGGCCCAGGCTTGGTTTTTTTTCTCAATTAGGAAAGGCATAAAACTAGCCAAAAATTGATTTGGGCGAGGTTCCGAATAGATTCTTGACAGAATTTCCGTATCAGAATAAGGGAAAGTTGATCTGAACGCCTTCATTTCTGTTTCGGGCATTTCATTTCGCAAATACCCTTGAATAAGCATTTTGCCAAACCATGATCCGCTCCCTTCGTCGCCTAAAATGTAGCCTGGCGATACAGCTCCTTTGTCGATCGTTTCACCATTGTACAAGCAGGAATTGGCTCCTGTACCGATGATACAAACAACGCCTGCATTTCGGCCACTTGCGCCTCTTGCTGCGCCAAGCAAATCGTGATGGCAGTCAACAGAATCGCAATTAGGAAAGACTCGTTCGAGGACGTTATCCACTCTCAATCGCTGCTCTTCGCTGCCTAAGCCAGCACCATAGAAATAGATTTTTTGGATAGCTTCCTTTGTCCAGTCGCCTAAGGATGCGGTAATTTCCACAGCCATTTCCTCATCTGTCCAAAAATAGGGATTTAAGCCTTTGGACGTATTTTGGCTGATTTGGCCATCTTTTTGAATAAGTCGCCAATCAGTTTTGGTAGAGCCGCTGTCTGCTATTAGAATCATCCTTTTGTTTCGTCAATTAATTTACCAATAATGCTGCATCGCTCAAATACCTTTTGAGTGTGTGGAGCATCTTTGAGTTCGTTGGTTAAGTCTTGCCCCGCCCAATGTTCATAATGCTTGCCATTGCGCCAAAGTCGTGAAAATGAAACATCGTAAATTACCCCTTGATAGGCTACCCATACTTCTTCTCGGTCTTGGCCATTGCGCAGGGCAAGTTGTTGCAGTGTATAGTTTTGGCTCATCTCCCAAATACATCCAATCGATGCGAATCTATTTTAACCAAAAGAAAAAGTAAAATAGTAAACGACCAAAGTGAAGAGCCACCATAGCTGAAGAAAGGCAATGGAATGCCGATAACGGGGAATAAGCCTATAGTCATGGCAATATTAAGCGCAAAGTGCATAAATAGAATGGATGCTACCGAATAGCCATAAATTCGGGCAAATCGGGATTTCTGTCGCTCGGCAATATAGATGACTCGCAATAATAGGGTCACAAATAAGCCAACCAAAATAAAGCTTCCAAACCAGCCGTGCTCCTCCCCGATGGTGCAAAATATAAAATCGGTGCTTTGCTCAGGTACAAAGTTGAACTTCGTTTGTGTGCCATCTAAGAAACCTTTTCCAAAAAAGCCGCCGGAGCCGATGGCAATTTTCGATTGCGTCACATTCCAGCCTACACCCAAAGGGTCTATATTGGGATTTACCAGTACCAATACACGGTTTTTATGGTGAGGCTTCAGAATGGTAGATTCATTCATCAAATAGTCCACGCTAAAGACAATGACCAACACAAATGCTAATGTGGCTATTACTCCAATGAATCTTTGCAGAGATTTTTGACCTAAAGAAATCACAATTATGGCTAAGATAATGGCTCCGATAACCATATATATCTGAGGCACAATCAGGGTGAGGATAAATAGTGCGCCTCCAGATAGGCCTAAAATAAGAGGCGCTGGAGAAAGTCCTTCTCTATACAATACGATAAAAAAGGCAGAAAACACTAAGGCTGTACCAGGGTCGGGTTGTAAGAAAATAAGAATTACAGGAATACCAATAATTAGGGCAATAATGGACAAATTTTTAAACCCACCCACTTTTTTATCAGATCGCTGGAGAAAGCGCGCCAAGACTAATGCTGTGGTAAACTTAGAAAATTCTGCTGGCTGCAATCTAAAGCTCCCGATTTCGAACCAAGCTTTGGCACCATTTACCTCCCGCCCAAACACAAGTACAGCCAAAAGCATAAGCATTACTCCGCCATAGAGGATATAAGAAAAGGAATCCCAAAAGCGGAAATCCATTACCATGATAAAAATTATTAGGATTACAGTAGTGCCAATCCAAAGAAGCTGCTTGCCTGAGCTGGTTTCTAAATCAAAAATGCTCTTGAAATTTTCTGGATCATATACGGCAGCGTAGATATTGAGCCAGCCCATGATGACTAAGGCAGCATAAATACATATTATGAGCCAGTCTATTTTGCCTGTTATTTTTTCTTCCCTTCTCAATTCAATAAATAAAACGATTTGCTAATGCGTACTCTTCGATATTCTTTCTTGCGATTTCTCTTTTGAGATATTTTTCTATGACTAAGCCTGCTATAGAGGCAGCAGCTCGTGCGCCTTGCCCTGAGTTTTCTACATATACTGAAACGGCGATTCTTGGATTCTCTCTTGGTGCAAAGGCGATAAATACAGAGTGATCTTCCCCTCTTGGGTTTTGGCTGGTACCTGTTTTACCGCAAACATCCACACCGGCTATTCTGGCACGGAAGCCTGTACCACCATCTTCATTCACGACTCTCCACATCGCATCAATCACCGTTTCGTAATGCTCTGAACCAACCGTTGTGTAATTTGGCGTAGTAAATTCCTCTGGCACAAAATTGTCGTCACCTATGCCTTTGACCATGTGAGGAGTGTAATAATATCCTCTATTGGCTAAGATTGCCGCCAAATTTGCCATTTGCAATGGAGACACACCCAACTCGCCCTGACCAATACTAAGAGAGTAAATGGTGGAAAACCTCCAACGGCCCTCTCCATAAATACGATTGTATAGGCCGGGGCCAGGCAGTCTGCCATTCTTTTCGTTTGGCAAATCCACACCAAGTGCTTGGCCTAAGCCAAAACTTAGCATGTGGTTTCGCCACTTCTCTAGACCTATTTCGGTGTCTTTATAGGTATTGCTGGATTCGTCTTGGTTTACAATCAATCTGAATACTTGGTGGAAATATGGATTGCAAGAATACTTAATGGCTCCTATCAAATCTTCATTGGTATGAGAGCCGTGGCAGGCAATAATTCCTCTGTTGCAGCGGATTCTGGTGTCAGGGGTAACGACTCCTTCTTCCATGGCCACCAACGCTTGAAACATTTTGAAAATAGAACCAGGAGGATACATATCAGCCATAATGGGTCTATTGAAAAGGGGTGTCAACGAATCGTTTAGCAGATCCATGTAGTTATTTCCGAAGGCTCTACCGGCTAGCAAATTTGGGTCATAAGTGGGTGCCGATACCATAGATAGGATTTCTCCAGTGCCAGGTTCTAAGGCTACCACGCTGCCAATTTTGCCTTCCATTAGTTTTTCGGTATAGGCTTGCAATTCCAAGTCTATGGTGGTTTGGATATTGTCGCCAGGGAATGGAAGGGTATCAAATTCACCTTGTTTGAAAGAGCCTTTATCTACTCCTCGCACATTTACTAATTTGAATTTCACTCCACGCTTGCCTCTAAGCACATTTTCGTAGCTATATTCCAAGCCGCTCATGCCTACGTAATCTGCTTTTTTATAATATTTGGAAGTGTCTTTTGCAAGCCTTGGCTTATCAATCTCAGCTAAATACCCGAGTACGTGCGACATTACATGGTGTGGATAAGAGCGAACCGAACGGGCATTGATAAAGAAGCCTGGAAAATCGACTAAGTAATCTTGAATGCGCGCAAATTCCTCTATTGGCAATTGTTTGATAAAGACGGATGGTTTTAATCGGGAGTATGCTGTAGCCTCCTTCATCTTAGTGTTGAAAGTTTCTCGATCCATCTTAACCAATTCACAAAAGAAGGCAGTATCTAGTTTGTTCACCTCCAAGGGTGTCACCATCAAATCGAATACTGGATTATTGATAACGAGTAATTCGCCATTGCGATCGTACATAAGTCCGCGGTATGGGAATTCATCCACCCGCTGGATCACGTTGCTATCCGCCATAGCTTTATAGTTTTTATCCACCACCTGAAGCATAAATAGGCGGATGATAAAAATTATTCCTACGAGGATAAAGAAGCCTTGAATGAAAAATTTACGATTATCATTCATTATAATTTCTTTTTAGAAAAAAATAGATACTGTAATAAAATCACCACCACTCCAGTGAGCAATGTACTCCAAATCACCTTATTGAGGGTGATCCACCAAAATGAAAACCCTCCCGCTTCAAGGTAAAATATAGCTAGCTGATGGATAAAAATCAATGGAAAGGCATAAGCCAAAAACCATGAAAGGCCAGTATCTTGAATCTTGGGAATGGTTACCGTTTCGTAGCCACCCGCAGGAGTAATAATTCGCAACCAGCCTGCCCGAACATATCCAAGCAACACAGATGCAGCTGCATGAATTCCTAGCGTGTCATAAAAAACATCTACCACCAGGCCAGAGGTAAATCCTAATATAACCAATAGAATGGAGGATGCCTCCAATGGAACGAGTAATAGGAAAACTAAATAAGGAAAGGCGAAAGCTACACCAAATAAAGACATATTTTTGAATATCAATACTTGAAGAAGTATAAATAGCAGGAAATTTACGACTTGGCCTACAAGGATTCTATTGCTCACTGATGTCGAAGGTTAGATTTTCCACCGAATCTTTTTCCACTTTCATTTTATTACCAATCACATATACCCATTTGAGGCTGGTGAAATCGGTACTTAATCGAATATTGATATTGTAATACGTTGCATCACCTCTTATTTCTTTATCTATAATTTTGCCAACAGGAACGGCGGGAGGATACACTGTGCTAAATCCCGAGGTAACCACGGCATCGCCAGCAGTCACGATAATGTGCCTTGGGATATAGAGGAGCTTGGCAATGGTTGGGTCTTGGCCGCCCCATTGCACGCTCCCAATACTGTTGTTGCTTTGAATTACCGACGATGTTAGCACTTCTCTATGCAGTAAGGAGGCGGCTGTTGAGAAATTCTTGCCTACCACTTTTATTCTTCCGACTACCCCATCGCTGCTGATTACTCCCATGCCTTCTTCAATTCCATGGTTACTGCCCTTGTCTATGGTCAGATAGTTTTGCGTATTCCGAAGGCTTTGGTTAATTACCTTAGCAGGTATATAATAGTAGGCCGTATCGCTCAGACCAAAGCCCGAAAGAATAGTTGTGTCATTATTGATCTCGGAAAGCAGTTCTATATTAGCAAGTTTAGCTTTAAGAATGGCATTTTCTTGATTCAAAAGCTGATTTTGCTTTGCTAAGGTTAGATATTCTGTAGCATCGCTAGAATAGCTTAGCAAGGTTGCCGCCGTCTCATTCGAAGAATTGAAGAAAGCGGCACTTTGATAAGGGTTGTTCGCAAAAATTAACCAGAAGCAAAGAGCTTCAAAGGCCAGAAATAAAAGGAAGGCCCGAATCCTGAAAATAAATAGGAGCAGGGTACGCATGTATTAGCTTAGGACATCAATACTGATTTAAAATTATCTAGGTTTTTCAACGAAAGCCCAGTTCCTCTCACTACAGCCCTAAGTGGGTCTTCTGCAATGTGTATGGGCAATTTGGTTTTCATTGCGAGTCTTTTGTCTAGTCCACGAAGCATGGCTCCACCACCAGTGAGGTGAATTCCATTATCGTAAATATCCGCCGACAATTCCGGTGGGGAAATCTCCAACGCTTTGAGTACCGCTTCTTCAATTTTGGAAACAGATTTATCCAAAGCAAAGGCAATCTCTGAGTAGGATATTTTGATAACCTTTGGAATGCCTGTCATCAAATCCCTCCCTCGTATTTCGTAATCTTCAGGCGGATCATCGAGTTCGGTAAGCGCTGACCCTACAGATATTTTAATCTTCTCAGCAGATCGCTCTCCTATCAATAAGTTGTGCTGGCGGCGCATATAATCCAATATATCTCTGTTGAACGTATCACCCGCAACTCGGATAGACTGATCGCATACAATGCCTGAAAGTGCTATTACAGCAATTTCTGTAGTACCTCCTCCAATATCCACGATCATAGATCCAATGGGCTGTTCTATATCAATGCCAATCCCCAACGCCGCTGCAATAGGTTCATGAATCATATATACTTCTTTGGCGCCTGCATGCTCTGCTGAGTCACGAACCGCACGTTTTTCTACTTCTGTAATCCCTGATGGAATACATATCACCATGCGGTGGGATTTTGGCAGAAAGCTGCCTCCTTTTCCATGTATCATTTTGATCATGCCACGAATCATGTGTTCGGCAGCGTGGAAATCCGCAATTACGCCATCTTTCAAAGGTCGAATGGTTTTAATATTCTCGTGGGTTTTTTCGTGCATTTGCATGGCCTGATGGCCAATGGCAATCACTTTATTGGTGGTTTTGTCAATAGCAATGATGGATGGTTCATCCACCACCACCTTGTCTTTATATATAATAAGCGTGTTTGCTGTGCCTAAATCAATGGCAATATCGCTGGTAAAAAAATCAAAAATTCCCATTTATAAATTGCTCCCTATTTGCAAGGTGAATGTTGTATTTGTCAAGGTAGAAAATTAATAATAAAATTGACTCAAAACGAGCTAATTAAAGAATTTAATTAGTGTTTAAAGTGCCTTGTTCCTGTTATTACCATGGCCATCCCATTTTGGTCACAATAGTCGATCGAATCCTTGTCCCTAATAGAGCCTCCTGGCTGTATCACAGCGTTGATTCCTGCCTCATGCGCAATTTCTACACAATCGGGAAAAGGGAAAAAAGCGTCCGATGCCATCACGGCTCCCTTCAAATCCAGCGTAAATGCTTTTGCTTTATCAATCGCTTGCTTTAAGGCATCTATGCGGGAGGTTTGCCCTACGCCACTTGCCAAAAGTTGCCCATCAACTGCCAACACGATGGTATTCGATTTGGTATGCTTAGCCACTTTTGAGGCAAATATCATCGATTCAATTTCTTGGCTTGAAGGAGCGCGCTTAGTTACAGTTTTCAAATCTGCCACTGCGTCTGTTTTCAAATCCCTATCCTGTTGGATTACGCCATTTAGTAGATTTTTGAACATCACTTTGCCTTCCAATTCTTTTAATTGCTTGAGCAGAATTCTGTTTTTCTTAGTTTTAAGAAGCTTCAGGGCTTCTTCCGAAAATTCTGGAGCAATCAGTATTTCAAAAAACAAAGAATTCATCGCTTCGGCAGCCTCCAAATCAATGGAGCTGTTGCTAATCAAAACGCCACCAAAGGCCGAAATGGTATCTGCTTGGAAGGCTTTTTTATAAGCCTTCGTTACGGTACTGTCAATGGCACAACCACAAGCGTTTGTATGCTTCAATATGGCAAATGCCTTTTCGCCACTAAACTCTTTGATTAGGCTCACTGCTGCATCGACATCAACCAAATTATTGTAAGATAGTTCCTTGCCATTGAGCTGAGTAAATATTTCCTCCAACGGCCCAAAAAACTCGCCCTGCTGATGTGGATTTTCACCATATCGCAACGACTTTCCCTCACGAATACTTTGTTTGAACGAAGGTATGTTTTCAATTCTGTTAAAATATTGGAAAATGGCGGTGTCGTAATGGGAACTGATATTAAATGCTTCGGCTGCAAAACTTTGGCGTTGGGCCAGTGTGGTTTCGCCATTGCCTTCATCCAGAATGGCTAGTGTTTTTCCATATTGTTCTCTATGGGATACAATCAGGGTATCTTTGAAATTTTTGGCTGCTGCACGAATGAGTGAAATACCTCCAATATCTATTTTCTCAATAATCTCTGCTTCTGAGGCACCACTTGCCACCGTTTCTTCGAATGGATACAAATCGACAATTACTAAATCGATTGCTGGAATTTTATATTCTGATGCTTGTTGTAAATCGGATTCGTTATCGCGGCGATGGAGGATGCCACCAAATATTTTGGGATGGAGGGTTTTTACCCTACCACCAAAAATTGATGGGTATTCGGTGAGATCTTCTACGGGAACTACTGGTACACCTAGGCTTTCGATATAACTTTGTGTGCCACCAGTAGAATATATTGTAACTCCTTGTTTATGAAGTAATTCAACTAATGGAGCGAGGCCACTTTTATAGAAAACGGAGATAAGTGCTGAAGAAATTTTTTTTGAAGACATGACGAGGTTTTTCAGAGTTACAAAAGTAGAAAATTATATCTGCTTTAGAAGGTAATCTTCCATCACTTTCGGGTAATGTTTGTACTCTAAGGAATGTATTTTTCGTGCAAGGCTATGGGATGTCTCATTTGATGATATGGCGCATTTGGCTTGGAACAGAATGGCCCCTTCATCGTATTGCTCATTTACTAAATGAATCGTGATGCCCGACTCAGTTTCGCCATCCTCTATTACTGATTCATGTATTTTGGCTCCGTACATTCCTTTGCCGCCATACTTTGGCAATAAGGCCGGGTGGATATTGATGATCTGATTGGGAAATGCTTGAACCAAATAGGGAGGAATGAGCAATAGAAAGCCTGCTAACGCAATGGTATCTATTTGGAATTGTTTGAGTGCATCAAGTAGTTGCACACCATTTGCAAGGTCATCTTTGCTTATAAGTCGTACTGCAACGTTCAGTTTTTCAGCATGAGCAATCACTCCTGCATCTGGTTTATTACATATCAATAGGCTCACCCGAATAGTTGGATGAGACTGAAAATAAGTAATCAGGTTTTGGGCATTGGTACCCGAACCTGACGCAAAAACGGCAATATTTTTCATGAAATGGTGAGAACGATGCTCAAAAGTAATAAGCCTAAAAGAAAATCATGCTTAAAATGCCAGAAAGCATGATGATTTTGCAGTAATTACTTAAAAAAAGATAGGCTTTGATCGTATCGGCTCTATAAAGGGTATAAATGAAGAAAATGAATATAGGTGAAATAAATAGGAAATAGTAGATTAAAATTGGGTTTCCTAAAAGTGTGGCCAAATAAAACAGACTTGCCACAAACAGAAATGAAATAAGGTAAAGGAAATGTTTTGTCTTGCGGTAGCCCCATATAATGGGCAGCGTTTTGCAGCCATGGGTGGAGTCTCCTTTCAAATCTTCCATGTCTTTTACAATCTCGCGGATAAGCGTAATGCCCATAGAGAAAAGCGCGTAAGTGTTTACTAAAACCTCATTTTTGCCATAATAAACACCCACTAAAGCGATGGAGATACCCGTAAGAATTGCCACCATCAAGTTACCAATCAAAGGCAATCTTTTGAGCTGATTAGAATAAAGCCATAGACAAAATGTGGCAATCAGGTTGATGAGGCCGATGGTATAGCTGAGCGCAAAACCGATAGCCACCGCTACCAAATTGAATACTGAATGAAGCAACAGAGCAACTCTTCTTTTGAAACTATTGCCTACCAATACTCGGTCTGGCTTATTGATCAGGTCAATTTTGACATCATAATAATCATTGATGATATAGCCTGCTGCTGTAATCAATAGCGTGGATCCAATCAACAACCAAAGGTTGAGATCAGAAAAATAGCCAAATATGGTATCGTGTGCATCTACCAGAAAATAGGCAGCCATAAACTGGGCAAGCAATACGATGAACAAATTCTGTAGCCTTATAAGCTTCAAAAAATCTTTGAAGAAGAAGCGGGAGGATTTGGACTGCTTAGTGCTCGCCATATTTAAAAATGCTCACATATTTTTTGCCCAACCTATACGTTTGGGGTTCTACTGCAAAGAACGATTATTGAACAGTATATACCCAATGTGTAGGAACAATCCTCTTTGCTCAAATGGATCATCGTAGTAATTGTACGAAAGTGCAATAGGCCCTACTGGACTATGGAATACCATGGTAGCCGCTGCCGCCAGTTGAAATCTGCTAAAGCCCGTCTCTACTGATGCACCGTTGTTTGGCTGCTCTACTATATTTCTATATGGTGCAAAACCGTATGCTTCGAAACGGAGGTCCAGTTTTTTTCCAAGCTCATAAATATTTCTTAACCCTCCCGCCACAAAAGCTGGTGCCCTAAATTTCGTTAAAAATAAGGTTCGGCTATCCTGCAAAGGATAAAAGCCTGGTGAATTAGCTAAACTGGAAACATAGCTCAAGAAAGCCGGCTGAGTGGAGTGAACCCATTGCGCCATATACCCGATTCTAACTTTCTTATCTTCAAAAAAGAATTGCTCTATACTTGCTGATGCTCTCACCCAGTTTCTATTAACTGTTTCGAAATCAGTACCTGCATAAAAGGCACCAAAAGGCTCAAGGGTTTCATTACCAGAGAATAGATCTAAACCATATTCTAATTTTGTGCCTTTACTAGCATATTGCTTTCTATTGAAACTATTCTTTGTTTGGAGTGCGCCAATCCTAAAGCCAGTAATTTTGAATCTATCCAAGCTATCTGTTCGTGCGGAGCCCAAATCATTATTGAATCTGTCGCTATTATTAAAATACCCAATTCTACTAGAAAGTCTTGTATCGCTGCCAGTAGCTATACCTGCATTAATTCCCAAAAACTGATCTACTTGGTCTAGCGCACCTACTGGATTTTTACCAAATACCACATTCGTGGAGTTGAGGTAATCCCAATTGTTGTACGTATATATTGGCTCAATATAAGCTAAGTGTGCGAGGGGAGAATGTCTTACGGGCACTTATACTTACAGATTGATAAAATCTGCCCGTATATAAATTCATCCCGAAAGTATTTAGTGTTTTGTTTAGGCTGCTGTAGCGCAGGCCAAAATATAGAGCACTTACTCGCTTGGAGCCAATATTGCCACCTACATCTACTTTAATTCGATCATTCGGTGTGCCATATAGTTCGAAATCATAGGTTTTGTTCTGCTCATTGTATTTCAGATCTGGGTAAATATCCTTGAAAATATCATTGGCCAACAGCTTGTAGTAGGCTTTGCGCACATCCTCTATCGTGGATTTTTTGTCTGACACATCAGACAATAGTTTACTAAGGTAGGCTGTTTGGTTTCTGTTATACCCTATTACTTTTACCTTATCTATTACTAGCGTAGGAATATCACTTTTAAAAGCTCTTCGCTTATCGGTTATTTCAGCTTTGGTTTGTCTGCTTTGGATATTTCTTTTTAGTTCAGGCATCGCTTTCATGGCCGCCTTATATCCAATATCTACCAGGGTCCTTACTTTATCAAAATCAAGGGCAGAATACTCTTGTAACTCCGGCTCAAGAAAAAACCCTTTTCCTGTCATATCGGTACTGTCGGTTTTATCCAAAAACATAAAGATCAAATCTTTATTGAGTAGTTTTAGGTCATTTTTGCCATACGGATATTCTTGGTATCTTCTTACGGCTACGTTTACCCCTATGGTATAATCAGGATTGAATTGCTGCTCCATTACATCCACAGGAAAGTTATTATACAAACCACCATCAAAAAGGAGCATTTCGCCCACGCGTATTGGGCGAAAAAAGAGCGGAACCGTCATGGATGAGCGAGCGGCTCTATGCAAGGGAGCTCCCTCTATAATAATTTGCTTTTGGGTAAATACATCTGCAGCGTTTATTCGGAGCGGCACCATCAGATTATCAAAATTCTCTTGAGATTTAGCCGATGCTGGAGCTAGTAATTCCATCAAGGCAAAATTTATAGCCAAATCACTGGCAATGTTGGGACTGAATATGGCATTAAAGTCAGAATCTACGCCTACATCGATGCTGACCCAAGAGGGATCATTGAGTTTTTGGATGCTAGAAAAGTCATATAATTCTATTGCTTTTCCTTTCACCCAATTTTGAAAATCTTCTGAATATACGATTTCCTCCATTTCCTCAGGAGAATAGCCGGCGGCGTACATTGCTCCGATGATTGCACCCATCGAGGTTCCTGTAATATAGTCTATCGGGATATCATTTTCTTCTAAGGCTTTTATTACGCCAAGGTGGGCAAGACCCTTAGCACCTCCTCCGCTAAAAACTAAGCCAACTTTTTGAGCTTCGGCATTATTATGTACGAACAAGCAAATAACGCATACGAATAGCAGGATTTTTTTTCCAAGCATATTTAATAAAGTAGAGGTAAATAAAAATTTCATAAAGCCTTTAAATATAGGGAATTAAAGTCAATTTTCGCTTGATGCTATAGCTATTTTTTCGGTTTTCACTTTGATGGCATCCAATTTCACTCTTTGACTAAGCATAGCATTTTCATAAGCTGCCTTGTGATCTGCAGTAATCGGGGTTTCTGGTGGCAAATCTACTTTGAGCGCGTCGATCTGTACGCCATTTTTCCAAAATCTATAGCAAAGGTGTGGGCCAGTAGCTAGACCCGTGCTTCCTACATAGCCAATCACTTGCCCTTGCTTTACCCTTTGGCCGGCTTTGAGACCAGCAGCGCGCTTAGACATGTGAAGATAGCCTGTGGTATAGGTAGCATTATGCTTTATTTTCACATAATTGCCATTGGCACTTGTGTAAGCTGAGGCTTCTACTACTCCATCTGCTGCTGCTTTTATTGGTGTGCCAGTGGGAGCTGCGAAGTCGGTGCCTAGGTGCGCTCTGTACACTTTGGCTACAGGGTGAAATCTGCGCGGATTGTATCTTGAGCTTATTCTGCTGAAGTTTACTGGGTAGCGAAGGAATGCTTTTTTTAGGCTGTTTCCTTCTTCATCGAAGTAATCTTCGCCATCGCCTTGGTTGTAGCTGTAGGCATACATTGGTGTACCCCAATGGTTCATTTCGGCGGAAATGATTCTTCCTGTGCCAATCACCACTCCTTCCACCCGCTTTTCTTCATAGACTACTCGGAAATAATCGTCTTTTTGAATGGAGCCAAAGTCTAACTTCCAGCCATAAATATCTGCAAAATCATCTACAAGCTTAGTAGTGCCTCCTTCTTCAAGCATTACATTATATACCGATGAGTTAGGCTTTATCACGCCTGAGATGGTTTTGATAAGCGTTTCAATTTCTTTTATCTCATGCTGAATACTCAATTCACCCTCTAGCTCATACACCACATATTCTGTAGAGTTGGGTTCGTAGATGAAGTATTTGGCATTAAGAGAATCTTTGTCGCATAGCAGGATGTATTTCCTGTCAACAGCGAGCTTTCTTACATCGAATATGTCTCTACTCTTGCGGGCGATCTGATCGATCACACTATAATTTACATTGTATTCGGTAAGGATCTCGGATAAATTTTGATTGCGTTTGATAGTGCCTTCAACGATATGATAGGCATCTTCTGCAAAACCATAAATGAAATTGCTCTCCACCACAGAGGCTTCCATCATATTTGTTTTCGATTCGTTTAGCTCTGAAGCATCGCCTGTGGATGCCGAATTGCCAAAAAAATACCATAGCCCAACCACGGCTAATAAGGCTACCACGCCCGTTATTTTTCTGTTCATTTGATAATTTTTTGAGTGACCTTTTCTGTTTTCCTTTTCGAGGGTTTAAGGTATACAAAATAACAAGGCAATGAAACGATTTAGGGCAATCAATTGTGCAAATAGCCTTATTTTGGTGAAATGAGGAGGCATTCGATGGCAAATTTGAAGTACGCCTGAATGCTCTGTAAATTTGTTGAGGTAAAAAGGCTAATTATAAATAGATGAAACAATTAGAAATACGAAGGGCAGAAGCATCCGAAGCGGGGATGATCGCTGATTTTCAACAGAAAATGGCATGGGAAACAGAGCAGCTGGAATTGCGGGAGGATGTACTGGCTGCTGGCGTACAAGCAGTGCTTGCCGACAGCAATAAGGGTTTATACTATGTGGCTCTGCAAGACGGTGAAATTGTGGCCTCACTGATGATCACCGACGAATGGAGCGATTGGCGCAATGGCACCGTTTGGTGGATACAATCTGTATATGTGCTGCCTGAGTATAGAGGGCAAGGCGTATTTAAACGGATGTACCTACACCTAAAGGAATATGTGATGCAAAGCGAACTAAGAGGCCTGCGCCTGTATGTGGACAAAACCAACACCGCCGCCCAAAATGTATATGATGCTATTGGAATGACTCAGGAGCATTATGCAATGTATGAGTGGATGAAGGGGTGATAATGTACATGGTTCTACGTTCTAAAATTAGCAGGGCTATTCTTCTTCTTTCAGATAAATGGAAGCTAGAAGGAGTTTTGGGCTGCCATTCGTCGTAATGACTGCATGGGTTTTTTTAAGCAGCTCCAATTGAGAATATGGAACGCTTAAACTCAGCTCTATTTTTTCATTAGAGCCAATGGTTTCTGGTACCATCCCTAAAAGTGTGTAAATGGTAGAAAAAGTTATTCTGGAATTTTTCGGCCAACAAAAGGCCGAGAAAAATTACGGAAATAACTTTTTCGGGATATATTCACACACTTACTATTATGAAAAAAGAAGATGTA
>JBDNFI010000006.1:0-42770 GCA_041689935.1 Cyclobacteriaceae bacterium
ATACAGCCCTAGCACCCTACCTCACTTCCTTCAGCCAATTTATTTTTTAGCATTTTCAATGTCTCCAAATTCGAATTATTACCCTACTCATTACCGCTATTAAAATTTCACCTTTGCCAACCACGAAATGATCCCTATTTTTAGTGGATGAACGTACATGCGATAAATACTGGCTTATTCAAATTGGACGGTGGTGCTATGTTTGGCATAGTGCCCAAGTCGCTTTGGCAAAGAACCAACCCAGCCGATGAAAACAATATGTGTACTTGGGCAATGCGCTGCCTATTGATAGAAGACGGCGAAAGATTGATTCTTATTGACAATGGCATTGGTGATAAGCAAGATGCGAAGTTTTTTAGCCATTACTACTTGCATGGAGAACACTCCTTAGATAAATCGCTTGCCAATGCAGGTTTTAAGCGGGAGGACATCACCGATATGTTTTTCACGCATTTGCATTTCGACCACTGCGGAGGGGGTGTGCAGTACAAAAATAATGATCCCTCCAAAGTGGAAATGGCTTTTCCCAATGCTAAGTATTGGTCCAATGCCGACCATTGGGCATGGGCAACCAAACCGAATAGGAGAGAGCAGGCAAGTTTTCTGAAGGAAAATATTCTGCCTATGCAAGAAAGTGGTCATTTGCATTTTGTAGAAGGAAACAAACCTGCTGAATTGCCCTTTGAGCTGATTTATGTGAATGGCCATACGGATAAGCAAATGCTCCCAAAAATCCAGTATAAGGATAAAACCATCGTCTTTGTAGCAGATTTGTTGCCATCAGTTGGCCATTTGCCGTTGCCTTTTGTGATGGGGTACGACACTCGGCCCTTACTTACTTTGGAAGAAAAAGAAGCCTTTTTGAATGAGGCTGTAGCTAATAATTATATGTTGCTTTTTGAACATGATTCTGTCAACGAATGTTGCACTTTGAAGATGACGGAAAAGGGAGTAAGGGTTGATCAAACTTTTGCGCTTAATGAAATTCTTTAATATTTCTATCCACACGGATTTACTACACAATCAATGAAAATCGGATTAGCTCTTTCTGGCGGAGGTGCAAGAGGCATTGCCCACCTCGGTGTATTCAAGGCCTTGGATGAGGCAGGAATTGAGATAAGCGCTATTTCTGGCACAAGTGCTGGCGCAATAGCTGGAGCACTCTATGCAAATGGCTACGAGCCAGAGGAAGTATTGAATATCATTATTTCCACAAGATTTTTCCGATTGATCAGGCCGGCAATTAGCAAGACGGGCATTTTCAAGATGAGCCCCGCAGAAGCAATTTACAGAAAATACCTTCCGCATAATGATTTTGCCAAATTGAAAATTCCTTTGACTGTAGCAGCGACAGATTTGAAGCGAGGAAAAACTGTTTTTTTTAACAGTGGCAATCTTATTAAATCTGTTATGGCTTCCTCTTGCATTCCTGTCATTTTCGACCCTGTAGAGATTGACGGAGAGTATTATGTAGATGGTGGAGTCTTGAATAATTTGCCTGCCGAACCCTTACTAGATCGTTGTGACTTTATAATCGGTGTAAATACCAATAAGGTAAGTCCAGATTATAACCTTAGGAATTTCAGAGATTTACTTGAGCGTGTGCTGTTAATGGCTATTAATTACAATACTTATGATAGAGCCAAATATTGTAATGTGTTATTGGAGCCTGCAGAAATTCATCGCCACAGTGCGTTTGATGTGCAGCAAGCGAAATCCATTTTCAAAATAGGCTATGAGCATACCAAACATGCCTTGGCCAATGACCCAAGTTTAATTTCTTTGGTCGAAAATCACTCAAAAAACAAAAAGGTTTCCTAGCTTGAGCAGCCGAAAAGTTTTGCTACTATGGAAAAAGAGAAAAAGTTGAATTTCAAAGAAGAACTGAAAGCAGGTATTCCTGCCATTTTACCTCCCGCCAAATTTCCCGATCCTACATTGAGTCATGCTCCCAAGCGTAAGGATATTTTAAATTTGGATGAAAAGAAATTGGCAATAGTCAACGCGCTCAGGTATTTTTCCAAAGAGCATCATGAAGTTTTGGCTAAAGAATTTGCCGAAGAATTGGCATTGTATGGGCGGATTTATATGTATAGATTTTTACCCGATCATCCAATTTCTGCCCGCAAGATCAAAGAATATCCTGCCAAATGTAAAGAAGCTGCTGCCATCATGTTGATGATCCAAAACAATTTGGATCCTGCCGTGGCGCAGCATCCTCAAGAACTGATCACCTATGGTGGCAATGGGGCAGTATTTCAAAACTGGGCGCAATATAGGCTCACAATGAAATATCTGAGCGAAATGCAGGATGATCAAACGCTGCATATCTATTCAGGGCATCCAATGGGACTTTTTCCATCTTCCAAAAAAGCACCTAGAGTGGTCGTAACCAATGGGATGATGATTCCAAATTATTCTAAGCCAGATGATTATGAGAAATATAATGCGCTAGGAGTTACGCAGTACGGACAAATGACAGCGGGTTCTTATATGTATATTGGACCGCAAGGAATAGTGCATGGCACCACGATCACTTTGATGAATGCCCTACGAAAAATAGCGGGAGGAAGCGATGACTTTGCGGGCAAATTATTCCTTTCCTCTGGGCTTGGCGGTATGAGTGGCGCACAGCCCAAAGCTGGAAATATTGCTGGCTGCGTATCGGTAGTGGCAGAAGTCAATCCCAAAGCAGCAAGGAAGCGTCATGAGCAAGGCTGGGTAGATGTATTGGTGGAGGATTTGGGTGAGCTGGTAAATTTGGTGAAAGTAGCCAAAGAAAATAAAAAGGCATTGTCTATAGCCTACTTGGGCAACGTGGTGGATGTGTGGGAAGCCTTTTATAAGGAAAATGTGTTTGTAGAAATTGGCTCCGATCAGACGTCCCTTCACAACCCTTTTGCAGGAGGATATTATCCTGTGGGCATTAGTTTCGAGGAGAGCAACAAATTGATGACTGAGCGACCAAGGAAATTTATGGATAAGGTAAAAGAATCGCTCCGTAAGCAAGCCAATAGTATCAATAAGCATGCAGCTAGAGGGACATATTTCTTCGATTATGGCAATGCATTTTTGCTGGAAGCAAGCAGAGCTGGAGCTAATATTATGGCTGACGATAAAGTGAATTTTCGCTACCCATCGTATGTGCAAGATATTCTTGGTCCTATTTGTTTCGATTTTGGATTTGGGCCATTCCGATGGGTGTGTGCAAGTGGCAAGTCCGAAGATTTAGACTACACGGATATGTTGGCCGTCAAGGTGCTTTCTAAAATTAGAAGAAATGCACCGATAGAAATCCATGCTCAATTGGACGATAATATCAACTGGATAAAGAGAGCCAAAAAGAATAATTTGGTGGTAGGCTCACAAGCCAGAATCCTCTATGCCGATGCTGAGGGAAGGATAGAAATAGCAAAAGCCTTTAATAAAGCAATTAGGGATAAGAAAATTGGTCTAGTGGTGCTTGGCCGCGACCACCACGATGTGAGTGGGACTGATTCGCCTTATCGCGAAACAAGCAATATTTATGATGGCAGCAAGTTTACCGCTGATATGGCCATACACAACGTGATTGGCGACTCATTTAGAGGCGCTACTTGGGTGAGTATTCACAATGGTGGTGGCGTAGGCTGGGGCGAGGTAGTCAATGGTGGCTTTGGAATGTTGCTGGATGGTAGCAAAAAAGCAGAGAAAAATCTTGAAAGTATGTTGTTCTACGATGTAAATAATGGCATAGCTCGAAGAAGTTGGGCTCGAAATGATGAAGCAATATTTGCCATTAAGCGAGAAATGGAGCGTACAAAATCACTACAAGTCACCTTGCCTAATTTAGTAGATAATCAATTGATTGATCAGGTTTTAAATTGATTTACGCGGTCTATTTTGATCTATTTTTATTGCTTCCATTTTTTTAGCATATCTATATTCTAATAAATCGCGCATACTTAGCTATTCAAATAAGAATCTATGTTTCAAGCAATTTGTATTTTTTTCTTTAAGCGATTAGGTTGGAAAATCGTTGGTAAATTTCCTGGTGCGGAGACTTCCAAATTTATCATTATCGTAGCCCCACATACCAGCTATTGGGACTATCCTATTGGAGTGGCTGCCAGAAAACTAGGGGGTATTGATGCCAAATACTTAGCGAAAAAAGAACTATTCAAATTCCCTCCTTTAGCTTGGTTTTTTCGATCGATGGGTGGCTACCCTGTGGATAGAGGAAAAAATAGTAGTATGACAGATGCTATTGTTGAGCTATTTGATAGCAAGGAAAAATTCAGCATTACCATTACTCCAGAAGGCACAAGAAAGCGGGTGGATAAATGGAGAACTGGATTTTATTTTCTTGCCCAAAAAGCAAATGTACCTATTGTAAAATGCGCATTTGACTTCGAACATAAAAGTGTGATTGTTGCACCACCCAAATATGTCTCAGGCGATTTGGATAAGGATATTGAAGAAATGAAGGCCTATTTTAGAGGAATAAAAGGAAAAAATCCTGAGCTAGGCGTTTTTTAGCATTCACTATTTACCCAAGTTAATGGTCTCTTTTCTTAGTGTTGGACAGAAAGTATAAATTTCTTTTACTTTGCGACCTCTGCGTCTTCCCTCTGCGATCTTTGCGTTTAGATTCCTCCTTAAAAAAATCGCAAAGCACACGAAGGGTAATTTTCCTCTTTGCGACCTCTGCGTCTTCCCTCTGCGATCTTTGCGTTTAAATTCCTCCTTAAAAAAATCGCAAAGCACACGAAGGATAATTTTCCTCTTTGCGACCTCTGCGTCTTCCCTCTGCGTTCTTTGCGCTCAACTTCCTCCTTAAAAAACCGCAAAGCACGCAAAGGGTAATTTTCCTCTTTGCGACCTCTGCGTCTTCCCTCTGCGATCTTCGCGTTTAACCACTTCAATAAAAAACCGCAAAGGACGCAAAGGATTATATTTTCTTAACAAGTATTTTTAATGTCTTACTTCTTGATTAGGAAATCAACATTCTGATACTCAGGATTAGGGTATTTATAAAAGCCTTCACCTGTTTTGATACCTAATTTACCACCATCCAAATAAGGCTGCAAAAACGCCAACGTTCTCTCCGAACCTGGGCCACCATTATTTTTGGTGACATGATGTACGGTTTCTAAACCGATGCTATCCATAATCCCAAATGGCCCAGAAGGCATTTTGAAATTTCCCATCCATGAGCGATCCACGTCTTGGATACTTGCCACGCCAGTAGTCACTAATTGAAACGCCGAGCCTAGTAATGCACCAAGCATATTATTGAATACATAGCCGTTGGATTCCTTTTGCACGAATACCGGAATTTGATTAAGGGTGTACGCCATCTCATATAAGAATGGTGTTACCCATTCAGCAGTAGTTTTATGCGGCATTATGTCCACCACATTTGCCCAGAAGACATCATGAAAGTGAAATGCGCAAAAGAGAGTCGGCCTGCCGGAATCTTCTGCAAAATATGACGGAAGCATATAGCTGGTGTTGGTCGTGAATAGCGTATGTTTTGGACATAGCTCACCAAACTGCTTCCAAACTGCTTTTTTGACTCCAACATTTTCTGTTACTGATTCATTTACAAAATCGGCATCCTTGGCCGCCGCTGCTGCATCTGTCGTCCAAGTGATTCTTTCTATTATTGCAGCTGACTCTTTTTTGTCGATCTTACCCTCTTTCACTAGGCCATACAAAATTTTGGAATGAACCTGCTTTGCGGCCTCAAATGTATCTTTATTAATGTCGTAAATGGTGGTATTGAATCCACTAATGGCAGATTGCAAACCTACCCTTAATCCCAGTGTTCCTGCGCCAAGGATTAATACTTTCTTAATATCCTTGAGTGCTAATGTTTGATTATCCATAAAGGTTAAAATTTTATCTTTTAATTAAATACGTCCTTTTTCTAGTGCTTTCACTCCATTTTTACCGCAGGCTTTTACTACATGAATCAAATGTGCAAAACGGGGGTCATTTGTAAACCCTTTTTTGTAGCGAGCATAGATTTGCTGTACAATCACCCCAATTTTGAAGGCACCAAACACATAATAAAATAGTAAATCAGGAACGTCTGTAGCTGATTTTTGCTGGTAATATTCTATCACTTCCTCCCTCGTAAAATTCCCGGGCATCCAAGTGAGATTAAAGGGCTTCAAAGCATCATCATCTTTTGCTTCGCACCAATAGGCCAAGCTTGTACCTAGGTCCATATATGGATCGCCAATGGTTGCCATTTCCCAATCTAATACAGCGATCACTTTTGCTGGATCTTTTGGGCAAAGCACCAAATTATCATACTTAAAATCGTTATGAATAAAGGCCGTTTGCTGCTGACTGGGAATGTTTTTTTGTAACCAATCAGCTACTTCGTCCATAGCTTCCAGTTTATCTGTTTCAGCCTTGTAATAGCGATTTACCCAGCCTTCCACCTGCCTATTTACATAGCCATTTGGTTTGCCCATTTCCAACAATCCGCTCTTTTCAAGCTCCAAAGCATGTAGCTCAACAAGGGTTTCTATGGAGTAGGCTGAAATTTTCCGCATCAGCTCTTCATTCAAATTAAAGCCTTTTGGCGCTTTATTTCGTAAAATAATGCCCGTCACTTTTTCCATCAAATAAAAAGGTGCACCTAGCACTTTTTCGTCTTCACAAAAAAGAATGGGTTTTGGAGCCTTTGGATAGCCATGTTGAAGTCGCGAGAGCACGTTAAACTCTCGTTCCATATCGTGGCCTCCTTTGATATTTGCTCCAAATGGAGGACGACGTAGGACGTATTCTTTGCCATCGGCACGGATGAAATAGGTAAGATTGGAAAATCCAAATGGAAATTGTTCTACGCTCAAATTCCCTTTGAAATTCGACCAACGTGCTTTTAAGTATGCTTTTAGTTTTAAACTGTCGAGTTCTTCACCTTTTCGGATGGAGGTGGGTTTGTCTATACTCATCTTCTCAGGTCAAGTCCATAGTCTTTCAATATTCTTCGAGCCAAAACGCTCTTATGTACTTCGTCGGGACCGTCGTAGATGCGCGCACCTCTTTCGTGACGATACCAAAAGGATAGAAGCGTATCTTCTGTAATTCCCAATGCACCATGCGCTTGGATGGCTCTATCCAATACTTGGTGTAATACATTGGCTACATAGAATTTTATGGTAGAAATTTCTTCTCTTACTTCTTTTGCCCCTAGCTTATCCATTTTCCAAGCGGTATGCAAAACCATAAGCCGAGAAGCATTAATTTCTGCGCGGCTATCAGCAATCCACCCTTGTACAAATTGTTTATCTCCTAGGTATACGTTAGTATCCAAAAGGCGGGAGGCTGCCCTGCGGCACATCAAATCAAAGGCTCGCTCGCAAATGCCAATCCATCGCATGCAATGGTGAATACGGCCTGGTCCTAATCTCTCTTGAGCTAGGGCAAATCCTTGTCCTTCTTTGCCTATCAGATTACTTTGTGGAACTCTGCAATTGGTGTATCTAACTTCTGCATGGCTAATATACCCATAGCCTGCTTCGCCCATTATTGGAATATTCCGTACCAATTCGAATCCAGGATTATCTGTAGGAACGATAATCATACTTGCATGCTGATAAGGATTGCTTTGGTCAGAATCAGTCACGGCCATCACCACGGCAAAAGCAGCTCCATCGGCAGAAGAGGTGAACCACTTATGGCCATTGATTATATAATCATCACCATCTTTGATGGCAGAAGTTGCCATAAATACCGGATTCGAACCCGCAAACTCAGGCTCAGTCATCGAGAAGCAGGAGCGGATATCTCCATTCATCAATGGCTTCAGGTATTTAGCCTTAAGTGTCTCGCTCGCAAACTGATGAAGCAATTCCATATTGCCAATATCGGGTGCTTGGCAATTGAATAGATAATGCCCAACGGGAGAAGTACCGAGCAATTCGCTCACTTGGGCAAATTCTACTAAATTAAGCCCTAAACCTCCTTCGTGTTCAGCTAAATGAGGTGCCCAAAGTCCTCTCAATTTCACTTCCTCCCGCAATTTATCAATGGCCACAAAAGATTCTTTCAAATCCTTATTGAGCCAATTGATCTCATTTGGATATACTTTTTCCTCTAAAAATGCCTTGATGGCAGGTAGGAGTTTCTCAACTTTTTCGGTACTAAATAGTGGTTCCATTTTTCTAAGTTAAATTGTAAAACCTCCATCGGCTGTGTAAACTCCACCTGTTATATATCTGCTAGCGTCACTCGCAAGGAACAAAGCTAATCCTCCCATGTCTTCAGGTTCGGCTACCCATTTTAATGGCTGCATTTTCATCATCATATTTACAATTTTTTCGTTGCTCCAAAGGGCTTCTGAAAACTTAGTTTTCACCAATCCCGGGCATATTACATTCACTCGGATATTATCCTCGCCCCATTCTTTGGCAAATACTTTTGTAAGAGAAATCAATGAGGCTTTGCTCACACTATATATTCCTAAGCCAGGCTCAGGGCGAAGGCCTCCAATGCTGCTGATATTGATTATGCTGCCGCCACCTCTTGATTTCATTGATGCATATACCAACTTACTTAGTTCAAAGGGTCCTTTCACATTTACTTCCATTATTTTATCAAAAGCCCAAGATTCTGTTTGAGCCACAGGCCCAAATACCGGATTGGCAGCAGCATTATTGATTAGAATATCCACTCCTCCATATATCTCAATGGTTTTGTCAATCAGCTCTTGCATAGATTCTTGCTTGCCTACATGGCAAACGATGGCAGTAGCTTCATAGCCTTTGGATTTCAGGCTGGCCACCACTTCATCTATGGCTTCTTGTTTACGACTTGATACGACTACTTTCGCACCAGCTTCTGCCAAAGCCTCGGCCATTGCTTCGCCTATGCCTTTGCTAGCGCCTGTAACGATGGCTACCTTACCATCCAATTTGAATTTATTGATGAATTGCATTCTTGTTAATTTTTTGAAAGCATAAGTTATGTAAAATTTGTTATGCATGCATAATATATTTGGTTAAATTTGTTTGACTTTGTTAAATGATGCCTCACACAATATTGCCATGATATACGATTCTGTAGCCGTATTAAGAAAGCGGGAGGGAGAGCAACTCGAACCAAGCGAATGGCTTTTGGTAGATCAGGAAATGATCAATGCTTTCGCTGCCGTCACCAATGACACCCAATGGGTTCATATCGATGAGAAGCGTGCGAAAATTGAATCTCCTTTTGGAGGAACCATTGCCCATGGTTTTCTAACACTTTCTTTGCTATCCAAACTGCTACTCGATCAAGTGGAAATCAAGTCGTTGAAAATGGGTGTAAATTATGGTCTCAACAGATTGCGATTTACCTCGGTAGTTCCGTCTGGCTCTAGGATAAGGCTACTATCCAGCCCTAAAGTATTTGAGGATGTGGTAAATTATGGCACAAAGGTAACTTTTGAGTGCAAAATGGAGATTGAAGGAGTGGATAAGCCTGCCCTAGTGGGTGAGTTTATGGTGTTTTTTTTCGAATAAGAGAATTTTCCTTAACTGAAATTATAAAATAACAACGATGATGAAAGCAGCAATTTTTGAAAAAACAGGCCAACCCAATGAAGTGGTAGCATACGTGGATGTACCAAATGAGGCCCCGGCAGCAGGTGAAGTAAGAGTAAAAGTAAAAGCTGCCAATATCAATCCTTCGGACATTATGTTTATTAGAGGAATGTATGGCATCACTGCTCAATTGCCGTCATCTGCCGGTTTCGAGGCTGCCGGAGTGATTGATGCTGTGGGCGAGGGCGTAAGTCTTCCTATCGGGATGGAAGTGATTTTCTCTAATATCGGTGTATGGAAGGAATATGTAGTTACCAAGGCTAAGGGCATTATTCCTAAACCAAAGCAAATGAGCTTTGAATTTGCTTGCCAAGCATTTGTAAACCCTTTCACAGCTTATGGTATGTTGGAGGTTTCAGGTTTGAAATCCGGAGATTGGCTATTAATAACGGCTGGAGCATCTGCTTATGGTAAATTGGTGATCCAAATGGCTGCCAAAAAGGGTATCAAAACCATTGCAACTGTAAGACGCGAAGAGCAAAAGGAAATGCTAATGGCAATCGGGGCCACGCATGTGATAAACACTGAGATGGAAAAAATGCCTAAAGCCGTACTTGAACTCACTGATGGCAAAGGTGCTAAAGCCGTCTTTGATGCGGTAGGCGGCGCGCTTGGTGCGCGTGCATTGGCCTCACTTGCAACGGGTGGAACAATGTATGTGTTTGGCCTATTAAGTCTTGAAAACCTCCCGCTCAATAGCGGTTTGATGATATTTAAAGACCTCACTATTAAAGGCTTCTGGCTAACAACCTTTTTGGAGAGTTTGGGCAAAGAAGAAAGAGAAAAGGCATTTACAGAAGTCCTAGGAGGTTTGGCATCTAGCAATTTGAAGCTAGATATAGAAGCCACTTATCCACTTTCCAAAATCAAAGATGCATTGGCTCATTATGAGCAAGCAGGCCGTACTGGCAAAATCATTTTAACAGAGTAGAACATGTCTAGCAAATATTACAGCAGCAGGAATCTTTCTTTTTTATTATTCGAAATGCTTGATGCAACCAGTGTATGCAAACTGCCATACTATGACAATCATAGCATCGAAACGATGAAAATGGTGCTGGAAATAGCTGATCAGTTAGCAGAAAAAGAACTTTGGCCATACCTAACCGAAATGGATCGGAACCAACCCGAAATTCTAAATGGCCAAATCAAAGTGCATCCTGCGATGAAACGGATCATGGAGCTTTATGGTGATGGTGGTTGGGTATCGAGTCATGCGAGCTTTAACGAAGGAGGTCAACAATTGCCTATGGTCATAGGATCGGCAGCAAGTTTCATTTTAGGTGCTGCTAACTATTCGGCAAGTGTTTACCCATTTCTATCATCCGGAGCAGCCAATCTTATCCGTCATTTTGGCTCAAAGGAATTGCAAGATCGTTTCGTTCCTCATTTATTTTCTGCTAAATGGCAAGGAACTATGGCGCTCACCGAGCCACAGGCAGGTAGTTCATTGTCTGATATCATCACAACTGCCTATCCGCAACAAGACGGTAGTTATAAAATAATAGGGCAAAAGATTTATATTTCATGTGGTGATCATGATGCTGTAGAGAATGTAGTTCATTTACTATTAGCTAGAATCAAAGGTGCACCAGCTGGCGTAAAAGGCATTTCCCTTTTTGTAGTTCCTCAAAAGCGGGAGGCAAATGGGAAGCTCGAATCCAATGACGTGCAAACCGTCGGAGTTTACCATAAAATGGGCTACAAAGGTGCTCCTATCGCGCATTTGATGTTTGGCGAGAAGGACGATTGCCAAGCTTGGCTAGTAGGTGAGGAGCATAGAGGACTTATATACATGTTCCAAATGATGAATGAGGCTCGGATTGCTGTGGGCATGAGTGCCGCAAGTATTGCCTCTGCTGCCTATTATGCCAGTTTGCAATATGCCAAGGAGCGCCCACAAGGCAGGAAACCTTCAAATAAAGATTTGACTCAGCCTCCAGTGAATATTATTGAGCATGCCGATATTCGCAGGCTATTGCTATTTCAAAAATCAGTCATCGAAGGCTCATTAAGTCTGCTTTTATTCTGTTCCAAACTGTCAGATATACTATTTGCTGGTAGTGGCGAAAAAAAAGACGACGCAGGTATATTGCTTGATTTTCTAACTCCAATCGCCAAAAGCTATCCTTCGGAAATGGGTTGCCACACCACTAGTGCGGCAGTTCAAATTTTGGGAGGAGCGGGTTACTTGCAAGATTTTCCGGTTGAGCAGTTTTATCGTGAAATGAGAATACACCCTATACATGAAGGGACGACCGCTATACATGGGATGGATTTGTTGGGCAGAAAAGTGCGTCTCAAAGATGGTAAAGCTGTGGAATTATTGATGAAACAAATTGCTGCTTGTCTACTAAAAGCGGGAGGACATCCAGCCCTTAATGAGTTTGTGAAGCAATTCCAACTGGCTCTAAAGGATTTTCAAAATGTAACGACACATTTGTTTTCGGTGGCTGAGAATGAAGGGCCCGATGAATTTTTAGCGGATTCCACTCTTTATCTTGAGTTTGCAGGTATTATAGTAATTGCTTGGCAATGGCTCGATCAAGCTAATGTTGCTTTAGAGGCTTTTGGAAAAACTGAATTTGAAGAAGATGTCAAGTTTTATAAATCTAAGCTTCATGCTTTAGAGTATTTCTTTGAATATGAATTGGTTAAGGTAGAAGGATTGAAAAGAAAATTGAAGAGCAATTCCAGACTAACTACTCGTATTCCTTCAGATGAAATTGTATAATCTTATCTAAAAGAATATGGTAATATCAATTGACTTTAGGCGTTTATGATATTAATGTATCTTTTTTTTTAACTTGTGTGTGTCAAAAACATCTAAGCCATGAAAAAGTTAATTGTCACAACGTTTTTTTTATTCCCGCTCCTCGCATTTGCTCAGGTGGATTTTGGACTCAAAGGAGGCGGAAATTTCTCCAAACTTACCGATGATTTGCACTCAGATTATAGAACAGGATTCCACTTTGGCCTATTTGGCGAGTTCAAAGTAAATAAAATAGGCATACAGCCAGAAGTACTTTATTTGACAGGAGGTGGAGAAAGCAAGCAAGGGATTTTTAACGGAGATTTAAAACTGGAATATATCGCTGTTCCAGTCCTCTTAAATCTCTACGTTACCAATTTTTTGGCTTTTCAATTTGGCCCACAGTTTATGTTTAACTCTACAGCAGAACTAACCTCTGAAATAGGTGGAGTCTCAACCACGTCAGATGTAAAGGATCAAATCAATGAAAGACAATGGGCTGCTACTGGAGGCCTCATGGTAAAATTACCCTTGGGTATTAGACTTACTGGCCGATATATTGCAGGCACATCGAATGTAGCCAAAGATGGAAATGTAGATTCGAAATCTGACTTTATAATGGTCTCTTTGGGCAAAAGCTTTTTTTAAACTAATTGATTAGCCTTTCGTTTTTAAGATAGGTCTCTGTTATTTTTTAAATCAGATATAAAATCAAGTTATTTTTAACGACACATCTATGAAAAACCTTAAATTTTTTGCGGGAACAGCTATGCTATTCTTTATCATGTTATTTGGAAATACCAGAGTAGAAGCTCAAAACTGGGAGTTTGCAGGTGCGATATCACACGGCAATAAAGCCGAGGCTTTTGGCATTCACTTACGCCCAACCTATAAATTATTTGACCGATTGTATGCTGCTCCAAGTGTTACTTTTTTCTTTCCTTCAGAGCCGAACTTTACCAAACTAAATGTGACAAGTTGGAATGCAGATGCCCTGTATATTTTGAAATCAGAAGACTCATTATTTGAGACTTATTTAATTGGAGGCTTGAATTTTTCTAGGGTAAAACGAACCGTTCAAACTATTGCTTCGGATCTTACAAGCAAGGGGACAGAAGCTGGCGTGAATATCGGAGCAGGTGCAAACCTTCGATTGCTGAAACGATTCGCACCATTCGCAGAAGCACGCTATACCATTGGTGGTTACAGCCAATTTGAAATCATGGCAGGGATTAAGATTTAGTGTTTTAGAGAAAGTAGATTAATAAAAAAGCCGGAATTTTCCGGCTTTTTTGGTTTAAGAGATTTGCCAAAATAGTAACCAATTAGAAGTAGGTTTTGTGTTTGGAATATTGGATTGTGACAGCTTAATGGATTTATCTGACCAAGGATTGATTGGGAAATGATTAAATAAAGAAGATTGAATAGAGCTATTGGAGTTGGATAGCTGTTAATTGATTTACTTTTCTGTTTTCAGAGGATTGCGCGGGAGGTTGTTTTGTGCTACTTTTTTACCCACGGTTGAAACCATGAGTTATAAATATTTCGCTCCCTTGGAGCTGGGAATTACGATTCTTTCAACACTGAGGGGCTTTTCCAAAGCCCGTTAATCTATTTCCATTTTAAGCAATCAGTGCAATTAGCCAAATAAAACCTAAATTTTAGGACTTCAATCAACCATTGGATTGAAGTCCTAAAATTAACAGAGCAAGCCTTGTAAATACGTGTTAGGAAAGGTTATTCAGGCATCATTTTTAACCGCAATGAGCGCAAAGATTTACGCAAAGATCGCGGATGGTTTATTTCTTCTCAGCACTCTCATGCGTCTTTCCTCTGTGTTCTCTGCGTTTAATTTCCGGCAGAGGATAGGCAAAGCAAAGGTGGGAAAATAGAAGGTTTCCCTTAAAGTCGGATTACAAATCCTATTTATCTGTAGTTCGACACTGCAAGTGTCGAATAGTCGGAAAAAACTTTAGTTAACCTTGACCAAATAATAATTCTTCTTCCCTTTTTGAGCGAGCAAGTACTTACCTTGAAGTAAAGCAAATTCAGGCTTTGCGTCACCATCCTCTATTTTGATTCGGTTTACGCTTACGCCACCACCTTTTATCATTTTTCGAGCTTCGCCTTTGGAGCTGAAAACGATGTTGTCAGTAAGCTCTGTCAACAAATCGGTAATAGTCTCTGCATGAGCATATTGAGCTTTGCTGATCGTTTGTTGAGGTACGCCTTCAAATACTTGCAAGAGCGTTTTTTCATCAAGCGATGCCAAATCTTCGGTGGTAGATTTGCCGAAAAGGATTTCAGAAGCCTTTACAGCCATTTCATAGTCAGCCTGACTATGCACTCTAATGGTTACATCTTTGGCAATGGCTTTTTGTAATATGCGCAAATGTGGCACTTCGGCATGTTCTGCTTCCAAACCTTTTATGGTGGCTTCTTCCAATAGCGTAAATACCCTAATCAACCTCCCGCAATCTTCATCGGCACAATTGAGCCAGAATTGGTAGAATTGATACGGCGAGGTTTGATCAGGGTCAAGCCAAACATTTCCACCTTCACTTTTGCCAAACTTAGATCCATCCGACTTGGTAATTAATGGCGTTGTCAAAGCATAAGCCTCACCTTGGTTCATCCTTCGCACAAGCTCAGTTCCTGTAGTGATATTGCCCCATTGATCGGAACCGCCCATCTGGATTTTCACATTTCTGTGAGTATTAAGCCATTGGAAATCATAGCCCTGAATCAGCTGATAAGCAAACTCTGTGTAGGATAATCCGCTATCTAATCGGCTCTTCACAGAGTCTTTGGCCATCATATAATTGACGGTGATATGCTTACCTACATCTCTCAAAAAATCCAATAGGTTGAAATCCTTGAACCAGTCATAATTATTGACGATTTCAGCCGAATTTTCGCCACAATCAAAGTCTAGAAAGCGCTCTAACTGCTTTTGAATTCCTGCCTGATTTATGCCTAAAGTCTCCTCATCTAGTAGTTTTCTTTCAGCATTTTTGAATGATGGATCGCCAATCATTCCGGTAGCTCCTCCCACCAATGCAAATGGTTTATGGCCACTTCGCTGAAGGTGAACGAGCAACATGATGGTAGCCAAATTACCAATATGCAAAGAAGTAGCCGTAGGATCGAAGCCAATATAGGCGGAGGTCATTTCTTTAGAAAGTTGTTTTTCGGCACCGGGCATCATATCGTGTACCATTCCACGCCAGCGAAGTTCAGCTAAGAAGTCTGATTTCATAATCGTCTTTATTCCAGTAAATTCTGTTTCGAATAGATATTGAGAAGACAAATGGTCATTTGGCCAATTCTCTTTTTCTCAATTTTGGACAAAGATAGAAAGGCAATTTTATTCTTATCGCTGTAATGGCTTATTTGTGAGTCTTAAATAAAAGGTGAATTTAGGATGATATCCCTGTCCACATTCGTTTAGGGTTTGCTGGAATTCATTAATCCATGTTGAAGCTTCTTTACGAGTGTTTTTTTTTTACGAAAGGGCTTAGGATCAAAAGAGTTGTTGGTATATAAAATCTTGTAAATAAGCGCAAATCTTCTTAAATAGATAAGAATTTCAACCAACCTTAATAAACTATGATAAGAAAATTGCTTGTATTACAAATGGCCCTAATTGCTGCAATAGCTTGGGGGTGTACAGCGGGAGGAGATAATCTCGGCCCTGTATTCGAGGTCACTTTTTCGCAGGAATTGATAGACCAAGCGCAAGATGGTAGGCTCGTTTTAATGCTTTCGAAAGATGAATCTGCCGAGCCAAGATTCCAGATATCAGATGGACCTGCCACACAACTAGCTTTCGGAATTGATGTGGAAAATTGGGAACCCGGCCAAAAGGTTTTAGTGGATGCGGAAGCCTTTGGCTACCCAATTCGCAGTCTCAAGGATATTGAAGCAGGAGAATATTACTTGCAAGTGCTACTTAATAGGTATGAAACTTACAATTTGAAAGATGGCAGAGTTTTGAAATTGCCACCCGATAAAGGAGAAGGTCAGCAATGGAATCGTAAGCCAGGGAATTTCTACAATGTGCCGATAAAAGTAAATGTTGATCCAAAAGGTGGAAATATTGCTGTAAACCTAGATCAAGAAATCCCTCCAATCGAAGCGCCAGCAGACACAAAGTACATCAAGCATATCCAAATGAAAAGCGAGATGCTAAGTGAATGGTGGGGCAGAGATGTTTATTTGGGAGCAAACATTTTAATTCCGCATGGATTCGATGAGCATCCGGAAGCACGTTATCCTCTCATGATTTTTCATGGGCATTTTCCATACACATTCGGTGGATTTAGAGAAGATCCACCTGACCCAGATATGGAGCCTGATTTTTCCGCACGCTTTGGCATTAATGGCTACAATATCATTCAGCAGGAGGAAGCACATAATTTCTACACCCAATGGACAGGGCCAAACTTCCCAAGATACATTGTGATCGAAATTCAACATCCAACGCCTTATTATGATGATTCCTATGCAGTAAACTCTGCTAACCAAGGTCCTTACGGTGATGCGATTACGTATGAACTGATTCCACATATTGAAGAAATGTTTCGTGGAATAGGCGAAGGCTGGTCAAGGTTCTTGTATGGTGGCTCTACGGGTGGCTGGGAAGCTTTGGCAGTTCAAATTAAGTACCCTGATGAATACGGTGCAACGTTCGCTGCCTGTCCTGATCCAATTGATTTTCAGGCGTATACGGTAGTAGATATTTATAAAGATAAGAATGCATACTTCCTTGAAAGTGAAAACAAGAAAACGCCAAGACCAGGTCATAGAGATTATCTTGGACACATAAGTTCTACACTTGAGGAAATGAACCACCGAGAATTGGTTCTAGGAAGTAAAGGCCGCTCGGGGCAACAGTGGGACATTTGGGAAGCAACCTATTCCCCAGTGGGTGAAGATGGCTACCCAGCTCGACTTTGGGATAAAATAACAGGCGATATCAACCCTGATGTAGCCGAATATTGGAAAGAAAACTATGACCTGGGTCACATATTGCGCCGCGACTGGGAAAGTGGACTCGGCGAAAAGCTTAAAGGAAAGATTCACATTTATTGCGGAGATATGGACAATTACTATCTTAACAATGCGGTGTATCTGGTGGAGGAATTTCTTGAGAATACGACCAATCCATATTATGAAGGCGAAGTAGATTACGGCGATAGAGCTGAGCATTGCTGGAATGGAGATCAAGAGAACCCTAATTATATTGCCAGATTGAGATACAATACGTTCTATCTGCCTAAGATTTTGAATATAATAGAAAGGGACGCGCCAGTGGGTGCAGACACTAAGAGTTGGAGATACTGATGTTATTTCCTTGATAAGTCAAAAGCCAGCCCATTTGGGTTGGCTTTTTCATTAATCAATTTGTTTTATGGTTCGGAGGAAAATAAGGATTCTAAGAGGTTAAACATAATTGCCTATTCACCGACGATGGCCAATCTTTTTAATGATTTATCAATGGCAATTCTGCTAAGCTTCGAAATTCCAAATTCGCTTAAATCGGCAATTTCTTTCCAAGTCCTATCTACATCCAACATACATTGGTACAACTTGGCATCCTTTGCCATGATGATGCGGTTCGGCCCAGCCCATGCGTAATCTTCAGATCCTGCCAATAGTTCAACAATATTCGCTATTTCCATGGTATTCATATCCAGCGATTTTATCATCCATGGTTTATCAGCTTCTTTATGCACAAAGCTGATTTTACCAGATGCGGGAATCGGAGCCAAGCATCTGCCTATGTTGCTAGCGATAATTGTTGCCTCTTGGGTCAAAGCATTTGCCACTTGAAGTGTAGCAGGCCGCCCCAATACAAAAAGTGCTAATTGCTCATTATACCAAGCATGATAGCCCACAGGTTTTAGATCATCTAATACCAGCGTTGGTGAGCCACCTGCTATGGGGAATTTCCAAAGTCTTTGAGTCCCATCTTCTTCCACCATAATGGTACTTACAAAATCTTTATCCGAAGTTAACGTGGCTGAGTATTCACTTGTACGGGGTGTTTTTGTTAGGTTCCCCACAGTATTTTGTATGAAATCAAAAGCAAAAATATCTGTTTGGCCATTGCGTTGGGAGGTGTACAAGAGTGCTCTATCTTCTACAAAGTGTGGCTGATTGTCGTATCCCTCACGCATGGTTAGGTTTTTGCCATTTACCAGCCTTACAGACTTGTTATCTATTTGAAGATCAAATAAATATATATCTGAGTTTGTTTGAGCTGTTAAACCGAAAATGGAAGAAAATAACAGTGCGGCTATCAATATTGGTTTCATATAAATTGTATTTTGGGCTAGTTATGTTTAGTATTTCTAATGTAGAAAATTAATGTTGAATCCTTTAGCTGAAAAGATAATCAAAATTGATGAAAATGAGTTTATCCTTTATGCAATCAATCCAATTGGATAAATTTAGAAAAATCGGTGATTCTTTGGCTGATATAGCCGTAGAAGAATTACTAAGCTCAAAAGGGCGGGAGGGTTTTTTTCCATTCCTAGCCGAGCTACAATACAATGCCCAATTGCCAAAAGCAGATTGGTCTTCAGGGCTATTGAATCTATGGCAAGATGTGAATCGGAGGGTAGATTGGGAAGATGGTGAAACGATAAAATTTGCCCATCAGGTTTCAGAAGAGCATTTACATGAGATTTTGCATGTACTAGGTTTCCTGTCGCTTCCGTATTGCTATGCAGCAGCTGATGGCGCAAGAGTGTTGATCAACTCCAAAAAAATAGTAGAGAACCCGGGCATTCGCTTAGCGGATACGGCTGAATTTGTGCTAAATTTAATCAGCCCAAATGCATTCGAACCATTGGGAAAAGGCTATGCATCAATCTTCAAAACACGCTTAATACATGCAGCCACGAGATATTTTATATTGAAACATCAGGTTTGGGATATGAAATTTGGATTGCCTGTTAATCAAGAAGATATGGCGGGAACCTTACTGTCATTTTCATTGATGGTAATAAAGGGAATATCCAAACTCAATAAGCGTTTGAGCGCGACAGAGAAAGCTGCCTATTTGCATTTATGGAATGTGATCGGTGCGCGCTTAGGCTTACATGCAGAGCTGATCATGGAAAGATATGCGGATGCCGAAGCATTAGAAATGGCTATTCGAGATAGACATTTCAAAGAATCGGACGAAGGCCAAAAATTAGCAAATGCACTTGCTACTTATTATCAATCAAACCTCCCGCCTTTTGTCCCGCAGGACTGGCCAATAAGGCAAATGAGATTTATGCTAGGAGAGGAAGTTTCCCAAACGCTGAACTTACCCGGTAAGGGAGCAACTGCACCTCCAAATACGGATATTTTATTGCGGTTAATGAAATGGCAAATGGGCAATTCTATTACTCAAATGAAAGGCAGAATGGCTTCATCAAAGTACCTCGAAAACCAAAAGAGGAGTAAATAAATGGTTCGTTCCACCATTTATTAAAACCGCTCGCATCCAAAAAACTATTTTTCTTACACATTATTAGTAATTTGTGTAAAATCTGAAACTATGGCTGCGATAACTCTTAAGATTAATGGAACGGAGCATCAAATTGATGTAGATCCACAAATGCCTTTGCTATGGGCAATTCGAGATTTTGTAGGACTCACCGGTACCAAATTTGGTTGTGGCATGGCGCAGTGTGGCGCATGCACTATACACTTGGATGATGTTGCTATACGCTCCTGCGTCACTCCCGTGATGGCCGCACAAAGTAGGGAAATTACCACGATTGAAGGATTGGCAAATGGCGAACTTCACCCGCTGCAGCAAGCTTGGATAGATGAGCAAGTGCCACAATGCGGCTATTGCCAAAGTGGACAAATAATGAGTGCTGCTGCTTTATTGAAACGAAATCCTGCTCCTACTGAAAATGAGATTGACACAGCTATGCAAGGAAATATTTGCCGTTGCGGCACGTATGATAGAATCAGGACTGCCATCAAAAAAGCCTCATCATTTAGTTAATTATGGAAGAGTTAAAGAAATCAATCAATAGAAGGAAGTTCCTCAAATTGAGTGGAGCTACATCGGCTGTTTTGGCCTTAGGATTTTATATTCCTGCTGGAGCAAAAGGTACTGAGGCGAAAATATTCAAGCTAGATAATGCCCTAAATACAGGTACTAATTTGAATCCATTTATCCAGATAGATGCGGGAGGTAATGTGACCATTTACAACCACAAACCTGAAATGGGCCAAGGTGTTTGGCAATCCATTCCGACTTTGATAGCGGAAGAACTAAACCTTGAATTTGAGCAAGTTACAGTGAAAATGGCCATTGCATCTCCAGCTTATGGGAGTATGACTGTGGGAGGGAGCGCAAGTATTCGCACAGGATGGATTCCATTAAGAAGAATGGGTGCTGCCGCAAGACAAATGCTTTTGCAAGCTGCGGCAGAAAGTTGGAATGTTCCTGTTTCTGAATGTACTACTGATAAGGGAATTATCTACCATAAGGCGAGCGGCAAGCAAGGTCATTTTGGTGAGTTTGTAGCAGCGGCGAGCAAACTTGAAGCACCAAAAGAACCCGTCTTGAAGCCAAAATCTGAATGCAGACTAATTGGCAAAAAAGTGATGCGCCCTGATGTGGTGGAAAAAGTAGATGGCAGTGCTGTATTTGGAATAGATGTGAAAGTAGAAGGGATGCTGTATGCAACTGTTTCTCATCCAACCGTATTAGGTGCTAAAATCAATTCTATAGACGATGCTGAGGCCTTGAAAGTGCCAGGAGTCACTGAAGTATTCGAAATTACGAGAACTATATTTGGCAATAAAATGCCAACAGTGGCCATCGTTGGTGATAGCTACTATGGAGTGCTGCAAGCTCAAAAAAGACTGAAAATAGACTGGGATTTGGGTGCAAATGCCCAACTTGATACTACTAAGATGTACCAGGAAATGAATGCGCTGGCACGTACAGAAGGAGCAGTGCATACCAATATAGGAGATGTAGATGCTGCGTTGAGCAATGCCTCCAGTACGTTGGAGAGGATATACGAAACTCCGTTCCTTTCGCATAGCCCTATGGAGCCAATGAATGTAACTATCCATATCAAAGAAGGCGAATGTGAAATTTGGATACCAACACAAGTATCCAATCGGGTTCAACAAGAAGCGGCGGCTTTTTTGAATATTCCAATGGAAAAAGTAACAGTACATACTACTTTTCTTGGCGGTGGTTTTGGGCGCAGATTATTCACCGACTTTCTCTCAGAAGGATTGGCCATTGCTCAAAAGATAAATAAGCCAATTAAGCTAATTTGGACACGTGAGGAAGACACTACTGCTGGGCCGTTTAGACCGGGAATGGTATATTCCTCCCGTGCTGCTTTTGACGAAAATGGAAAAGTAAACGCATGGGAAGAGAAAGTGATTGGGCCAAGTATTTCTTTTAATATCAACCCAAATGCAAATACAGCCAATGTAGATCGTGGTGCAATGGAATGTATTAGCGATTCGCATTATGAAATAGCCAATTTTAGGACTCATTTTGTGCATTATCCTGCCCCTGTAGCTTTAGGTTGGTGGCGTTCGGTATATGCAAGTACCAATGTATTCGGACATGAATGCTTTCTAGATGAGTTAGCCGAAAAGGAAGGATTGGATCCTATGGATTTTAGAATTCAGCGTTTGTCTAAAGAGCCTCGTTTTGTGAAAGTCCTTGAAAAGGTTCGTCAAATGTCAAATTGGGATAGCCCATTGCCAGCAGGTGTTGGACGTGGAGTGGCTGTTGCTCGATCTTTCGGTAGCACTTGCGCGCATGTAGTCCAAGTAAGCAAAGGTGAGAAGGGGAACTACAAGATCGATAAAATTTGGACAGCATTAGATTGTGGTCAATATGTAAATCCTGATACGGTGAGAGGCCAAACCGAGGGCAATATTGTAATGGCCTTGACTGCCGCACTGAAGGATCCGATTTCATTTAAAAATGGATGGGCAGAGCAAACTAATTTCCATAATTATAGAATGCTGAGAATCAACGAATGTCCGCCATTGGATATCCATATAATGGAAAATGAAGAAGCTCCAGGTGGAGTAGGCGAGCCGGGTTTCCCACCCTTGGCACCTGCTTTGGTAAATGCACTTTATAGCGTGACAGGTAAGCGCATTTATAAATTACCATTCAAAATCGAAGAAGTTTAAATAGCTGATTATTAGTTAAATTATGATTAAATTTTTTGTTTTTTTTGCATCGTCTAGCCTTTGGTTTAGCACCTTTTTTCAAAATGTGCCGATACAGGCGCAAGATCCGCAGCCAAGTAAAGAGCTTAAGGACAGTATGGTCAAGGGTCTTGAAATATACTCTTCTTTCTGTATCAGTTGCCACATGCAGAGCGGTGAAGGGATTTCTGGTGCATTTCCACCGTTGGCCAAGTCCGACTACTTGATGAAAGATAGAGAAAGATCGATCCACCAAGCAATATTTGGAGTGGAAGGCGAAATTGAAGTGAATGGTGAAATGTATTACGGAATGATGCAACCAACAGGCTTGGATGATGAGCAAGTAGCGAATGTGCTCAATTATGTAAGAAACAGTTGGGGGAACAAAGATTTGAAAGTGATTACAAAGGAGGAAGTAGCCAAAGTAAGAGCAAAAGCGGATGAGGGAAAGTGAGATAATCGTCCAAGAATGGAAGCGTGCTGTTGAGCAGCAAAAGAAATTTGCTTTAGCCACAGTAGTAAGCGTGAATGGCTCTGCCTATAGAAGATCAGGAGCAAAAATGCTTATCAGGGAAGATGGGAAATGGTTTGGAGCTATTTCTGGAGGTTGTTTGGAAGGTGATGCCCTGCGAAAAGCTCGGATGGTCATTTATTCACAAGAGCCAAAACTCATTAGCTATGACACAATTAACGAAGAATCGGCCAAATCTTTAGGCGTGGGTCTTGGCTGTGAAGGTATCATAGAAGTCCTCATAGAACCTGACAGCGGTTGTTTGCAAAACTACTTCAAACAATTACAAGAATGCCTAGCTTCTGATAGTGAGTTGGTGATTTACATGAAGTTGCCAGCAGATTCCCAATCTATTGAAAGACAGTATCCACTTACAACTACTGATTCTTGGGCACAAAAAGCTACCATAAATAAGCATTCGTTTTTTGTAGAAAATGCCAATGAACACTGGTTTGTTGAATTTATTCCAAAGGCCCATAAGTTGTATATTTTTGGTGCGGGATATGATGCTATGCCAGTGGCAGAGCTCGCCGCTAGTATAGGTTGGAAAGTGATCGTAAATGATGATTGTGCAGCTCACCTTATTCCCAAGCGATTTGCTTGCGCTGAAGATATGGTTTGTGGTACTCCAGATTTAATCATCCGTGACTATCCATTCGATCAACAATCTGCGGCTTTGCTCATTTCTCATAACTTTGAGTTTGATCTAAAAGCCTTACATAGTTTATTGCCAACGGAGGTTCCATATATCGGGATTTTAGGGCCTGTTAAAAGAGCCAATAAATTATTTGATGCACTTGCTGATCTTGAGTTTGAAGTAACAGAAGTTCACAAGGAAAGAATTTTCGCACCGGTGGGTTTACATATTGGTGCAGAAACACCTGCTGAAATAGCCGTGTCGATAATTAGTGAAATAATGAGTTTTTTTAATAATACCACCGGCAAAAACTTACGCCAAATGAAAGCTCCAATACATCAGCGTCAATTTGTTTAGATGGATTTCTCCGTTAGCAATTTAGCCATCACCATTTTAGCTGCAGGCGAGTCCAAGAGAATGGGCAGCCCAAAGGCTTTTCTTCAAATTGAAGGCAAAACTCTGCTAGAGAGAATACTATCTATAGCTAAAGAAACCAATGTTCAAAATATTTTTCTTGTTACAGGTGCATATCACCAAGAAATGATTGAAACAGTAAAAAAGCTTGGTGTAGAAGTGCTTTTCAATTCGGCTTGGCAAGAAGGAATGGCAAGCAGTTTACGAACTTCGATAGAAGCTGTAAATAAAAACCCAACGATCAAAGGTATGTTAGTGTTGCTGATAGATCAACCTTATGTTAATAAGCAACTGCTTGAAAATCTTATTTCTACCTTTCAAAAGAACCCAAACAAACCTGTGGCCAGTTATTATAAAAATGTAAATGGAGTGCCAGCTATTTTCCCACGTGCCATGTGGCAAGAGTTATTGGATTTGAGCGGTGATAAAGGCGCAAGGCAATTGTTAAATAAGCGGGAGGATGTAATCTCCATACCCTTTTTGAAAGGAGCAATTGATTTAGACTATCCTTCTGATTTTGATCAATTAAAAAGAGCCGACCTATAAGCCAGCTCTTTTTTCACACAATCAATTAAAAACACTTATTTTACTAAAACAGTAAGCATTCTACCTTTAGAAGTATTGTTTCCAACTCCTTTTACCACTATCACATAACTTCCTGGAGTTACATTAGATGCGATTTTCAAAGTAGCTCCCACTTCTATTTCTTTTGTTTTCTTTGGATCAAAAGTTATCGAAAAGCCGTCTGGCATGTCAGCCATCAATTCGATATTGGTTTTTGAATATCTTTTTGATCTCAAAATTTCGATATCAAATTTGGATTCTGAACCTGAGCTGATAGAAATTTCATCGACTTTTGGTTTAATCTCAAATTCACTTTTGATACTTTGAGTGTAGCCTACAAAGACAAATGTAAACGAAATAATTAATGTTAAAATAGTTGATTTCATAGTATTGTTTTTTAAATCTTGTTTAGAAAACGTGAATTAAAATCAATTGATTTCGACTATTAGAACAATGAAGTGAGCGTTGTTCTTTTTGGGATGAAAACCTTAAATATGAAGCGTAGGTGTATAAAATGTAGTGAGTTGCACGCTTCTAAAAGGCTATTTTTTTATTTGAAATTATGTTTTCAAGCTCTTTACTAAGTGATCGAGATACTGGCAACTCAAGATTCAAATTTAACATTTTTACTTTTAAGCCATTTCTCATACTTCCATCTAAGGAGTCAATTTGAGATCGATTTAATAGAAAAGAGCGATGGCTTCTGAAGATATATTTATTTGGAATCTGGCTTTCAAATTTCTTTAATGTTAGTCTAAAGAGTTTTTCTTTCTCTAATTCACCCTCTCGCCATACCACTTTGGTGTAGTTGTTTTGGGCTTCGGCATAGATAAAATCACTTAAATTCAAATTGATAATTTCAGCAGTGTCAGTATTAATTTTAACCAGTTTAATCTTTTCCTTTTGTTCTAAGGCATTTGGTGAATAAGGCTGGATATTATGTGATATCAAATTGTTCTTCAGCTGGTAGTTTCTCAATATGCCAAAAACAATAAGCACTGGAAAAATGCCAATCAAAAGCACATTTCGTTGAATCCTCAACCATTCGCTGATTGAGCTTGCTTCAAAAAAGATGTGGCTATGAATTGTGAAAAGGATTCCCAAGACCACAATAATAAAAGCGTTGAAAATCAAGTATTTACTAATTGTTCCATATTCAGTTTTAAAATATTTCGGAAACAGTATTTTTACTATTTGAAGTGAGAGGAAGAAAGTGAAAAATGTAATTAGGCAGTCTGAGATAAGTTGGAAGTTTTGCAATTCCTCCCGCAAAAGATTGAAGGGTTTATAGATCGCCATGAAAAGTACAGCAAACAGACTAATGCCCATGGAAACAAGTAAATTTTGCTTCCAGTTATTGAAATAAAATGGCAATGATCTTTTTAGAATTCTTTTCAATCGATTTATTATTTGAAGCAAAATTAGAGGCTACTGACCAATAATAATGAAAGGCGAGTAAATAAATTTTGTTTGCTGATTTTAACAAAATCTTTTTTTGTAAATATTTTGGATAAGTAGATTAAACCTTCATAAACTTTTGTAATCTTAGCTATTGAGTTTGCGTAATTATGCATTTTTTAATTTTAATTTAGTTTTCAGGATGAAATTATCGTCTAACCCTACACTTGAAACCTATACAGGGCCATGGGACAAAAGTGCCGCCTTGCATTTATTGCGCCGCTCCTTGATTGGAGTGAATCATGATGAACTTGCGCAAAGTTTGGCGGGAGGTTTAGGTTACACTATTGACCGATTGTTTCAACCCAGAAACCTTGAACAATTGCCACAAGTCTATCTCAATAGCGATGTACTTCCTATTGGAACCGTTTGGGTAGACCAACCCTATGATCAGCAATCAAACAATGGCAGGGTACGTTCTTTTCAATCGTGGTGGGTACAGCAAATGATGCAAAATACCTTCAGTATCCATGAAAAGATGATCTTATTCTGGCATAATCATTTTGTGGTTGAAGCCGCTGTGGTTAGAGATTCTAGAGCATTATTTGGTTATTATAAAATATTAAATGATAATGCCTTGGGCAACTTCAAAGAGTTGGCAAAGCTCATAACATTGGCGCCAGCGATGCTTCGGTATTTGGATGGTCAGTCCAATGTAAATACCTCTCCAAATGAAAACTACGCTAGAGAATTGTTCGAGTTATTTACCATAGGAAAAGGGCCTCAAATTGGAGAGGGCAATTACACTAATTATACGGAGCAGGATGTTTTTTCTGCCGCAAGGGTGTTAACTGGCTGGCGAATTAATAATTCTAATTTAGATGTTAGGTTTCAATCCAATCTTCACGATCCCAACGAAAAGGTGTTTTCGAGTGCTTTTGATAATCATAAAATTCAAAATGCTGGTGATCAGGAGTATATCGAACTAATTGATATGATTTTTGGAAAAGAGGAAACAGCCAGATATTTGGCTCGAAACCTTTATCGTTGGTTTGTTTACTACCAAATCGATGAATCAATTGAAGCAAATATTATAGAGCCGTTGGCTTATAAAATAATACAGGATGATTTCGAAATAATAGGTGCTTTGAAATTACTTTTGAAAAGCGAGCATTTTTATGATCAGGAATTAAAGGGGAGCATGGTCAAATCTCCGGTTGATTTTTCGATTGGCCTGATTAGAACAGCTATGGATCAATTAAATGGTAGCCTGCAAGTATCAGTTAGGTACGCCCACTTTTTGTATTACCTCAATACAAATGCCTTGTTGCAGATGGAAATTTCAAGTCCTCCTCAAGTGGCGGGTTGGCAAGCCTATTATCAAGAACCAGCTTATTACAGACAATGGGCAAATTCTGTGACCATTCCTCTGCGCAAACAGCTTACCGATCTTATTGCAAGTGATGCTGGAATTTTAAGAGGTGGTTTTAGAAATAAATTGAAGGTGATTGAATTGGTTGAGAATTGTAGTGCTCCGGATAACGTAAGAGAAGTAGTGAAGGAATTATCTATTTTATTTTTACCAAAAGAGCTAAACAAAGTGCAAGAGGATTTTTTAGTGCAGGCATTGATACCCGGAATTCCTGAATATGAATGGGGGAATCAATGGAGTATGCTACAAAGTAATCCAAGTGATAATAATTTGCGAAAGGCAATCGAAAATAAACTGTATGGATTTTTTCGAGCTTTATTTGCTTTACCTGAATATCAACTAGGATAGGCCATGAATAGAAGAAACTTTATCAAAAGATCTACACCTTGGTTGAGTCTTCCATTACTTTTGGATGCTATGCCAATTTTTGCAGCAAAGCCAGAACGCGCTTTGGATAGGCTTAATCGTTTGGCTCTAGAAGAGGATAAGATTTTAGTTTTGGTGCAATTGAACGGTGGAAATGATGGGCTTAACACCATTATCCCACTCAATCAATATAGCGCTTATCAATCTGCAAGAGCTAATATTGCCTTGCCTGAGCAGTCTATCTTAAAACTTAATAATCAAACAGGCATACACCCAGCAATGCAGTCCTTCCACAATTTGTATAATGAAGGAAAACTAGGGATTCTTCAAAGTGTGAGCTATCCTGATCCGAATTTTAGCCATTTCAGAGCTACAGATATTTGGACTAGTGGGTCTGCATCTGATGAAGTTGAGAGTTCAGGCTGGTTAGGTCGCTTTTTAAATTATTATCATCCAGAGTTCCCTGATAATTATCCAAATGAGGAGTTCAAAGATCCGCTTGCGCTAACTATTGGATCGGTGGTGAGCCAGACTTGCCAAGGCCCTGTGAGCAATATGGGCTTGGCTGTGAGCAGTGATGAGTTCTACTTTCCATATCAACCTCCCGCTGATGATGATGAAATTCAAGGTGGCCATTATGGTGCAGAATTAGAATTTATGAAAACCATTATGCGCCAAACCAATCAGTATGCTGATGGTATTCAGGCCGCCTTTGGCAAAGCCGAAACTTTATCGCCAGATTATCCAGAAAGTAAGCTTGCAGAGCAGCTGAAGATTGTAGCAAGGCTTATAAATGGAGGTATTCAAACGCGTATTTTCATCGTAAATATTGGAGGGTTTGATACCCATGCCAACCAAGCAGTTGCTGGTAGTACTATCACAGGAACACATGCGAATTTATTAGCAGATATTGCCGATAGCGTGTCTGCCTTTATGGATGATCTTAAGCGAATGGGAGTAGAGGACAAAGTTTTAGGAATGACTTTTAGTGAGTTTGGCCGAAGGATACGAAGCAACAATAGTAATGGAACGGATCATGGCTCTGGGGCGCCTTTATTTGTATTTGGCACGAAAGTAAACCCGACAATCCACGGTGCTAACCCAAGTATCCCCGCAAACCCTGCACAGAATGAAAGCGTGCCTATGCAATTCGATTACCGGGATATATATGCCACTCTTTTGCAAGATTGGCTTGGAGCAGATGAGAGCCTAGTGATGCAAATATTTGATAGGAGTTTCCAGCATTTGCCAATTATTGGTACCATTACAAGTACGGATGATCCCAACATAATTAATGGAAGTTGGTTAGGTCAAAATTTCCCAAACCCGGCAAAGAATAACACGACCATTAAGGTTTTTTCAAGCAAAAAAAACTTGGCAAGATTAGTCCTATACGACAACATGGCTAGAGAGATCGCTGTATTGTTGGATAAAGAAATTGAAAAAGGAGAACAAATAGTGATGGTTGATACGAGCAGCTTGTTACAAGGTATTTACCATTACAGACTGAATTTAGGTGGTATGCAGCTAAGCAAATCTATGATAGTAAAGAAATAAGTTGAATTTTTCGTAGGCATACCATATATTAGATTTTCGAAAACTCAGAAAACAGGTTAAATGGTTAAAAAGGAAAAGGTTTTGCCTAGGTTGGGCATCACAATTATTGTATTTTTTTTACTTATCCTCCCGCCCTTTATCATATCGGCCAACAATAATGAAGTGGAAGATAGGCCGATGTCTCCTAACGAGAAGGTGCTCATAAGAATTACCAATGATTTATCGGAGTCGCCTAGTTTTGAAGCTGGAGAAAAACTCATTCAAGCTTTTTTACAAAAAAATAGAATAAAGGGTGCTACTGTAAGTGTGATGAATAAAGGTAAATTGGTGTATGCCAAGGGTTTTGGTTACAGCAATGAAGAGAAAGAAGAGGCGGTGCAACCTTATCATATTTTTAGAATTGCAAGTGCCTCAAAATGGGTTACTGCACTTGGAATCATGAAATTGGTGCAGGAAGAAAAAGTCTCTTTAGACGATTATGTGTTTTCAGATAGTGCGTGGCTGTTCAATGAGCCATACATAGATGTAATGAAAGACCCAAATTATAATCGTATCCAAATTAAACATCTGTTGTATCATACAGCTGGTTGGAATAGTAATGTAATGGGCGACCCGATGTTTAAACCGACAGAATATGCCAAGCGAGTTGGGCACAAAGGCGAAATCACTCAAGATGATATTTTCTCATTTAGTCTTTACTATAAATTACCCTATAGACCAGGTACTCGCTACAGCTACAGCAATGTGGGATATGCATTTCTGGGCAGAATTATTGAGAAAGCTTCGGGAATGGGCTACGAAGAATACATCAGATCTGAGATTCTTCTACCACTTGGAATCAAGGATATGAGGATGACAGCAAAAAGCGCTATTGAAAAGGCTTTTCCAGAAGTTGAGAATTACGACCATGATGGCGAAAATGAAAGAAGCAATGCATACGGATACGAGGGAGAGGCTTCCAGAATATATGAAGGAACCCATTATGATGCTTTAGAAGGAGCGGGAGGATGGGCAGCTAGCTCCTCAGATTTATTGAAGCTACTTGCCGCAAGTGATGGAGATGACAGTATGCCCGATTTCCTAAGAAAAGATATAGTAGAGAAAATGATTACACCCACCAATCCAGGTAATTCCTTTATTGGCTGGGTAGATGTGAAGGAAAATCAGTGGAAAAGGACTGGAACCCTAATAGGAACAAACACTTTGCTGATGCGCTACAATGAAGACATTAGCTACTGTATTGTTACAAATACAAGTACCTGGAAAGGCGGCAGAACTAATACAGAATTGCAATGGCTTATGAGCCAGTTTGTTGATTCGGTTGAAGCTTGGCCAGAACATAATTTATTTCTCTATTATAATTTGGGGCCGCTACAAGCAATAAGTAATTTAGGTTTTAAAGGTATATCAGTTGAATCTTTTTAATCAAAATCTCTTGTTTCTTTTGCAGTTTCATTTTTTCCTGTAATATTTGTGTATCAGCAGGTTGGCTGTCATTCATTCATTTCGATGGATTATTTCAAGAAACCTTGTTGATTTCGTTCATTTTCTTAACTAATATTTCTTTTCATGAACATTTACATTGGTAACCTGAATTTTAAAATTCAGGAGGATCAAATCAGATCCATTTTTGAAGATTTTGGTGAAGTATCATCCGTGAAGCTTATTCGCGATCGTGAAACTGCCAGATCAAAAGGTTTCGGTTTCGTTGAAATGACAAATGACGGCGAAGGCGAGGCAGCAATTAACAGCCTGAACCAAAGCGAAGTTATGGGCCGTCCTATGGTGGTAAATGAAGCTAGACCACAAGAAAGAAGATAATAACCTTTAGGAATTAATCTTATAATATTGGCTTTAAAGCGGGTTTACGCCCGCTTTTTTTATTTTCGGTGCTTCTGCTTTATGCTCAATTTATCTTAAAAATTATGCGTCTGCTCACTTTTCTATCGTGTCTGTTTTTAGCATTTACCATTTTGTCATGTTCCCAAAAAGAGGATGCAAGCACATCCGCTGAATTGCTAATAGCAGCCCCCAATTGGTTTTATCTAGTACGCCATGCCGAAAAGGCTGATGATGGAACTCAAGATCCTGAACTATCCAAAATGGGTCAAGATAGAGCTGTATTGCTTTATGAAATGTTGAAGGAAAATCCTCCCGCCGTTATATATAGTAGCCCGTTCAAAAGGAGTATTCTTACTGCTCAACCAATTGCCGATAGTTTGGGAATGGAGATAACCATGTACAATCCCAGTGACTCTCAGAAACTGATTGATGAAATATTTGAAAAGCATGCTGGAAAAAAGGTCTTGATCGTAGGTCACTCAAACACCATTCCTGGCATTGCCAATTTATTACTTTGGGAGAACACGCATCCAAATCTGAATGAAAGTGAATTTGATAAGCTCTTCATCATTCAAAGCACAAAAGAATCTAAAGGCTCGCAGGTTCTGCTCAATTTCTCTCCAGCTTGGAGTATGGAATAGAAATGAGGTTATTTTAAACTGATAAATTTTAAATTAATTTCTTTGTCTTTTTAACTTGTATCCGCAAATTGGTTGACTGAATAGTCAACATCATACGTCAATTGCTCCTCGCATCAGTTCAGAAAGAATGTCACTCCATTGCTTGAGGAGGACTTTGAGTAGCATTTTCGGATTGAGATTTCTAAATATATTTGAAAAAGGGAAATATTTGATGGTCGCAAGATCCATTATCTAAAAAATTGCTTTGATTCTATTGATCAAATAAATTTTGAATAAACCTTTCTGAATTGGTATGGGACATTTCAACAGGGAAGTTTCCAATTTTAGATTCATTCATTTAGGTCATTCTCTCAGACATTCTCTTCAATTTTGGACTTTAGAGAAATTATTTTAATTTTTTTTCCAACCGCTTCCAACCATTTAGCCAAATCGCCTGTCTTTTGGTTAGTGATTCGGGAGTGGATCACCCAACCCGCAAAAACTAAATCAATGGCGAGCGAATACTTTTTGCAAAGGGTTAAAAAACACCAGAATGTTCTGATGGGTATTTTCCGTCAGAACATTCTTGTTTTGAGCTATATATGTTCCATTTTCTCTATCTAAGCTGAGAAATATGTCTTACTTTAGCGGTGCCGTGATCAAACGAACAGCCAAGGTAAATGGATGAGAAGGAACTTATAGAAGGCTGCAAAAAAGGAAAGCAGAAAGCTCAAAAATTGTTATACGACAATTATAGCCGATCTATGTACTTAATCTGTTTGCGATTTACTAAAAATGAGGAAGATGCGCAAGATGTGCTGCAAGAGGCTTTTATTAAAGTCTTCAAATATATTCTCACTTTTCGAGAAGAATCAGCTCTTTATTATTGGATCAAAAGAATTGTAATTAACACAGCCATAAATTTTCAAAGAAGTCAGTTTTTTTTACATACACAGCTCAACTCCAATGAAGTTGAAAATGTGCCAGGGATAGAGGACGCTGTTTCGAATTATCAATACGAGGAATTACTAAAACTATTGCAAGCATTGCCCGATGGATGTAGGATTATTTTCAACTTATATGCTATTGAAGGTTATAAGCACAAAGAAATAGCTGAAAAACTTGGGATAAGTGAAGGTACTTCCAAATCGCAATACAGTAGAGCTAGAACGCTGCTACAGGAAATGTTTGTAGAACAACAAAGACCAATCTATGGAGAATCCAGAGGAATATAAGCGAGGTCTTTTTGAAGAAAGCTTCCGAAAAGCCTTTGAAGGGAAAGAAGCTATTCCACCTGCCTCAGTTTGGGAGAAATTGTCGTGGAAAAAATCCTTTACTGGCAAATCCAAAGGAATGAGCCCTCCTCCAGCAGTTTGGTCAAATATCCAAAATGAACTCCACCCTGCCGCTGCTCGAATTCCATTCTATAAATCTACGTATGTTAAAATGGCAGCAGCAGCTGCAGTACTTTTCTTTGTAGTAATATTTGGTTTGAACAACATAGAACTTGATACAAGTGGTCAATCAATCTCTCAAAATACCGGTCAAAATAATGTTGAAAGTAGTCAAAGTCAATCAAATTCAGCAGCTACTAATGAAAATGGAGGAGTAAATCAGCGGGAGGAATCTTCGACTCAAGAGTCAATTTCTAATAGTATAATGGACTCCAGCACAAGCAGCGAACCGCTTACCGGCGCAAATCCAGAAACAAACAATAAATCGAACGTGGTAATACCTGACAAAGTCAATGCCTTTCAAAGTGTCTTGTTGGACGAAAGTGCTCTTTTTGACCTTGGCTCAAGAGTTGAAAAACTCTCTGATTTGCTTGTAGAAAATAGGATCAAACCTGATGCAAAAGCCATTAGTAATCTCCAGCTACTTAATCAAGCTTTTGAGATGGAGCCCTTGGTTAGCAATACTGAGCTAGCTCGAAACGTAAAGCTGCCAATCCGACTAAAATCACCTGTAGAAACTACTAATCTTAAATTGGCAGATGTAGCACCTGTGAATTTGCTTAATCCAAATAAAGGATTTTTTACTCAGTTGAGTTTAAATGCAGGGACTTTCGATCCTAATTTCACCATGCAGGAAGGGGATATTATTAATGCCTATGCCCTTACTGTGAATAGCCGCGAGTCGGTGGCAGTACCTGCGCAAATGGGCGTGAATCAAACTCCAGAAAGCTCTATGCAAATTGGTTTGGGTCTGGGGTATAAGATCGGAAAGAATTTAATGATTGAGTCAGGAGTCCAATATGCAAACCATAGCACGACCAGTATTTCTAATGTAGTTTCTAGTCCACAGCATTTTAGTTGGGCCAAACCTGTAACAGTAGCGGTCACCAATGAAGAGCGCCTTCGTCCTCAATTAGAATTTGAAATTACCGATGCTTATCAAGTCCGTAATGCGTTTGAATTCGTCTCTGTGCCATTAAACATAGGTTTTATCATTCCAATGAAAAAAGCGGAGGTTTTACTTAAAACAGGCGCTACTGCTAATATATTTACAGGAGGAGAAATCATCGATCCTAATGGAAGACTCCTTACGGAGTTTTTCAAGCCAGGCAATGCTTCGCCCTATAACACTGTCTTTTTTCAAGGAATGGTCGCTACCGAGGTCGCCTATAAAATATCACCTTCATATAGTTTTGGCGTTCAGGCAGGATACTTTTTTGCTGTATCTGATTTAGCTAAGAGCGATGTATTATTTAGTAGTCAACCCAATATGTACAATTTGGGCTTTGTAATGCGATATAATTTACCTCGATTCTAACAAAAGCCTATCTTGTTGGCAGTTAAATCTGTACGAAATGAAATTTCTTTACTTCCTATTGATTCTATCTGTTACACTTGCTTGTAAACCTCAAAAGGAGGAAGCACGAATAATAAACGATCAACCGGTTTGGGAGATGACTACACTCAATTCTCAGGCGAGTGTTCGCGGTCTTTATGCGATTAGCGACTTCATTATTTGGAGCAGTGGCAGTGGCGGATTTGTGGGTTTAAGCAAGGATGGTGGAAGTTCTTGGCTCAATTTAAGTATTTCAAACGCAATGGATAAGGATTTTAGAGACATTCACGCCTTCAGCCAATACGAAGCCATTGTTATGAGTGCTGGGGATTCTGCTGAATTTTATTATACAACAGATACTGGAATGTCTTGGGAGTTAGTGTATCAAAACTATCGGGCTGGCGTTTTCTTCGATGGACTTGATTTTTGGGAAGATGGCACTGGTTTGGCATTTAGCGACCCTGTAGATGGCCAATTGGTATTTGCCAAGAGTCAAGATTTTGGTAAAACTTGGACTGACTATTTCCCTAAAAGTATTCCTCCCACCATTGTTGCTGAGGGTGGATTTGCAGCAAGTGGCACAAGTATTTTATGTATAGGTGAAAGTGACGTATTTATCGGATTGGGAGCCACTGAAAAAGTGAGGATTTTTTATTCTAATGATAAAGGAGAAAATTGGAAAGTGATTGATACCCGTCTTCAAACAGGCGAGTACTATGGTATTTATACCCTTGCTAAAAATGCGGGAGGTCAGCTATTGGCGATGGGAGGTTCGTTCTCTTCACCTCAAGTGGGCCAACAAAGTACAGCAATTTTAAAAAATAGAGGAGCTGACTGGGAAGTTATAAGTAGCGGAATGCCAAATGTATATATTTCAGGTCTAGCGTTTCATTCTACATTAGAAATTGGTGTAGCAGTTAGCACAGAAGGTAGTTTTATAAGCTATGATAATGGCGGCAATTGGAAGAAATTCTCAGAACAATCTTTTAATAGCGTGATGATTTCTGAGAATCAAGTGATCGCCGTAGGAGGAAGCGGCAAAGCAGGTAGCTTTGCTCTAAGAAAGCCAGCTAATTAAAATAATCCAGAAGGAGTATTCTCTTGTTCATAGCCAAAATCTACTTTTAAGTCTGGCCATTTGGCTGCTGCTACTGCCAACTGATCGCAACGCTCATTTTCTGGATGCCCTGCATGGCCTTTTACCCAAATGAATTTCACTTTATGCATTTTCAAAAGAGGAATTAACTCTTTCCATAAGTCTACGTTCTTTTTGCCTTTGAACGCAATCTTTTGCCAATTGACAAGCCAGCCTTTTTCTATTGCATTCACTACATACGACGAGTCAGAGTAAACTGTCACCGGCATTCCAGCTTTTTTCAAAGCTTGCAACCCACGAATTACCGCTAATAGCTCCATTCTATTATTGGTGGTTAATCTAAATCCTTCTGCTAATTCCTTTTCATGTACATTGTACCGAAGGATTGCTCCATAGCCTCCTGGCCCTGGATTTCCACTTGCTGCACCGTCTGTAAACAATTTTATCATTGAACTAATAGATTGCTTTTAATCAGTTTAATAGCAATTGCTAATAAGATTATTCCAAATACTTTTCTGATGATGTTAAAGCCATTAACTCCAAGTTTTCTCTCCAACCAACCTGAAGTCTTTAGCACAATGTACACCACAATCAAATTCAAAACGATGCCAATCAGAATATTTACTGTTTCATATTCTGCTCTAAGTGCCAATATTGTTGTCATTGTTCCTGCACCGGCAATAAGTGGAAAAGCCAAAGGCACTATAGATGCGGTCTTCAATGTTTCCTGATCTTGTTTGAAAAAAGATCGGCCTAGAATCATTTCCATTCCAATAATAAAAATGATAATTCCTCCTGCTATGGCAAATGAACCTACATCCAAGCCTAATAATTTCAAAAGTGATTCACCTATAAAAAGGAAGGCTATCATAATCACACCCGCAACTAAAGTTGCTTTTTCTGACTGAATGTGCCCCGCTTGTTTTCGTAAGTCTATTACTATAGGTATCGAACCTAATATATCTATTACAGAAAATAGAATTAAGGTTACTGAAAGGATTTCTTTGAAGTTCAACATTTGACAGGGTTTCGTAGTGGCCTGCAAGTTAGCAATTGGTAAGCTTATGCGGATGGATTTGGGTAGAGAAATCTACCCTAAATTGTGAATGAGTTGATCTTGAGTGCGTTTATCCTTGTTTTCACTTGAAAGATTCTAGCCCTTTTCTACTGATTGAAATTATCCTTTGATGAATTTTTCAAAAAAATCAATTAATTTTTTGAAATCTTGACGGCTATGCGCAGGAAAATTTGCAATTCGAAAGGTAAATTCTTTCCATTCGCCATAGCCGTTGCCAAGTTTAATCTTATTTTTCTCAGCAGCAATTTTAAGTTTGTTTAGGGTTTTTGGATTTGCTTTCAGTGTCAATACGGTATCCGACCGAACCAATAGATTGTCTACTAATGGTTTGAAGGCCGTTCTATTTTCGAAGAAGGCTGTAAGCGATTGAATACGCTTTTTTAGGATTTTATCTGTCTTATCAATTTTTGGATTATCCTTCAATACGCGCATAAGAAGGTAAATTCCCAATGTGTTTGGTGTGACGTGGGTTTGGAATTTTGCGGCATTCTCTGCCATAAATAACACACTATTGTAATGATTTCGGTCAGCAATACTATGGGCTACTTTCATAGCTTGCGGCGAACATATAAGCAGACCCAAGCCAGCTGGCAAACCAAAGCACTTTTGAACTGAAGCAAACCAAATGTCCGCATTCTGAAATCCTAAATGAATACCGCCCATTGATGAAGTAGCATCTACAGCCACCAGACAGTGAGGATTATTCTTCTTAATATCATATATCAATGGATCAGCTACTTGTGTACCATTGGAGGTTTCATTTTGAGTAATGGCAATGAGTGTATCCTCCCGCTCCTTCATAATCAAATTAGCATCTAATACCTGTTCTATTCCAAATTCTACAGATCGAGCGTTTGGTTGAAGCTTTTTGGTGTATTCAAACCATTTTTTACCGAACGCTCCGTTATAGTAGTTTACACTTTCCTGCTTTATAAATGATTGAGCTATTATTTCCCAGCATTCCGTGGCGGATGAAGTGTAAATGATGGTGTAATCTGCTGGGATGGAAAGTTTTTTACGTAATAAGCTATTTGTGTATTGGTTTATCGAAATGAACTCTCGGCTTCGATGATTGATACTTAAAATTCCTTCGTCGAATGCATCTTGCAAATAATTTTTTATTTGCTCATGTACTTTGGATGGGCCAGGGTAGAAAGAAATCATTTTTGCAAAAAATATTGTACGGCTAATTTGTAGCCAGCTAAACCTAAACCGCAAATCATACCTTGGCAATGCGCACTGATGATGCTTTTATGGCGGTATTCCTCCCGCTTATATATATTCGAGATGTGTACTTCGACCACTGGAGCGGATATTGCGGCGATTGCGTCTGAAATGGCCACCGATGTGTGAGTGTAAGCGGCTGCATTTAAAATTATGCCATCAAGCTCGAAACCTAGCTCTTGGATTTTATTCACCAATTCACCTTCTATATTTGATTGGAAATATTGCAGATTTACATTTGTAAAATCATTTCGGAGTTCTTCGAAATATTTTTCAAAAGATTGAGTTCCATAAATTTCAGGCTCTCTTTTTCCCAATAGATTTAGATTTGGGCCATTTATGATTATAAGATTCATCAATAGTTCATTATGAGTTGGACGCTACACATTCGCGGTTTTAAGCAGTATTTGCAATTGGAGCGTTCTCTTGCTGCCAATAGCATTGATGCCTACGAACGTGATGTAGTAAAGCTAAAACAGTTTCTTGATATCCACAATTTTAATGAGGAACCTGAAACATTGAATCAGGCAAGAATTAAAGATTATCTAAAATATTTGACCGGTTTGGGCATGAGTGCTTACAGTCAAGCGAGAATGCTCTCGGGAGTAAAAGCTTTTTTCCGGTATCTAGCTTTGGACGAGGTGCGGGTGGATGATCCGTCTGCTTTAATTGAAGGCCCAAAAATTGGCAGGAAGCTTCCCGATACATTAGAATTCCATGAAATAGAACAGTTGTTTTCAGTCATAGATCTATCATCTGCCAATGGATCTAGAAATCGAGCGATGCTTGAGGTTCTCTATAGCAGTGGTTTACGAGTTTCGGAACTAGTGAATCTAAAAATTAAAAATATCTATTTTGATATTGGCTTTTTGAGGGTCATGGGCAAAGGAGATAAGGAGCGACTTGTGCCAATTGGACGAGACGCGCTAAAATTCTTGAAGATTTATATTGAGGAAATTAGGTCTTTTGTGAGGATTAAACGCGGCCAAGAAGATGTGACTTTTCTCAATAATAGAGGCTCTGGACTTAGTAGAGTCATGATTTTCACGATTGTGAAAGAACTTGCCATTAAAGCAGGAATTAAAAAGCGTATTAGTCCTCATACATTCCGTCATTCATTTGCTACGCACCTAATAGAAGGAGGGGCTGATTTGCGGGCTATTCAAGATATGCTTGGCCATGAAAGTATCACCACCACAGAGATTTATACTCATTTGGATAGAGATTATCTGAAGCAGGTGATCTTGGATTTTCATCCTAGAGGAAGAGGAGGGAAGTGAAAAGAAGCCAATTAAAATATTCAATTGGCTTCTTTTCATGGATAATTTAACTGGACAGTATCTCAAATGTATTATTCAGTCTTCTTATCCCTTATTAAAAGCACATCAATTTTTTTATATGCTTTTTGAAGTTCTAAGCCAATTTTCTTTAATTCAATATAAATCTGCTCTGGATTTTCATTGAACCAGGAAATTTCAAGGTCATAATTGGCCGTCAAATTCGTCTCATCAACTACAGGAAGCTCCAATTGATTCTCTAAAAATGAAACTAAGAAATCTAATGAATTATTGGTCATTTTCAATCCAGCTCCACTATAGCTTTTTTCATTTGGCGAATTTTCTGCAGATATTGTGAGACTATGCTCTTTATTTGCAGTCCTTTGGAGAACAATAACCTCTATTTCCTTTTGGGTGATTAATGTCTCGAATCCAAAATACATATCTAGCTGCTTTTGCATTATCTCAAATCGTTGACTTCCCAATTCTTCTGGAACAATTAGTTCAAAGCAAATGGCGTTTTGCTTATTCCATGCAATGGAGCTTGGATTGTTTATCTCAACCACTGTTCTCGTAATAGAAGGGAATTGGTAAGCAATTTCATAGAGCGTCCTTGCAGATAAATTAGTTGTGATAATTCTGCGATTTTTATAAGGACCCTCACCACCAGTAGGGTTTGAAAAGGATGGGACACCCTCTTGAAATGGCGTAATTGTTACTTGAAATACAAAGTTTTCATTACCTGAAAGGGGTACGGATGGATCAAACTCCAAATCATCAATTTTCTCTGGCAGATTGACTGTCTCGTTATCAATTACTTTTTGAATAAGCTCTTGATTAATCTCAGATGAAGTGGTTACTGCTCTTACCGTTCCATTTTTATCTATCACAACTGTATGAGGTATTGACCGATGTGGAAAAAATTCAGCAAGCTTCCTTGAGGGATCAATAGCAATGGGTAGGTTCATCTCTCTTTTTGCCAAGAACTTTTGGATTCGTTCTTCTGAATCAGACGTAATTGTAATGATTTGTAATTTTCCATTAAATTTCGATTGAAGCTCTTCTAGTTTGGGAAATGAGGCAATACAAGGAGCACACCAAGTAGCCCAAAAATCTAGGATGATAACTTTCCCTTCAAGGTTGGATAATCGAACCGTCCTAAAGGGGTAATTAAGCATTTGTTCAAATATGATGTCTGGCGCCTTCGATCCAATTTTGCTTTGTGCAAAAGCGAAACAATTAAGTAAGATTAATAACAGAGAGAGTAATAACTTCATAGCAATAAAATTCATGTTTCAGATAATTATTTAGACAAAGGAATTGATAATCTTTTGGAAACTAGGTTAATGGGATTCTTAAGTTTTGTAAATGTTTGTTAATGAAATGGCTATTAAGAATTATGAAAACTACCTTTAAAAGGTGAAATCAAATAAAGAAATAATAGTTTGGGCAATCGGAATAAGCTTAATGAGCATAGTCTTTTTGCAGGGATACCTTGTTTATCAAGATTATCAATATAGAGAACGAGCCTTCACAGTGGATATATCAGAGGCACTTTCGAGGGCTCTTGAAAAGGCTAAAATTCATCGTGCTGAGTTTATTAATGAGCAATTCCGCTCTGACTTAATGAGTGGAGAATATGTTTTGATGGATTCTACAATTAATGAGAATGGAAATAAGCAAATTATGATAGCAGATATAACTTCTAATTATAATTTGGTTCAAGTAATATTTGCAAGAGTGGAAGACAGACCCAATGAAAATTCATTTTTGCAATTGCTTCTAAATAAAAATCTTGAATATGTTATAAACAATCAAGTGTATTTCTGGCAAGAGGCATTAGGGGAGAAGTTAAAAGCCTTGATGGAAAATACTGATATCGACTTTGAGTTTTTAGGAAGTGAATTTAATTCCGAGATGATTAACCTAAATATTGGAACTTCTTATAACTTAAAAAATAATTTACTGGCTAAGGATCTGTCCAAATTATCATCTGATTTATTAATTTATGAGAAATGGGATGTGGCAAAAGAAGTTTGGGTAGAGTTCGAAAACCCGTTCACTGATATTTTAGATCGAGCATATTTGTCCATTTCACTTGGTTTTGGTGTTTTAATTACCACTGGAATTTGTTTTTATTTCCTTCTGGGTTTTTGGCGTAAAGAACACAGATTATCAGAGCTTAAGGATGTTTTTATTGATAATTTGGCTCATGAGTTACTAACACCTATTACCACATTAAACCTTAGCTTGACTGCATTTGAGAATAAACTAAAGGATAAAAATGAAAAAGGGCTTGAATTAACTATTGCAAAAGAGCAGCTTCAAAAATTAGATGATATTTCTATAAGACTTCATAATGCAGTGAGTAATGAAGATAACTCAGTAATAACTGGATATACTACTTTAAATGAGCAAGTTGAATATTTAAAAATTAAATATTTGAATGAAAGTAGACTTATTCTGAATTTGGATATTGGCGACGATTGCCTAAATATTCCCTTAAATATTCCTTTTTATTATTTACAATCTGTCCTAGTTAATTTGAATGAAAATGCCTTAAAATATGGAGGTAGGAAAAAAATAAATGTGCTAGTTTCAGCATCGAGAATAGGATCACTGGTGAGTATCACAATGGCTGATAATGGGCATGGCATAGTTAAATCTGTCCAAACTGATATTTTCAATAAATTTTACAGACATATTAGACCTGGTAGCGATGATCCAGGCGGTTTAGGCTTGGGTTTATATAATGTTAGGCAAACTCTTCAACATTTTAATGCCAAGATTAATTTCCAATATTCTGGTAGCAAAGGTACAATTTTTCAAATTTTGATTCCCATACATGAAAAGTAAGAAAAAAATCCTCATAGTTGAGGATGAGAAATCCTTAGCATATTTAATCTCGGAGAGATTGACTGAGGAGTCTTATCAAGTTTACACAGCTCATGACGGGAATGAAGCCCTTCATTTGTTTCATTTGGAAAAACCAAACTTAATTTTACTAGATGTGATGCTTCCAAAATTAGATGGTTTCGAAGTTTTGAGGACCATCAGAAATACTGATGCTCATACTCCAATATTATTTCTGACGGCAAGAATTCAACCTAAAGATGCAGTAAAAGGGATTGAGTGGGGAGCAAATGATTATATTAGAAAGCCATTTAGCATGGATGAAATACTTGTAAGAATAAAACTTCAGCTATATGGAACAGATACGATCACTGAATTCGAAAACTTGGAGCACAAATTCGGAAAGTTTACCTTGAATACTAAGTTTTTGATTTTGGAATTTGAAGGAACTCAAAAAAAACTGACTTATAAAGAAGTCTCAATACTAGCTCTTTTAATTGAAAATAGGAATAAGGTACTCAGTAAGCGAAGTATTCTTTTTAAAGTTTGGTTAGATGATAGTTACTTTC
>JBDNFI010000007.1:0-107058 GCA_041689935.1 Cyclobacteriaceae bacterium
GCAGGAAGATTTGTCTCCAAATTGCTTTTCAAAGGTTTTTCGGTCTAATTGAAGTAGTTTCATACGGGTGATTTTATACTCTAATATACTACTTAATATATTGATAAACAATGTTTAGTGGCCTAAATGAGTAACCCTATTATGTATAATGTAGATACTAGTAATGCTACTATTTTTTGGATTGGTACTGCGTTTTTTACCTGGGTTACTTTTTATGCTTATTTTTCATTTTTGAGAGTTTACAACCAAGGCTGGGTCAAAACCTTATTCAAGTTTACCCTGGTTGGGTATGTTTACTTTACCGCACTCCTCTTTTTATTGGCATTTGAACTGTACACTTCCATTCTGCTTTTTTGAAATCCTCCTATACAAAAGCCGATGGGAAATTAAACTTGTTCTTTTTGTCTGACCGAGTTATCCGAAATCACTTTGTATTTAATGAGATTGAAAGAGAGTATTGATTTTCCTTCGAAGGATTGTTCGGGTGAAGTTTTAAGGCTAATTCTCTTGCCTTGTGGGTCGGCAAGCTTGATGATTTGATGATCTCCAAAATAGGATACTTTGAAAATGGAGCCTTGTAGCGGGAAATCATCTCCATTACCCAAAGCTACATGCTCAGGCCTAAAGAGTAATTGTACTTCGCTTGTATATTGGTAAGCGTATGAGTCAGGTAAAAAGCCAAAAGGTGTAAGAAATCCTCCATCCTTAGCAGTGGCCATAATTGCATTCTGTTTGCCAAAAAAGTTGGCTACATAGGCATTTACAGGTTCTTCGTATAGACTTTTGGGAGTACCAATTTGCTGCAATAAGCCATTGTGCAGTATGGCGACGCGGTCGGCAGTTGATAAGGCATCGCGTGTATCATGTGTTACAAATACTGCTGTAACCTTCGTTTTCTTGATAATCTGCCTTATTTCCTCCCGCACTTGATCCTTGAGCAAGGCATCAAGATTGCTAAATGGCTCATCTAAAAGAATGATGGAAGGATTTGGCGCGATGGCTCTTGCCAAGGCAACCCTTTGTTGCTGTCCGCCAGAAAGCTGATGTGGATATTTTTTGAAATTCTCATTCAACCCTACCATTTGCAAGGTTTCTTTAGCGACTTGCTCTGCATTGATATGCCTACCTGCCAGTCCAAACTTCACATTATCTAGTACATTCAGATGTGGAAACAACGCGTAATCTTGAAAGACCATTCCAACATTTCGTTCATTGGCAGGCACCGATTTTTGACCATCGACTATGTGCATTCCAGATAGGGAAATATGCCCGTTGTCTGGGTGCTCAAGGCCAGCGATAAGTCTCAGAAGGGTCGTTTTACCAGAGCCACTTTCACCCACCAAAGCCAATATTTCGCCAGATTCCACCTCCAAGGACACATTGTTCACAGCAAAGTTGTCTGCCTTGGAGTACCTTTTGGTAATATTTTGAAGCTTCAGTATAACCATTGTGAAAAAGATAATTGCTTAGCCATTATTCTTTCTGATTAATTTGTTGAGGAATATTATAGGCAAAATTCCTGTCAATATAATCACCAAAGAAGCATTGGCAGATTCCGCGATCATTTCATTTGTTGCCATATCAAAAGCCTTCGTGGCTAATGTATGATAGTTAAATGGACGCAAGATTAGAGTCAAAGGTAATTCTTTTAGCACATCTACAAATACTAATAATATGCCGCTTAACATACTTGTCTTTATAAGTGGGAGGTCAATTTTCCACAATGTGCGCATCGAACCTTGGCCTAGTAGGCGACTTGCTTCATTCACATGGATGCCAATTTTCTGAAAACCAGCATCTAATGGATTATAGCCTACTGCCATAAATCGTACAATGTAGGCAAAAACCAACGCAAATAAAGTACCTGAAAAAATGAGTCCAACTGATTCTGGAGTGAAAATACGCATTAGCGATTTGTCTAAATTCAGCAGTGGAATCATAATGCCTACTGCGATCACTGCACCAGGGATAGCGTACCCAAGGGTGGCTATTTTTGTTATATTCTTTACCCATGCAAAAGGACAAAGGCGGAGCGCATACAGGAGGACAATAGATAATACCACCACAGCGATACCCGTTCCTGCTGCCAGCGTAAAGCTTCTATAAATGAGTAAAAAGAAATCTACACTCGCTACTTTTTGCCAAGTAAGATTCACCCAATAGAGAATTTGCAATAATGGTAGCCCAAAGCTCATAAGAAAGATGGTTGCACAAACTCCAAAGAAAAGAAATTTTAATCCTTTGCGGGCTTGAATTCTTTCAAAGGGTTTGCTCATCGAATTGGCTTGAGAATATTTTCTATTGCCTCTTTGCAAACTTTCCAAATACAGTAATACGAGCACAAAAAGCATTAAAATGGCCGCCAAATAAATGGCCGTAGTGGCATCGCCCATAGAAAACCATGCTCGAAATATACCAGTTGTGAACGTGTTCACGCCGAAGTATTTAACAGTCCCATAGTCATTTAATACCTCCATGGAGGCCAACGCAATGCCAGCAACAATTGCCGGACGGGCCATCGGAAGGGCTACTTTCAAAAAGGTACGTAGACGGCTGCTTCCAAGCAGTGCGGAAGCTTCCTGTAAGGTGCGTGATTGCTGCAAAAATGAAGAGCGACTGATCACGAAAATATATGGAAATAAAGTAATAGATAGGATGAAAATTGCTCCAGGCAAGTTCATAATATCTATTAAACTTCCTTTTGTTACTATCCCTAGATTGTTTCTCAGAAAAGAATTTACTGGGCCAGTATATTCCAGCATGCCCGTGTAGGTATAGGCCATGATATAGGCAGGAAATCCAAGCGGGAGGATTAGCAGCCATTCAAAATATCGACGGCCAGGAAATTCGTAAGCGGATACCAGCCATGCAGCACTGATGCCAATAAGTGAGGCAAATATTGCAACTCCAACCAGTAGTATAAGGGTGTTCTTAAAATAGTCAAGGAGCTGTGTGTCTACCAGATGGTTCCAGCTTTCGCCAGGTACGGCAAATAATTTCACCAAAATAGTGAAAATAGGAATGGACACAAGCAGCAATACAATGATTGCTGCTAATGCCCATCTATTCCACCAATAGTACCTTTGTTTGGCTATTTCCAAAGCTGCTTCTATTATACGATCACTTTATTTCCAACCCACACGGTCGTAAATCATCACTGCCTTTTCGTTATTTTCACCTAAAACAGAAAGATTCAATTCATCTAACTTGAAACTACCCCAGCTTTTGAGCAGTTCCGAAAGCTCAACATTCGGATTTACAGGATATTCAAAATTGATATTGGCTAATGTACTTTGAGCTGATTCTCCCGAAAGAAATTCAATCAATTTAATTGCATTTTCTCTGTTAGGCGCATTTTTCGTAACTCCCGCTCCTGAGATATTTACATGGGTGCCTCTGCCATCCTGATTCGGGAAAAATAAACCAACTTGTTCAGCCGCTTTTCTTTCTTCCTCATTTGCATCGTTTAGCATTATGCCGATATAATAGGTATTTACAATAGCAACATCTCCTTCACCAGCAGCAACCGCCTTTACTTGATCTCTATCGTTTCCCTTAGGCTCACGAGCCATATTAGCCAATACGCTTGCAGCCCATTGCTCAGCGCCATCTTCCTTGTTTGCAGCAATTATCGAAGCCATCAAGGATTGGTTGTAAATGTTCTCAGAGCTTCTAGTTAATAATCTACCTTTCCAATTTTCATTGGCAAGGTCTTCGTAAGTGCTCAGTTCCTCTACGTTTACACGCTCCTTGCTGTAGGCAAGTATGCGGGCACGAAATGTCAAACCAAACCAATAACCTTCTGAATTTCTGAATTGCGTAGGAATGTTTTGATCGATGATATCTGATTGTACTGTTTGCAACAATCCTTTTTCATTCGCACGATGTAGTCTGCCTGCATCCACTGTAATGAGTATATCTGCTGGAGAACCTTCACCTTCTAATTCTAATTTTTGGATGAGCTCATCTGCACTGGCGCTTACCACATTTACAGCTATTCCAGTCTCTTGAGTAAACTGATCAAATAATTGCTGATCAGCTTCATAATGACGATGTGTATATACATTTACCACTTCTGGTTCTTTTTCGTTACTGCTTTCGCATGATACTATTGCCATCCACGCAATACCCAAAAGAGCTACTTTAAATACTGATTTCATTATTATGTTGTTAAATTAGGTTGAAATTTTTTCCGTTTTTTGAACGAGAAGCTGTGCTTGACAAATCCATTCACTGGCAAAATTAAATGTTATTTAGATTAAATCTAAATAAATACAATTTTTTTCTGCTATAGTGCGAAGATAATTTTGGAATGGGGTGAAATTGAAATCGGCTGTTGGTTATAATCACGAAAGTAGGGCAATAGGAGTAAAGACTTTATGCGTAATGTCAGTAAATTTATTGATTAGGATAATTAAATTTCACCAATCCAACGTATATCTGCCACCATTTGTAAAGGCGATACTGGCGGTATTCCCACCATTAAAAGTGATAATTCCATCAAAGTTGAAAAAACCACCACTAATTGAAGCTCCACTGAAAAGGAAATTGGCAGTTCCCGATGACACTTGAATGGAAACTTTATCAATGTTTATATTGGTTCCTATCAGAGCTGTAGTAGCGACAAACCCATCGAAGAGATCATTTCCTGCTCTATAGGAGCCTTCAGTATTGGTAGTGAGGTTGATGGAATATTGTTCATTCGAAGCATCGAAACCAGATACATATATACTGGTTTCTATTTTTTCATTTGCCGAAAGTGCATCCGCCAAGTATCTCCGATTACCTTTCAGTGTACTGGTCAATTCGAATGGATTTTCATTCAAATCGCAAGTGTTTTCCAATTTCCAATTATAATTGTAGGAATTTCTATTGTCAAGCACTTGGTTCAGTGTAGAATCTTTCGCTACATCACAACCTAAGCTTGAAGCAATTTGAGCTTTTATGATCGTTGCTTCAAGTTGAGTAATCAGTCCACCTACATTTGGCAAAATAATACCTTCAAGCGTCTTAATCACGTCTTCTTCGAGAATAGGCGTGGGCGTGGGAGGATCATCTACTTGACAGGATAAAAGAGTAAAAAGCAAAGCAGCTACTACAAGGATAGGAAAATTACGTTTAAAAAAAGATTGTCGAATAAGCATGTAAGTTCCTTTAACAATGTGCATTCAAAAGTAGCAGTACGCTTCTTAGCAACCAAGGGTTTTTAAATGGCGGGAGGTTAATTTTTCACCTTAATTATCTCCACCAATTATTAGCTATTTTCATGAAGTACAGCGATTAAAAATCGTATTTGATATGCCCTTGAGAAATCTTGCAGCTAATTTAATTTAAAAGGAATGGAGGCAATAAAAGGCCACTTGTTTACTGGAAACAAGTGGCCTAAGTTTTTGACAAGTCGCTTAATTTCGGAACCTTCCAGAAAAATAAAAGGCTGCTCCTGACAAGGCAATATCCTTTAATAAGCTACCCATTGAAGCTTGATCGCCGTCAATTGCTCCCGGCAAATGAATGGTAAGAGCAAATATCAATAGCATAATTCCCAAAAGGAGCATAGCTAGTGATGTTTGGGTTTTTAAAATCAAGCTAATCGCTGCTAAAATTAACCCTGCGCCAGAAAGGTAAACAAAAATAGTAGGAGCAGGTAAGTATGAAGGAACCATTCCTGACATGGAAGTGGAATTCATAAAATGGAAAATACCAAAAATCATAATTGGTATGGCAAATAAAAATCTACCCATCATGGATAAGCTTTCTTCTTTCATGGTGTAATAAATTTGGTTAGTAGTACAATTTACAGATTATTGTATTTCTATAAAACTTAAAGAAGAAATTTTATCTATTTAATTACCTGATTTGTAATTTCTTGGTTTTATTTATTTACCACTTTTCGTAAGAATATGCCTTCTGGATCTACGATAGGTCTTTCTGTGGTAAGAATGGAAATTGGCTGTTTCGAAAGCTCCATTACTTTAATACCGTCTTCGGTATGCACTTCCATAGGGATACTAAAATTGATATTGGGAATGGAAATGCTGTATTCTCCATCTTCGCCCTCCCGCACAATCACCTCGGGCATCTCAGTAGTATTCATATAAAAGGCAAAAAAGTTGGTATAATCTTCGCCACTTTTCTTGTTTACCAAATCCACAAAATCTTGAGTAGTAATCCCATTCAAATAGGTGCTTTCAGGTGCGTTGGCTAGATCGTACAAGATTCCAAAAAATAGATCGTCACCAAGCATTTGCCAGAGCATGTGCATCACAAAGGCACCTTTGCCATAAATATCTGAATGGTAAGCAGCCACAGAATTGACCTCCCGCCCCATTACGATTGGCTTTTGGTTGGTCACATTATTCCTGGTTTGGCTCATTTTTTTCCAGTACTCATCCCAGCCGAAGTTTGTGTATAGATATAAGGCATCCGAGAAGGCACATATTCCTTCATGAATCCAAAAATCCGCCCAATCGGAAGCGGTTACTTTATTTGCCCACCATTCATGACCCAGCTCATGTAGCAGCAGCCAATCATAGGTTTGGCCTTGAGTTACGGTAAATCTATATTCGTTCCCATAAGCATTGATGGTTTGATGCTCCATACCCAAATAGGGTGTTTCTACCAGTCCAAATTTTTCTTTTGCAAATGGATATTCGCCAAAGTATTGTTCATGATGAGTCAAATTATCAACCGATAATTCAGCCATAGTTTGCAGTTTGTCTGCATTCTCTTCTAGTAAGTAGACAGCTACTTTCACAGGATTATTGTCCACCGAAGTATAGGAGGTGGTGTAATTCGCAAACTTGCCGATAGTAAAATTGATGCTGTAGTTATTGATTGGATATTGGGTAAACCAAGTGAAAGCGGTCAAGCCATTTTCAAGCTGAATTTCAGATTCGAGTAATCCATTGCCGATGGCTTGATAGCCCTTGGGTACGTTTATGGTCATGCGCACTGAGTCGGGCTTGTCGCTTGGCTGATCCTTGCAAGGCATAAAAATATCAGCACCATCGTTCTGGCAACTCAAACCAACCCAATGGTTGCCATTGGGACTTTTTTTAAAGGTAAACCCTCCTTCCCAAGGCGGATTCGGTGCTATTGGCACCAGTCCACCATAGTGAATCCTGAGTTTCACCAAGCCATTTTCAATCAAATTTTTGTCGACGGGAATCCTAATTTTCCCGTTTTCATGTTTGAATGATAGATTTTGATTGCCAGAAGTTATTTCCTCGATCGTGTAAGCATTTACCAAATCCAACTCCCAGTGCGTTTGCGCCGATAACTGGGCGAATACAATGTCTACTTGTGCTATGAGGGTCTTTTGTTCGGGATCAAGTGTCAAATCAAGCGCATAATAGTACATATCCATTGCCGCTTGTGATTCGTTGAGTGGACCACCTGAACTCGGTCTTTGAGCAAGAGCGAGTATGGGAAGGCTTATTAGTAGCAGTGTGAGCAAATTCTTCATAGTCTGAAATTTTTGTTAGGGCAATTTACAAATTTGAATCCTTACTATTTTCGAGAATTTATTTAAAGGCAAAAAAATATTTATCCTTGCACAATCTGTTTTTCATTCCTTTATTCAATCTCAAATGGGAACTAACTGGAAAATATGGGTAGATACAGGTGGCACTTTCACGGATTGCCTCGGTAAACTACCTAGTGGGGAAATCCGTCGATCAAAGGTACTAAGCGATGGCAGCTTAAGAGGAATAGGGCTTCGATATGAGCAAAACCGACTTTACATTAGTCACCGGTGGGAATGTAGCAGTGATCTCCTAATCGGGTTTACTTTTGCTTGGTTGAGTAATCCAAATAGCACGGCGAAAATTACCCATGCAGATTTGGATGAAGGATGGCTCCAATTGAGTGAAACAATTGAATTTTCTGACCCATTAAGTAACTTTAAGATTTTCACAGGAGAAGAAGCGCCAGTTTTGGCGACCAGATTAATCACAAATACTGCCCTTGCACAGGTATTTCCTCCATTAGAAATGCGCATAGGGTTTACCAAAGGAACCAATGCTTTGCTTGAGCGGAAAGGGGCAAAAGTGGCGTTGATTACCACTGCTGGTTTTGAGGATTTATTGCTTATAGGAGATCAACAACGACCAGAAATTTTTGCGATGAATGTGCAAAAAGCTAAACCATTTTATCAGGCTGTTTTTGGCATCACTGCCAGAATGGATGCGAAAGGAAACGAATTAGAAGCGGTGCACCTTCAGGAAATTTCTCTAATCATTCAAAAGCTCAAAGAAGCTAACATTGAATCGATCGCAATTGCTTTTATGCATAGCTATTTGAATCCAAGGCATGAGAAAATGGTGGAGAACTCGCTTCGAGAAGCTGGTTTTGCCAATATCTCTGTTTCTAATGCATTAGCACCTAACATCAAGATTCTATTTCGAGCACAAACGGCTGTGATTGATGCTTTTATTAGTCCAGTGATACAGGAGTACCTGAATGGAATTACCCGTTCTTTGGGTGGGAGTAATATCAAAGTAATGACGAGCGCAGGAGGCTTGGTTGATGCCCGGCTCTTTCAAGCAAAGGACAGTCTGTTGAGTGGGCCTGCTGGCGGGGTGGTGGCCGCCGCAGCTACGGCAAAAAATCATGGAATAGAGAAAATCCTCACTCTTGATATGGGTGGCACAAGTACAGATGTGGGTCGCTATAGTGGGCGGTTCGACTATCGATTCCAAACCAATGTGGGCGAGGCAAAAATATTCAGTCCTTCCTTACATATCGAGACAGTGGCTTCTGGAGGTGGTTCAATGTGTGATTTCGATGGCATTACCCTCACCGTTGGTCCCGAGAGTGCAGGTGCCAACCCAGGCCCAGCATGCTACGGAGCAGGTGGGCCACTTAGCATCACCGATATCAACCTACTGCTTGGCCGCATTGAGCCAGCCTTTTTTGGCATTCCAGTACACCCTGAAAAATCTCAAGGAGCACTCGATAAAGTGCTCTCTAAGATGGGAACAAAGCTTGGTCTGAAAGAAAAACGGGAGGACATATTACAAGGGTTCCTTTTGCTTGCCAATGAGAAAATGGCAGAAGCAATTCGCAAAATTTCGATAAATAAGGGAATAGATCCATCCGAGTATTCATTACTGGCATTCGGTGGAGCGGGAGGGCAGCACGCGTGTGCAGTGGCAGAAATCTTGCAAATAAGCAAAATATTGATTCCTTATGATGCGGGATTATTAAGTGCATTGGGGATGGGTATGGCAAGAATAGAGCGCTTCGCCGAAAAGCAAATACTCCAAAAATATGAGTATGTAAGGACAAAGCTTGAGAAGATCATAAATGAGCTGGGAGAGCAAGCACTTGTTGAATTGAGGCGGGAGGTCAGCGATGAGCCAATTGAGATAGAAGAGCAACAACTGACCCTTAGATTCTTAGGTCAAGAGAGCACTATCTCTATTGATTGGCATGGAGAAAATCAGTTAATCAATGATTTCAAAAAAGAATACGAAAAGCTATTCAATTATTGGCCAGAAGATAGAGAGATCGAAATAGAATCGATAAAGGTAATTGCAAGGACAAAAGACAGTGAGCCAAAAAGCCAATTACAACCTCATAAGCAATGTGTACCCAAGCCAGATTTACAAAGAGAAAGCTTTATCGAAGGTAAATGGCAAAAGATGGATGTTTTTGTTTGGGAGAGCCTCAGCGCTGGCGCAAAGATAAAGGGCCCAGCCATGCTGGTGAGTAAGAATTCCACCTTGATGGTAGATGCCAATTGGCAATTAGCCATTGCCGAAGATCGATCTGCCAACTTGTATCTTCTCGCAAAAGATACTTTTACAAATATAAGTCATTCCGAAAGTGTAGAATTGTCCCTTTTTACCAGCCGATTCCAATCCTTAGCGGAGGAAATGGGTACGATGTTGCAACGAACTTCTTTTTCGGTGAATGTGAAAGAACGTCTCGATTTCTCTTGTGCCTTGATGGATGCCAATGGCTATTTGATTGCCAACGCTCCACATATCCCAGTGCATTTAGGTAGTTTAGGCATTTGTGTAAGGAGTGTTATTGCACAATTCCCATTAGAGAAGGGAGAGGTGATTTTGACCAACCATCCAGCTTTTGGCGGTTCACATTTGCCTGATGTTACCATGATTTGCGCTGCTTTTGATGCTGACGGCAAGCGAATTGGGTATTTGGTGAATAGGGCACATCATGCGGAAATAGGAGGGAAGAGCCCAGGATCAATGCCCGCAGATGCAACATTCTTAATAGAGGAAGGTGTTATCCTCCCGCCCATTTATGTTGCAAAGGCAGGAGTCACCAACTGGTCGGAAGTAATTTCACTTCTGCGTGCAAAACCATTCCCAAGTAGATCGATCCATGAAAATCAAGCTGATTTCTCCGCTGCCTTAGCTTCTTTGAAAGCAGGCACGGAAGCCTTACAAAAATTAGCAGAAGAGTATGGCACAGACAAACTCCATTATTTTATGGAGAAAATACTTACCGAAACTTCAATAAAATTGCTAAACCGCTTATCGAAATATGAAAATAAAAAATTAAGTGGGCAAGAAATACTGGATGATGGGTCGGTTCTGAATGTGATGATTGAACGTGTTGATAATGAATGGGTAATAGACTTTAGCGGAAGTGCTCAGGTACATAGTGGTAATTTCAATGCTACTCCGGCGATAGTTCAAAGTGTGGTTTTATATGTGTTGCGGTTGATTGTTGATGAGCCTATTCCGCTGAACGAAGGGTTAATGAGAGGTGTGAGGCTTATGCTACCCAATGGACTTCTCAATCCTCCATTTGAGGAATTAAAGGGCAATGAGCCCGCCGTGGTTGGTGGAAATACAGAGGTAAGTCAGCGACTAACGGACACGCTATTGAAAGCGTTTGAACTTGCAGCCTGTAGTCAAGGCACTATGAATAATTTACTTTTTGGTAATGAGCATTTTGGCTATTACGAGACAATTTGTGGCGGGGTAGGTGCAGGTCCCGGTTTTCATGGTGCTGATGCGGTACATCAGCACATGACTAACACTAGAATCACCGATCCTGAGATTATGGAACTTCGATATCCTGTTAGGCTACTGGCTTTTAAAGTACGTGAAAACTCGGGAGGAAAAGGGAAGTTCAATGGTGGAAATGGCATTACTCGTACGTTGCAATTTTTGGAAGAAGTGACACTTACGGTTCTTTCCCAACATCGAAATATTGCACCTTATGGCTTGGTAGGAGGTGATGCTGGAAAAGTAGGTAGGCAAGTTTTGCAACAAATTGGATTTTCGGAGGAAGAGATGCCTGGCTGTTTTAGTAAAGCGATTCCAAAAGGAAGCATTTTCACCATAGAGACTCCTGGCGGAGGTGGTTATGGCAGATACTAATTTATAGATATGTGTATCTCAAGTCTGTAATAAAAAGCACCATTTCTTCTCTGTCCTTGCGCCGCATTTAAAACGAACTAACACTCTTTATTTACCAAAAATACAGTTATAAAATCTTCTTAAAATGTAAAAACGCAATTAGTCAAAGTGTGTAATAAGAAGTATTTTTTTTCCATGGAAGATTTAATAACGATTATTGGGTTTTAAGCCTAAAATGCTCCTTTAGTTTTAAGTAGCAATAATTTTATCATCAAATACTTTTTTCATGTACTGAACATTTATTCATACGTAATAAAAATAATTGGATGCCAAGAAAAAATCAATTATTATTACTATTCTTTAATTAAAAACAGTTTTAACTTCTTCACTTATTTGTTCAGCATTGATAATTTATTAGGCCTTATCGAAAACAATCTCAAATCAACTAACAGGAGCAAGCAGAGGTTATAATCAACCAAAATTCAATAATATGATTAGTTCTTTCTTTCCAATGCCAATAAATATTTCGAAGAGATATTTTATAATGAGTTTTTACTTTCTTGCTTTTTACTTTTCGTTTTTTGCAGGATCAGTATTATTTGCTCAGACTGCAGCAGATGCTCCCACCGCTTTAGCAGCGAGTCCGGGTGTAAGTTCCGCCAATATTTCTTTTACAGAACCGGCCAGCAATGGCGGTTTACCCATTATTAATTATGAATTTCAGCTAGATGGCGGAGCTTGGACGGCATTTTCTCCAGCAGTGACTTCCACTTCAGTAAGTATTTCAGGCTTAACCAACTGCAACACCTATTCTGTGGAGCTGCGAGCGATTACCGCTTTTGGTGCTGGTGCCGTCTCTTCTTCGGTACAAGTTACCCCACAGGCCGGCGAGCGGGAGGGTATAAACTGGACGGCAAGAACTGCCGCTGAGGCCAATCAATGGACATCCGTAACCTATGGCAATGGGCTGTATGTGGCGGTAAGTTTTGGCGGCACCAATCGAGTAATGACGAGTCCCGATGGGATTACCTGGACAGCGAGAGCTGCAGCAGAGCTGAATTTTTGGATATCCGTAACCTATGGCAATGGACTTTTTGTGGCGGTTGCTATATCTGGCACCAATCGAGTAATGACCAGTCCCGATGGGATTACCTGGACAGCGAGAGCTGCAACAGAGGACAATGTTTGGAGATCCGTAACCTATGGCAATGGGCTATTTGTGGCAGTTGCTGTAAACGGCAATAATCGAGTAATGACCAGTCCCGATGGGATTACCTGGACAGCGAGAGCTGCGGCAGAGCCCAATTCTTGGTGGTCAGTAACCTACGGCAATGGGCTCTTTGTGGCGGTTGCTGTATCTGGCACCAATCAAGTAATGACCAGTCCCGATGGGATTACCTGGACAGCGAGAGCTGCAGCAGCGGCCAATCTTTGGTATTCCGTAACCTACGGCAACGGGCTATTTGTGGCGGTTGCCGAAAATGGCACCAATCGGGTGATGAACAGTTCCGCTTTATTTGCTCCAGATGCGCCAAGTATTACAGGCATTACCGCAAGCACAACTTCCCTCTCTGTGGCCTTTACACCTCCAGCAAGTCCAGGTGGCTCTGCCATTAGCAATTATGACTATTCGATTGATGATGGATCAAATTGGGTGACGGTTAATCCAGCACAAACCACCTCTCCATTGGTGATTTCGGGTTTAACACAAGTTACAACGTATCCAATCAAGCTCAGAGCAGTAAATGCACAAGGAGCAAGTTGTGAATCTGGAAAAGTAGATGGTACCACCTTAACGCCTGTAGCAGCAGATCCACCCACCGCTTTAGCAGTGAGTCCGGGTGTAAGTTCCGCCAATATTTCTTTTACAGAACCGGCCAGCAATGGCGGTTTACCCATTATTAATTATGAATTTCAGCTAGATGGCGGAGCTTGGACGGCCTTTTCTCCAGCAGTGACTTCCACTTCAGTAAGTATTCCAGGCTTAACCAACTGCACCACGTATTCGGTTGAGCTGAGAGCCATCACGGCTTTTGGGCCAGGTGCCGTCTCTTCTTCGGTACAAGTTACCCCACAAGCCGGTGACGGTGAGCAAGCCGGCATTACCTGGACAGCGAGAGCTGTACCAGAACCCAATGGTTCGAGATCTGTAACCTATGGCAATGGGCTATTTGTGGCGATCTCTAACTTTGGTACCAATCAAGTAATGACCAGTCCGGACGGGATTACCTGGACAGGGAGAGCTGCAGCAGAGGCCAGTTCTTGGAGATCTGTTACCTATGGTAATGGGCTCTTTGTGGCGGTTGCTGTATCTGGCACCAATCGAGTAATGACCAGTCCCGATGGGATTACCTGGACAGGGAGAGCTGCAGCTGAGGCCAATCAATGGTGGTCAGTAACCTATGGCAATGGGCTCTTTGTGGCGGTTGCTGGAAGTGGCACCAATCGAGTAATGACCAGTCCCGATGGGATTACCTGGACAGCGAGAGCTGCAGCAGAGGCCAATTATTGGCATTCCGTAACCTACGGCAATGGGCTATTTGTGGCGGTTGCTATAACTGGCACCAATCGAGTAATGACCAGTCCCGATGGGATTGCCTGGACAGCGACAGCTGCAGCAGCGGCCAATCCATGGTATTCCGTAACCTACGGCAATGGGCTATTTGTTGCGGTGGCTGGTGATGGCACCGATCGAGTAATGACCAGTCCCGATGGCATTATCTGGACAGCGAGATCTGCAGCAGAGGATAATTTTTGGTATTCGGTAACCTATGGCAATGGGCAATTTGTAGCGGTTGCTTTAGATGGCACCAATCGAGTGATGAGCAGTTCTGCCATATTTGTTCCAGGTGCGCCAAGTATTACAGGCATTACCGCAAGCGCAACGTCCCTTTCTGTGGCCTTTAGTGCACCAGCAAACCCGGGTGGCTCTGCGATCAGCAATTATGACTATTCGATCGATGGTGGAGCCAATTGGGTGAGTTTTTCTCCTGCTCAATCGACCAGTCCATTGGTTATCGAGGGCCTAAATACAGAGCTGATCTATCCGATCAGGATACGTGCAGTCAACGAACAAGGTGCGAGTTGTGAGTCCAATACGGTAGAATATTGTACGCTTACGATGTGCCCTACTTGTGCGCCAGAGACCCAACTTAATTCACTGATTGCCTTGTATGAAGCCTTTGATGGCGATAGCTGGCAATGGTCAGATCCTTCAAAATCATGGAAAGACAGTCAAGGACGTTTCCGCACCCTTGATTTTGCAGGCAATAACTGGGAAGGTGTGACCTTAGATGCGCAATGTAATATTATTGCACTAGATCTAAGTCAAAAGGCACCATCTGGAAATCTACCAGAGAACATTGGCGATCTCACTGCGCTCACTTCGCTGAAATTAGCTGGAACTAATATCCGTGGAAGAATTCCTGCTGGCATTAAAAACCTCAATCTGACGGAATTAACCATCAGCTATAATGCCGTATTTACTGATGACGAAAGTGTCAAGGAGTTTATAGATCGCTTTGACCCTGGATGGGATTTAACACAAACCGTTGCTCCTATTAATGTGAGAGCTAACCTTCTCAACCCATCAGCGATTATTAGCTGGACACCGATTGTGTACCAAGGTGGCACAGGTCGCTATTTCATCAAATACCGCGCAGAAGATGCGGGAGGGTTTACTACCATTACCGTAGAAGGCAAAGACAGCAGTGAAGGGCTCATCCCTACGCTAGAATATGGAAAGAGATACCTCGTGTATGTGCAAAGCCAAACCGATGCTAATCCTCCATTCAATCCATCTCCAGTAACGAGTGAAGGCAGCGAAGTAATCAAACTCTTCTTTGCCACAACCATCCCAGCAACAGAACGGGCAGCCTTAATTGCGCTATAAGAAGCGTTAGGAGGCGATGATTGGACGAGCAATGACGAGTGGAAAGATATAGATGGTTTTACCGCTGCAGGCACCGAATTCCTTTGGAAGGGCGTAACATTAAGCAAAGTAGATGGCGTAAATTGGGGCGTTACAGGCATCGACCTAAGCAATAACAACCTGGTGGGAACAGTCCCAGATATCTTCGATGCATTCCCGAACTTGACCAGTCTAAACCTAGCAGGCAACTGCTTGGAAGGTGCCGTGCCGGTAAGTTTAGGGAGCTTAACCAAGCTTACCTCACTTAACCTAAGCAATAACCGTTTCAATGGCTTTACACTCACTAGCCTCAGTGCAACCGATGTGAATGTAAGCTTCAATGCTTTAGGTGAACAAGATGACAATACCACGCTCCTTGCATCCTTGCAGGCAGACTATCTAGCTACCCAAACCATTGCGCCTAGCAATATCAGCGTAGTAGCAGATGACAACTCAGCGACTATTAGCTGGGAGGCGATCGCTTTTGCTTCAGGAGAAGGGCATTATGAAATCGGACTTCGCAAAGTGGGTGCAAGTAGTTGGAGCAATAGAGCCACTGAGAATAGAGGCGAAACTACTTTAGGTTTCGAGGGACTAGAAAGTAGCGCAGATTATGAAGTGCAACTCAGAAGTGTAAGAATAAACAGTGCTGAGAAATGCTTTACATTCAGCAGTTGGACAGAAAGCAAACTTTTCTCTGCCCTGATTCCATTGCCCGCTAGAGCTAAGCTAAGCGATCCAACAGACTATGCGCTTAATACGGCTACGGCATTGAACTTAGTGGTTTTTGAAACTGCAAATTCCAACAGTTACGAAATACAGTTGAGCACAAGCAAAGATTTCGGAGTAGCAGATACAGAAACTTTCAGTAATGCTACAGGCGAGCAAGAAATTGCAGACTTGATGATCAATACTCGCTACTTCTGGAGAGCTCGTGGCATCAATGCCCGTGGTGCAGGCCTATGGTCAAGCATTGGACAGTTCCGAACTGGACTGAGCACAGCTGCCGCTACTACTACAGGACAGGTTAATTGTGTCACAGAAGGTTCTCAAATATTTATGTGGGATGCCATTGCAGGTGCAAGTCACTACAGAGTAGAGATAGCTACTGATGCTAATTTTAGCAATGTGGTTAAAAGAGCCAGAGCTCTTCAAAGCTTGCAGCTTACAGGCGTTAACCTACAGGCGAACCAAACCTACTATTGGAGGGTACAAGGCTACAATGACGTAAGTGCATACATTGGCAAATGGTCGGCAAAGAGCCAACTAAACTTACAGCCTAGAATACAGGTTGCAGGTGAATTGGAGCTTTGTGGAAACGGCAGCAGCACCTTAAGTCTTAATGCAGCAGACGGAACAAGTATCCAATGGTACGCAAATGGTACGGCCATCCCAGGTGCAACTGACAATAGTTACACAGCGATGGATGCGGGTGAATATTACGCCATTCTTACATCCGAGGAAGATGGGAATACGTGTGATACCTACCAAACTGAAATTATTTTCATTTCAGAAGTTGTGCTCATGGTACCAGCGATCACCACAAGTAGCAATCAGCTATGCGAAGGTGAAAGCACTACGTTAAGCACAACCGCATCGGGCAACTATCAGTGGTTTCGTAATGGAACAGCCATTGAAGGTGCTACTGACATGAGCTACAGTACAAATGAGGCAGGAACTTACTCAGTAGAAGTAAGTGCAAATCAAACTTGCAGCGTAACAAGTGCAGGAATCGTAGTGAACGTAACAGCCATTCCACAACAGCAAGCGATAAGTGTTACTGGTAGTTTGACGCTGTGTGGTGAAGAAGATGCCACAACATTAAGCCTCAATTTGGCGCAAGGCCAGAGCATCCAATGGTACCATGCTAATGGTTCAATGGCAGGTAGCACAAATGCTAGTTTGGTAATTAACCAAGCAGGCACTTACTATGCGGTGATCAGCAATGTCAATTGTACGATGCAAACGCAAAGCGTAGAAGTTAGCGGAACGGTACTGCCTAACCCAGTGATTAGCATGAGTCCATTTGTCGACATGCAATTGAGATTGGGTCGACCTATAGCACTTTATGCGCCCGAGAGTGTGGGCATAGGTTACCGTTGGTTCAAAGATGGAGTAGAATTAACAGGATTAAATAGCCGTATTATCCTAGCCACACAGAACGGGAACTATCAGGTGGAAGTGTTTGATGCAGGTACTGGATGTAGCCGTCTTTCAGAGGTATTAAACCTTATGTGGCCTGCTGGCAAGGAGCCCAAAGGTGAGATGAGCAATGCAATGAATAGCGGTTTAGTAGGTGCAGCGACTGATAATTCAGGAAACTGGATTAGTGCTTGGCCTAACCCTACACAGGGATCGGTGACGGTTAGCATTAGTTTGGATGTCATCGTGGGAGAAGTAGAAATGCAAGTACTTGATTTCCTTAGCAGGCCAATTTACACGGGAACGATGCAAGAAAATGGCGACCAGTTGGAAAGACAGATTGATCTGAGTGGACTTCGTAAAGGGCTATATTATGTCCTTATTCGGGATAGTAAGCGTACATACAGACGAACAATTATTTTGAAGTAGGCTTTCAAATATCTGAAACCTATTATAAACAACCACTTTAAAGCAGGTGCCCATTTAGGCACCTGCTTTCATTTTCTAGCAGTTTGGAGGGAGTAAGTGTTGCCGTCAAAAATTTGATGGCAAGAATCATGGAGATATTGAAATTGCCAGATGAAAAGCGAAAAGGCTAAACCTTCAAATGCTTGGTATTTCTCAACCCTTTAACAAAAACCTGATAACCAATTGATCCTTTATAAATCGTTGGAATATCGGAGACTTTAGTATTTTTTCTATTAAGATTTCTTTGTTCTGTAAACTGGCTTTTATTCTTAAAATAGTCTAGATGCGCCCTATACACGGCGTTGAAGTTTTCAGAACTTCTATCTGCCAGTAAGAATTTTAAAGCGGCAATTCCATCTAAAATAAGGCGGGAGGGTATGATATACCAACTTTTATTCGAAGGTAAGTTTTTGTAAAGCAATGTTAATCCATTGCGGAAATTCAGGTAGGTTTTTCTAGGATTGTTATGCGAAAGGGTTCCTCCACCTACGTGAAAAACTGTACTTTGCCCAACATAAGCAACCTTCCATCCTTCACTTTGGATTCTCCAGCATAGGTCGATTTCTTCCATGTGAGCAAAAAACTCTTCTTCCAGCCCACCAAGTTCTTTATACACCTTGCTTCGGATAAGCATACAAGCTCCACTCGCCCAAAATACCTCCCGAGAGTCATCGTACTGCCCTTCGTCTTTTTCGGTGTGGTGGAATAGCCGCCCTCTGCAAAATGGATAGCCAAGTGAATCAATAAAGCCACCTCCCGCCCCTGCATACTCGAAATATTCAGGATTGCTAAAGGACAGAATTTTAGGTTGAACAGCTGCAACGTTAGGGTTTTGATTTAGATAATCTATAAGTGTATCTATCCAGCCTTCAGTTACTTTTACGTCACTATTTAATAAGCAGAAATATTCATGCTCTAGTTGAGCCAATGCACGATTATAACCACCAGTAAAGCCATGATTTTCAGCAAGAATAATCGTTTTTACTTGTGGGAAATGCTTGGATAAATACTCAATAGAGTCATCTGTAGAGGCATTATCAGCAATGATTACTTCATGATCTTTACTATGTGCAAGGACCGAAGGTAAAAACTGCTCTAAATATTTTTTACCATTATAATTAAGGATAACAATTGCCGTTTGGCTCATTTACAGCATACTGCTTAAGTCCAAGCCTGAAATATTTGGCAACATGCCTTCGGTGGCTTTTTTCATTTCCTCCTTGCCAATTATTTCAGCTTCTTGAAGAGCCTTATTGGTTGCTGCCACAATGAGATCTTGTAGCATTTCAGGGTCATTTGGATCAATTAGGCTTTTATCTATTTCCAATTTCACCAATTGTTTTTTTCCATTTGCAGTAGCCTTCACCATTCCTGCACCAGATTCAGCAGATACTTGTATAAATTCTAATTGCTTTTGGGCTTCCTTCATTCGCTCTTGTACTTCCTTGAGCTTGCCCATCATTTTCATCATATCAAACATAATAGTAGTCTTTAAAAGGGTAAAATTGAGGCTTAATTCTAATAAAGCCAACAAATAATAAGGATTAGGTTTATTTTATTAGTAAGACGGTACCTGATTGACTGAATCTCCTCCCACCGAGATCAATCATGCTCACTTTGTAGACATAAGATCCTTGCTGCACTACTTGTCCATTATAAGTGCCATCCCATCCTTCATTTATATTTTGAGTTTCGAAAAGTAATTCACCCCATCTATTGAAAAGCTGGATGTTAAACTTTCCGAAAAATTCACCAACAGGCTTAAATTCATGGTTAGGAGGGGTACTGCTAGGCGCAAAGGCATTTGGAAAAGCAAGGTTGATTCCTGTGTTAAAGCAGATGGGTGTTCCTATTTCAGATTCAAGAAGGCAATTGTCTTTGTAGGTGATGTAGTAGCATACTTGAGAAGCTTTTGTTTCCATATTTCGCTCAGTATAGCTATTAGTTTGCGCGCTATCAAGTAGCCTTCTTTTACCAGATTCTTCTTTGTAAATATAATACCATACGGGATTTTCGAATGGGACTTCCCATGATAGAGAAACTCCTTCTACGCTCGCTAAAATATTTTTTCCGTTTACTGAATCTTTGGGAATTAGTGCCCTTGTGGTATGATCTATTACAATAGATTTACTTATTTGTCCAAGCGCATTTACTTGTGCCACACTGTAGGCGTTTTTAATATTGCAAAGTACATCCGTATCTAAATATGCGTCATCTACAAAGTCACCTTCAGTTAAGAGTTGACCATCCCTTATAATTTGTAATCGTGTATTTAGTGGTGAGGAAGCCCTCCATTTTAGTCTATTCTGCTTGTGCTCACCAGCTACATTTAATTGAATAGAGCAGATTGGTTCAGAATATGCTGGGCTATTTCCGCATTCATCTAGGGTCACTATTCTAAAGCAGTAATAATTAGTGTTCACATTTAACTTGGCAGTTCTCACTACCAAATTTGAAAAAGCCGCTTCAATCGGTACGAAGTTATTATTGCCGTTTGGCGCCATTTCCAGCCTATATCTAAAAGAGTCAGAGCCTTCCGCTCTTAAAGTGATCGTTTGGTCAGAATTTACCTCCAACTGACGAATATCTACGACGGGAGGCCTATCAAAAACATCAACAGTTCTTGTGGTGCTTTGACAGCTTGTCGAATTACCATTTTTGATATAACCTTGCGCTGTAATAGAGTATTCCCCAGACCGAGCGTAGCTATATTCTATATTTTCGTTTATACTATAAACTATCTTCCCTCTGCCATCACCAAAGTCTATTTGTATGTCTCTATATGATAGGGAGCTTCTGTTTTTAATTCTCACTTTTATCCTGTTATTTGAGCAACTGACTAATTCAATTTCCGGCGCAAAATTTCTATGGACTCGAACATTCATAAATGCTGTTTTCTCTTCATTATTTGACTGAATGATCTGGGTGACTCTATAATTTCCAGGTTGAGTGAAGGTGTAATTAATTTGACTCCCAACACTGGGTGCTGGGTCATTTAATATTCCTGACCTGCCTTGTATTTGGTATTGTACTACGTCCGTATCTACCAAATTAGTAATTGTAATGGTGTGGGGAGAACATCCTTCTACAAAATCAATTTGAAATCGGCTTTCTACATCCTCACTTCTCAGTTCAATTTTTTCATAGGTTAGATGAACCGAATTACGGTGTAAAGTAAGGAAAGTCAAACTAGAATTTGTTACTACACAATCGTATCTTCCTTTATCACCTTCTATCGGATTATTGATAACTAGTTCGCTCGTGTTTGCTCCACTAATTCTCCCGCCGTTTTTGAGTTCTACAGCGTCTTTATACCATTGATACTTATCATTTTCTCCATTTGCATTTGCATTTATATAAATAGGAAGCTGCTTTTCCACTTCTTCGTAAATATTCCGGTACTCTAGTTGGTGAATAAATGCTTGCGGTGCATACCGGGTACCCGCTGTATTATTAGGAAATAAGTTTGTGTAAGGTTCTAAATGCCCAAAATATAGATTGCAATTAGCCACACGAAGTTCTTTGAGTTCAGAAGCACCTATTAAAAAGGGGAGGTTATTTATGCCATTATTATTTTCAATATTTAGATATTCTAGTTTTGTGAGATTATTAAAATTGGACGGGATTGATCCATACAATCCATTGGAGCTTAGGTTCAAAAATTTAAGCTTGGTAAGAGTACCTAGCGCTTGAGGTACTTCAGCACTCATTCTATTTGAACTAATATCGAAGTATTCTAAATTACTGAAATTACTTAAGTTTGAAGGAAAATTACTTACTCCACTATTCTTCGATAGATCTAAGGTTTGGAGCTTTCTTAGATTTCCAAAACTACTTGGAAAATCACCAAAAATGCCGTTATTACTAAGATCTAATACGCGGAGTTCATCAAGTAAACCTATTTCATCTGGTATTTGACCTATTAACCCTATACCTTCCAATCTCAATCCAACTACTCTATTGATGTTTTTATCAAATTCGACATAATTCCAATTAGAAATATGCCCTTGCATCCAACTTTGGGCTCTCAACCAATCAGCACCACCCATTCTATCGAAAAGTGCTTCTAGCGCCCTTCGATCTCTTTGCTCACCTGTAGCTTGAGAAATTAAATCGGTAGAAAATAAAAGACTGAAAATACTAATAAGTAAGATAATCCTTTTAGATAGGCTAGTTATTTGGGCAAAGCTTTTACACATTGTTGACCGAATCTATTTTAAAAATTTTTTAGTTTCAATTATATCCTCAAATATAGGCCGATCCACCAATAAAAAAGGCACTACTTTCCTATAACTCTGAATTATATGCTCTAGTTCTAACGAAGTTCGTAAAGGCTTCCTAAATTCCAACGCTTGGCAGGCTGTCATCCATTCTATAGATAGTATTGTGAGCAAATTATCCACCACTTTATGAAGCTTAGTAGCAGCATTAGCGCCCATACTCACATGGTCTTCTTGTCCGTTTGAGGAGACAATCGAATCTACTGATGCAGGGGTGCAAAGTTGCTTGTTTTGACTTACTATGGAAGCGGCGGTGTATTGTGGAATCATTAAACCAGAATGTAATCCAGGTTTAGCCACCAAATATGGCGGGAGGTTTCTTAGCCCTGAAATTAATTGATAGGTTCGACGCTCCGAAATACTTCCCAACTCAGCCAAAGCAATCGCAAGAAAATCCATTGTTAAAGCCAAAGGTTGCCCATGAAAATTACCTCCCGAAATAATTAAATCTTCATCTGGAAAAATATTAGGATTGTCCGTAACTCCATTTAATTCTGTTTCCATAATCTGCTCAGCATACTGAATAGCATCCCAGCTCGCGCCATGTACCTGAGGAATACATCGGAAAGAATACGGATCTTGTACATGTTTTTTGGTTTGGGTAAGTATTTCACTTCCATCAAGCCAATATAATACTTCCTTGGCGCAGGTGATTTGCCCTTTGTGCGGACGGATTTTTTGTAACAAATAATGAAAAGGCTCAGATCTGCCATCGAAAGCATCAAGTGATGCCGCTCCAATCATATTTGTTAGACCAAGGTATTTTTTGGCCTTACTTACCGCCCAAAGCCCGTAAGCTAGCATAAACTGAGTCCCATTAAGGAGAGCTAAGCCTTCCTTGGCTTTGAGCGTAATGGGTTCAATAGCAAGTCGACTATGAAGCAGAGTGCTCTTTATCTTTTTATTTTTAAAATACACTTCGCCTTCACCGATTAGCGCTAAACTAAGATGAGCCAAAGGAGCCAAATCGCCCGATGCACCAAGAGAACCTTGTTCATAAATAATAGGCGTAATCCCTTGATTATAGAAATAAACAAGCCGTTCTACCACTTCAATTCTTACACCTGAGTGTCCAAAAGCTAAACTTTTAATTTTTAAAAGAATGATAAGCCTTACGATTTCTGTTGGAATCTCCGCACCTGTTCCGCAAGCATGTGATCGCACTAAGTTTTGTTGGAGGCTTTCCAATTCTGATTTGCTTATGCGCTTATCGTATAAAGATCCAAAACCTGTATTGATGCCATAAATGAGATCATTTGTATTGGCAAGCTTGGCTTCTAAATAATCTCTGCATTTTGTAATGGCTTGTATGCTATCTTCTGCTAATGCCACAGGACACTTGGCTCTAAAAGCATTGAAAAGCTCCTCTGCCGAGATATTATTGGTAGATATATAAAATGTTTTATCCAAGCTTAGTAATGAGTTGAGCTAATGTAAGTAATTCTTGAATTCCAGTATTGAGGTCTTTTAAGCCAAAAACTCCTTTTTGTAATTCTTCCACTCCTGATATCAAAAGGTACGGAATTGTTTTCTTCTCAGCATACATAAATTGCTTTTTCAATTTGCCTCCATCAGGATAAATTTCTGCCGCAATTCCTGCATCTCGTAAAGCTTTCAATATTCCCAATGAACCATTGAGTGATTCATCGCCAAAGTTGGCTAAAAGCACTTTAGTAGGAGTTAAGCCTTCGGACGGGAAAAGATTTAGTTCTTCTAGCACATCGTAAATTCTATCTACACCAAAGGATATCCCAACGCCAGACATATCTGCCAGTCCGAAAATTCCTGTGAGGTTGTCGTATCTACCTCCCGCTGTTATGGTGCCCATCTTTACAGAAGTAGGCTTTACTTCGAATATTGCACCTGTATAATAGCTCAATCCTCTCGCTAGTCGAGGATCAAATTCTATTTTGGCTCCATCGTCACCAAAGGCCTCCAGTAGCGAAATAATTTCTTCTACCTCCCGCAATCCCTTTTTCCCTTCTTCACTATTGGCAAAAAGTGTATGAAGTTGCTCTATCAACTCCTTATCATTTCCTTTTAATTCTAGAAATTCTCTCGTCTTGTCTAACGTCGCCTGATCAAAACCTTTTCCGCTCAATTCTTCGAGCACTTTATCCGTACCGATTTTGTCGAGCTTATCAATTGCCACGCATAAATCAGTGAATTTGTCATTCGCATTTAACATTCCAGCCAATCCTTCCAGCACTTTTCGGCTGCTGAAAGTGATCACATAATCTTCCAACCCAAGGAGTTTATATGCCTCCTTAATCATCAAAATAATTTCAGATTCGCAAATGATCGAGTCTGTGCCGATGATATCTGCATCACATTGGTAAAATTCCCGATATCGACCTTTCTGAGGCCGGTCAGCTCGCCATACAGGCTGGATCTGAAAGCGCTTGAATGGGAAATGGATATCATTGCGGTTCATCACGACGAATCTAGCAAAAGGCACGGTAAGGTCATATCGCAAGCCCTTTTCGGTAATCTTAGGTAGAAGTCCTTTAGCACCTTCTGCCATATCAGATGCGTCGGTTTTGGACATGAAATCACCCGAATTTAAGATTCTAAATAATAGCTGATCACCCTCGTCGCCATATTTGCCCGTAAGCACAGATAGATTTTCCATAGCGGGCGTTTCTAATGGCATAAAGCCGAACTTACGGAATACTGATTTTATATTGTCAAGAATGAAATTCCTTCGAGCCATTTGCTCTGGACCGAAATCTCTGGTTCCTTTGGGAAGCGTTGGTTTTTGCATTGCCTAAATATCCTAAATTTTAAGCAAAACTAAGGTTTTTCCAGCTTTGTAGGCAATGTCAATTTTCAATAGATTAATTTTGAGATGCTTTGGGATTTGAATTCATTTTATTTACCTTTGTAATCATTTTTCGGGTTAACGCATAAAAGAATAGAACAATGGCAATTACAAGGTTGAAAAGGAAAGCTAGAAAGAACATAGCTAGACAAAAGAACAAGTTAAGAATAATCAAGCAATTGAACTTTAAGCCTTCTTTGAAGAACGTTGATATAGAAGAGTTAAAAGCTTCTTTCCCAGCGAAAAAAGAAGCTTAAGGCTTAATTAAAATATTCGAATTTCTAGAAGAGCAGGTGTTTCACCTGCTTTTTTGCTTTCTACATACAGCGAAGCGATTTATTCAAAGTTTGCCGAGAAGGTCAAGTTTTTGGGAAAACCCTCATTTCCAAATCAAAGTTTGTTTAGCGAAGTACGAATCAATTAGAATTCCGCCTTTTCTGATTCACAATTTGCATAAGGACTGCTTATTTAATGAGTTATTTCTGAAAACGAAATTATAGAGTATTAACTGCTATTTCCGCAAACTCATTTATAGACTTTCTACTCCTAGGAGCCATTTCACGACTTTTGAACGGCTCCTCTAATTCATCGGCATTGCCCATATAGCCCAATACGATAAAGCAAATGGGTTCTTCATTTTCCGCCAACTGGAATTGGGTTCGGGTTTTATCAGGATTGAAACCACCAATAAAGTGACTAAAAATGCCCATCGAAACTCCTTGGGTAACCAAATTTGCATTGGCCATGCCCACATCATGCATAAACGTTTTGTTCTCTGCTCCATTGGCAAATGTGCTAGACCCAATGCTTAGGATAATCACAGCGGCTTTGTCTGTCCATAGCTGATTGCCAGGCACCATGCATTCCCACATTTGCTGAAATACAGGAGTACCTTTCTGTGCTGCCACATATCGCCAAGGCTGCGCATTCATGGCACTTGGAGCCCAAGAAGCCGCTTCAAGCATGGTTTTAATATCCTCAAATGCTATAGTATCATTCGCAAAGGCTCTTGGACTCCAGCGTCCTTTGAGTAGTCCGTGTACAGGAGTTTCTGTAATAGCTTCTTTTATCATATTATGCTGTAATTTCCATTGGGACTTCCATTAGTAAGACTTTTGCATCATCGCTTAGTGACGTGAATTGCGCTTGATTTGTATCCCATATTCCATATCCATCTCTTTTGTCTAATGGTTGCCCATCCACTTCTACGCTTCCTTCAAGCACAAATACATACAACCCATTTTCTGGTGCCTTGAACCGATAGTCTTTTACTTGCCCTTTCTCCAACTCCGCTAAGTGGAACCAAGCATTTTGATGTATCCAAACTCCTTCGTCATCTGCATTTGGAGAGAGGATTTGCAGAAACTCGTTCTTCATTTTTGCTTGCTCAAGCGTCAATTGATCGTAGCGAGGTTGTACATTTTTGCGATTGGGAAACACCCATATTTGCAAGAATTTCACTTCCTGATTTTTATTCCTATTCACCTCACTATGCGAAATGCCCGTACCGGCACTAAGTACTTGAATATCGCCTTGCTTAATCACCTGCACATTGCCCATGCTGTCTTTGTGCTGCAAATCACCTTTCAACGGAATGCTAATAATTTCCATATTGTTGTGCGGGTGCGTGCCAAAACCCATTCCTGGATCTACGGTGTCATCATTTAATACTCGCAGCACGCCAAAGTTCATTTTGCTTTGATCGTGATAATGAGCAAAACTGAACGAATGATATGAATTGAGCCAGCCATGATTGGCATGACCACGGCTATTTGCTTTATGTAATACTGTTTTTGCCATGATTTTGATATTTAGAAAGCTAAACGATGTATATACATTAAAAGTTTTGACATCTAATAAATTGGCCAAAACTGATCTGCAATTCAATGGAAGGAAATCGGCGGGAGGTTAGAAAGGAACCGTTTCTCAAGTGAGAATTTGAAGCTTCCCAAAAAAGAAAACCCTTAGAATGTTGAAAATCTAAAGGTCTAATCGTTCAATGTCGATGTGATTGGTGTTCGCTTAGTAACCAATCCCAAGTTTCTTATAAATAAAGTGCAGCAACCAAGCCGGCCCTATCATAAGGAATTGCACATCTTTGAGGAAGCTGGGTTTTTTCCCTTCTACTTTATGGCCATAGAATTGCCCAATCCAAGCGGCGACAAATATGATAAGCGAAACCATCCAAAGGGGTGTAGCCATGTTGATATCTATCCAATTTGCAGCAAATGTAAATCCTGCAACTACCATCAGCATGCCTATAAAAAGCGGAAAGGATAGACGAGCATAGTATAACAAGGTGAACACCAGCAAAACAGTAGCCCAATTGGCATAATTACCCATGGCAGGGAAAGTGGATTTTATTATACCAGATGGAATAGACCAAATCAAGCCGACGATGCTAAAGAAAATTAGCGGAACACAAATCCAGTGGATGGCTTTGTTAAGTCCATTTTGATGGCTTTCGCCGTATTCATTGAGTAGTGCATCTATTTTTCTCATTTCACTAGTAAATTGATTGGAGTAACAATATAGCAAATTAAGCTTATCTGAATCAAGTCCCTAAGATATTCTCATCTTCAGTTGGAGCTTGTTTATTTTTAATTTACAATCTCATTTCACTAAGAAAGGATATACCGAATGTAACTAATCCACCTTCGTTTTCACCTTCGTCCAGTCTTTAATCTGCCAATATTAGTGCCATTGGTTAGTTGATTTCCTAACCTCCATGTGTTGCACACACGCGATCAAAATCCTTTAAGGTATTTATCTGATTGATTATCAAAGGGTTTGATCCAATTAAAGTCTTTTGGATAAATTGGATATAACTTTTGATTGACGTATGTTTATAAGCAAACCACGAAAAAAAATTAAAAATTCAGCCTTCGAAGAAAAGGGTATTTACGCAACAGTTGCGCGTATACCTTTATATTGGTGAGATATATGCAATATTACTTGACAGAACTAGTTGGCAGTAATTAAATAAAACATATGTCAGACTTAAAAAAAACCGAAGATTTCTACGTAAAAGAAGAGTTGTATGCACTCCATGAAATTGACAACTCAGATAAATAAGTTGTATTTAACTTACTTTTTACATTATAAAAAGTTGACTGTTGCTGCGTTGATTGTGGTTCAAACTCCGTTTTTAAACCAGGTAACAACAGACCAAGAAAAAGTATTCAAGGAATTGGTAGTCATTGGCCAATCGAATCTATTGACGAATGGTCTACAAACATTGAAGAGTCAACCTTACTCGGGACAAAGAAATTAATTAAGTTAGGTGGAAAAATAAAATAACGACTACCAATAAAACCTACAAGCAATAGCGCCCTTAGGGTCGCAAATGCTCATAGCTAAACAGTTGCCAACCATAGAAATTTAGCTACTTACGAAAAAAATAAAAGTTTCATTATATATGAAACTTTTATTTATCTTTGTCGGTGACAAAACATAAGATTTGGAGTTACTACTAAAACATAAACTGACAAAGCTCAAAAAAAAGAACCGTGGAAATGAAAAATTAATTTCTGCGATTGATAAACTGATTTCAGATATTCAAAGTGCTCAATGGACTAAAAAGACAGAAATTAAAGAAACAAGGCCAGATGCAGATTGTGTACATAGCGATGGTTTCTATTTTTTCGACATTAATATGTCTCGTACAATGATTTTAATCGTCTTTGAGGATAATGAGGCAACCGTTGTTTGGACTGGTTCTCACGATGATTATGACAAGACTTTTAAAGGAAATAAAAGCACGATTGAAAAATGGTTACGTAATCAAAAATTGATTTAAAAATGGATAAATTTTCAATACAAAACATACAGAGATTAAATTTATTAGAAAGTGAATTGGATTTTGAGAAAGCATCCTCTCTATTTCTAAAGTTACGTGTACTCGAAAAGGAAGATGAATCATATAAGCCAATCCGGAAGCATCTTCGAAATCTGATAAAAGGTTATGAAGAAAAAAATTGGAGGGATGAAAATTCAATTTCAGATAATCAAATAAAAGATAGTGATTTAGCAGAAGCTTTGGTGCAAGCTGAAAATGACTTTTACCAAAAGAGAAAAGAACTGATTAAAGCAAGATTAAAAGAAGCTGGCTTGGCACAAAATGATTTAGCAAAAATTTTAGGGCATCGTAAAGGCTATATGTCAGAATTAATTAATGGATTAAGACCTTTTTCAAAAGAGGATTTAATCATTATAAATAGACTTTTTAAGATAAAATTAGATGATTTAATGCCAACGTTTATAAAACAAGACAGAGCATTTCATATCAAAAGGACTTTAGAATCATTATCGCACAGCAAGATAAAATTAACAAAAAGAGATTTTGATTTACAAATGGTCTGATTAAAAACGAATTACGGTTGGTAATACTTTGTGGGATGCTACCAAGCCAAGATTTACCGAATCACCCAAAATTCACCTTAAGCCACCTTCGTTTTCACTTTCTTCCAATCTTTAATCTGCCAATAGGTAATGCCATTGGTGAGTTGATTTCCCAATTCGTCGAATATTTTTACTGTGCAGGGTACTAATATAGATTCTTCTGTTTCGAGGCGTTTTACCACTTCTGTTTGGAGCCATTCTTCCTCAAATTCGAATGATCCATACGCATTGGTTTTCCCTTGGTATAGGTATTCTATTTCCAGCTTTTTGAGGATTATTCTATACTTCTTCGGGCTAAGTCTAGAGATGAGCAAAATACCAGCTGATATTTCCGTTAGCGTGGCCAAAGCGCATGCGTGCAAACCTTTCAAATGGTTGAGATTTCGCTTTTTATACGGCATCATCGTCCGTACCTGATTGTTGCCAATTTCCTTGATACGAAAGCCATGTGGTGCATTAAATGGGATCATTCGATCTAGTCCTTTATTCATCAACCACAGATAAAATGCAGAGGATTTGGCTTTTTCGAAAATGTTTTCTGGGTTAAACATGCTTTAATTTCTTAAATATGGGCTTAAGTTCAATAAATCCAGCTATTTTTAAAATCTTTGACAAACATTATTTCAAAATGAACAGTATTTGGGAAAAGGAAAGTTGGTTGAACTACGATATTGCCATCATTGGAGCAGGTATTGTGGGACTGAGTACGGCGATTTCTATTAAGGAATTAGACCCTAAAAAATCCGTAGTGGTGTTGGAGCGTGGCATATTGCCAACGGGTGCAAGTACGCGCAATGCTGGCTTTGCCTGCTTCGGTAGTCTGAGTGAGCTATTGGTCGATATTGAGAAAATAGGCGAGGAGGGGACTTTAGCTTTGGTAGAAAAAAGATGGAAAGGCTTAGAAAAACTGCGCACTAGGCTAGGAGATGAAGCAATTGGCTATCAAGCAGCAGGTGGGTATGAACTTTTGCGGGAGGATGAACTTTCAGTTATTAATAGCATCCCAAAAGTAAATGAGCTGCTTAGGCCACTTTTTAATCGAGATGTCTTTCACGAAGATCATACTCGCATAGCAGAATTTGGCTTTGCTACTAGTAGCATAAAAGGACTCATCCGAAACCCTTTGGAAGGGCATATTCACACTGGTAAAATGATGAAAGCACTCCTAATGCTGGCTCAGCAAAAGGGCGTGGTAGTGCATTTTGGAGCTGAGGTAATCAGGTGGGAGAGGGCTAGCGAGCAGGAATTTGTCCTTGAAATAAAGGATGATATCACACAAAGTACTCCTGCATTATCAGCAAAAAAGTTGATTTGCTGCACAAATGCCTTTACCTCCCGCTTTTTCCCAGACCTAGCAATTGAGCCAGGCAGGGGTGTGGTGATGCTAAGCCAACCCCTTCAACATTTGCCTTTTAAAGGAACTTTCCATTTTGACGAAGGCTATTTCTATTTTCGTGATTTAGGTAATCGTATTCTTTTTGGTGGAGGGCGTAATATTTTTTACCGACAAGAAAAAACAACTAAAATGGAAGTACGTGAAAATGTGCTGGATGTATTAATGCATCATTTGAATACGCTGATTTCTCCTAAGCAAACGATCGCATTAGATTTCGCTTGGTCGGGAATCATGGCTTTTGGGCCGGATAAATCGCCTTTGGTTGGTCAGCTGCAAGAGAATGTATTTGCTGGAGTTCGCCTGGGTGGAATGGGCGTAGCGATTGGCAGCAACATCGGTGAAGACTTGGCAAAAATGGTCTTAGGTAAAATCAATGCAGAACAAATTCCTTCAAAATCAAAAGAATGTATAAATTGAACCTTATTTATAATTTGCGAGCTATTTTATGACTAAACCAACAAAAGCTGCCAGTTTAGCACTCTCAATAATTCCTGTTCTTTTTCTTATCATTCTTCTCACCATCAATGTACTCATTTTTGGTGATGGGGCTTTGGATGGTTCTAATCAAATAGTTTTACTGTTATCAGCTGCCGTTGCAACTATTATTGCTATGCGGCTGGGCTATCAGTGGGAGACTTTGCAAGATGGCATTGTCAAGAGTATTTCTTCGACCCTCTCAGCCATATTGATTTTGTTGCTAATCGGATCATTAGCAGGCACTTGGTTTTTGAGTGGAGTGGTGCCTGCCATGATTTATTATGGATTGCAAGTACTCAATCCGACCATTTTTTTGGTGGCGGCCTGCGTGGTTTGTGCCATCGTGGCCGTCGCAACAGGCAGCTCTTGGACGACAGTAGCCACAGTAGGTGTGGCACTACTTGGGATCGGCAAAGCCCTAGGCTTGTCCGAAGGCATGATCGGTGGAGCAATTATTTCCGGAGCTTATTTTGGCGATAAACTGTCGCCTTTGTCGGATACCACCAATCTAGCGCCTGCTATAGCGGGTACAGATTTGTTTACACACATCAAATACATGATCTATACTACTGCACCAAGTTTTATTATATCATTGATCTTATTCGCTATACTAGGGTTTACGTCTTCTCAAGGAGGTGCTTTGGCTGATATTGATGGCGTACTTATGGGCATTCAAGAGAAATTTTACATTACACCTTGGCTGTTTTTGGTGCCGGTAATGGTGTTAGTATTAATTGTAAAAAAGACACCTGCGGTTCCTGCTTTATTAATTGGCACTTTGCTGGGAGCCGTGTTTGCCTTGATTTTTCAACCGGCTGCAGTGCGGGAGGTGGCGGATGTAAGCGGTGAATCCAACTTTGTACAAGCATTTGTTGGCGTAATGAAATCCATGTATGGAAGAATTTCCATCACCACCTCCAATGACATAGTGAATGAGCTCTTTAGCACTGGAGGGATGGCGGGCATGCTCAATACGATATGGTTGATTATATGTGCTATGGTGTTTGGTGGTGTAATGGAAACGGCTGGCTTTCTGAAAAGAATTGCTGCTGCCATCATTAGTTTAGCACATACCACAGGATCGTTAATTGCTTCTACAGTAGGTACTTGTATCTTCTTCAATATTACTGCATCAGACCAGTATTTGGCCATTGTGGTGCCGGGCCGCATGTTTGCCGATGTATACAGGGAAAGAGGCTTAGAAGCAAAAGTACTGAGCCGGACATTGGAAGATTCTGGAACGGTAACTTCCGTGCTAGTGCCATGGAACACGTGTGGCATGACGCAGGCCACTGTTTTGGGCGTGGCTACATTTACTTATGCACCGTATGCATTTTTCAACCTGATAAGTCCTGTGATGACCATTATATTTGGGTATGCAAATATTAAAATAGCAAGAATTAAGAAGGATTAACGAATGATATTGCCTACTAAGATTACCAAAGAAGAAATTAATGAGTTACCATTGGGCGAGTTCGATGGAAAGATTGTGATCGTAAATAAGATGTCCCAATTGCGAGAAGCAATCGAGGAACTCAAGGATCATCCAATTGTAGGCTTCGATACCGAAACCAAGCCGACCTTTAAAAAGGGTCAGTTTCATCATGTAGCTCTCGTGCAGTTAGCTATTGAGCATAAGGCTTTTCTCTTTCGCTTGAATCATGTTGGGTTTGATGATGCCTTGAGAGCATATTTTGAAATTCCAGATATTTATAAAATAGGAGTAGGCTTGCGTGATGATTTACGTGCGCTGAAAATGCTTTCTGAATTTGAACCTGCAAATTTTATTGATCTCAATACGGAGGCTAAGAATTTGGGAATTCTCAATGAAGGGGCAAGAAATCTTACAGCTATGTTCTTAGGCTTTAGGATTTCCAAAGCTGCCCAAACTTCCAATTGGGAAAATCCGGAACTAACCGAAAAGCAAATTCGCTATGCGGCTACCGATGCTTGGGTTTGTTATCGAATATATCAGGATTGGTTGCAGCGTGGCGTTATTGGATACTAATTGAGCTCATATTATAACTTCTCTGCTTCTCTCTCGACCCAATGAACTCCTTCAAACCACACCGAGATGGACAAACTGACTAGAAAATATGCGGCTGAAACCATTATATATCCAAACCTAATATTTTCTTCAGAAGCATATTTAGCAGTCATTGCAAGGCTTTGAGCAATCATGTGTATTACCATCAAAAATGAATTGACATGATTGCCAGTCATAGATTTTTATGAGTGAAGAGGCCTTTCTTCTGTGCTTGTATGATAATTTTTGAAGACGAAGATCAACACAATAAACGCCAGCAAAAAGGTATGCAGCATCAAACTTGTAAGCTGATATTATAGCTACGATAGTAAGAGCATCTCAGAGACTCTCATTACAATCTTCGCTTTTAATACAATAAGCAAGAGTTGAAGGAACGGGTTGAAATAAATCATTGTTCTTATTCATTGAAACCTGTACCATAAAAAACAAAAAAATGATGAATTACAAAATTTATATACTTTCGTTTACCGCTGCTATTATGTTACTTTCTTGTGGTAGTGGCACTGAGAAGCAACCTGAAGTGTCCGAAAAAGTAGAAACTGCACCTTTAGAGGCAGCAGTGGAAGAATCTGTGCCTGCCTCAGTAACATTAACCATTGAGGGAAATGATGCCATGCAATTTAACCTCAAGGAAATGAAAGTGGTGGAAGGGCAGAAAGTCACTTTGATATTGAAACATGTAGGTAAGTTGCCAATGGCGACAATGGGTCATAACTGGGTGTTGCTAAAGCCAGGAACAGACATTCAGACATTTGGAATGGCAGCAATGACTGCCACAGATACTGACTACATCCCTCAGGACATGATTGATCAGGTGATTATACACACCAAAATGATCGGTGGTGGCGAAGAAATATCCATCACATTTGACGCGCCGAAAATGGGGTATTATAAATTTATTTGTAGTTTCCCTGGTCATTTTGGTGCAATGCAGGGGTCGTTTGTAGTAGAACCTAAGTAAGAATGGTTAAGGCTTTTTCGAGCTAATTCTCAGATAATCATCGTGTTTTGATTTAGGGAATGGTTTATCGTTCCTGACAAGAACCTTTTTAAAGCACCGCATTTTTGGAATTTACTGGGCCGTATACTGCGGCTCTTTTTCTGATTTTTTGATTTGTTAAATGGTCATCGTCCTTGCGCATGTCAATTTTCAGCATTCAGTGACTTGAAATTTTCGACTTGCAAACGGGTAATTGTCAGGTGGGTAATTGTCAGGTGGGTAAGTTGTCGAATAGACCAAGATTGGTTGCAGCGAAGCATTATTGGACATTAATTGCGCTCAAATTATACTTCTCGGCTTCTTTCTTGGCCCAATGAATTCCCTCAAACCACACCATGATGGATAAACTGATTAGAAAATAAGCGGCTGAAACCATTAGATATCCATATATTACGTTTTGTTCCGAAGCATATCTCGCAGTCACTGCAAGGCTTTGAGTAGTCAAGTTTATAACCATCAAAAATGAATTGACATAATTGATCGTTATAGATTTGGATGGTTGAAGTGCTTTTTCTCCTGTGATTTTATGATAATTTGTGAAGACGAAGATCAAGGCAATAAATGCTGGCAAAAAGATAATGAACGGCAAAGGTTCCAAAAGATTAAATTGGCTCAATAGAAAGCCTATGGCAATAGCAGCCAAAAGAGCTGCAACCATTTTGCTTGTATTATCACCACCAAAAAAGCTTTTCAAAATAGAGAAGAATTGCCACATGACTTTTTGGGAGGTTTGCTTCCCGAGTTTTTCCGCCCAGTCTGAGAAGCCAAATATGCCAAAGGAAGCATGAAAATCAGCCACAGCTTTCTCAATAGATAAGCTAGGATTTTCCTCCCGCTTTTCTTCTGCGATGCAGGCTATATGATCGATCATTTCTGCTTGCACTTCAATTTCAGAATAGCCCTTTTTATTGACAAATTCTCTCACATAATTTATTTCTATATCGCTCAGCATATCTGCATTTTATCAATAATTTTAGAAAATTCTACCGCTTCTTTTCTGACTTTAATGGAAAGTTTTAGACCTGCCAACATCATTATGCCAAATAAGCCAAACGTGGTTAAGAAAGTAATAGGGTGGGTAATTAGCGGTGCGGTTATTTTCAAAAGGATATTCCAAAATAGAATTTGAGATAAATAGCCCAAGAAAAGAACATTTATGTACGCTGCATTTTTCATTAGTCTTTTTTTCGATTTCCACCACCCTTCCAGCACAAAGATGAGTAATGCAAATATGGCTAAAGGAATGATATCGTATTGAAAGAAAGCATTATAATGAATAACTGCACCAGAACTGATGGTAGCAAGAACACCAAATAGTAGTAGGAAAGAGAGCGTCCAGAAAGGATCTGTAAATATGGATTTTACTTCATCAATTATTCGATACAAGTTTTTACGGACGATCCCTATAGCATAGCGTGGCTGAATCCATCTTCCCTTGAAATCACTTTGGCTCAGTATAAAAGCACTACCAAACGAAAGCGTATCTTGTTGCATCAATTGCTCACATTGGCTCGCAATATGGTCAGTGATTTCCTCTCGGATATCTAAGTAATATACGCCTTTATTGGCCAGCCATTGTCTGATTTCTGCTAATTGTGCACTATCCAATTTTATCGATGAGTCTAAATTCCGCATCTTTTAAAGTGTTTTTAAATACAATTTATAGATTCTATGTGCTTCCATTCTTTTGGCGATGAGTAACTTCACCCAAGCGATTGAGAAAATATAATTCGTTGATAAGTAAATCATTAGCTCGGTTGTTTCTGTTAGCGTATTTCCAAGGATTCTCCACATAACGAACAGAAAGAAATAATGGAATAGGTAGGAGCTACAAAGCAGCGTGATATACCCAGCGTTTTTGGTTTTGGCTTTTGTAAATATTGATTCTCCAAGCAAAACAAGAAATAAGAAGATGATTATTGGCGTATCTACATAGGGTTGAAAAACATCTAGAGGGAGGATATTGTACAGAAAAGAGGCAATCATTCCCAATCCAATCAAAACGATGCCAATCCACAGGGGAGACGTGAAGATTTTCTTGATTTCCCAAAACCAAAGGGCAAAGTTCTTGAAAAAGCTAATTATCAGGTAATTGATTTTGAATCTGCTTGGATAAAAGCCTTGCCTTGCTTGTAAAAAAGCTCTTGAGAATGAGTGGCCTTCTTCGGACTGAATAAGCTCAATTTTACTAGCAAAATGATCTGTAAGTTCTTCACGGATATCTAGATAATTGATTCTACGGCTTTTTAACCAATTTCGAATTTCATTTACTTCGTTATAGCTTAATTTATTTTTCATTTTAGACCATTTTGAGTTTGAGCATTGCTTGCATCGAAACAATAAATTTTTCTAATTCACTTACTTTTTCTTTGGCTACGCCTTTTCCCTTTTGGCTTAGTTTATAATACTTCCTTAGTCGATTGTCAACTATCTCGGTGTAGGTATCCAATAGGCCTTCTGCTTCCAATTTGTGTAGAGCGGGATATAGTGCGCCCTCGGTCACTTTAATTTCACCCAAACTAAGTTCCTTCACTTTTTGAGTGATTTCATAGCCATACATTTGGCTGTGGTGAGAAAGGAGCTGCAAAATAATGGTGGTTAAGCTTCCTTTGATTAATTGATTCGTTGCCATGCACAAATATAAAAGAAAACTTTATACATAAGAAATCTATGTATAAAATTATTTTAAAAAATTTCGATGACATGCATCCTTTCCTATTAAATTTACGTCTTGATAGAGGAATTTAACTACCTACAATTTTAACAATCTAAACCATGCTGAATCATTTTAAAACTTTATTCTTGCTCAGTATTTTAACTGTCGCAGGAATGGCCTGTTCTTCAGATAAATTGACGGAGGAAGCCACAGGAGTAGTTGCTTTAAAGGTGACTGCAGAAAATATTGTAAGTCCTGCTGATATCATGGTGGACGTATCGTTTATTCCATTGCTCATTTCAGAGGATGCACAAATTGATTTATATGGCTTTGATCCTAAAATTGCCATTACTGATTATATGTATATATCTACAGGTGATTTTAGGGACGGAAGCTTGCATCAATTTGATTTGAAAGGAAATTTCGTTCAGACGATTAATAGGATGGGAAAGGGTCCAGGCGAATATGAGCGTATAGATGAATTGCGTCAGGATAGCGAGGGTAATATTATTATTGCCACTGTACCGCAATATTTGCATGTGTACAGTTCCCAGCTAGAGTACAAAGAGACAATTCCTACACCTCGGGAATATTACTTCAGAGATTTTGCAGATTATGGAGATGGAAAATGGCTTTTTGCCACAGATAAACATGAGGGAATTACTGAGGATGGGTATTGGCCAAATTTCGGAATTTTTGATGCCAAAAATGATTCTGTTTCCTTTTTAGATATCATGGCACCTCCAGTTGCTTTTAGTTTGGTTGAAGGTTCTATGACTAAGTTTAAAGATGGATTTTTGTTGAATTTTGGAGCTTCCGACACACTTTATCATTTTATTAATGGAGCAGTGAAGCCTTTATATTTATTGGATTTGGCTGGTAGAAATATCCCTAAAAGCATTAAAGATGACCAAAATGATGATGTGATGGAAAGAATTCTAATGGAGCAAAAACATTCGCTAAACATGGGTGTGGTATCGACTTTAGATGAATATATTAAAATTAAAACATTTGGTATTATTAAAAAGGAATTTGATTTAGAAAATCCAGATTTTAATCCAAGTGACCTGCCAGTTCATGATGTGTTTATTAATTCTCAAACCAATGAAGTCCGAGCGATAAGTTCATTGGGGAATTTTGGAGGAAATGATGTAATCTCCGAAGGCTATTTTTACCAATTCCTTTATATGGAGCAATGGCAAATGATGATCGATAAGAATATTTTGGGTGAAGAACTTACAGCAAAATTGATTGAAGCTAGTGAGGCATTAAATGATCAAGAAGATCCAATTATGCTGCGTTTTAAATTGGCGTTTTAATCCTTTATCTCATTGGAAAAGAGCGTTCGGTGGCGCTCTTTTTTTATTCGCTGTTGCCAGTTTCATCCCCATCTAGTTCCCAGCTATTGAGTCCAGGTACGTAGCTGAGTTTAGCATCTAATTGAGAGATTAAAGTATTTCTGATAAAGCAAATTAACGTACAGCTTTGTCTAAAATCTTACTCTTTCACTTCTACCTCAAGGTCTTTAACGATCCTCATTATGTCATTCATTGCCTCATATTCGAAGTGGAAGGTGAGCTTGGTTTTGAGTATAACCTCCCGCTTTTCGGCTATTTGAAGCGCTTCTCTAGTCGCTTCTTTGTAGGCTTGTATCAGTCCGCTTACGCCAAGTTTTGTTCCACCAAAATATCGCACTACTATCACCAAAACATCACTCAATTCATGGGATCTGATTTGATTGAGAATCGGATCGCCCGCAGAGTGATTTGGTTCGCCATCGTCATTTGCTCTGAAATTTTCCGCATCAATCCCGAGAATCCACCCATAGCAATGGTGGCGGGCATCGTAATGCTTTTTTCTTAATTCATCCAACCGCTCTTTTATTTCCGCCTCGTTTTCAACTGGGAATGCATAAGCGATAAATTTACTGCCCTTGTCTTTGTAGAGCCCTTCTGTCGGGGTTTGGATGGTATAGTAGGTGTCTTGTGGATTTTCCTCTTGCATGGACATTTGTTTTTTTGTGGGTAAACTCGTGAATTACCATATTGGCCTTCACGTTATTCCCTCAGCATACTTTTTACTTAAACTAACTATAATTAAGCAAAAAATAGAATAACCAAACTCAATATTCTACCGCTCTCAAAGCCAATAGAATCAAAGCCAAAACAGCTAAAGCTAAGCCTATGATGTTTATTTTCAACAATTTATCTCTAAAAATTAGAAATGCGAAAAGGGTGGCTCCGAGAATAACTCCTATATTGAATATTGGATAGAATAATGCGCCATTGTTATTCATGGCCGTGAGCCCTTTGAGTACAAAATGAAGCGAAAAGTAATTGCAAACTCCAAGGAATATGCCACCAAAGATGGCTTTTTTATCAAATTTTGGTCTTTTAATACCTACAATCAAGGCCGAGGTCAGAAATGACAGCGTGAATAAGGAGATAGAAAATAAGTTAGAATCCTGTTCGGTTAGAAAGTAAAAATTTATATAATTTACTAAAGAATCGATCGTGCCACCCATCAGAAAAACCAAAATCGGAAAAATAATCTCCCAGGAATTTTTGATCTTAATTCCTCCTTGCTTTTTCCGAATGGAAGTAAGTACGATCGCCGTGATAGCCAAAATTAATCCCAGCCATTGTAACGCACCAAAGCTATTTTTCTCAGTTTGTAGTATAAAAATGCTTGATAGTACTGGAATGATTAAGGCTATTTTATTGGAGACCGATGTTACCGTCACGTTAAAGCGTTGAGTAGTTTCATCAATTACAATAAGTGCCATCACAAAGAGAAATGCCAAAACACCCGCTAATGGAAACCAAGGCTTTGTAATTAATGCCATGTTTGGTAATACCAATATGCCTTGAAAGGCCATTCCTAAAATAGCTCCCACCAGATAATTCCAAGTGATGGCTTGTAGTGTATTAATTTGAAATTTTCCGTATGCTCTAAATGAAAGGAAAATACCAATATTAAATAGGATAGCGATTAATAAATAAATCATGGTTATAATTGAATACAATTTTACTCAATTACCAGCGAATGTTCTTTATTCATTTTCTTTTTTAATTTGGCCTCTAAATGCACGAATTACAACAACCGAAACTAATAACGACTGGGCATTTTTCAGGGTCTAAAGGAAATCTTTCTTTTCTGGAGAGTCAACAAGAGTTACCATTTTCCCCCAAAAGGGTGTATTGGGTAGATAGAAGTGAGGAGAGTAGTCTCCGAGGCAATCACGCGCATCTCAATTCCTCCCGCGTTTTTTCGGCCATTAGCGGCGAAGTGCTTATTCGCATTTTGCTGAAAGACGGCCGCGTAAAGGAATTTATCCTCAAGCCTTGGGCCGATTCCCTTTGGGTTCCACCTGGATTTTGGTACGAATGCCATTTGAGTCTTGAAGCTATTTTATTAGTTATTTCATCCCATAAGCATGATGATGACATTTATCTGCGGGATAAGGAAGCCTATTTGGCCGGCTATTTCAAAAAGGAAGATTGGGTGTATTCCCATAATTATTTACCAAATGTGTACAAGAGATCATATCCGGTAAGTCATTATGCAATAAGGCGTTATCAGCATATTGTAAATGAATCACTCACAGAGATTTTTTATCTTGCCAAAGGCCGAGAGATTTTGGGAAGGTGGCCTTTTCAAATAAAAAGTGGCGTGGCTACCAACCTTACAGGAGCTCCTTACGGTGGCTTGCAGGTAAATGAAAATGTTCCCTTGTCGGAAGTAGAAAAATGGATGAAATGGGTTATTCAATTATTGCCTTCGATGGGTGTAAAAGAAGTGAAATACAGATGTAAGCCTACTTTTTTGCAGAATGAATTTGAAAAAAGTCTTCAAAAACAATTAGATTATTTAGGTTTTGAATGGTGCTTTTCTGATGCTTCACAGTATATACATACGCGGGAGGATTTGGTGTCGCAGCTACATTCGATGGAGCTACGCAAACTCAAACAAAGTCAAAAACAAGGTCTTAGGATGATGGAAGAGAGCGTTGAGATTTTACCAGAGGTGTTTTTTTATATTGCTCAAGCTCGTTCTAGTCGCCATATTCCCTTAAATACCACATTAGAAAAGCTGGAGCAATTGTTTAAAGCCTATCCGGAGAAATACTTTATATTTTCGGTTTTTGACAAAAAGAATGTCCGATTGGCTACTTGTATTGCTGTATGGCAATCTGACAATTCGCTTTACTATTTCCTGCCAGCTACTGGGGTCGATTTTCTTTCTGCCAGCCCAATGGTTTTCTTAATTATATCTATGGCAAAGTGGTGTAAGGAGCGGAATATTCAATTTTTAGATTTAGGCATTTCATCTATCGACGGCCATTTGCAACAAGGTTTGTATGACTTCAAAAAAAGAATGGGCGCACAAGATGCTGAAAAATGGACTTTGCAGCTCATTTTGGAATAGCAAGTTTCAGGATTAGATCATCCCTTTTTCATTGATTTATAAATTTCCATCATCTTTATTCCGCTTCTGTTGATTTCGATTCTCGGTATTTATGTTTCGCTATTTGCACTTTTATTTGGCGAGGCATTGTGAAGAATTTTAACACTCAGCAGCATGATTAGCAAATACCAAATTACTTCAGTAATCATATAAAGCATTAAAGCATTTTCAAGGCTCCCTATTTGGTAGCCAATGTAAAATGACCCAACCCTAGTAATGATTTGTCCAGTGCTTATCAGCAATAATAGGTGTTGCCTGCGAGCGACTATAAAAAGCTGCGAGGTAGGTAATACCAAACCCATTATTAGAAATATAGGCGTAAGGTAAATAATAAAATTTCCAGTGCCTGCCCATTGTTCACCAAATAAAAATACGAATATATGCTCACCATAAGTCATTAAAACAATGGCAGGTAAAATGGCAATAGCGGCCAAGCTTATCCATGTTTTATAAATCCATTTGGCGGCGAGTTGCTTTTGATTGGGCCACCAAGTAGCCAATTGTCGATAAAGTACTTGGCCATAGCTGGCCGCAATTAGTGTGACAGGTAAGGCCAATAGGCGGGTAGTTAGAGAATAAAAGCCAGTATCTGCCGAACTCCAAAACCATAAAATCACCCAAATGGGCATACTTCGTCCAATGTTTTCAATTAGGCCCGCGCTTGCATTGTACATTGGGAAGTCTTTGAACTGAAAAATTTGCTGCTTGAATCTACTTTGCAGGCTAAATGCTGGGATTTTCCAAGATTTACGAATAGCAAACCAAGCAACTACTTGGCTAAATGCTAGTGCCATTACAAGTCCTTTTGCACCAAAGTCTAGGTAGCCAAATATCACACTTAAAAGCAGTAAACTTGCCGACTGCCAAATTCTGATTTGAGTAATGGCTTTATAATTTTGCTGTCGAAGTAGCCATTGGCTTATCAGTAACAAACCTCCCGCACTCAGCGCATACAGCCCAAAGTATATTAGCATCTCTGCTGTGCTTAGGCTTAGTTTTTCTTTCCATAATGAATTAATAGCCAGCAGTATTAATATTGAAATACTAAAAGTAATAAAGGCAATTTTCAAACAATTCGACCAAAGGTTTTTGGCCTCAACATCCTTCATTTTAAGTACGATTGCTTCCTCCAATCGGAGAAAAATCAGCACCAAGAAAACCCCAACAATTGTTTGAAAGAATGCATATTCTCCAAAATTTTCTGGTGAATAAAGTCTGGTGAGCAAAGGGTAGAAGGGGATTAAAATCAACTGCGAAATTGCTTGTCCGCCCAAAAGCCAACCACTCCCACGAATGACCCGCTGAGTGCTTGGCGAAAAGACAAAAAGCTTCTGGAAAATCCCCATGTCTAAAGATAAGTGATATATTGAGGAGCAGGGACAGATTGGCTTTGAAAAATAAATTCAGGGGCAAATTGGAATTTATCTTAAATCAATTTCTAGTTTAGAGTGTGCAAAATCCATCTCCATTAGTTTCGGTCATTGTGCTTTGCTATAATCAAGCGACGTATTTAAAAGCGGCCGTGCAATCTGTTTTGGAACAAGATTATTCCAATGTAGAGATCATTTTGGTGGATGATGCCAGTGCGGACGGAAGTAAGGAAATAGCTGCCCAAATCCTTTCAGATAATCCTGAAATCAAAGGCCTTTTGTTGGATGAGAATATGGGAAATTGCATTGCCTTCAATCAAGGCTTAAAGATAGCGGGAGGTAAATATGTAATTGATTTGGCAGCGGATGATTTATTATTACCCACTCGGATACGCGTAGGCGTGAGTGAACTAGAAGCAAAAGGCGAGACATTCGGAGTGCATTTCTGCGATGCTTTTATTTGCGATGAACAAGCAGCGATTATCACCACACATTATCCTCGTGATAAGGATAGTAATTTATTGGAGCCTGTACCTGAAGGAGATATTTACTCTGATTTGCTAGCCAGATATTTAATTTGTGCTCCAACCATGGTAATGCGAAAATCTGTGCTTGATGAAATGGGTGGATACAATGAGCAGCTAAGCTATGAGGATTTTGACTTTTGGATTCGTTCCTCCCGCCATTATTTGTACGCGTTTTCGGAAAGTATATTGGTGATGAAGAGGAACGTGCCAAATTCATTATCAAAAGATCAATATCGTTTTAAAAGTAAACATTTTGGCAGCACGTTGAAAGTATGTCAAATGGCGTTTTCTTTAAATAGAAATGAAATAGAAAATAAAGCACTGAGACGAAGGGTTCTATATGAAGCTAAAATGTGTTTAAAGACTTTTAATTTTCTTATTTTCAATAAGTATTTGATTTTGATGCTTCGAACCTATCTTTGAATACCAACGAGATCGGAGTATTGAAACATAAATCGACATTCAAATATATTAATAATCAAGCATTTATAATCTTTATAATGCTTGGAATGTTTTTGTGTCCTAATCTGGCAAACGGACAAGAAAAGACGAATGAAGTTGAAAACCAGATTGCTGATCTTATAAGCAAGGGAGCCTTACTCATGTACGATGCGCCAGATTCGTCTGAGTTGTTGCTTAATCAAGCTTTAGCGCTTGCAATAAAAAACGATTTATCCTTTTTGACTGCAGAAGTCTATAGAACCCAAGCCGCATTTTCTTATATAAAGGCTGACTATCCTACAAGTTTTCATTTATCCCAAACAGCCGAAGAACTGTATAGACTACTTGGTAATGAATTGGGTATTGCTCTAGTATCAAATACTATTGGACTAATTTACCAGGTGCAAGGAAATAGTGAAAAGGCGATCCAGCTCCATTCCTCATCCATCAAACTGGCAAAAAACTTAATGACCCGGCACTTTTAGGTAAAAATTATTTTAATCTAGGGATTGTATATGATTACCTAGGAGAGTACGAAAATGCCCTTTTGAACCTCGATACTGGAGAATTTTATGTCCGTCAAACGTTACCTAATTCCACTTTATTAAGGATTATTGGACGGCGTGCGGAGGTTCTTTTTAATTTGGAAGAGTATGAAAACTCGATACAAGCCAATGAGCAAGTATTGACTATGAGTCCAAGCCGATGGGATGAAGGCTTCGCGTATAGCGGCTTAGCTAAATCCTTGCATGCTATCGGTCGCAATGAGGAGGCTTTGGAAGCAGCGAAAAAAAGCTATCAAATTGCATTAGACATAAATGCTGATTGGGAAAAGCAGCGTGCGTCAGAAATTATGGCTAAAATCTATGAAGACATTGGCCAATTTGAGTTGGCTTACGAGTATCATCAGAAGTACAAACTGTATAGTGATTCGCTATTTAACGAGCGTAAGGATCAAGAATTTAACTATTTGCAACTGCAGCAAGAGTTTTTTAAAAATGAAGCTTTGGCAAACGAAATCGATTTGCAAAAGCAGATAATTAGCCGAAAAAATCTTTTTATAGCTTTAATAATTGCGGGAGGGTTGATTTTTTTATTTCTAGCAGTAAGTCTTTTTCGAGCCCGCAAAATGCAAGAACGGCTGATCGAAAATCTCCATGAGCAAAAGAGTAAAACTGAAGAACAAGCTAATACAATCACTGAAAGTAATGAAAAGCTAAGAAGTGTAAATCAAGCCAAGGATCAATTATTAAGCGTAATAAGTCATGATGTTCGTAGCCCGATAGCTTCTATCCAAAGTATTTTGCAACTTTTTGGTGACGGTGGAATTAATAGGGAAATGCACGATCAATTGCTTACGGATCTGAGCAAGCAGGTTGATGTGGTTTCTGAAATGCTCACCACTTTACTCTATTGGGCTAAAAGCCAAATGGCTGGTATTCATCCAAAGCCTGAAGCTGTAAGTATTACAGGTGCTATCCATGAGCAAATTATATTTTGGAATGATCTTGCCAGAAAGAAAGGTGTGACTATTTGTGAAGCTCCTTTGAACAAAGCTGAGGCATTTGTGGATAGGGAGCATTTGAGAATTGTGATGAGAAATTTGATTGGTAATGCTTTGAAATTTACGCCAAGTGGTGGTACGATAAGTTTTAAGATACAAATAGCTTCTGATACAGCAAATGTGCTTGTAAAAGATACTGGAATTGGAATTTCGAAAGAAAAGCTAGGGAACTTATTTAAGGAATTTGGACAAAATGTACAAGAATATGGTACAGATAATGAGCCAGGAACTGGTATCGGTCTAATTCTATGTAAACAATTTGTTGAAAAGTCGGGTGGTAAAATCGAAGTTGAAAGCCAAAAAGGAAAAGGCAGTGTCTTCACGATTACATTGCCTTTGGCTTAGTGGAAAACGAATTGATCTAGTATCAAAATTACAGAAAAGGAATAGTCAGTGTAAAGAGTAACCCATTCTTTGTTTGTATCGGCCACTCACCAAGGTGGGGGTACACTAGTTTATCTCATTCCAAAAAAGGTTTACTGCTGCGGTAGATCATACTTCTATAAATTCATATTTATGAATCCTGAAACCGATATACTAGGTGAATCGGATAAGAGCTATGCTGAGGAGAAGCTCTCAAAATTTTCCGTTCAGATGAAAAAAGATAAAGGCCTTCCCAATAATCGAATAGTAATTGCCAAAGGAGAGGAATCTCTAAAATGGGCAAGCCGAAACCCACTAGTTAAATTAACCTTGCGTTTACATAAATCAACGATAGTAATAGTAATTATTTGATTTTCATTTATTTAACCAACAACTTTATATTTTATAGTAACTAATCATCTTTGATTTTGCTTTAGCCTTACGAGGTTAAATTCAATCTTTTCTGATTGAATATGGTTTGTGATAAGTTTTTAATTTATCACATATCACCCAAATCTGCACACTATATGCCAAGCAATAATCATTTGAATCTCAATTTGTTTCAAGAACAAAATCATATCCATATCTTTAAAGTATATGATTACCACGTTTGCAATTATTCTATATGCTGTTATTAATCTGCTGGCATTCTATATTTTATTAAAAGATGGCAATAAGCCCTATCGGATTTGGGCTTGGATAATTACCATTTCTGCCATCCCATTTTTAGGAGGAACCCTTTTTTTCACATTCGGCATGAATCGCAGAAAAGTAAAATTGTTTACAGCAAAAAAAATAATAGATGATGCTCAGGTAAAAGTCTTTATGAAAGAATATAAAAACGAAATTGAGCCTTATGAAATACAAGATAAAAATATTCAGAAGGAATATAAAAAACTCATTAAATTTCTAGAAAATGCAAACAATGCACCGCTCACTTTCAGTAATAAAGTCACGATACTGAACAGTGGTGCAGAAACTTTTGAAGCTATTTATAAAGCATGTGAAGCCGCCGAGAAATCCATTTATGTGGAATACTACATTTATGCAAATGGTAAGATTGCCGATAAGTTGGCAGATATCTTTATCCGAAAATTGGAAGAAGGTGTAACTGTTAAAATATTGTACGATGGCCTTGGAAGTTGGGCTTTAAGCAACAGTTACATAAATCGATTGAAGAAGGCTGGGGCAACAGTGCATTGTTTCCAACGCGTACGGTTAATGTATTTAGCTAGAACCAATTATCGTAACCATAGAAAAATATTGGTTGTGGACGGCAAAATTGGTTTTACAGGAGGAATAAATATAGACGATAAGTATTTATACGAAGATAAAGAACTAGGAGTTTGGGCGGATACGCATCTACAACTAGAAGGCATGGCTGTTAACTTTTTAAAGTTTACGTTCTTCAATGATTGGTATTTTGTGAGTGGCGAAAATCTATTTACGCCCAATGCCCTTCTCAACTGTAAGTATGACGATAGCATACCCATTCAAATTGTCGCCAGCGGCCCAGACTCTGAATATGCTACTATCCTCAATGAATATCTTACCATAATAACAGGAGCCGATTCTTATGTATACATTGCCAATCCTTATCTCATTCCGCCAGAATCACTTCTGATAGCACTAAAAGCCTCAGCCATGAGTGGGATTGATGTTCGTATTATTGTTCCGCAAAAATCTGATTCGACAATAGTGAAATGGGCTGTTCGTTCATATTTTGAAACTTTATTAGAGAGTGGTGTTAAAATTTATTTGTACCTACCCGGATTTTTGCATTCTAAAATTATTTTGAGTGATGATATGGTTTGTTCTATTGGTACTGCAAATTTAGACATTCGCAGTTTTGAACAAAATTTTGAAGTGAATGCCATTATGTACGATACTAAGACCACACTCCAATTAAAAAAACAGTTTGAATTATTTTTACAAGACAGTGAAATATTGACTTTGGAAAAATTCAGAAAACGTAAAAGATTAGATTATATCAAAGAGAATTTTGCGAGGTTGGTGAGTCCCTTGATTTGATTTTCCGAATCTATTTAAAGATTCCCATTCCGGCATTCAACTGAATGGCCATATTTTTGATAAAGGAAAATCGAATTTCATCCAGTCCATCTAATTTGCCATATTTGCGCGGATTAATCTATTCATGAAATACTTTTTCGTTATTATCCTATCGCTCACTTTGACTCAAAATTCAATCGCACAGTCGGTTGAGTTTGGCGTGAAGGGAGGACCCTCTTTCACATCAGTTGCTTTTCAGCCTGTCATTGAGCAAAAAAGTATGCTCAACTATCATGGTGGAATGGGTGTACGATTTCTAAACGAGAAAAAAGTTGGCCTCCAGTTAGAATTAAATTATGCCCTCCGTTCGTTCAGAGAAAATATAGATTCGGTAAATTACCAAGGAAGAAATTATAGATATTTAGAAATTCCGTTTTTAACGCATTTGGAGTTTGGTAAATCAAAAACTAAATATTATCTACATTTCGGGCCTCATTTAGGCTATGCACTCAACGCCGAACGGGAGGAAATGCGAAATGGTGAAATCACTACTGAGCCTTACGAGCTGCAGCCCAATAGAGATAATCGATGGGACTATGGTTTGTCAGTAGGCTTTGGTATCGGGTACGACATTGGGCTAGGCAAGCTACAAGTCGAAGCACGCTATATGTATAGTTTTGGCAATATTGAAAAAAGTCTTTTGGTGACTCGCACCTCCCAACCGGTTAATATTCAATTCTCAGCAGGGTATTTTGTTCCTCTAAATAGTATTTCTTTAGGGAAAATCTCACCAGCAAATTTATTTTCAAAGAAAAAAGTTGAGGAAAATAGTGAAGGTGAACAATAAGAAAAGATTAATCGCTTTATGCTTTTATCCTTACCCAAAATGTCTTTTCTTCGTTGGATGAAGGCTGAGCTAAGCACCCAAGCAACCACGATAAGAATTAAGGAAAGTGTAGAAAGCTATCTACAAAAGCTCTTGACCATTGATGCTAAGGTTTGGAATGCAAAGCCAGCAAATGCTGGATGGAGTTTTACTCAAATGTATGATCATTTACTTTCGGCTCATTATGGGATGTTTGCACGGATGATCAAAGGATGTGCCTCGCAAGCTTATGGAGACGACGGAGGCGAAATGAATGAACATGGTGAAAAGATTTTTGCTTTCAATAGCTTGCCTCCAATCGAAATCAAAGTGCCTGAAGGGTTCAATGCAAAGCAGCCAGAAGTTTTAGATCAATTAGTAGCCAAAGAGAGGTTAGAGAAATTGCTAGTGGAGTTGGATGGCTTAAAAAACGTTGTAGATGGAGCAACAAATAGCTATAAAATAAAACACCCTCTTTTGGGTCCGCTAAACGCTCAGCAATGGTACAACATGTGCGATATGCATTGGAGGCATCATTTTAGGCAGCTTCACAAATTAGAAAAAGAGTTTTTAGATTAATTTATATATGGACATAAAAGCAAAGTTGATTGAAAAAACTGATACCCAAAAGGTGTCAGACCGTTTCCAAAAAAGAGAATTTGTGGTAGAGTTTGCAGAAAACCCACAATATCCTGAGTTTGTAAAATTTGAGCTTATTCAAGATAAATGCGATTTGCTCGATAGCTACGAAGTAGGCCAAGAGCTCGAAGTGCATTTCAATTTGAAAGGTCGCAAATGGGTAGATCCTCAAGGCCAAACTAAGTATTTCAATAGTCTACAAGCATGGCGATTGGTGCCTGCAAGTGCAAGTGCAAGTGCGTCATCACCAAGCAATCCAGGTGAACCTGTCGCAAGTAGTTCTTCTGATGATTTCTTGAAAGATATGGACGAAGATCTTCCATTCTAGGGCCTAAGAACATATTACAAAACATCCACCCGCTTTTTCCAGAAAGAAGCGGGTTTTTCATGTCAATTGACTAATTTTGCGCCTTAATTCAAAATAAATGATCTCAGTTTCAAATCTTTCACTCCGTTTCGGCAAGCGCATTCTTTTTGACGATGTAAATCTAAAATTTACAGAAAATTATTGCTACGGTGTAATTGGTGCAAATGGTGCAGGTAAATCTACCTTCTTGAAAATATTAAGCGGCGAAATTGACCCAACATCTGGTCAAGTAAGTATTCCCCCTGGTGCTCGCATGGCGGTTTTAAAGCAAAATCACTACGAATATAATGAGGTCCCTGTATTGCAGACAGTGATCATGGGTCATCAGAAACTTTGGGACATTATGAGCGAAAAAGATGTGCTTTATGCAAAGCCTGATTTTTCTGAAGAAGATGGAATGCGTGCATCTGATTTGGAAATGGCCTTTGCAGAGATGGAGGGCTGGAATGCCGAGAGTGATGCTGCGGCACTACTCAGTGGATTGGGTATTTCCGAAAATCTCCATTATATGGCTATGAAGGAGCTCAATGGTAATCAAAAAGTACGTGTGCTCCTAGCACAAGCCTTATTTGGCAATCCTGATATCTTACTTCTCGATGAGCCTACGAACGATTTAGATATTGAAACGGTGCTGTGGTTAGAAAATTTCCTAGCTGAATTTAAAAATCTTGTGATTGTGGTTTCTCACGACCGCCACTTTTTAGATACTGTATGTACACACATGGTAGATGTGGATTTCAATAAAATCAAAATCTACTCAGGTAATTATACATTCTGGTACGAATCCAGTCAGCTTGCAGCTCGTCAGCGTTCGGATCAGAATAAGAAAGCTGATGAAAAGCGTAAAGAATTGCAGGAATTCATTGCTAGATTTAGTGCAAACGTTGCCAAATCTAAACAAACAACTTCCCGTAAGAAGATGCTTGAAAAATTGAATATTGAGGATATCGAACCTTCAAGTCGCCGCTATCCAGGTATACAGTTTAAACAAGAGCGGGAGGCTGGCGATCAGCTGCTGTCAGTTGTCGGGCTTTCCGCAAGCACCGAAGATGAAAAGCTTTTTACAGATGTGAATCTTCTTGTAAACAAAGGAGATAAGATTGCTTTCCTTTCAAAAAATAGCTCGGCAGTAACTAGGCTTTTCCAAATCTTAATGGGCGAAGCTAAACCAAAAATTGGTGAATATAAATGGGGCGTTACTATCCAAAAAGCCTACATGCCCAATGATAATAGTGAATTTTTCAACACCAATGATATTTTAGTTGATTGGTTGAGAAGATATTCGACTAATCAAGAGGAGGCACATGTGCGTGGTTTTTTAGGTCGCATGTTGTTTACAGGAGAGGAATCCTTAAAGTCTGCAAAAGTACTTTCCGGAGGAGAGAAAATGCGTTGCATGCTCTCAAAAATCATGTTGGAGAGCCCAAATTTCATCATATTAGATGAGCCAACCAATCACCTCGATTTGGAATCCATTCAAGCCTTAAATAAAGGCCTAATGGAATATCAAGGCACTGTATTATTTATCTGTCAGGATCATGAGTTTGTAAATACTGTGGCCAATCGAATTGTGGAAATTGGACCAAAAGGAATGTTGGATAAGTTAATGTCATACGATGAATATCTTGAAAGCGAAGATATTATAGAACAACGAGTTAAATTATATTAGGAGCTTTTCCTCCAAATAGTAAAAGGCCTTAATATTCATTTATTAAGGTTTTTTTTACGAGTTTTTTAGAATGATTTTATACACTGAGCGGGCTGAGTTGATGATATAATGAATGCGGCGAAGCCGGCACAATACGATAAGCACTCTATGAAAAACTCCGTGTTAATTATCCTTAAATCATCTATGATATACCTAAATTAAAAGCTCATTTCATATTGAAAATCCTCCTAGCAAATAATTGACATAAGTTTTCGTTCAAATTTTTAGACTATTGAAAATCTTTATCAGCAATTTGTGGTTTAACATTTATGCAGTCCAAATTTAAGCTTTTTGGAATAATCTTGCTGATGCTGATCGCTGTAGCCTCTTGCGATTTCATCAAAAAAGAAAGCGAAGAGCCTACTCCACAGCCAACAGCATTGAGTGTGGAAACCCCATTCTATTTTGGAGACTTCGTTATTCCAGCAGATAACTCAATGACAGAAGAAGCAGTGGAACTCGGCAGAATGCTGTTCTATGACGTGCGACTATCTGCAGATAATTCGGTGAGTTGTGCAACTTGTCATCAACTGCAAAAGGGTTTTGTAGATGGATTGGCTAGGAGTACAGGAATCAATGGAAGGCAAACCAATATCAAATCCATGTCCTTAGTAAATGTACTTTGGGAGAGTAGGATGTTTTGGAATGGGCGAGTGGCAAGTTTGGAGGAGCAAGCCTTGCACCCCATACAAGATCCCAACGAAATGGGAATGGACTTAAAAGAACTAGTGGGTAAATTGCAATCGATCGAAGTGTATCGAGACAATTTTAAAAAGGCTTTTGGTGCAGAGACTGTTACAGCAGACCGAATAGGAAAAGCTTTGGCGCAATTTCAGCGTACCCTCATTTCGGGTAATTCGAAATATGATAAATACCTTCGAGACGAAGTGCAATTAACAGCGCAGGAAGAGGAGGGAATGATTCTCTTCTTCACACATCCTGAACCAGCCATAAGCCTACGTGGCGGAAATTGTGGCGATTGCCATCTTTCCTTAACTACTGCTGGAGCTAACGATGGCTTCAGTGGCTTTCATAATAACGGCTTGGATACAGATGAAAACCTCAAGCCAGGGTTACAGACTTTTACTGGAAATCAGGCAGATCGTGGGAAGTTCAAGACACCAAATTTAAGAAATATCATGGTGAGGGCACCTTACATGCATGATGGGCGTTTTGCAAGTATAGAAGCAGTCCTCGATCATTACAACGAAAATGTGCAATTGAGTACTACCTTAGATGTGTTAATTTTGGAAGGAAGTAACCAGCCAATTGTGGCTGGTGCGCCAATTAAATTACATTTAACAAATAGTGAAAAAGCGGCCATTATTGCCTTTTTACATACCTTGACTGACGAAGAGTTTCTGACTAATTCAAATTTTTCAAACCCTTTCAAATAATGAAAATCGTATTCTTTTTATTATCCTTAGTCATTTTAAGTTCTTGCGGGGGCGATATTGATACTAAACCAGATCGGGCAGATATTACTTTGCAGTTTGAACATGTAGTTGGGAATCAGCCGTTGAATTTCACTTCTGAATTTAGAACGAATTCGAATCAAAGCTTCACCGTAGAAGATTTTAGATACTATCTCAGCAATTTGTCTTTTGAAAACACTCAAACAGGAGTAAAATACGAAATCCCAAATAGCTATCATCTCATTCGAGAAAATGGAACGGGTATAGCCTCCCTCATTTTAGAAAATATGCCTTTAGCCGATTATGATCAATTCAATTTCTCCTGGGGAATTGATGCTGAAAAAAATACGAGCTTGGATCAAACTGGCGACTTAGATCCATCCAATGAAATGGCTTGGAATTGGAATACAGGATATAAGTTTTTGCTACTGGAGGGCCGTTTGACTCCCTCAAATCAAGGCCTGGTGTATCATATTGGTTCCAACCACAACTATAAAAATCTCCAAGTGGCAATCCCTCAAGATGCTCAAATTGATAGTAGAACACAAAGCACCATGGTGTTTAAAGTGGATATTTTAAAAGCCTTTGAAGGAGTTTCAACGATTGATATTGCTGTAAATAACTCCGTGATGGGCGGACCTTTTGCTGATAATATTGCCATTAACATTGCTCAAGGGTTTTTCCAACTTCAAGAGATTAAATAAATGTGGAAATGGTTCTTTCTTTTAGTATTTGTAATTTCCTGTGAGGCAAATAACGAATCTGCCACCTTAGTAAGCCTAGCGATTCCAGCGCATTTTCCACAACCGCCCGCTTTTCCTGATCGAAATCCTTTGACAGAGCAAGGAATTGAGTTGGGTAGAATGCTTTTTTATGATCCTATCCTTTCTTCCAATGGAGCAGTTTCTTGTGCAACCTGCCACAACCCTCAAATCGCCTTTACAGATGGAATGCCAAGAACTCGCATGGGTGTATCACGCAATCCCTTAGATCGACATTCTCCAGCATTATTCAATTTGGCTTGGCATACTGAGTTTTTCTGGGATGGAGGAGCAAAAGATTTAGAATCGCAAGCCTTTGGTCCATTGCAGCACCCCGACGAAATGGCAGCGGATATTGTGGCGGTTATTGAAAAAATGAATAGTGAAACTCGATATCCTACTTTATTTGAAAAAGCATTTGGGACGGATACTATCACCTCGGCAGCTATTGTAAGAGCCTTGGCGCAGTTTCAGAGAACCATTATTTCAGCAAACAGCCGATACGATCGGTATATGGCGGGAGGCGAATCACTTTCCTCTCTTGAATTGCAGGGGCTTGAGTTATTTAATCAGCATTGTGATAGCTGTCATCAACCACCTTTATTTACTGATTTGGGCTATCATAACAATGGCTTGAATATTAACTTTTCAGCAGATAAGGAGGGTGTTTTTCAAGGGAGATATCGCATTAGTCTCGACTCCGCAGATATAGGAGCGTTCAAAACTCCTTCCCTTAGAAATGTGGCATTTACTGCACCCTATATGCATGATGGTCGAATGAGAAGTTTGGATAGAGTACTAGATTTTTATGCTGGCGACATCAAATGGAGTGCTACACTATTAGGCCGTATTCCCAAAGACGGCTTTGGATTTGATGATCAAGAAAAGGCAGCTTTAAAAGCATTTTTATTGAGTCTTGCAGATGAAGATTTTGCCAAGAACCCTAAGTATTTGAAGCCTTCTGCAAATTAAATTGATTTTTCAATCCACTGAATCATCATTTCAATTACCTGCTTTTTGTCAAGATCATTATGCGGCTCATGGTAGGTATCTGCTAAGGATTTGTATTCGATGATATTAGCAAATTTCCCAGCCCATTCTTCCGATGCTTCGGCAGAAGTAATTTTATCGGCCTCACCGTGAAAAAGTAGAACTGGACAAATAGGAGCCGTTTGTTGAGCCAAAATATATTCACCCGAGGCCGTCATTTCAGTAAACATCCGTGCAGTTATTTTGGTATGAACCAAAGGATCTGCCAAGTAAGCCTCGCAAACAGCAGAATCTCTTGAAAGCAAGTTGGCATCTAGCCCATTCTCTTGAGATAATGCAGGGTAAATGCTTGATGCGATTTTTGCTAAAATTAGCTGCCAAGAAGCTGGTTCAAACGCTAATTTCAACAAGGGAGCAGAAATGATTGCTCCTTTAATTTTTGGTTTTTTTTCATAAAGGAATTTGGCAGTGAGACCGCCGCCCAAACTATGGCCATAGATGAAAATGGGAGTGTTTGGATATAAATCCTGAGCATGAATTAATAATAGTTGAAGATCTTCAATTAGATGATTAAAGCTTGGAGTGTGACCTCTTTTTCCTTCACTGCTACCATGACCTCTTAGGTCAAGACCTATAAAGCAAATGTTATGCTTATTGAATTCCTCAGCAACATGCTTGTAGCGACCGATATTTTCACCCAATCCATGGACAAGAATTACACAAGCTTTTGCAGCTACTTTTTCAGGTCCCCACCTCAAACCTTCTAAGGTAAACCCATCTTTGCTCTGGAGGAAAAATGTATTTATGGCCATTTAATGCTTTTTCCTTACCTTAATTCTAATTGTTTTGGAATGTAAGAATTTTCTTTGGTAAATAGAGAGATTGATTACAGAAAATTTATCCATCCATGAGTGCATGTTTTATCAACTGAATGAATTCAGCTAAATTTGACAATTTAATAAAATGACAAAATCGTATATCGTTGCCTTAGACCAAGGAACCACATCAAGCAGAGCTTTACTTTTCTCAATCAAAGAGAATAAAGTAATTGATATTCAACAGAAGGAATTCACCCAATTTTTTCCTGAAAATGGTTGGGTTGAGCATGATGCTTTGGAGATTTGGGAATCTCAGTGGGAAGTGTTTGACAAATTGATGCAAAAAAATAATCTTACAGCCAAAGACCTTGTAGGAGTTGGCATTACCAATCAGCGAGAAACAACAGTAATTTGGGATAAGACTAGCAGCGAGCCGCTTTACCATGCGATTGTTTGGCAGGATAAGCGAACCGCTCCAATTTGCGAATGGCTCAAGGAGGAAGGTTGGACGGACTATATCAAAACAAAAACTGGGTTAATTCCTGATAGCTATTTTTCAGGCACCAAGGTGAAATGGCTTATGGATAATGTGCCCGAAATAAAAGAGCACGTAATTAGTAAAAACGCATGTTTTGGTACCATAGATTCGTGGATCATTTGGAATTTGACCAAAGGTAAAGTCCATGCGACTGATTACACCAATGCCTCCCGCACCATGATTTATGATATTGATGCCCTAAAGTGGGACGAAAAGCTTCTTGAGGTTTTAGGGATTCCTGCCCATATTCTGCCTGAGGTGAAAGCATCCGCCGCTGATTTTGGGAGTTTCCTATACAAAGGTGAATCTATACCAATATTGGCAGTGGCTGGCGATCAGCAAGCTGCACTATTTGGGCAGGTTTGCTTCGAGCCAGGCATGGCTAAGAACACCTATGGAACGGGTTGTTTTATGTTGATGAATACTGGTGAGGAACGTATAGTTTCCAACCATGGTTTACTTACGACCATCGCTTGGGGGCTAGATGGTAAAATAGAATACGCATTGGAAGGGTCCGTTTTTATAGCAGGAGCTGCCGTTCAATGGCTTAGAGATGGCCTGCGTATAATCGACTCAGCTCCAGATTCTTCCTATTTTGCCTCTAAAGTTGGGCTTGAGCATGGCGTATATGTAGTGCCGGCATTTACAGGCTTGGGTGCGCCCTATTGGGATATGTACGCCCGTGGAGCCATATTTGGCTTAACACGCGATACCGGAAAAGACCATATCGTGAGAGCAACCTTGGAATCTCTTGCCTACCAAAGTCGTGATGTGTTAGAAGCGATGGAACAAGATGCTGGATTGAAGCTGAAAACATTGAAAGTAGATGGTGGAGCAGCGGCAAATGATTTCCTAATGCAATTTCAGGCAGATGTATTGCAAACAAATGTAGAGAGACCTGTAATTATTGAATCTACAGCTTTAGGTGTAGTGTATTTGGCAGGGCTCCAAGCAGGTGTTTGGACCAAAAAGCAGTTGGAAGAAAAGCGGGAGGTAGGGGCTTGCTTCGAACCTGAAATGGAAAATGATAAAGTAGAAAGGCTATACAAAGGCTGGAAAAAAGCCGTGAAGCGCAGCATGGCTTGGACAAAAGATGAAGATTAAGCTAAGGGAAAATGCGAAATACTGCTAATTTTACGTTTCCATTCCATAGCCATGATTAGAAAATTTTTCACCGTCTTTATCGTCCTTTTAGTTATTGGTATCGGAGCCTTTTTTCTATGGGAAAAATACTTTTCAAAAAATATTGATAATAGCTGGAAATTGATTCCTGAAAACGCATTAATCGTCTATGAAACAGATGATTTGGTGAAAAGCTGGAATGAATGGGAAAGTGGTGAAATTTGGAAAATAATTGAAGAGATTCCTGCTGCTGGAGCTATCCGCAGCAATCTTGATCGGGTGGATTCGCTCACAGGAAGAGACGGAAGCTTAGACCGAATTTTACGAGGCAAAAAATTTCTAGCCAGTTTGCATACTACCTCGCGCAATGAATTTGACTTTCTGTTTAGTTTCCCGTATCCTCCCGCCAATGGAGATGCCAGTTTGCAGAAAGTGCTCGATAATTACCAATCCGCTGGTTTTAGTGTGAGTTCGAGAAATCACCGTGGATTCACTCTAACGGAAATAAACCATCCTTCAAATGGCGATATCCTTACACTTTTAGTTACAAACGGATTTATATCGGCATCTTTTACGCCATTCTTGGTGGAGGATGTGGTAAGACTGCTTGATGAAAATGATAGCCGGCAATCATTCGACCAATCAAATGCGCAGATATTTACCTACACGAATAGTCAAAATCCTTTCGGGAATTTCTATTTCAACTTGAAAAGATTAGATGAATTAGCTTCTATTTTTTCCGAATTTGGTACTGAGAATTGGTTGAGTTCTTACAAGGAAATTGCAAACACCACCAAACTACAAGTAAGCCAAGAGGCTAATAGAATTAGACTTAAAGGAATATCAGCTTCGGGAACTGAGCCGACTCAAAATTTCCTAAATACGTTTGCCAAGCAAACTAAAGGAAAGATTTCCATCGGGAAGCTAATTCCACAGCAGACTGCCTATTTTCTGCATTATTATCTTTCAGACTTCGAGGCTTGGCAGAGCAGTTTGCAAGGATATTGGCAAGTTCATCATTCCAGTCTTATAGCTGGTAGGCAGAAGGTTACGGATAAATACAATGTTTCCTTAAGTAATTTTGGCAAGTGGACAGGAAATGAAGTATCCTTAATTTTACTAAATTCCTTGAGTAAAAGTGGAAGCCCAAAATTAGTCATTGTCGAATTGGCCGATGCGGAAACCGCGATGTCTGAGTTGGATAGATTTGGTCTGCAAGTGGAGGGTTTAAACGGAGATACACTTTATAAGGAGCGTTTTGGTGAATTGGATATTCGCTTACTAAATGTGCCAGAAGTCCCATATTACTGGTTAGGAGAGGCTTTTTCAGGATTTCCGCAATCTTACTATGCTGAGTACGAAAACAAACTGCTTATTTCAAATGAAATAGAAGTGTTGAAACAGCTCATTCGAGATATTGAGGAAGGGACTACTTGGGCGATAGATAACCAAACATGGGATAGCCAATTGAGTCCAGCAAATATTACGAGCATCGTAAATACCCCGAATCTTTGGAATATCCTTTTGGCGAATTTGGCGAAACCATGGGCAAAGTTTTTCTCGGAGAATGAGGCTATTCTATTAACATTTGAAAGAGCCTTTCTGCAATTGGGAAACAATCGGGCTGATTTCGAAACGGAAATTAGCTTGGAGTATGTGAAGCCAAAGGATGATTTGGATAAGAATCTTAATTTCACGGTGAGCCAGCGGACAATATTGGGCGCTCCGATAACCTCCCGCCCATTCCAACTTCGCCATTTGCAAACGGGTGAATTAGAAACTTTTATACAAACTGCCAACGACCACCTTCACATCATTGGTCAGTCGGGTGATATCATCCTTAAAAAGAGCCTCGGTTCAGCCATAATTTCGGATATTTTTCCCATCGACTTTTATAAAAATGGTGAAACCCAGTATTTGTTTATTACAGAAAATAACGTCATTCATCTCCTTGACAGACAAGGGAATAATGTAGGGTCTTACCCAGATAGTCCTGACAATATGCAACAGCAGGTGCAGAGTCTGAATGTGCTCGATTACGATAATTCAAAGAATTATACTATCCTGATTACAGATGCTACAGGAAATATTTTCTTGTACGATCAGTTTATGAATAACCTAGCAGGTTGGCAGCCTGTGCAGCTAAATGGACTGTTTTCTCAAGTACCGTTTCATCTGAGTGTGCGAACGAGAGATTATATTATTGCCTCGCAATCAAAGGGTTTTATCCACGCATTGGATAAGGACGGACTGCCTGCGCCAGGTTTTCCGATTGATGTGAGAGGAAGATTAGGAAGTTCGTTTTTTATAGAATATGGAAATACTGCGGCCAATACTTTGCTAACAACCATAACGGAGGAGGGCGAAATAATACAAATCAATTTGCAAGGGAATATTACTAAGCGGGAGCAATTGATAAAGCCTAGTAGAGATAGCAAATACTATTTGGTAAATGATGAAGGTGGAAGAACGTTTTCCATAGTGAGACAAGATTTCAATCAACTTTCCTTTTTAGATCAGGACGGAAATCTGCGCTTCCAAACTAACTTGGTGGCGGGAGGTAAACTTTCCTTTCAATATTATTATTTTGCTCCAGGTCAAGAAGTATTTGTGGTAAATGACCCTGTGCAGGAATTTTCTTTCCTTTATTCCTCGGAAGGCAGATTAATCAAAGAGCGCCCTTTAGAAAGCAGTAAGCAAGTTTCAGTGCAATATTTTCCTCAAAGTGGCAGCTATCAAATATTCACTAGCTATTTGGATCAAGCTTTAGTTTTCTCCTTTGAGTCTTAAATCGTAAATTTGATTTTAGATCAAGTAAGCCGATGAGAAAAGTATTATATGTTATTGCACTCCTGTTGTGTTTTGCTGCCAGTCCAGCCTTCACAATATTTGCTTATAGCCAAGTACCTGCCAATAGTCAGCAGGAGCCCGATCCTGAAATCAATTTATCATCGCCTTATGGAGCGGTGTCTACCCATCTGAAGTATTTGCAAGATGATACATATCGACCTGATTTGGCTGCCAAGCCATTTTTACGCTCAGGTATCAGTGAGGAAAGAGCAGAAGAATTAGCCATCAAACTCTATCAATATTACAATGCAAAGGGCTTTTATATTGACTTGGATCAGATTCCGAGAAGTCCCAATTATTTTGATAGTACCAAGAATAAGGCTGTTTATGAAATTGTGCCATTGCATAGCGAGGTATTTGTAGAGAAGGTAGGAAATCAATGGCTTTATTCAAATAAGTCCATTGCAGAGGTGGACAGATTGCACAAGGAGACCTTCCCTTTTGGTACGGATAAATTATTGGCCTTGCTCCCTGAAATCGGACAGGATAGGTATTTAGGGCTTTATTTATGGCAACTTATAGGGCTTCTTGTAATTATTTTGGTGGGATTAATCCTCCACAAATTATTTACTTTTATTATTGAAATTGGTCTATTTAAAATCTTGGCAAAATATGGGTATACAGATGTCGGACGTAAATACTTACTTCCGGTAGCCAGACCATTTTCTTATTTTCTAATGATTGCCTATGCTCTTGTATTTGTGCGCATTTTGCAACTTCCAGTTGAGTCAGGCAGGTTTATTATTGGCACCTTAAATATTCTGCAGCCACTTGCAGTAACTATAGTATTCTACAAATTGGTGGATGTTTTCGGATCCTATCTGAAGATAATGGCTCTAAAAACCGAAAGTACCCTCGATGATCAATTAGTGCCCTTAGTTCGGAAAGCGCTAAAGTTTTTCGTCGTGATAGTAGGTGGATTGATCATCCTAAGAGAAGGGCTGAATGTAGATATTTGGCCAATATTGACAGGTTTATCTATTGGAGGGTTGGCTGTGGCTCTTGCCGCCCAAGACACGCTGAAAAATTTCTTTGGTTCTATCATGATTTTTATAGACAAGCCCTTCCAAATTGGTCATTGGATTACCAGCGGCGATATTGATGGCACAGTAGAAGAAGTAGGTTTTAGATCTACTCGTATTCGTACGTTTCGCAATTCGTTGATGTACGTACCAAATGCCAAATTAGCCGATAGCGTAGTCGATAATCATGGTTTGCGGGTGTATAGGAGGTTTTTCACCACCATTACCGTAACCTACGATACTCCTCCTGCTTTGGTAGAGTTATTTGTAGAGGGCTTACGAACCATTGTGGAAAAGCATCCTGATACAAGAAAAGATACTTTCCATATTTATTTCAATGACTTAGGCGCTCATTCCTTGAATATTATGTTTTATATATTCTTTAATGTACCCACTTGGGGAGAGGAATTAAGAGCAAGACATGAAGTATTGATTGAAGTAATGAAATTGGCAGAAACACTAGGAGTGAGGTTCGCATTCCCAACACAAACATTACATTTGGAGGAGGTGCCAGGACTCGAATCCTTGACACCAATTTATCCTAGCGATAAAACTGAACTAAGAAATCGCTTGGAAGCTTACTATACAAGTGGAAAATCAGAAGTAAAAAGTAAAGACAAACAATAAATACTATTATATGAAATTTGGAACCAAGGCCGTTCATGCTGGTGTAGAGCCAGACCCAACCACAGGAGCTATCATGACTCCCATTTATCAGACTTCAACGTATGTGCAATCTTCGCCTGGAGATCATAAAGGCTATGAATATTCTCGAACGCACAATCCAACGAGAGATGCTTTACAAAAAAGTTTGGCAGCTCTGGAAAATGGGAAATTTGGCCTCTGTTTTTCATCTGGCATGGGCGCTATTGATTCGGTAGTGAAGCTTTTGCAACCGGGTGATGAAGTGATAAGCACCAACGATTTATATGGCGGAACTTATCGTATTTTCACGAAAGTATTTGAGCCATTAGGTATCAAATTCAAGTTTGTAGGGATGAATGACCTAAAGGCCGTAGAAGAGGCAATAAGTCCCAAAACACGTCTTATCTGGGTGGAAACTCCAACCAACCCGATGATGAGCATTATAGATATTAAAGCGATCGTAGCCATTGCTAAAAAGGCTAATGCAATCCTTGCGGTAGACAATACCTTTGCCACACCTGCTTTACAAAACCCACTCGACTTGGGTGCAGACTTGGTAATGCATTCTGTCACCAAATATATTTCTGGGCACAGCGATGTGGTAATGGGTGCGTTGGTGACAAGCGATCAAATATTACATGAGCGCTTAATGTTCCTCCAAAACTCTTGTGGTGCTACTCCAGGTCCACAAGATTGCTTTTTGGTTTTGCGTGGTATCAAAACACTTCATTTAAGAATGGATAGGCATTGTAGCAATGGAATTGTCGTCGCCAACTATCTGAAATCTCATCCGAAAATAGAGAAAGTATACTGGCCAGGTTTTGAAGATCATCCAAATCATGCCATAGCTGCCTCGCAAATGAGCGGCTTCGGTGGAATGATCAGCTTTACTTTGAAAGGTGATAATATGCAAGATGCATTGCGCGTGTTAGAATCATTGAAGCTATTTGCTTTGGCAGAATCCCTCGGAGGCGTGGAGTCACTTTGTGGCCACCCTGCAAGTATGACACATGCAAGTATTCCTGCTGAGGAGCGTATTAAATCAGGTTTAAAAGACACGCTTATTCGCTTGAGTGTGGGCATCGAAGACCCAGAAGATTTGATTGAAGACTTGAAGCAAGCAATTGGTTGATTTTACTGATTAGTTTTTGTAGAAAGCCACCTTCAATTGATTGAGGGTGGTTTTTTATCCTCCCGCTTGTTTTTTTACAATATCATTAAGCGCAAAAGCAAATTTATCTACATCTTCAATTCTGGTGTAGAGATGAGGCGTTACTCTCACGCCTTTTACGGCATCCATATCAATAGCCACAGTGAAAATCCTGTAGTCATCATACAGCTTTTTGGCTAATTCTGCTGGTGATAATCCTTCTATGCGCACATTTGCTATGGCACAAGATTGCTCATCGCCCATGGGTGTGTTAATTGTGATTTTCGGATTATCCTTAACTTTTTCCACCCAATAGTTTTTCAAATAGCGCAATCTTGCCTCTTTGCGAGCCGAACCGATGGCATTATGAAACCGAATGGCATTTGCAATAGCTAAATGCGAGGAGTTAGGGATCGTACCCGTTCTCTCGAATTTCCGAATATCACCATCATGGTAGTTCGTTTCACCAAATAAGGGCCATACGTTTTTAATTCGATCTTTTTTGATGTACAATAGTCCAAGTCCGAGCGGAGTGCCTAGCCACTTGTGCATACTTGCTGCATAATAATCGCCACCCAAATCGGGTATTTTATGCGCTATATGGGCAAAAGAATGGGCAGCATCGATGATTACTTGAATGCCTCTCTCATGAGCCATTTCGGAAATTTCCTTTGCAGGCAAAAGTTGGCCTGTAAGGTTGATTAGGTGCGTAAGCAACAGCACTTTTGTGTTGGGCGTCACCGCTTTTTCGAACGCATTTACTACTTCCATCTTGTTTTTAGGAAGAAGTGGGAGAGAAATTATATTGTTTACAATTCCCTCTCTGCGAGCACGATAGCCAAATTGGATGAGCATGCTTCCATAATCTTGATTGGTCATCAATGCCTCGTCACCTTCCTTCAAATCAAGTCCTAGGATAATGGTGTTGAGCGATTCAGTCGTATTTCGTGTAATGAGCAATTCTTCGGTGCTACAGCCAGCAAATGCAGCAAGTTTTTTTTTAATCTCAAGCATATCTTCATTTTTGCTTCGACGCATGTAGAATGAAGGGGATTCGTTGATTTGCCTGATGTTTTTGATTTGGGCATTGAGAACCTCTTCAGCGGCAGGGCTCATATACCCATTTTCGAGATTGATAAAATGGGCAGATTGGACGTAGGCTTTTTGTATTTCGAACCAGAAATCTTCATTGCTGGCCATCTCTTTTGCCGACAAATGCTGCCATTTACGTACTTCACGTTCTATATTTTTGGCAAAAACTTCAGAAAGCGGGAGGATAGACGCACCTAGTGTGGCACCACCCAAAGTTTTGATGAAGTTACGTCTGGCTTGTATGCTCATGGTTTTTATGCTTTAATAACGAATGCTAAATTCAATTAAAGATGAGTAAAATTTTTGAGAGTTTTGAATTATGGGTTTTGGGTTGGGATTTGCGAATTTTATTTTTTCAAAATGGAATAGTATGAATCATTAATTCTTGATTTTAGCATTTTGGACTTTGAGATTATTTTATAACAAACTCCATTAACCTTCTAGATAATAAACCAATAGTTTTGTGGTATGCAATTCTTACCCTTTCAAAATACGATTTACAATAGAAAGTTTTTTCGCATTAATCAGGTCTATTACCTTGGGAAGGTAATTTGCTCAATTTGAGCAGATATTAACATTTACCTTTTACGCATTGTAAATACACTACTCACTATCAATAAAATCAACAGACGTACTATTCAGATCTGTTCAATTCATTTCCAAGGTCAATATCTCTCTCAAGCCCAATAGAAATAAACTCTTTAGATACCTGATTTTCCTTGTTTAAAGCAGTTTTTAGGAGAAATAAAGCTCCTATGCTAATCAAAATAGCACCAGCTGTAATTAAAAAAAAGTTGGTTATTCTGCCATATTGTTCAGTCAAGCTTTGATCCATCATTTTGTCAGTGTCTATGAAAAACATATATGCGAACGCAAATCCATTGTTTACGAAGTGGATGAGAATAGGTAAGGCCAAATTCTTTGTTTTATAATACATCCAGCCAGCCAAAAAGCCAATCACCATGGCACTTACGAACTGCCATGGATTCAAATGGACTATACCAAATAATAAGCTTGAGGCGAGAATTGAAGCAAATAAGGAGTATCGCTTTAGTAATCCGTCCAGAATGATTCCTCTAAAAATCAGTTCCTCAAGAATGGGAGCAGCAATTACAATCGTAAGAAAAGGGAATATACCTTTTTGGCCAGAAAGATTTTTGAACATTTCTTTCACAAAATCTGGCATTGGAATCAAGTTTATAAGTGGAGTAGTTACTCCAAATTGTAGTGCAATAACAGCTATAATAACTAAGACCAATATTTTAGGTGAGAACGTAGCAAAATGAAATTTACTAATTCCGATTTTGTTAAATCGCTTCTTATGAATTATCCAGAATGACAATCCCATTGCAGCTACATAGTAGAGAAAAGTGGAGGCATCTTCACCTATAATATCTTTCATGAAAATGATAGGACTTACGCCAATCATTAGTAAAATAATTATTCCTACAATGCCAAAGCTTTGATTTAGGTTTGGGTAAACGGGTTTTGAAATTGGGTCCATAAGGTTATCTCTAAGGTTAGGTTCAACTAAAGATGCGGAAAATTATTGAAAGGTATGAACCATGGGTTAAGAGTCTTGAGTTAAGGTTTTTATGATTGGTTGTTAAAATAGCTGATTTAAACATTTTATCTTCACCATTATTGGTGTAAAATAGTGTGCAAAAGTGTTGGCAAATGTCTTAATCAATTTACTATCCGTATGTGAATAATTATTTCCAGCCCATATTTATTACTTTACTGAACAATGACACTAGCGTTTGGGCATAAAAAAGCCAGCATTATTATCAATACTGGCCACTTAAAAGCATTCAACTAGTGAGTAATTATTTCAATCATTCCTACCTAAAAGTTTTTCTAAAATGTCTATGGCGGCTTTTGAAATTACTGTACCTGGACCGAACACCCCAGAAACGCCAGCCTCGTAGAGAAAATCATAATCTTTTGGCGGTATCACTCCTCCAGCTATAACCATAATATCCTCCCGCTTCAGTCTTTTCAATTCTCCAATCAATTTCGGAATAAGCGTTTTATGTCCAGCAGCAAGCGAAGATGCGCCAATTATATGCACATCATTTTCGGTAGCCTGAATAGCTACTTCTTCAGGCGTTTGAAATAACGGACCGATATCCACATCAAAACCAATATCTGCAAAGCTGGTGGCTATTACCTTGGCACCTCTATCGTGTCCATCTTGTCCCATTTTTGCCACCATAATTCTAGGACGACGGCCTTCAATACTTTCGAATTGATCGGCTAATTCTTTTGCTTTTTTAAAGTTTGGATCCTGTGCCACTTCTCTTGAATATACTCCTTGAATAGATCTAATAACTGCTTGATGGCGACCATAAATTTTTTCCATTGCATCGGAAATCTCGCCTAGTGTCGCTCGAGCTCTCGCAGCCTTTACGGCTAAATCTAGTAAATTTCCTTCACCTGATTTGGCTGCTTGGGTAATTTCTTCCAACGCCTTATCCACTTCTGCTTGGTTTCTTTCTGCTTTCAGCTTTTTGAGTCGGGCTATTTGGGAATTGTATACGGCTGTGTTGTCCACTTCATGTATATCAAATTCCTTATCGCTTTTGGCTTGATAGCGGTTGATCCCAACAATAATATCTCTTTTAGAATCGACTCTAGCCTGCTTTTTGGCAGCCGCTTCTTCAATTCGCATTTTTGGAAGGCCGCTTTCAATAGCCTTGGCCATTCCACCCAATTCCTCCACTTCTTCTATCAATGCCCAAGCTTTTTCGATCAATTGCTCCGTGAGGTATTCCACATAATAGGAACCTCCCCATGGATCCACCGCTTTGGTTACCTGAGTTTCTTGTTGCAAGTATAATTGAGTGTTTCTTGCAATTCTAGCAGAAAAGTCTGTTGGTAAAGCCAATGCCTCATCGAAGGCATTGGTATGCAAACTTTGTGTATGGCCTAGTACCGCAGCCAATGCTTCTACACAAGTTCTGGTTACATTATTGAAAGGATCTTGTTCTGTCAAGCTCCAACCTGAGGTTTGGCAGTGCGTTCGCAAGGCCATTGATTTAGGATTTTGAGGATTAAATTCCTTAATCATTTTTGCCCAAATTACTCTGGCGGCTCTCATTTTAGCAATCTCCATAAAGTGATTCATGCCAATAGCCCAAAAGAAGGAAAGCCTTGGTGCAAATTCGTCTATACTAAGGCCTGTTTTCAAGCCAGTTCGTACATATTCAAGTCCATCTGCAAGGGTGTAGGCAAGCTCTAAATCTGCCGTAGCACCAGCCTCCTGCATGTGATATCCGCTGATGCTGATGGAATTGAATTTAGGCATATTCTTGGCCGTGTAAGCAAAAATATCTGCAATAATTCGCATCGAAGGAGTAGGAGGGTAGATATAGGTATTTCTCACCATAAACTCCTTCAAAATATCATTTTGAATGGTTCCGCTGAGTTTATCTGCCGATACACCTTGTTCTTCGGCAGCCACTATATAAAATGCCATAATGGGAATTACAGCACCATTCATAGTCATTGAAACAGACATCTTATCCAAAGGAATTTGGTCAAAAAGAACCTTCATATCCAGTATAGAATCGATTGCTACTCCTGCCTTTCCTACATCGCCAACTACGCGTGGGTGATCTGAGTCATATCCTCTGTGTGTTGCCAAATCGAAGGCTACGCTCAATCCTTTTTGACCTGCAGCAAGATTCCTTCTGTAAAAAGCGTTAGACTCCTCAGCGGTGCTAAATCCTGCATATTGTCTGATCGTCCAAGGCTGATACACATACATGCTGGAATATGGGCCACGCAAATAAGGCGGCAGGCCAGCAGCATATTGAGAGGCAATATTGTTTTGCAAATCATTTTTGCCGTAAATCCCTTTTATTTCAATATCCTCTGCAGCCTGAAATACAGGCAAATCAATTTCCGTTTGCGTCTTTAAAGGAATATCTTCTCGATCTATTTTTTTAAAATCTGGCTTCATTTGTTGTGATCTTCAAGGGTTTCAATAATTTGGCCTAGACTGTGAATGACATTTGATTTTGCGTAAATAAAGTAATCTACACCAGCCGCTTTTAGCTTGTCGATGCATTCTACAGGGTTTCCTGCAATCACTATTTTAGCATGACTTATTTTTCTAATGCCTTTAGCAATCGGTTCACCTATTTGTACATAATCCTCATCAGAACCACAAAGGATTATTAAATCTGGATTTTGCGCTTTTATTTCGGCAAGGGTATCAACTTTTGAAAAGGTTGATAATTCCGATAATGAAATTCCAATTGTTCCAAAAAAGGACTGACTGAAATTGATACGGGCACTAGGCATAAAACCATTCGATAAAGGAAGAATTAGAAATTTTAAAGAAGATCCTTTTGCCAATTTAGTTTCTATCTGATGACGCACTGTTTCAAATTGCAAGGCTGCGTGTCGCGGGAGGAAGGAATCCGTATTTTCCATCCATTCAGGTTTTATAATATTTTGGAGTATATCAGTAGGGTTTGGAAACTGATTAGTACCAATAATAGTGGATTGTCTAGAAGCGACTTTATCGAGCTTAGTTTTTCTTTTTTCAGATACCAAACTTAATAAATGGCCTGATTTTGCATTTTCTTCGAAAGTACCTCTATCCTCTAAGTTTAAAAATAACTTCCAAGCTCCTGCTATCAGTTTTGCCGTAAGCGTTTCAATATAATATGATCCTGCAATAGGGTCGGCTACTTTATCAAAATAGGATTCCTCTTTTAAGATCAAGGATATATTTCTAGTGATTCGCTGGGAGAATGCGCTTGGCTCGGCGAGTCCTTCATCATATCGACTAATGCTTATACTATTTGCGCCACCTAATATGGCAGACATTGCTTCAGTGGTATTTCGCAGCATATTTATATATGGGTCATAAAAGGATTTGCTCCATACAGAAGAATAAGCGTGTATAGGCTGCACCCAATTTTTGACATCATAACTTGCAGCGATTTTTGCCACAAGTGCTTTTAATGCCCTTAATTTGGCCATCTCTATAAAGTACTCGTTTCCAATAGAAGATTTCATCATTAAGTTGGTCAGTATTTTGGAAGCAGGCAGAGCTGCATCTGTACCTTTATCCAAATAGGCAACTAATTGATGCAGGCCAATCCCTAATTGTTGGACGGCATCTGCACCTGCATTTTGATATAAGCCTAGGTCTAAAGTGAAGGATTTTAATCCTCCCGCATTTTCATTCGATTGTAGCAGACTAAGGAATAAGGAAGCATCAAATTTATGGTGCTTTCCTAATAATAAATCACCTAAAAGGTCGAAATCTATATAGATGTTTAATTGCTCCTTTTCTATTTCTTGGGAGCCAATCCATTTTAGTAATTTATTGATAAATATTTGATGATCATATATCCCATAAAAAGATAAAGCGCAATATTGAGGCATAATTCCTGCTAATAGTAATTCAATATTAGCATCATCTTGAATGTGAAATTCAATTCCATCTGCACCATTTTCTAAGGCAAAAAGGGCTTCTTCATTGGCTTTTTTAGTATCTTCAACCTCGATCTTTTCAAAATTTATCCAGTGCCTGTTCGGGAAGGAGGGATGATCATTAGCATTTATATTATGTAGATTTTCGAGACTTTTCAGGTGCTCAAGATCTTCTTGAAAATACATGGGCTCTACTTCCATGCCTTCGTCTGTTCTCCAAACTAAACTTTCATAGTCCTTACCTTTTAAGTCCTTTAGCACTTTTTCCTTCCATTCGATTTTTTTAGAATTAGGGAATGAAAGTGGAGAGAAAAAATTTGATGATGAATCGCTCATCTATTTTAGAAATTTTGTTTGTGTAAAAATACATTAAAATCTGCTACTGGTCGAATTATCAGGGATGACTTATATGAGTTGAGGGAAATTTATAATTCGAGAGAAAATCAATTTTAAAAATCTGCAAAACTTGTCCACTTGCCCTTTCATCTATGGTAAATTTTTATCAAATTTGTCTCCCTCTTTTTCTGAAAATCTAATACTTTTTAATAATAAGAGGACCCCATAAATGAATGACTGCGCAACCATTTGGACAAACTGTTTAACGTATATTCGAGAGAATGTAGGTGAACAGCCGTATATAACTTGGTTCAAGCCGATTATTCCTCTAAGATATGAGGATGGGGCACTTACGATTCAAGTGCCTAGTCAGTTTTTTTATGAGTGGTTAGAAGAAAACTATGTTCATTTGCTTAGGAAGGCCATTGATCAAGAAATTGGTAAGCATGGAAGATTGGAGTATTCTGTAATTGTGGACAATGGGAATTCGAACAACAAGCCTGTAGCGATCAATTTGCCAAACCAATATAGGCAAAAGCCTATGGCCTCTATGAACGGAAATGGCTTTGATGGTTCCAATGGCAATTATCAGTTGGATACATATAAAGATGCCTTTATGTATCAAACGGCGCTTAATCCGAATTATGTTTTTGATTCATTTATCGAAGGCGATTGCAATCGTTTGGCGCGTTCGGCTGGGCATGCGGTGGCGACTAAGCCAGGTATCACCTCCTTCAATCCATTGATGATTTATGGTGGTGTAGGTCTCGGTAAAACGCATTTGGTGCATAGTATAGGCAATCAAATCAGATCTAGTTTAGAAGATAAATTGGTGTTTTACGTTTCTTCAGAGAAATTCACTAACCAATTTACGGATGCTATTAAAAATAATTCGATACAACAATTCACTCATTTTTATTTGCAAGTGGATGTATTGATCATTGATGACGTCCAGTTTTTGTCGGGAAAGGAAAAAACACAAGAGATGTTTTTTCATATATTCAATCACTTACATCAAAATGGCAAACAAGTAATTTTAACTAGCGACAGACCACCTCGCGACTTGCAAGGATTGCAGGATAGATTGCTTTCTCGTTTCAAATGGGGGCTTACTGCTGATTTGCAATTGCCAGATTTCGAAACTCGCATTGCCATCATCAATAGAAAACTGCAAGCAGATGGGATAGATATTCCAGAGGATGTTGTGGAATATTTGGCTTACAGCGTGGATACTAATGTGCGTGAATTGGAAGGTGTCTTGATTTCCTTAATTGCACATGCCTCACTTACCCGAAGAGAAATTAATTTAGAACTTGCTAAGCAAACGTTGAAGAATATCGTTCAAGAAATTGATTCTGAGGTAGGTATTGATTATATTCAGAAAATAGTTAGTGAATATTTTGGCATATCCATAGAGGATATGAAAGCCAAAACACGCAAAAAAGAAATTGTAATTTCTCGGCAAGTTGCGATGTTCTTAGCCAAGGAATATACCAACCATTCCTTAAAGTCTATCGGATATCATTTTGGCGGGAGGGATCATAGTACAGTAATACATGCTGTGCAATCCGTAGATAATATGACGGAAACGGATGCCAGATTTGCGCATTCATTGGAAGAAGTGAGGAAGAAAATCAAAATTAGAAGGTTCTAAGCCCTCCAAAATCCCGTTATTTTTTGGCATAAAAAAACCTCTAAGGACAATCCCTAGAGGCAATTTATATTTTCATTGCTTGATTAAGCCAATTGTCCTTCTAGTTTTCCGGCCAAGACCGCTTTATTCACTGCACCTACTTGCTTGTCTACTATCACACCATTTTTGAAAAATAATAATGTAGGGATACTTCTGATTCCGAATTTAGCAGATACGCCTGGGTTGCTATCTACATCTACTTTACCAATAATCGCTTTACCTTCAAACTCAGCAGCCATTTCTTCCACTACAGGGCCAATCATTTTGCAAGGACCGCACCATTCAGCCCAAAAATCGATCATTACAGGTTTGTCAGAATTGATTATTTCTTCAAAATTCTGGTCGGTTACATTAATTGCTTTAGCCATTGCCTTAAATTATGTTAATTATTTGTTTTAAAAGTTTTTTCTCTTCTAAAGTTCTGTAGGTAAACAGTAACTTTTCCTTTCAGGTTCATGTTTCGTGCATAATTATGGTCGGTTTGCTTTTGGACACTTTTTTCAGTTCTCTTAAGCTATCTTGCTCTAAATTAATGCATAATTTTCGGGCTAGGAGAGGGACTTCCAGTTCCTCCCGCCGATCTATAAAATTTATTCTGACAGGTATTTTGCCAGGATATGCCTTTTTAAGTTTTTCCAAATTGGCAATCATATTTTGGTTGAGCGAATCCAGATCAATATTTACTTTCACTCCTTTTGCTAATTTTTCCCATAAATCACTAATGAACTCAATCTTTAATATTTTGGCTTCGAATTCATTATCTCTGTATTTATTGCGCTCTACTTTTACAACTAGGAATAAGTACCAGCCAGTTTCTAAAAAGCCTTTGTATTTTATATAATCCTCTCCAAAAATCATGAATCTAAAGCTACCATTGTAGTCTTCCATGGTGAGTGAGCCAAATGGTTTATTCGATTTTTGGGTCATACGATGTTGGGCTTCGGTGACCATACCGGCTAATCTCAGTGTTTTCCCAGCCATTTCTTCCAAATTGTTGAGGTCACTCAGGCTTGCATTGCAAAAATTCTGTATCTCCAGCTTGTACTGATCCAACGGATGGCCAGAAATATAAAGTCCAACCACCTCCCGCTCTTTTCTAAGTTTTACTAAATTATGGAACGGCTCCATAGGTGGAACGCTTGGCTTGGGAATTTCCATTCCACCAGATCCTCCAAAAAGACTGGTTTGAGCACTTTCCTTTTCTAATTGTAGCTTTTGAGAATATTTAATCGCTTTCTCTACTAAATTAGCCTCTCCTTCTGGCGCTTCCAAGTATTGTCGCCTATGGTAATCTTCAAAGGAGTCGAATGCTCCAGACATGGCCAAAGCTTCGAAAGTCTTTTTGTTTACCGCCTTGAGATTTACTCGATTAGTGAAATCGAAAATCTCCTTGAATGCTCCAGATTTACTTCTTTCTTCTATCAATGATTCTACTGCGGCTTCACCTGCACCTTTGATAGCCCCCAAACCAAATCGAATTTCTCCTTTTTCGTTCACCTCGAAGTACACACCTGATTCATTGACATGAGGTCCTAAAACTTTGATGCCGTAATCACGACATCCTTCCATATACTTGGTGAGGCTTTTAATATCGCTTTGGTTGTGTGTGAGCACAGCAGCCATAAATTCCGCAGGGTAATGGGCTTTTAAATACCCCGTTTGGAATGCAATGTAGGAATAGCAAGTAGAGTGAGATTTATTGAAAGCGTAGGCAGCAAACGCTTCCCAATCGGTCCAGATTTTCTCACAAATTTTACGTTCATGCCCATTTTTATTGCAGCCTTCCAAGAACGTTTCCTTCAATTCATCCAATACCGACTTTTGCTTTTTACCCATTGCTTTCCGCAATTTATCCGCTTGGCCTTTGGTGAATGCAGCCAAGGATTGGGAAAGAAGCATCACCTGTTCTTGATATACCGTGATGCCGTAAGTTTCTTTCAAGTATTCTTCCATGATAGGAATATCGTAGCTGATGGGTTCGATACCATGCTTTCTGGCTATGAAATTCGGTATGTAATCCATTGGGCCAGGACGATACAGGGCATTCATGGCTATAATATCCTCAAATTTATCTGGTTTGAGCCCTTTGAGGTGTTTCTGCATTCCGGGTGACTCAAATTGGAATAGCCCGACCGTTTCTCCTTTCGAAAATAACTCTAACGTTTTTGCATCATCCAAAGGAATGGTCTCAATATCAATATCAATTCCATGGTTTTTCTTTATTTGGCGAAGCGCATCTTTGATAATAGACAGGGTTTTTAATCCCAAAAAGTCCATTTTCAATAATCCAGCACTTTCGACTACCGAGTTGTCGTATTGTGTCACTACCAAATCTGAATCTTTGGCGACACCAACCGGAATAAACTTCTGAATATCATCAGGAGTAATTATCACTCCACAAGCATGCACGCCAGTATTTCGAAGGGATCCTTCCAATACTTCAGCCTGTCTTAGAATCTCGCCTTGCAGGCCTTTGCTATTCCTAATAGCTTTAAGCTGAGGCTCAAGTTCATAGGCCTTTTGCAGGTTGATACCTATTGGTTTGTCAGGAATGAGTTTGGTTAGTTGAGTCGCCTCACTCAAGGATAGATCCATCACCCGGGCACAATCACGAATAGCAGATTTTGCGCCCATAGTACCATAAGTGATGATTTGAGCAACTTGTGATTTGCCATATTTATTGATCACATAATCAATCACTTTTCCTCTCCCTTCGTCATCGAAATCAATATCAATATCGGGAAGTGAAACGCGGTCTGGATTAAGAAATCTCTCGAATAGCAGGTCATACTTAATAGGATCTACATTGGTAATGGCATTGCAATAAGCAACTGCTGAGCCAGCGGCAGATCCACGGCCTGGACCGACTGACACACCCATTTCGCGTGCTTTATGCGTGAAATCTTGCACAATTAGGAAATACCCTGGATAGCCAGTGCGCTCAATGGTTTCAAGTTCAAAATCGATCCTTTCTTTTATTTCCTCTGTAATTTCTCCATATCGTTTCTTCGCGCCCACATAGGTAAGATGGTGTAGGTATTTATTTTCACCTCTTTTGCCTCCATCAGTAGCATCTTGTGGATCGACAAATTCTTGTGGTATGTCGAAGGCAGGCAGCAATACCTCCCGCTCCAATTCGAAAGCCTCAATTTTGTCGACGATTTCCGCAATATTTTCTATTGCCTCAGGGATGTCTGCGAAGAGCTTTTTCATCTCATCCTGAGTTTTGAAATAATATTCTTTATTCGGAAAGCCAAAGCGATATCCTCTTCCTCTACCTATAGGAGTGCTTTTTTTCTCACCATCTCTTACACACAGTAAAATATCATGCGCATCAGCATCATTTTTATCTAAATAATAGACATCATTACTGGCGATTACTTTCACATTGTATTTATCGGCAAATTCGAGCAATACGTCATTTACACGATCTTCTTCTTCTAATCCATGCCTGGTGAGTTCCACATAAAAATCTTCTTTAAATGTGTCTACCCACCATTTAAAAGCTTCCTCGGCTTGATGCTCTCCAATATTTAGAATAAGGCTTGGAACTTCGCCTGATAATCCTCCACTGAGTGCAATTACATTTTCACTGTATTGAGTAATGAGTTGCTTGTCAATTCTTGGATAGAGGCCATAGTTCCCTTCTGTAAATGCTAGTGATGCCAATTTTGCTAAAGAATGAAACCCATCCTTATTTTTAGCAAGCAACACTTGGCTAAATCGCTTGTCAGTATGATCCTTGGTAAATTGTAGCCTTGTACGCTCCTCGGCAACGAAAAACTCACAACCTACAATGGGTTTTATTCCTTGCTTCAAAGCCTCTCTAACAAATAAAAAGGAGCCAAACATATTGCCCAAATCTGTAAGAGCAACAGCTGGCATATTCAATTCTTTGGCTTTGGCTATTAGTTTTGGAATCTGTGGAACGGCTTGTAAAACAGAGAATTGTGAATGAACATGTAAGTGCGTGAAAGGAGTGGAAATTTCAACCTTTTGGTTAGGGTCGATAATTTGTCTTTTCTTTTTAGCAGGAGCTTTTTTTACGAAATTAGCCTCTTCTAAAGCGGGAGGTTGGTAAGTAATTTCGCTAACTTTTATGCCTTCTATTGGCTTAATCAAGCCAACTTTTAGCAAGCCGAAAAAACATTTGGCAGTGGCATCTACGTCAAAAGCAGCATCATGGGCATCTTTAAATGGTTTACTGAAAAGCTTTTGATGAAGTTCGGTAAGTGTAGGCCATTTAAATTTTCCGCCTTTTCCTCCTGGCAAAGCACAATATTCGGTAGCCTTGTCTTTGGTATCAATGGATGCACGCCCTTCCAATATATTTTCTTCCTGCATGCGCAGGTATTCAGCACCCATTATATTGATATCGAAACCAATATTATGACCAACCAAAAAGTCTGATTTGAGGGCATCAACTTTAAACAATTCTAGCACCTTTCGCAATGGATATCCTTCTTTCTCAGCTAAGGAAGTAGAAATGCCATGGATTTTTTCAGAATTATATGGGATTGTAAAGCCCTCAGGTCGAACGATATAATTGTGATTAGAAACAAGATTTCCTTTTGCATCGTGCAATTGCCAAGCTAGTTGTACTAATCGAGGCCAGTTGTCTAGATCACTAACGGGCGCATTATAGTTTTGTGGTAAACCAGTAGTTTCGGTATCGAATATTAGGTACATAAGGGAAATGGAAAGCAATTTTGAATTTTAGAAACAAAATAGCATGCTTAAAGGGAAGAAGGAAGAAAAATAAACTATTTTTCAGTGTATGGGATGTAAATCACCTTTTTGGTTTCCATAAAAGGCTCTTTAAAAGACTTACTGAGCAGGAATTCTTGAACGAACAATTCTGATTCTTCTATTTCTTCACTCAAATCGCCACCTTTAAGTAAGAGCATACCATTTGCCAGTTTATGAGTGTGGTCAGGTTTGATTTTTAGTTTGACCAAATTATGCAGATTTGCTAATCGACCAACGGCTCTGCTAACGATAAAATCAAACGTTCCTTTCACTTTTTCGCCTCTGGTATTTGTGGCTGTGACATTGGTAAGACCAAGCGAGGTTTTGACACCTTCTACCACTTTAATTTTCTTACCGATAGAATCAACTAAATGAAATTTAGCCTCTGGAAATAAAATAGCAAGAGGAATTCCAGGAAATCCACCTCCAGTACCAATATCCATAATTTCAGCTCCTGCATTAAAAGGATTTACTTTTGCAATGCCCAATGAATGAAGGACATGATGAGTATAAAACTCATCCATATCCTTACGAGAGATGACATTAATTTGGGAATTCCAATCGTCGTACAAACTTTTCAGATTGTCGAATTGCTGTATTTGCTTCTCGGTAAGTTCCGGGAAATAATGATAAATAATTTCTGATCCTTTCACAGAAGCAAAGATAGGTTAAATGTGCTCTTCTTTTCCTTTTACCAATTCAGAAAGTAACTCTCTTGCTCTGTGGAGTTGGGCTTTTACCGTTCCTAGAGGTGCTTCAATTTCCTTTGCTATTTCATCATAAGAAAATTCCTGAAAGTAACGGAGTTTTACGAGTCTCTGATATTTAGGAGGTAGCTTTGTGACAAATATTCTAATGATTTCTTTCTTTTGAGTATTTATAGCTTCTTCTTCTGGATCCATTTTCAGGTCCATTACCTCAATTCCAACAGAATCACCATTATCATCTTTATACGCATGGTGAATACTCAAGGTATCGAGTTTCTTTTTGCGAATAAAATCAATAGCGTTGTTGGTCGCAATACGAAACAACCAAGTACTGAAAGTATAATCCTTTTTGAATTTATGAAGGTTTTTAAATGCCTTTGCGAATGCTTCAATGGTAAGATCCTCTGCATCATCTACATTACGCACCATTTTCAAAATCATATGATATACAGGCTTCTTGTATCTCTTTAATAAATCTGCGTAAGCTTGCTGACTTTTTTCATCAACCGCTTGATCTATTAGTTCAAAATCTCTCAAAGCCTTTTGAGAAAAACCACGTGAAGCTACCATCTTATCCTTTTAGAAAACTGTGCAGTAATGCCGACCAATAAATAATATTTGAGATATAAAATCTCATAAAAAATTAATAAAAATCCAGCAACTTTCACACCAAACCGCTTTGCTGACAGTATAAAAAATACATGCAGCAAAATTAACCTTAAAAGGAATCCTCCCGCAGCTATTCCAAATAAAATTTCAAAGTCCAATAAGTTCTCCCAAAAGAAGGCTAATCCTATAGCAGATAGCCACATAAGCCACAAGGAAGCATGGAATAAACCTATTTTAAACTTATCTCTAAACTTATAATGTTTACCAGCAGCCAAATGTCTTATTTTTTGAGTATAGTACGTTGACCATGATTTTTTTGGAATAGACCAAACAACAACCTCTGGTCCGACACATACTTTAGTGAATTTCTTTTTAGCATATTTATTTATGAATAAATCATCGTCACCTCCTGTTAATTCCATCATCCCATAAAAGCCCTTATTTTTCAAGAAAAAGCTTTTTCGGTAGGCCAAATTTCTCCCTACGCCCATATAAGGTCTAAAGGCTAGCGCAGATGAAATATATAAAATTCCCGTAACTAATGTTTCGAATTCAATCAGTTTACCCAAAAATCCTCCTGATTTTTGATAGTGAGAGTAGCCCAACACAATTTGGGTTTCCTCTTCGAAAGATCTGGCCATTTGGCTTGCCCAAGATGCGCTATTTGGCCAACAATCTGCATCTGTCAATAGAACGATGTCATTTTTGGCAGCCTTTATACCTAATGTCAAAGCATATTTTTTCGAATTGAAGGCGTCTGGCGTTGAATCAATGACGACCAACTTAAGTTTAGGGTGCTTTAATTTTTCCTCTGTCAAAAAATCATAGCTACCATCTGATGATTTATCATCTACAATAATAATTTCAAAATTTGGGTGATCTTGCTCCAATAATATAGGAAGAAGCTGTCTCAAATTAACCTCCTCGTTGTGCGCACAAATTACTATTGAAATGCCTTCAATATCCTTTTGATCATCAACTTTTCTTTTGAAAATAGGAATCCTAATGAAGTAAACTAAATGAAAGAAAAGTTGAATAAAAACGAGTGAAATAAGGCTGCAGAGCAGTAAAGGTATAATCATTTGAAAGTGCATGTTCAATTCTTGTCAAAGATAGTCTTTCAGGGAATATTTTAATGTTATTTTTGCGACTTGAAAAATCAGACTTATTACGGATGAATTTTGAACTGAAAGCAAGAGACCTAAATACCAAGGCTAGGGCGGGAGTATTTCATACGGCACATGGCTCGGTAGAAACGCCCATATTTATGCCTGTGGGTACAGCAGCTACAGTCAAAGCGGTTCATCAGCGGGAATTGGAACTTGATATACAAGCACAGATAATTTTGGGTAATACCTATCATTTGTACCTCCGCCCCGGATTAGATATTTTAGAAAAAGCGGGAGGTTTACATAAGTTTAATGGGTGGGATAAACCGATTTTGACAGACAGTGGTGGGTATCAAGTATATTCTCTGTCAGGTACTCGAAAGATTAAAGAAGCTGGCGTCGATTTCAAATCTCATATTAACGGGAGTAAGCATTTTTTCAGTCCCGAAGGAGTCATGGATATTCAAAGAAGGATAGGGGCAGATATAATAATGGCTTTCGACGAGTGTACGCCTTATCCTTGCGAGTATGGATATGCCAAAAAATCTATGGAAATGACGCACCGTTGGTTAGAGCGCTGCTGCAAACGATTTGATGAAACGGAGGGAATATATGGATTCGAGCAGCACTTATTCCCCATAGTGCAAGGAAGTGTATATCCTGACTTACGGAAAATATCAGCAGAAAAAATTGCCTCGATGGATAGGGTAGGGAATGCTATAGGAGGCTTATCTGTAGGTGAGCCCGCAGAAGATATGTACGAGATGACGGAAGTAGTTTGTGATATATTGCCTCAAGATAAGCCACGTTATTTGATGGGTGTAGGCACACCTGCCAATCTGCTAGAATGTATTGCTTTAGGAATCGACATGTTCGATTGTGTAATGCCTACTCGAAATGCCCGAAATGGAATGATTTTCACGACTGAAGGAATTTTGAATATGCGGAATGAAAGGTGGAAGGATGATTTCAGTCCAATCGATGCTGGTCTAACAGCCCATTCTAGTAATTTTTATACAAAGGCCTATTTGAGACACTTAATCACAAGTAAGGAAATGTTGGGAGGTCAAATAGCTAGTATTCAAAATCTTAGCTTTTATTTATGGCTAGTAAAGCAAGCGCGGATTCACATCATTGAGGGAGATTTTGCTATTTGGAAAAAGGAAATGGTTGAGAAAGTTTCTCGTCGTTTGTAAGCAACTTAATGATGGTTCGAATTTTGATTAAATCCCAGCTTACTCTCACGATCATTTGAAAATTTTAGATAGATATATTCTAAACCGCTTTCTCGTTACTTTTATCTTTGTAGTGCTTCTATTGGTATCGATCATATCTGTGCTGCACTTTGTAGAGAATAATGATGCCTACCTAAAGAACAATGTTGGAGCATTAGAAATACTTAAATATTATTTATACTACGCTCCATATATAGGGAATGTACTTACCCCTATCACCATATTTATTGCTACAGTTTTTATGACCTCCAAGTTGGCTTCTCATACAGAGATTGTTGCCATGCTTAGCAGTGGAATGAGTTTTCAGCGGCTGTTGAGACCCTATATGATTGGGGCTTTCATCATTACCATGGCAAGTTTTGTGTTGCAAGGTTGGGTGATTCCTATAGCAAATAAACCGAGGATAGATTTTGAGATAAAATATATTGATGGGAAACAGATGTTTGGGCAAACCAATTTCCATGTGAAGGTTGGTCCGGAGTCTTATGTTTATATGCAAAGCTATTCCAATGCGATTAATACAGGATTTCGCTTTACAATAGAAACGATAAGAGATAATCAATTGATTGATAAGCTGTACGCCGAACGGATTATTTGGAAACCAGATACTTTAGGTGAATCAGGTGTTTGGCATTTGGTAGATTGGAAATATCGGAAATTCTCTGGAATGGAGGAAGAAGCGAATACTGGAAATGAATTAGACACGCTTATTAACTTATTTCCTGAAGATTTTGAGATTGTAGATAATAAGCAAGAGATGCTCACTTTGACAGAATTGGATGAGTATATTTTGTTGTTAGAGTCAAGAGGTGCTGACAATTTGATTGTGTATAGAATTGAGCGTTATTCACGTTTCATGGCCCCTTTTGCTGCTTTGGTACTCACGCTTTTAGGCGTAATTGTCTCCTCCCGCAAGTCCAGAGGTGGGACCGGTGCGCAAATGGCTATTGGGTTTGCTTTGGCAGCTGTATTTATCATTTTCTTTTTAGTCTCCAAAAATATTGCTGAAGGCGGCGGTATTAATCCGTTACTCGCTGTTTGGATGCCAAATATTGTTTTTACATTTATCACATTGATATTGTACAAAACACTGCCAAGATAATGACCGCTGATCGCAAGGATTTTTTGATGCTCCACCTAATTGTGCTTCTTTGGGGCTTTACGGCAATCCTTGGCGTATTGATCACTATTCCTTCTGTAGAGATCGTTTTTCACCGTACTTTATTAGCTGCGCTAGGTTTAGGGGTCATATTAGTCCTTCGTAAACATTCCTTTTCATTGGGTAAATCTGATATTTTGAAAATGCTGGCAACGGGATTTCTGATTTCAGCGCATTGGATATTGTTTTTTGGTGCAGCAAAGGTTTCGACGGCCTCTATTTGTTTGGCTGGTATGGCCACCACTTCTCTATGGACAAGCATTATTGAGCCTATTTTGACTAAGAGAAAAGTGAAAATTTTCGAAGTTGCTTTGGGATTGGTTGTAATTTTTGGACTGTATATCATTTTCCGCTTCGAGTTTGATCATGTACTCGGCCTATCTATGGCCTTAGGATCGGCCTTTTTAGCTGCAGTCTTTACGGTAATTAATGGCAAATTCACAAAAAAGCATCATCCCTATATGATTAATTTTTATGAGATGATTGGAGCCTTTTTGGGGACGGTACTTTTCTTGCCCTTTTATGCTATCTATATGACAGATGGGAAAGGCCTCCAACTGATGCCAACAGGAATGGATTTTATTTATATCTTAATTTTGGCATTTTTATGTACCGTTTTTGCCTATTCAGTTTCTATCGAATTGATGAAAAGAATCAGCGCATTTTTTCTAAATCTTACAGTGAATTTAGAACCTGTGTACGGTATTATTTTGGCAGTAATCGTTTTTGGTGAAAAGGAAAAGATGAGTGATCAGTTTTATATCGGCACTTTAGTGATTTTGATTTCTGTATTATCTTACCCAATTCTCAATCGCTTATTTCAAAGAAAACCCTTTTCAACTCGGCTTTTCAAATAATCAGAGTTTGCCACTCCAAATAGAGTATCCTTTTTCAGACCAATGAGCAGTTTGTGGAGCCTCTTTGAATAGCCCAAACATTGCAGAGCCCGATCCAGACATAGATGCATACACTGCACCTTGTTGATAAAGCTCTTCTTTTATATCTTGTAACAGTGGGAATGCTGGAAAGATTGTATCTTCAAATTGATTGTGCAAATGATTTCTCCATTCTGCAATAGGGTAGGATAAGGCTTCTTCAATACTTATCCCATCGGCACTTGGGATGACATTTTTATACGCTAGGGCTGTGCCTATCCTAATGTTTGGGTAGATTACTAAGGCATAATATCCATCTGGATTGAAGTTAAGTATGGTTAGATCATTGCCTTTTCCTCCTGCTATCGCAGGCTTATTTTTGATGAAAAACGGACAATCACTGCCTAGCTCGGCGGCAACTTCTTCTAGTAAATCATCATCTAGGAAAAGCTGAAAAATTTCCGAAGCTATTTTCATTACAAATGCAGCATCTGATGAACCTCCCCCTAAACCAGCACCAAAAGGAATAATTTTATGAAGATGAATTTTAGCATTCGGCAATCCGTACCCTTTTTGTAATAATTTATAGGCACGTATGCAAAGGTTAGACTTATCATCTCCAGGCACTTCCAAGCCAGTGATACTTAGTTCTAGTTTACCGTGCTCTATAATTTCCACTGCATCCTGCCAGCCAATTGGGTACATGCAAGTTTCAATATCATGAAAACCATCAGATCTCTTTTTCAAAATCCTTAGTCCTAGATTGATTTTAGCATTTGGGAAGGCAATCATTGCAGATAGAATTTGTGTGGAAAGAGGATTTAACATGAAGTCCCTGTTGGTATGCAACAGGGATGAATGGGGTTACAATAATAATTATTTTAGCATTTGCTCAACGATTTCGTCAGTGATTCCTGCGCATGCGAAACCACCATCGTGGAAAAGGTTTTGCATAGTAACCATCCTGGTGAAGTCTGAGAACATCACAGCAATGTAATTTGCACAGTCTTCAGCTGAGGCATTGCCAAGTGGTGACATTTTATCGGCGTAATCATAAAAAATATCGAAACCTGTAACACCAGTGCCAGCAGTTGTTTTAGTTGGTGATTGTGAAATGGTATTTACTCGTACATTTTTAAGTTTACCAAAGCGATGTCCATAACTTCTTGCTATTGATTCAAGCAATGCCTTGGCATGGGCCATATCGGAGTAGTCTGGGAATGACCTTTGTGCTGCAATATAACTGAGTGCCATTATAGAGCCCCACTCGTTCATTGAGTCAGTTTTCTCGGCCGTTTGTAATACTTTATGGAAACTAGCCCCTGAAATATCCAAGGTTTTTAAAAACCAATCGTAATTGAGATTCCCATAGTCACGGCCTTTGCGAACGTTGGGACTCATTCCAATCGAGTGAAGCACAAAATCTAATTTACCTCCCAAAATTTCCGTCGATTTTGTAAACAAATTTTCGAGATCTTCTACAGAAGTGGCATCTGCTGGAATCACTTCTGAATGGCATATTTCTGCAAGTTTTTGAATCTCACCCATACGCATAGCTACAGGCGCATTGGTAAGTACGAAAATAGCACCTTCTTCCTTGCATTTAAGAGCCGTTTTCCACGCAATGGAGTTTTCATCCAACGCTCCGAATATGATTCCTTTTTTTCCTTTGAGCAGATTATTTGACATACCTTTTTTAAGTAAAATTAAACAAAAAATATATTTATGATTCTTTTAAAACTCTTCAAGCAGCTTAATCCTCTTTTCGATAGGAGGGTGGGTGGCAAAGATACCACTTATCATACTTGCAAACCCTTTCTTATTTTTGGAAGAATTATCAATAAACAAAGCTGAAACATCTTCGCTTTTAAGCGTGCCTACTTCAGAATTTCCACTAATTTTTCTCAGTGCTGATGCTAGTGCCTTTGGGTTTCGGGTCATCTCTGCTGCACCAGAATCCGCCATGTACTCTCGGCTTCTGGATATAGCAAATTTGAAAATTAGTGATAAGAAATAAGCTATTGCGGCAATAACTAATGCAATTATTAGCGCACCACCACCTTTGCTATCCTTCCCTCTTCTTCTACCTCCGCCGAAAATGAGCATCCGGAAAAGCATTTGGGCAACTAGCGAAAAGATACCAACAAAGACAATACTAATGATCAAAAGCTTTACGTCATTATTGCGAATGTGCATAAGCTCGTGCGCAATTACACCCTCTAATTCTTGATCGTCAAGTTTGTCCATAATTCCTTGTGTGAGCGTTACTGTGTAAGTTTTTTGGTTTATTCCACTCGCAAACGCATTAAGAGAAGGGTCCGGAATTACGTTGATTTTTGGCATTTTCATTCCTTTGCTTATACAAAGGTTCTCTGTCAAATTGTAAATTCTCATGTTCTCTTTTCGTTCCAGAGGTTTTGCACCTGTGGCACTTTGGATCATTTTGACATTAAAAAAGTAGGCAATACCAAACCAAATACCCACAATGATTAAAGTAAAAGGAATAGAGGCTAAAAAGTCATCCTTTACCATTTGTGGATTGATTCCTCCCGCTGCTTCATCGAAACTGGTGAAGTAAATAAATGCATAAACGGCAGCCAATACCAATGAAGGAAAAGCAAGTAAAAGTAAAATAGACTTCCTATTGTTAGATCTGATTTGACCTTGTATTCCTACATATTTGGACATGGCGGGAGGGTAAAATTCAGAATTTGATGTCTGGTGCTTTTTCTACGCTCGCACGGTCTTCCATGGCGATTTCAAACATTTTTTCAGTTTTGAAACCAAACATCCCTGCAATGATATTTGCAGGAAAGCTCTGAACACCTACATTTAATTCTTTAGTAGCCGAATTGAAGTACCTTCTAACAGCGGCAAGCTTATTCTCTACATCGCTGATTTCAGTTTGCAAATGCATGAAATTTTGATTGGCTTTAAGGTCTGGATAGGCTTCTACTTGAACTTTTAATCCAGCAAGAGCTGAACCAAGCTGCTGCTCCGCATCTATTTTTCCATCTATAGTCGTTGCAGACATAGCTCTGGTGCGTGCCTCGGTTACTCTGGTAAGCACGCCTTCCTCATGTTCCATGTAGCCTTTTACAGCACTTACCAACTGAGGAATTAAGTCATGGCGTTGCTTTAGCTGAACATCAATATCAGCAAATGCATTTTCTCGGGTTACTCTAAGGTTCACCAGTTTATTGTAGGTTGCTATCAAGAAGATGGCAATTACGGCAATGGCAATTAAAGCGATGATCATAGTATTTTTATTTTCAAAGTACGAAATATAATGCAGAAAATAAGCATTTGGAGTCCGTAATTTATTTTACTCTGGTTTGAGCAAATAGACCATATACTTTTTGTAGGTCTTGAAATTCTCACCATTTCGTTGCCCAGTAAAATGTTTATTTTCCATTTTTTCGAATTTCTTCTTGAATTTCCATTTCACCAATTTCATGATTCTTGGTGCTCTGTCTTCTGCAAGTTCGAATACAGATTTCCAAACAGGAGCCAGCACCTCATTGGATAATTGATGCACAATATCTATCGTTACCGACGTTTCTTCGGTGATATCACGCTCATAAGCTACGGTCACTGGGAAGCTTTCCAATTTTCCTTGCCACTCCTTATAGTTATGCCCACCTCCCAACAGGCTCTTGCCTGGCGCGTCGGTTTTGAAGAAATCTGCTACAATGATGCCTCCTCCAGGGTTTAGTAATTTCAATGCGCCAGGGATTGAATTATCCATGGGGATGTATTGAAAACTCTCGCTGAAAAGGATCAAATCATATTTTTTGTTGATAGAAACTTCTTCAAATTTCTTTTGATGAATCACTGCTTTGTCTCCTAGAAGCTTTCTTACTTGTGCCGTAAGGATGTTTCCAGGTGATACACATTCTACCTCATAGCCATCATTGATCAACGATAAGGCTGTCGCGCCTGAGCCACAACCAACATCAAGGATGGTTTTGGTGCCTTCAGGAATAAGGCTCTTAAGTAGCTCAGTATATTTTTCTTGGGCGGGTTTTAAATCTGATACGTCGGCTTTTAGGCCATCAGTAAATAGCCCGTAATGTAAATGGTCAGTTTTCAGAAAAAATCTGAATATCACTAGACCTAATTCAAGACCTACTTCTTTGGAATCAACTTTCTTTTCGCGAGCCATAGTAATTTTTTTGAGAGTAATTATTCAAGGTTATGAGTTATGATAATTGGGTTCAAGTAATTCTTTTGCATTTTGAATGGTGGTCGAGCTTGGATTTTCTCCACCAATCATTTTTGCGATTTCAATTATTCTATCGTTATCAGACAATTCACGAATACGACTTACTGTTCGTGGTTCGGAGTCGTCTTTATATACAAAGAAATGCTTCTCACCAGCGACAGCCATTTGCGGGAGGTGGGTGATGGTGATAACTTGATGTTTTTCCGCCATTCTGCGCATCATTTTAGCTAATTTCAAAGCTATTTCTCCAGAAACACCTGTATCTATCTCATCAAATACGATGGTTGGCAGAGCTGTTTTTCCAGCAATGATAAATTTCAATGCAAATATTAATCTAGAAAATTCACCTCCAGAAGCTACGTCTTTAAGTTCACCAGGTTTCAATCCTTTGTTTGCCGAAAATAGAAATTGGACATCGTCAGCACCAGAAATCTTTGGTTCTGCTTTAGTCATTTCAATTTGAAAATTCCCATTTGGAATCCCAAGTTCATGCAGTAATCGTACTATTTCCTTTTCAAGTTTAGGTATTTCATCTTTACGAGCTTTGGTCAAATCAACAGCAACCTTATTCAGCTTTTGCGCCAACTGAGCAATCAGCGAATGCAATTTGGCATAGGCTAGGTCGGTATCGTCTGAGTGAGCTAATTTGGCTGAATATTCATCTTGTATGGCGAGCAATTCATGTATGGTAGCCACCTGATGTTTTTGTTGAAGACGATAAATAAGGTCCAGCCGTTCTTTCAATTGTAGGGCTTTTTCAGGATCAAACTCTACATGCTCGGCCTCGGCTTCCAATTCATTACTAATGTCATCAAGTTCAATAAAGGCGCTTTCGAGCCTGCTGTGAAGGCCCGATAAGCCTTTGCCAAAGGCACTAATTTGTCCTAATAGTGTTCGCGATTGTCTTAATGCATCAAGCGCTGCGAAATCACTTTCTTTCAATACCGATAAGGCTTCCGCGATTTTTATTTTGATTTCTTCCGCATTTTCCAAAACGGATAATTGGGCTTCCGCATCTTCTTGTTCATCTTTATGTAGTTTAGCTGCTTCCAGTTCATCATACATAAATTTATTGTAATCCTGGTCTCTTTGGAGTTCTAGCCTTTTAAGCTCTAAGATTTTTAGGTCATCAGTGGCATTTTTCCAATCTTTATATAAAGCCTGATAGTTTGCTAGTATTGTACTGTTACCTGCAAATGCATCAATGATTTTCAATTGGAATACCTTCTCGCCCAACGCTAAATTTTGATGCTGGGAGTGAACGTCCATCAGGAGGGATCCGATGATTTTTAAGGTCTCAAGTCTTACGGGCGAATCATTAATAAATGCCCTTGTCCGCCCGCCGGGGCTTAATTCCCTACGAATAATGCAAGGATTTATAAAGTCTAATTCTTCTCTTTCAAATAAGGCTTCCATCTGATAGGCAGCAATATCAAAATGCCCTTCGATAATGCATTTTTCTTTTTCTTCGAGCATTACAGATGAATCAGCTCTCTCGCCTAATAGCAGCCCAACTGCACCTAGCATAATAGATTTACCAGCACCTGTTTCACCTGTTATCATATTGAGACCAGCAGATGGACTCATCATGAGTTCTTTTATTAATGCGTAGTTTCTAATACTTAATTGTTGCAACATATAAGCACAAATGGATGGGTTCAGATTAGTATCAAAAATACAAATCTAATTTAAGAATGTAGCTTCGAAATGGATTAAAGAAATGAAATGCCCTTATGGGTTTATTCGGTTGTATTTTTCAATATTGGGAGGATCAAGTTCTTTTAGCAATTCAATAGCTTGTTGCCTTTTGACTTCATTGCCTTGAGCGAAAATATTTGCTAGCTCATCTGATTTAGTGTCGAAGAATGAATTGATAATCACGGAATTTGGTCTTAGTCTATTCACTTCTTTTATTTTTTGCAGGGCAGCAAGTACAGCATCTCTACCTTGCTCAGGGTCGCGCCCAAACATGTCTAAACCAAGTCTATGATACTCATATATAGCTTCCCTGACTGGCAGCATTTGGCTGCTCATAAGGTTTTCGGTGATCCAATATCTATTACGATTGCTTTCAAATTGCTTCCAACCAGCGCGTGGACTTTGCTGGGCATTAATAACTACATTAAAGGCTTTATCGAAAAAAGGTGAGCCACCAAGACGAGCGAACGAATCATAATCGTAACCCAACACCACATAGGCATAAAAGCCCAACATAGAGGTAAGGTTTGTGTTGAAAGCGTTCTCATTAAATTCTAATGGGAGGGATTCGGTATAATCAAATTGCCAGTTTCTATCTGCAAAATTAAATACCACAGTTTCATAATTAGTGCCATATACAGGGCGCAATACCTGAATTTGTAGTGAAGCTGTAAAGCTTCCTATACTAGGCATGGACTCCATTGTCAACACCATATTACATCGGATTCGCTCTTCAGCTCTAAAAGATTCATTGGTCCATCTTCTGTTATTCAAAAATTGCTCAAAGGCATTCTCCATATCTTGGAAAATACTACGATCACTAATTTGAATATTTTGGGCATTGACAGTCACATTACAATTAATCTCTTGAGCTACTATTGGGAAGCTCAAAATAGATAGTAAAAGAAAAAGAAGTGACTTTTTTGACATAATCAATAATACGAAAAATATTCTATTTCAGGTGCAAGATATTTATTTTGGTGTCTTTCTATTTAGTAAATCTAAGGTATAATCAATGATCTTTTTGGCAGTTTCCTCTTTAGATAGAAGCGGGAGGGAGCGTACCTTGTTATGCGTGATTAAGGTTACTTTATTGGTATCATAAGCAAATCCAGCACCTTCATCTTTCAAGCTATTTAATACAATTAAATCGAAATTTTTCGATTTTAATTTTCTTTTGGCATTTACTTCCTCGTTGTCGGTTTCCAATGCAAAGCCAATAAGCAATTGATCCTCCCGCTTTTTTGCTCCCAGTGTTTTAGCTATATCTGGATTTCTAACGAGTTCAATACTTACTGAATCCGCATCTTTTTTTATTTTCTTGTCGGATACATTTTTTGGAGCATAATCAGCTACAGCAGCAGACATGATCCCAATATCAGCATGCTCAAAATATTCTTCAGCAGCCTTCAACATTTCATTAGCCGACTGGACCTTAATCAATTTGAGTGAGGCTGATTCAGGTATTTTCTCATTACTTGGGCCGCTTATTAAAATAACTTCAGCGCCAAGGTTTAGGCTAGCTTTTGCTAAAGCATATCCCATTTTCCCAGTAGAATGATTCCCTATAAAACGAACAGGATCAATCGCTTCATAAGTTGGCCCAGCAGTGATGAGCACTTTTTTGCCTTTAAGAGAGCCGCTCGTCTTTGAAAAATGACTTTCTAGCACCTCTATAATATTCTCAGGCTCAGCCATGCGTCCCTGCCCACTCAATCCAGAAGCTAATTCACCATCTTCCGCTTCAATCACTAAATTACCATACGACTGTATGGTTTTGAGATTTTGTTGTGTACTTGCATGATTGTACATGTCCAAATCCATCGCGGGCGCAACCATTACTGAGCATTTTGCGGACAAATAGCTTGCTATTAAAAGGTTGTCACAGATTCCGTTAGCCATTTTACCGAGTGTATTTGCACTCAATGGCGCAATGAGCATAAGGTCAGCCCAAAGTCCAAGCTCTACATGGTTGTTCCATTCGCCTTGTTCGTTTTTAACGAATTTTGTTAAAACTGGATTTTTGGAAAGTGTAGATAAGGTGAGAGGGCTAATAAAATCAGAAGCAGATGTAGTAGAAATTACTCTTACATCTGCTCCAGCTTTTACCAATAGTCTTATCAGAAATGCCGCTTTGTAAGCGGCAATACTACCACATACTCCCAGTAAGATTTTCTTATTTCGGAGCATGGTATATTATTAAGCGTTTTCGCTATCCTCTTCAGGTAGTCTTGCGTAAATTTTCCTTTCCATAAACTCTTCTATTGCAAGAGTAGATGGTTTAGGTAATTTTTCGTAGTATTTCGAAATTTCGATTTGCTCTCTGTTTTCGAATATTTCCTCAAGATTATCAACAGAAGAAGCAAATTCCGCAAGCTTGCCGTTCAGTTCTTCTTTCACGTTTACAGAAATTTGACGAGCTCTCTTGGAAATGATTGCGATCGACTCATATAGATTGCCTGTTGGGGCAGCTATTTTGTCAGTATCACGAGTAATTATGGATGGATTTACTGTTAGCTTACTCATTTTATGTATTGGATTTACTTATTTTATTTATTTCTGTTAAACACTGTTCGTAGACTTTTTGTGCCTGAACAGAATATTTACTACCAGGGTAGTAATTTAAAAAGTCTTCATAATAGCTTACTGCCTTGTATAGTCTTTCTTCTTTTTTAGCTAATATTGAGTTTTGTGCAATCCTAAGTTGCGCCACAATTTTTAAATAGCCTAATTCTTCCCTGTAATCAGAATCTGGGAAATCTCTTTCGAAATTCTCAAAAGCAACTAAGGATGCTTCCAAATAACTTTGCGCAAACAGTCCTTCTGATAAGGCCCAATATAATTTTGCTATGTCGTATGATTTTGTTTCCAGCCTTACTTGTAATTCATCTATGATTTTAGTTGCATCTTCCTTTCTCTCAGATAATGGAAACCTATTCAAGTAGTTTTGCATCGTGGAGATGGCTTCTCTTGTTTTGGTCGCATCTAAGGAAGTAATGGGCGCGTCCTTGTAAATGGAATATGCTTGAAGATAAAAGGCCTCTTCTGCTCTAGGACTTCGGCCATAGTTTTCGTGAAATCTCCGGAAATGGTAATCGGCCAGTACGAAATTGTTGACTAAATAATTTGCCATACCTACTTTGAAACTTACCTCTTCTGCCTCGCTACTTCCGCCAATAGAAGGTAATATACGCTCATACAGTTCGGCAGCTTTACGATACTCCTCTTTATCGTAGTATTCGTTGGCAGCAGCCAATAACACCTCTGAGTCAGTTACTTTTTCTAGTCTGGCATATTTGGAACAAGCCGACAGTGCTGAAGTAGCTACAATTAAGATGAATAAGAATCTGATTATTCGCATAAGCCCGCAAAATTACATAATCTAAGCCAGATTTACCAATATAAATACAATGGCTTGGGTTTCAAATTTATTTGATCTAGAACGGAGTATATCTTATCCTCCCGCTTTTCCTCTTCACTTTCTTCTTCTTTTTTAGCTTTTTCTGCTTCCATTTTGTTTTGCACTTTTTCTTTGGCAGATGCTCCCTTTTTTTCTTCAAAGGAAGTTTCTTCTACATTCTCAGAAATTTTCTCTTTCTCCATAATTTCCAAATCGATAGTAGTGCTATCTGGAAGGCTTGGACCACTAATGGAGTCTAGTTGGAGAAGCGTAGAATCCATCGGCGTAACGACGAATATTGAATCGCGGGTGGGTTTAAGATCAATTTTCCATTCAAAGCCTGGTAATTTTTTTTCTGGTTCTTTCAACTCATGGAATGGAATAAACTTTGCATCAGGCTTAGTGATAAATAAAACTTTTACCACATCTCCATCCACAAAATTGAGATTGATGTCGCTACACTCGATTTTGTTCATCCCCATCATTTGATAAGTAGAGTCGTTGACAACAAAAAAGATGCTTTCGCCATTCCCATTAACAAGAATCTGATGCATTTGATCATCAAGGAATTTGGCTGTCATCATTCGGCCTTTTACTTGATTGAAGTTTTCTAGCGTGTCTATATTAGACACAAATGAATTATTCAAAAGTCTGGCCTCGTGAATTTGATCCTTAATGAACGTAACTTCCATTTGATCAGCGACTAATTGGTTTTTATTAGTCCAAAGGATAGGGTTTTTGATAAAATACAGGGTAGAATCGACTGCTCGATAATGGAGCGAATCGGCTCTTCCTTGAAATTCGGTATTGAAGATTTTTACATTTCTATTGGCAATGATTTTATTTTCATTGCTATCCTCAAACTCCAATGATGTAAGCGTATCGGCTCGCATAAATATAGTATCTCCTTCGCTTATTTTCCTGAATATGGCATCGCCGTATACTTTTGTAATGCCTTGTTCTTTATAATAATCGCCAAATTTGCCTGTAATAAGTACACTATCTTCCTTCGACCATAAACTAACTCTATTGGTCGCTTTGTAGATTTTCCTCAATTCATCGGCTGAAATCACATCGCCGGTAAGCTCATACGTATCCGTTTTGATGATGCCATCCGTAAATTGGCTTTGCTTTAAGTCTGTTTGATAAGTACTTCCCTCTTCTGCAATAATTATTTGACCGTCTTTATCAATTATTTTGGTCGGGCCGAATGTTTGAGCCTCTTTGTTGAGGGTATTGTACTTAAGTGTATCAGCATTGAGCGTATATTCAGGATTAACCAATACGACATCAGTGTAGAAGTCTAATTGCTTAATGCGTGTGGTGTATGTTCCATTTTTACTGGTGAGCACATTTACACTATCCAATAATCGTCCACCTTCAAAATAGTATGCGGTTGCAGAATTTCTATAATAGTCGAGGTTTTCAGTAAAAAGCTGAATGACCATATCATTAAACTGAACATCCCCTCTCAAGATTGCTTTCCCTGTATTTCCTTCGTAGTTTAGGTAGTCGCCAAAAATAGTTACGGAATCACCATCATAAATTTTTACTCTGCCAAAAGCCTCCATCGAGTTGTTATCGCGATATAGATGGACCGAATCAGCAGTCATACGGGTGTCATCTTGGAGAAGACTTACATAACCACCTTTGATGATGTTGAATTTACGACCATTTACTTCTGCTCCGATTAATTCAGCGGCACCTTCTTCCAAGATGATTCTGGAACCTTGCTGTGCAAATCCCGAGAGAGAAAGGCCTAATAAGAGTAAAAGGAGGAGGTTTCTAATCATTTAGAAGAAATTCTGACAAAAATAGGGAATAAAGTATCTTTACGCTATGATTCATGCTTTTAAAAGCTATGTCGGCAAACAGCAACTCTTGTGCCACGGAGATAAAACCCTCGTTGCCATCAGCGGTGGGATTGACTCTGTGGTATTAACGCACCTTTTTTACCAAGCAGAATTACCTTTTGCCCTCGCTCATGTCAATTTTGGATTGCGTGGAAATGATTCTGACGGCGATGAAGATTTCGTCATTCAATTGGCCAAAAAGTATGGAGTAGAATGCCATATAAGAAAAGTAAATGCAGAAGAATTTGCCTTTGATAAGAAGGTTTCTATACAAATGGCAGCCCGAGAACTGCGCTATACATGGTTTCAAGAATTGGCTCTACGACACAATTATCAGCAAATTGCCACTGCCCACCATTGGGACGATTCGGTAGAAACTGTGTTACTGAATTTGGCAAAGGGAACAGGCATAAGAGGGCTGCACGGCATATTGTCCGAGAAAGAAAATCTGATCCGGCCTTTGTTATTTGCCAATAAGGGAGAATTGAAAACATACGCTGAGGGCAATCATCTGGTTTGGCGGGAGGATGCTTCCAACGCAAGTGATAAATATCAGCGCAATTATATACGGCATAATATCGTGCCGGCCTTTCAGCACTTGAATCCATCGTGGAATGAAAGTATGAAAAGCAGTATTGCCTACTTTCAAGCTGCCGAATCCTTGATGCAAGCAAGGTTGGATACACTCAAATCGGAAATTGTAGCCATTGAGAATGAAAGTATTAAAATCAACCTCCCGCTTCTTATGCAATACCCTCATCCAGCCTTTATGATACATGAGTGGATTTCGGAGTTTGGATTCACAGCAAGTCAATGCCAGAATATTGTTGATACGGCTCATTCAGCTACAGGTAATCAGTTTTTTAGTAATCAGTTTCAGGGCTTGATTGATCGAGATTTGCTAATCATATCACCAAAAGGAAATACTCAGGACAAAGGCTGGGCGGATGGTGTCATCAGTCTAAAAGCGTTACAAGGCACCTTTGTTGTAAATGGAATGGGCAAATTGGTATGGGAACAGCTAAATTTTAATCAAATGCCCAAATTTGATCATTCGAATGAAGCGTTTTTTGACGCGGATAGCTTGGGTGAAGAAATAATAATTCGCCAGTGGAAAAAAGGTGATCGATTTCAGCCATTAGGAATGAACCATAAAAAATTGCTGAGCGATTTTATGATAGATGCCAAAATTCCGTTAAACTTGAAGAGTTCTGTAATAGTCCTGTGCTCTGGCGACAATATTGCTTGGGTTATTAAGCATAGAATCGATGATAGATTTAAGATTACAAACAAAACAAAGCGAATTTTAAAAATAACATACCAACCTTATGATCAACCCATTTAAGAAACTCTACACGGACAAAGAGTTGGTGCTATTTCGATTTCTGAGGAAAATTAAGGTTTTTGAACGCTTAAATAATAAGGAATTATCTGTTTTTATGCCGTATTTGTACCTACGACATTATAATTCTGAAGAAGTTGTTTTCTTTCGAAATGATCCGGCAAATGCATTTTATATCGTAAAAAGCGGGAGGGTGGCTTTGACAGTAGATGTAAACGAAACTTTCGAATCGTTGACGGAAATCACTGCCAATAAAGCGTTTGGAGACAATGCCTTGTTAGAAAACGCACAGCGTATTTATACAGCGATCATAAAATCCGAATCAGCCGATATCTATGTGGTTCCTCATGTCAATTTGATGGAAATTTTTCAAGATCATATCGAGATCAAGGCAAAGGTGATGACCTCTCTTTCAGAGCTCTATAATAGTTACACTCAAAATCTCTTCCGAGCTTACCAAGCCTCTTTTGGCTTCTTCGACTTGTCACAGACTTACAAGAATCCATGATATTGTCTATCAAATTGTAAAAGACTTTTCCTTTGTGGGCTTTGGTATTTAACTTAGCACCAAAATTAAATCAATAAACAAATCCCATATAAAATGAAAGTAACCGTAGTAGGAGCCGGCAATGTAGGAGCAACTTGTGCTGATGTATTAGCCTATAAGGAAATTGCCAACGAAATTGTGCTTATCGATATTAAAGAAGGTTTTGCAGAAGGCAAAGCACTAGATATCTGGCAAAAAGCACCAGTTGATGTGTATGACAGCCGTACCATTGGTTCGACAAATGATTACTCAAAAACGGCTGGATCAGATGTGGTCGTGATTACTTCCGGCCTACCTAGAAAGCCCGGTATGACCCGCGATGACTTGATTAGTACCAATGCAGGTATTGTGAAGTCGGTAACTGAAAATGTGGTAAAACACTCTCCGAATGCAATCATTATTGTAGTGTCAAATCCTCTTGATGTGATGACTTATCAAGCACATATTACCTCTAATTTTCCGAGAACACGCGTTTTAGGAATGGCGGGTATTTTGGATACTGCGCGTTACAGAGCATTTTTGGCCGAAGAGTTAAATATTTCTCCAAAAGAAATTCAAGCAATATTGATGGGTGGGCATGGCGATACGATGGTGCCACTCCCAAGATATACTACGGTAGCTGGTATTCCTGTCACAGAGCTGATTGCCAAAGATAAATTGGATGCGATTATTGAGCGTACAAAGTTTGGTGGTGGCGAGTTAGTGAAATTGATGGGCACCTCTGCTTGGTATGCGCCAGGCTCGGCAGCCGCCCAAATGGTAGAAGCGATTGTGAAGGATCAGCGCAGGGTATTCCCTGTTTGTATGCAATTAGATGGCGAATATGGCATTAAAAATTGCTACTTAGGTGTGCCAGTAATTTTGGGTAAAAATGGTGTTGAGAAGGTAATTGAACTTGATCTTAACGATGAAGAAATGGCCTTATTGAAAGTGTCTGAGCAGCATGTGCGGGATGTAATGACTGTATTGGAAAACTTGTAAGACTAAAAAATTATGCCATAATGAAGCCGTCTTCTTTACAGAGGACGGCTTCTTTCTTTTAGGACATTATTACTTCTTAATTAGTGATTTGGTCTATTGTTTTTTAGTGTAAAATACCTTCTCATCCCATGGGGCTAATCATCGGCATTTTTTCCATCTCGCTTACTTCGAGCATTGGGTATCCATAGTCTTCTACCACCTTACCTATAAGTTTGTAAAATCCTGCTCCTCGAAATGGATATTTCTTTGTGCTATTTGGGAAATGCGTACTGTCAAAGACATTTCCTTTTACATCCGTAAAGCAACCGAAATGCATTAAATCACCTTTTACGGTGCGAGTATTTTTGGTGGTAATCAGATAGCCAACAATCTGGATTCGCCTTCCTAATTTCCGCAATAGTTCTTCGGCAAAGGTATCGCCGAAGTCTTTGCTCTGGAGTAGTTTAAACGGATTGCAAAGCGGAAAACCGAGCAATTCCAATTCATCAAAAGGATCTTGCAGGGGGTATTGCTCCAAGGTAGGCAATGCAAAGCTTTTGGCTTTGGTCGTTTTGAATAAGCCTTGCTCAGGTTGATTTTTTCTGCTTTTACTGAAGTGTAAATGTGCCTGCCACATTAGATCTCTTTTGCTAAGGCCAGTAAAGCGGAAAGCGCCTAGGCGTATGAGAATACACGTTTGCTCCAATTTGGATGACACACGGACCAAAAAATCTTGTAAATCTATATACGAGCCATTTTCCTCCCGCTCCTTTGGGATCAATTTTCCCAATTTATCTTCTAAGCTTTTCACGTGTATAAAGCCCAAGAACAGCTTTTTTTCGCGTAGCGAGGTGAGGTGCTCACTTTGGTTTATGCAGGGAGCTTCTATTTCTGCTCCTGCCATACGAGCCTCGTGCACATAAAATTCGGTACGATAAAACCCTCCAAAATTATTGATTACTGCGACCATAAATTCCAATGGAAAGTAGGCTTTCAAATACATACTTTGATAGCTCTCCACTGCATAGCTGGCCGAGTGTGCTTTAGAAAACGAATAGCCTGAGAAGCTTTCGATTTGGCGCCATACCTCATTGTAAATTTCGGCAGGGTAGCCTAATTTCTGGCAATTGGTGAAAAAGGAATCCTCCACTCTCGTGAACTCAGCTCTTGATCGAAACTTGCCTGACATGCCTCGCCGTAGAATATCCGCTTCGGCCAAATCGAGTCCAGCAAAGTGATGGGCTACTTTGATTACATCTTCTTGATACACCATAATGCCATAGGTCTCTTTCATCAATTCCTGCATTTTGGGATGGATGTAGCTGTAGGTATTAGGATGCAAATGCCTGTGGATATACTCCCGCATCATGCCCGAACGCGCTACGCCTGGCCGAATAATGGAGCTGGCGGCCACTAAAGTAGTGTAATCAGAACAGCGGAGCTTGGCGAGTAATTGCCTCATAGCAGGCGACTCTACATAAAATGCGCCCATCGTACTCCCGCTTTCTAGCAGTTGGCGTACTTTTTTATCCGTCTTAAATTCACTTGTGCGGTTGATGTCAATATTAATTCCTCTGTTTTTCCTCACCATTTCTACCGCATCATGAATATGCCCTAAGCCTCGCTGGCTAAGTATATCGAATTTGTGAATGCCAATATCTTCCGCACTATACATATCGAAATGGGTGATTGGGAATCCTTTAGGCGGGAGGTCGGTAGCCGTGTATCGGTGCAGCGATTTTTCGGTGATTACCACACCGCCTGCATGAATACTCAAATTGCGGGGCATATCATGAAGCCGCTGTGCATACCGCCAAATAAGCTTGCTTATGTGGTCTTGCGTGGCAAGTTGCTCTGGCTGTTCGATAAATACATCGATCTCGCACTTAGGTAAGCCAAAGACTTTGGCAAGCTCCCGAACTACCGAGCGATGTTGGAAAGTGGTATGGGTTGCCAACAGCGCCGCATGTTCCGAGCCATATTTATCTAATATATACCCTGTTACTACGTCTCTGTCTTGCCAAGAGAAGTCAATATCAAAATCGGGAGGCGAGCTTCGGTAGGGGTTGAGAAATCGCTCGAAATATAAATCCAGCTCGATGGGATCTACCTCGGTAATGCCAATACAGTAGGCAACCATACTATTGGCGCCACTGCCTCGGCCTACGTGAGCAAAGTTTTTGTGATGCGCAAACAGTACAATATCATGTGCGATGAGAAAATAGGCTTCGAAGTTGCGTTCGGCAATTACGTCAAGCTCGCGTAGCAGGCGTTGCATACCATACGCATTGTATTTTTGGTAGCGTCGGGTAAATCCTTCCAATGCTAATTTTCTTAGTTTTTGATGATCTTCCTTTTTACTAGTTTCAAAAGTGGCTTTGTTTTTATTGCTACCAAATTCGATGGAAAACTCGCAGTCGTCGAGGATGGTTTGGGTGTTGGAAATAATCTCGGGATACTGCCAATAATACTTCAACAGTTCAGAAGTAGGGAGCATGCACTCATCCGGCATGGCTTGGGCGGGAGGTGGAAGCTTACTCAGCAATACATTCAGATCAATAGCCCGAAGTAATCTATGCGTATTGAAACCAATCTTATCGGCAAAGCTCACGGGTTGCCATATCACATACTTATGTAATTGCGCTGGATCGACATGGGATTTCAGATATTTCACATCATTTGGTTTTACACCTATAATTTCTTGTTTATTAAGTGATTGATCTGTTTTTTGGAATGGATACATAAACCAAACATCATCCAGAACAGGTGCGCGATGAGGGATGGATTCACCACTTATATTACATTTAGATAAGTAACGACAGAGCTGCTCAAAGCCATCGTTATTTCTGGCTAAGCCAAGGTACAAGAGTTGATTTCCTTCTCTGAATTCGATGCCAACAGCGATTTGCAAGTCGTATTCCTCCCGCTTTTCATTACATACTCGTAGCAACTCAGGCCATGCCGATGTATTGTGAATATCGGTGAGTATAAGTTTTCTTACTCCATTTTTTTTTGCTTCTTCAAACAAATTTATCGGCGATAAGGTGCCGTACATCAAACTAAACCAAGTGTGGCAATTCAGATACATAGAATTACAAATTACTAAATATTTTAGCAATCAATCAAAAATAACTGGCTAATTATTTTAGTGTAAATTCCAGATTAGTAAATTTTAAATTGAAAGAAAATGCCTTGTATCTACAGAAGACTGTAAGAAATTGTATATTTGAAAGACATCGTAATTATTAACAATTTTGAAGACCGTAATTATAGGAGCGAGTACTAATCCCTCGCGCATTTCGTACAAAGCAGCTCACATGTTTCAAGACGAAGGAATTGAATTTGTGCCAGTGGGCATTAAAAAAGGCGAAGTGGCAGGTCAGCCTATTTTAGATCTTGGTCAAAAGCCGCAAATTGAGGGCGTAGATACAGTCACGTTATACATTGGTGTGAAAAATCAACCTGAGTGGTATGAGTACATTCTCTCACTGAATCCGAGACGAATAATTTTCAACCCAGGTACTGAGAATCCGGAATTTATTGAAAAAGCCTCGAAAAGAGGAGTAGAAACTGAAATAGCCTGCACGCTGGTGATGTTGAGTGTAGGAACTTACTGAAGTTTTAGGGCTAAGATCGTTCAACGTATTGCTTAAAAAATGATCATAAACTACGTGTAAATTTGCTAACCTAGCAAGATCCAACGCCAAATATCCAAGATCCCTGCATATCCATTTACCAATAGGCAAATTCTTTTGGTTTCTTTCCCCAAATAGGATGTAAAAGCGGTCAAATTTTCGTATTTTTGACTTTTTCCCAATTATTAGAAATGAGCGAAGATAAAAGTAAAAAGCAACAGTACTCTGCGGTAAATATCCAAGTACTGGAAGGCCTTGAGGCCGTTCGTAAAAGACCTGCCATGTATATCGGTGATATTGGAGTTAAAGGCTTCCATCACCTTGTGTGGGAAGTAGTAGATAACTCCATAGATGAGGCTATGGGAGGCTATTGCGATGAAATATGGGTCGATATTAATGAAGATAACAGTATCACTGTAAAGGATAACGGGCGTGGCATTCCTGTGGATTTGCACGAAAAAGAGAATAGATCGGCACTAGAAGTAGTAATGACGGTACTGCATGCGGGTGGCAAGTTCGATAAGGACACGTACAAAGTTTCTGGAGGCTTACACGGTGTGGGTGTGTCATGTGTGAATGCACTATCTACTGACCTCAAGGCGACTGTCCACAGGGATGGTAAAATGTACGAGCAAGAATATAAAATTGGTATTCCTCAATATCCTGTACGGGAGGTTGGCGATTCGGATACCACTGGTACGATTATCCAGTTCAAGCCAGATGCAAGTATATTCATCGTATCTGAATTCAAATATGAAATGATTGCTACTCGAATGAGAGAGCTTTCCTTTCTGAATGCTGGAATCAAAATTCATTTACAAGATTTACGTGAGTTCGATGATGATGGCAAGCCTAAAGGCCAAACTTTCTATTCTGAAGGAGGCTTAGTTGAGTTTGTCCAATATCTTGATTCGACTAGAGAGTCATTAATTGCTTTTCCAATTAGCATCGAAAATGACAATGGCACTACTCCAGTGCAGATTGCCATGAATTACAATACCTCATTCACCGAGAATTTGGTGTCGTATGTTAATAATATTAACACCGTAGAAGGCGGTACACACGTGTCAGGTTTTCGTAGAGCGATTACACGAACACTTAAAAGCTATGCTGAAAAGTCTGGCTTGCTGAGAAATGTGAAGTTGGAAATCAACGGAGATGACTTTAGAGAAGGCCTCACAGCGGTCATCTCAGTGAAGGTAGCCGAGCCACAATTTGAAGGTCAAACGAAAACAAAACTTGGCAACTCAGATGTGATGGGTGCTGTGGATACAGCTGTAGGAGAGACGCTTTATGCTTATTTGGAGGAACATCCGAAAGAAGCAAAAATCATTGTAGATAAGGTGATTTTGGCTGCTCAAGCAAGACATGCGGCCCGTAAAGCCCGTGAAATGGTGCAGCGTAAAAATGTGCTTTCGGGTACAGGATTGCCAGGTAAATTGGCCGATTGTGCAGAAAAAGACCCCGCCTTATGTGAATTGTATTTAGTGGAAGGGGATTCTGCGGGAGGATCTGCCAAGCAAGGTCGTCATCGTAATTTCCAAGCTATTTTGCCATTAAGAGGTAAAATTCTCAATGTGGAAAAAGCGCAAGAGCACAGAATATACGACAACGAAGAAATCAAAAATATGATTACAGCCTTGGGCGTGTCTTTCGGAAGGGAAGATGATGCAAAAGGCTTGAATATGGATAAGCTTCGCTACCATAAAGTGGTCATCATGACCGATGCGGACGTTGATGGTAGTCACATCCGTACATTGATTTTGACGTTCTTCTTCCGCTATATGCGTGATCTTATCGATAAAGGATATTTGTATATCGCCCTGCCTCCATTATATCTTTTGAAAAGAGGTAAAACAGAACGATACGTTTATACTGAAGAAGAAAAAGCAAGAGCTGTCAGAGAAATGGCTAAGGACGGGAAAGAAGAGTCTATTCATCAGCAGCGTTATAAAGGTTTGGGTGAAATGAATCCAGAGCAATTATGGTCTACAACCATGAACCCTGCTACCAGAACTCTAAAGCAAGTGACCATTGATTCTGCTGCCGAAGCGGATCACTTATTCTCAATGCTTATGGGAGATGAAGTCGCTCCTCGCAGAGAGTTTATCGAGAAGAATGCTCGATATGCTAAAGTAGATGTATAATAATTATTGATTTTTAAATCCATCATTTAGATTCTTGCAGAACGAAAAGCAAAAATTTGAATGATGGATTGTTTATGAAACTTCCGATCTTTTTCTAGAATCTAATTGCTATAGACATGACAGCTTTTAAGGATAAGTCACTAACACTCATTGAGCAAAGTAGCCTGATAAGCAGAGATTTAAGTTGGCTAAAATTCAACCAGCGTGTGTTGGATCAAGCACGTAATGGCGAGCGAACCCTTTTCGATCGCTTAAAATTCTTGGCAATTACATCGTCCAATCTAGATGAGTTTTTTCAAATACGTCTAGGCAGTTTGTACAACTACTTAGACTATGGAAAAGAGCGGATTGATTATTCAGGACTTAGAGAAATACCTTTCAGAAAGAAATTACTTGAAGAATCTCAGAATTTTGCACACAAGCAAAACGATTACTTTAGAAAAACCTTAAGGCCATTATTTTCTCAAAATGGTTTTCAAATATTACATCCTAGAGACCTCAATGATGAGGAAAAGGATAAAGTAGAAAATTACTTCAAAAAGACGATTTACCCAATGCTCACTCCGATGGTGTATGACTCATACCATACATTTCCGGTGCTTATGAATAGCATTATCATATTGGCAGTGGTTTCTCGGATTCCTCACGAATCAATGGAGAATAAGAAATTGTCATTCGTTCAAATTCCTCAAAATATTCCTCGATTCTTCACTCTTGAGCGGGAGGATAAATTGGTTTTTGTTCCCATAGAAGATATTATCCAAAGTCATATTCACTGGCTATTTCGGAATATTGAAATATTGTCTGCAGATGCTTTTAGAATCATTCGAAACGGTGATTTCACTTTGGAAGAAAGTGATGATATAGAAGCTAATTTTTTGGAAGAACTACGCGCCAAATTAAAGACTCGCAAGACAGGTCGAGTAGTTCGTTTGGAAGTAAGCGATCATTTCAATTCCTGGGTATTGAAAGTGCTTAAAAGTCGTTGGATGCTCGAAGACGATAATGTTTTCAGAGTTCCAAAAGATAGTATTTTTGATTTCAATGGATTGATGCAGATAGTTGGACATCACGATTTTAGTGATAGTGTGAGTACTTTGCCAAAGCAGGTGCCACCGCTAAGCTACCCATCCGACTCTGAGGATATTTATGATGTGCTTCACGATCAAGATGTATTGCTTCATCATCCATACAATAGCATAGAACCCGTCCTGAATTTGCTTGAAAAGGCTGCTGAGGATCCAAATGTATTAGCAATAAAGATGACGATTTATCGTCTGGCCAAATCCTCAAGAGTAACGGAAGCGTTATTGAAAGCTGCTGAAAATGGTATTCACGTTTCAGTACTTTTTGAAGTAAAGGCTCGGTTCGATGAGGAGAATAATATGCGGGAGGCCAAAAAATTGCAAAAAGCTGGTTGTTTTGTGATTTATGGCTTTGGCAACTATAAGACGCACACCAAATTGATGATGATTGTACGGAAAGAGGAAGAGAAAATCACTCGTTATGTCCATTTATCCAGCGGGAATTACAATGAGAAGACTGCCAATTTATACACTGATTTAGGTTTACTCACAACCAATGAAACGTATGCAAATGATGTTTCTGAGTTCTTCAACGTAATCACAGGCCACTCAATTCCAAGTCAGTACGATTTATTGATTACATCACCACGTGACATGCGTCAGCAGTTGATTTCCCTAATTCAAAAGGAGGCCGAAAATGCTAAAAATGGGTTGCCAAGTGGTATTGTCTTTAAGCTAAATTCACTTGAAGATAGCGAAACTATAGAGGAGCTATACAAGGCTAGTCAAGCAGGTGTCTCTATCAAATTAATCGTGAGAGGAATTTGCTGTTTAAGGCCTGGGCGGGTTGGCTTGAGTGAGAATATTTCGGTGATTTCGATTGTAGGTGATTTTCTTGAGCATTCCAGAATTTTCTATTTCCATAATAATGCAGCTCCGTTGGTGTATACTGGCAGTGCCGACGCAATGGTAAGGTCATTCGACCGTAGAGTTGAGTCCTTGTTTAGTATCATTGATCCAATGCTCAAGCAGCAGATTATTAACTTATTGCATTTCAATTTGAAGGACAATGTCAATGCATATATCTTGAAGGAAGATGGTAATTATAGTAAAAAAATACTAGGTGGTCATGTACCATTCAATGTACATAAGGAATTCTTCAAAGTAAAAATTGCAGAAATCTATAAGGCAAAACTGTTTGCAGATAAGGTTGATGCACCAAAGGTTGCTGTAAGAAACTTAGAAGAGCAGAGGAATGATTTGGAGCCTTAGGACCCTCAGTACTTTTCCATTATAAATATTTATCGTATTCCATATTGGAATTATTAGCCAATCAACAATTTTGCTGCATTTTTCCATAAATAATGAGGTAAGGGCTCATTCAATTCCCATTTGATATTCATAGGTTTGGAACCATAATGTTCTTTTAAGTTACCTTCACCAACAAATACATAGCCCATAGTATTGTTGAATTCATCCTTGGCCTTTTCTCGGACGAATAAAAGGATTCTTGTTTTGGTGTCTTTATGGCTAATATATGACACACCTTTTGGAGTGTCTGGGCCAGCAGAGTTTTGACTTTGCCAATGAAATAAGAATTCATTGATAGCGTAATCATCATACATTGTGGTGGGAGAGAAATTTTCCTCTGATTTAATCAAGTTGATAAAAAGTAACTCAGTATTGAGGGAATTGCTTTTAGCAACACCTTCTCTACTACTAGACTTCCTTTTGAAAGTACTGAAACCAAATGCTGCTAATATTTGGTCTCTTGTATATCTAGCATGGATTTTAAGAGGCTGATCATAAGGTAATTTATAGTCAATTTCTTTGAAATCAATCTGATCAATCAATATTTCAAGGACTTCAATTATTTCATTTACAAAAACCTTGTTTTTACCTATTTCCCGAATACTTTCCTCAAGTGATTCAAATCCTGCTGCAGACTGCCAAATATCATAATGCAACATCAAAAGCATTTTTTGTTCAATTTCATCTAATGGTGAAGGGGAAACTTTGAAATGATTTTTTGCTAGCTTAAGAATGAATTGAAAATAACTAAATGATTTAGTCGAAAACCACTTATTTTTTATTGCTGAAACTATTTCCTTTTCATGTAGATTATCAAAACTTTCTATTTCTCCTGCTAATTGGCAAAGACGCTTCCAACTACCTCGTTTGTAAATAGATTGAATTGGAATGGAATTGAAATAAAGAAAATTCTTAAGAGTGAGCGGGAGGGTTGTTTGATGTTTGAAATTTCTAATTTTCACAACAAGATGTGATCTACTTAAATTTGTAGCCGATTTTATGTTTTCTAAAATGACCTCTTTCGCTTTCTTTTCTAGAACTATTGAACAGCCTAAGGGCAAATGAGGGAAATTGTCTTCGATCTCTTTATGAACAGTTGTTGAAGTTTTTCCGATTAAGGCTCTAAATTTATTTTCAAAATTATATTCTGCTCGGGCATTTCCAACAAAATCTAAAACAGTTAAACAGTCTTTATCTTCTGCTAAGCGTAAACCTCTTCCAAGCTGCTGGAGAAAAATTGTTAAACTTTCGGTTGGCCTTAAAAATAGTACTGTGTCTATTTCTGGTATATCCACTCCTTCATTAAAAATATCAACAACAAACAAATAGTTGATTTCCTTCTTCAATAACTGCTGCTTTACCTTTTCCCGATTTTGAGTATTTTCGCTTGTGAGGTAATCTGCTTTAAACCCTTTCAATAAAAATTTCTCTGCCATAAAACGAGCGTGATCAATAGAAGCACAAAAACCAATGGTTCTATTATCATGGATGTCTTTGGTGTATTTATTTAGCGCGTCCATTATTTCACCCACTCTTCTATCGTTTGCAGTGTATATGTCTGATAGTTGACTTGAAACATACCTCCCGCGTTCCCAAGCAACACTAGTCAGGTCAATGCTATCTGTGATTCCAAAGTATTGAAAAGGACATAGCAATTTTCTATTAAGAGCTTCAGGTAACCTTATTTCAGCTGCGATGTGATCATCGAACCCTTTCAAAATATCTACATCATCCATTCGATCAGGAGTTGCAGTAAGTCCTAACAATACCTTTGGCCTGAAATAATTAATTAATGTTTGGTAGGTTTTAGCTGGGACATGATGGCATTCGTCAAACACAACATAATCGAAATATTCAGGTGAGAGATTCAATGAATCCAATTGGTTATTGAGAGATTGTACAGAGGCAAAAACATATTCATAATTTGAAGGAGCTAAGCCATCTACCCACAATTCTCCGAAATTGTTGTCTCTTAAAATACCTCTGTAAGCAATTAGCGATTGCACTAGAATTTCCTTTCTGTGAGCGAGGAATAATAGCTTAGCTGATTTATTTTCTTTCCGAAATCTCTTGTAATCAAATGCAGAAATAATCGTCTTTCCCGTTCCTGTAGCTGCAACAATTAAATTTCTAAAACGATTATGAATTATTCTTTCAACTTCGAGCTTTTCCAAAATTTCTGATTGAAAAGGAAATGGTTTGATATCAAAAAAGGAGTTGCTTAGCTCTGGTAGCTTTTGGTTTTTCCCATGATTCAGGGCTAAAACTAGCTTTTCTTTATGAATATCATCATCAAAAATTTCAAAATCATCGCTTTGCCAATATGCGTCAAAAGTCTTTTGAAACTTATCTATTATATGACTAACCTCTCTAGTGGTAATTTTGATATTCCATTCTAAACCATCAGTGAGGGCAGATCGTGAAAAATTGGAAGATCCAATATAGCCAGTGTGGAAACCAGTTTTTCTATGAAATAGATACGCTTTCGCATGCAATCTTTCATTCCCAGTATTATAGGATATTTTTAGAGTAGCGTTATCTAATTTTGAAAGCAATTGAATAGCCTTGTAATCTGAAGCACCCATGTAAGTTGTAGTAATTACTCTTAGTTGCCCACCTCTTTTTGTGAATTCTACAAGTTCTCTTTCAAGAATAATGATTCCCTTGAATTTTATAAAGGAAACTAACAAGTCAATCCTATCTGCTGACAAAATCTCTTTTTTTAATTCACTTAGGAGAGATAATCCTACATTGCCGCCAGTGAATAATTCGCTATGCGTTAACCTAGTATAAGGTGTAATTTCTTTTAAATGTAAATCGAAGTTTGAAAAGTGAGCATCGATTTTTGTGAAAACAGCTTTTAAAATCTCACCTTCAGCCTCTATCAAATCTTGCTCAAAGTCTTCTCTTTTAAGCTCATCTTTTAAGAATAGAATAATCTTGTTAGCAATTTCGATTTGGATTTCTAATTGATTTTCACCTCTTACATACCCTAGTGCTTGCTTTATTGTACGAGATAAATGCTGTGATAGTAGGCTTGAAGCTTCCTCCTTGTCTATTGTAACTTTATTGATATAATATGCATTTTTATCAAGCTCATTTATTTTTTGAGAGACTAATTGGGTTACCAAATCTTCATAAATGCCTTGATTCATAGTTATCCTAAAGGTTGTTGTAATAGAACATAATTACTTACTACCCGTTGGGTGAAATTACTTAGGCTGTTAAACGATGAAATAAAACAGGAATGATATTGGTCAAGATACTGAAATTCAGTATCTTGAAGTCGCAAAACAAGCCAATATCGATGTCAAATATACTCAATAATTATTTA
>JBDNFI010000008.1:0-67605 GCA_041689935.1 Cyclobacteriaceae bacterium
ATCTTGTCAATTGGTCTAAAGCCTACACCAAAGAACTATTTGATATGGGATCATTTGAGGATTTTATAAATGAAATAAATAGTCTATCCATAACGATTGAGGATAGAGTTTTTTATGAGGATGGCACCTTTGACGAGTGGACGGATCAGTCACATGAAATAGCCCAAAAGATAAAAGCCAATAGGCAGATTTGGAAAGAAAAAAGCATCAGAGGCGTATATCCTGTTTATTGTTTGTCGTACTATAGCCAAAGTAAACATAATCATGAGGCGAAACTCAATGACCTACAGCAAAGAGCCATAACCGATATACTAGATAAGACGCCGGAGCAAATTAATAGGCACATACAACGGTTGAAAGCTATTCAAACAAGACTTTATAAAGCAGAGGAGGAAACCACCCGCTTTTATCTTGATGAAATGAAGGCTTGGGAATTTGAGAGGAATGTAATAAAAGGAAAGTTTGCCTTTGATATACCACAGGTAGAAGGCACACAACCACAGTGGACAAAACCGGCCATTGCGCATTTGCTTAGTGCAATCATTTTCAAACAAGGATATCTTTCAGGCTTCATTAATGAAGTAGGATCGTATCAAAAAAATGAGGACGAAGCAAAAGATTGCCCTACAGATAATAGCACAAACGGTAAAGCAACTGTAAACAAATTCAATAGATTACCAATAGAAGAAGTCCGAAATTATTTCATGGTTTTAACTAAGAAAAAAAATAACAGCCATGAAATTTGGATGACAGTAGATGACCTTGAAATATTCCTGAAAAGGTCATTTGAAGGTCAAACGACTATATCAAAACCAAAAATCAATCTAGGAAGTGGAGCAAAGTATGCAGTGGTGAAGCTTTTTCATTCTTTTTTTGGGGAAGCTGGCGGGCACTCTTATGAAGCAAATCGAAGGAAAAAACCTTATGTTGACTTACTGAAAAACGCTTTTGAAACCGATAATTTCAATGATTTGATAGATTCAAATTTCAAAAGTGATAAAAGTATATATGAATGGAAATAATGGTTTACTGAATGACTTCTTACCCTACTTAATGCCTTTTTTACCTTTGTTTTTACCCTCTTTACCTTAGGCCAATATTAGCTTTTCCACTTGCCTATACTTGAGTAAAATTTCAAATATGGAACAAGTATTAATTCATTCACTCACAGCCCAAGAATTTAGGGCAATGATCGGCACCGAAATACGGGAGGCCTTGAAGGAACTACCAACAAACTCACAGGTAGAAAGAGAAATCTTATTGACACGCAAAGAAACAGCGGACAAGCTGAAAGTTAGTTTGGTCACACTCAATGACTGGACAAGGCGGGGGATGGTGCAATCCTACACGATTGGCGGGAGGGTACTGTATAAGGCGGGAGAACTTGAAGGCTCACTACATAAAAATCAAACGGTAAAATACTAGACCAATGGCACCTTTAAACACAAAGGCACCAATCGGAATAGTTCCAATTGATGCCCATACCACTTATGGTATCCAATCAAAAGCAGTAAACAAATATACAGATTTTTTCACACTAATATTTAGCTATAATAGTGAAATTCTGTTTTGCGGATGGGAGGGCGTTGTATTATGAATAATGTACATATCAAAAAAAATTTTGATTTGAACGATGCTTACCTAACCGAACCAATTCAAAATCTCACAACAGAGCAAAAAGAGAAGGCCGCTATCGGAGAACTTATCCGGGCATCGAAAGTGGATAGAAGTAAAATCATTGAAAAACCTGAGGCTTGTCTTTCTGTGGTGCAAGGTGATAAAGAAGCGATTTTGGCCACATTGGGCAATTTCTCATTGGTCATTGGTAAAGCAAAGAGTAAGAAAACCTTTAGTCTTGTAATGTTCTTTCATGCTATTGTAGCCAATCAAACCACCCGCAATAAATTTAAAGGAAATTTGCCACATGGTAAAACGAGGGCTATTTTCTTTGACACAGAGCAGGGAGAATACCACGTTCAACAGTTTGACAAGCGAGTTTGTATTTTATTAGGCAAAGCCGATCCACCCAATTTTGAAACGTATCATTTGCGAAAATTCACACCTGAGGAACGATTGCAAATTATAAATCAAGTCATTGAAACCACACCAGAGTTGGGATTTGTTGCCATTGATGGAATACGGGACTTGGTCAACTCAATAAACGATGAAGAGGAGGCTACGAAAATAGCGAGCCACCTACTGAAATGGACAGAGGAGCACAAAATACATATTATGACTGTATTGCACCAAAACAAGGGGGATAACAATGCCCGTGGTCATGTAGGTACTGAATTAGTGAATAAGGCCGAAACTGTCCTATCTGTGACTAGGGACGAACAGGATACAGAGTTATCTATTGTATCCGTTGAATATTGCAGGGAAATGGCACCAGAACCATTTGCTTTTAGAATCAATGAGAATGGACTGCCTGAGATATGCGCTGATTGGACACCAGCTAAAGGGATAAATAAGGTTACTGTTCCTCATGAGATATCTGATATTGTCCACCAATTGAAATTGGCCGAAATATTCCGAAATGAGGAAGAAAGGCGGGGAACTGATTTTATTGAAAGTATAAGAAATTCTTATGGAGTTGGAGAGAGCAAGGCAAAACAATTTCGAAGCTATTTTAAAGATAAAGGCTGGGTAAAATGGAATAGTAAAACAGGAAGCGCCAATGATCCAAAAGGATTTTATACGCTGAATTTTGAGAATGCCAAAAGGGCTAAACTAGACTTGTTTGATAAAGGTGGTGTATAGGGTTTTAACACACCAAACAAGTAACTCATTTACTCATTTAGCTACTCATTTAACATAGTATCAAAGTAATGGAATCCATTTTGAATGTAGATGTAAGCTGTTTTAGGAATTATAGAACAGCGGGGAATCCTCGAAAGGTGAATTTATATGATTGGCTAAGTTCTGATAAGTACAAACAGGAAGTTGATACGATCAGACAGCTACCAGATAAAGCAAGTAGGGATGCCCTGAAAAGTAAATTGCCAGCCATTACACCAAGTGGAATTTTCACCCACAGGCGAATGAGTGATTTAGTAAGCCATACGGGATTTATGGCCATAGATATTGACTTTGATGACACCAATAAACAAATAGAGAATTGGAAGGAGCTAAAGCAGGAAATCAGTAAAATTAAAAATATTGCTTATTGTGGGATATCTGTATCCGGTACGGGATATTGGGCATTGATACCCATAGCACCAGACGTAAACTTGCATAAAGCATACTTTGACTACATAGCGGGAATATTTGCCAATAAATGGAATATAAGTTTAGACCCTTCTTGCAAAGATATATCAAGGCTTAGAGGCTATTCTTATGACCCTGAAGCGTACTTTAATCATACAGCCCATCAATTACAGCCACCACCGCGAGCAGTTGATAAACCCGCTGAAATTACCTCCACAGCAAAGCGAGAAAACTACAGGGAAATAAAAGACTCAAATATAGCGAGGGAGGCAGGCCTTAGACAAATTAAGCATCAGATTGATCAGATTACAGGCACTCCTGGACACCCAAGGTTGAGATCAGCGGCCTTATTGATGGGTGGATTTGTAGGTAAAGGAATTTTCACAAAAAACGATGCTGTTTATATCCTCCATAATTTAGTTGAACAGAACAGTTATTTGAACGACACGAAGAAAATTGAAAGCTATAAACAAACTGTTATTGCTGCTATTGACCATGGAATTAAACGGCCAATTTCACCAAGTGAAAAGGTAAAGGATAATAAAAAAACTGATTGGAACAAGTATTTACCAAAGCCTGAATTTGACGATTTTGATACCTATGTTAAAAGCCTCCACATTGAAAACGATATTCTTATCAATGGATATGGATATCCCGCTTTATGGGATACCACCAGCCAAAACAAACATATTGACCAAGCGACAAAGGATTATATTACTAATTTTGACTTACGATTTCAAGAACCTTTCCATTAAGATCAACTTTAGCCGATACTGTATTTATTACCTTTCCACCAAAAGCATTGTTCCCTCTAAATTTGGTAATAATTAATAAGGTACTACCTTGATCAAAGTATTTCGTTTCCATATGCTCATAACTACTTGGGTCATTCATATTTTCTTTAATATATGCAGAAAGTCCTCTATGCGATCCATTCCAAGAATTAAATTGTTTTTTTATTAATTCATTTCTTTGTCCTTGTAATTCCTGTTTCCTTTTCTCCTCAGAAAGTATTTTATCATTCTTTTCTTTTTCTGTATAAAGTTTAATAATCTCTTCTCTTTGATCTGATTGAGATTGCATAAGAGTAATTAGGTTTTGGTTTAAAGTTTTTTGATTGAGAATAGTTTTATTAAAATTTTCAAGTTCAAGTTCTTTAAATTCATCATCAGATAACTTATATATTTGTTCTCGTGCGAAATAAACTGATTGTGAATTTTCTATCTCTAATTCCAATAATTGGGCTTCCTTAATTTCAGTTAAATTATAATTTAATTTTATATCTACAAGTATTTTCTTAGCACTTTCAATATCGCCATTATCTATTAATGATGAGGCTTCTAAAATTAATTTATCTTTACTTTGAGCTTGTATATCTATCAATCTAGTAGCTCCATTTGTTATGAATATAAAACCGCATATCGCAATTACCCATTTCAATACTGAAGGAAAATTAAAATTAATTTGCTTTTCAATTAGTTTTCTCGATTGAGGAATGAAAAACAAACCAAACAACATTGAAAAAATTGCAGTCATTGGCATTTCACTAAGAAAAATAAGGCCACATACTATGCAAAAAATACCAAAAAACCATTGCAGAATTGACTTTGCTTCTTTCATAATATTTTTAATTTAATTAAAACTAACAAACTAAAGTAAGAAGATAAATTTTAATAAACAGATTATTTTAACTAATCTCCAATAGAATTTTCCGTAAATTACGGTATAAATACGGGAATCATGGGAAAGTTTAAAGAAGGCAATACAGGAAGGCCACAGGGAGCCAAGAACAAAGCAGGTACCGAAATAAAACAGCGGATCAATGATTTGTTTGATGCCTCATTCACGTTAGAAGCTATCCAAACCGATTTGAAAACATTGGAGCCAAAAGATAGGCTTAAGTTCTTGTCTGATTTGATGCCTTACGTGGTGCCCAAACTGCAAAGTACTGCATACACTACCAACATGGATTTTGAGAGCCTTAGCGATGACCAATTGGATAGAATGATTGAACGGATAATGTATGAAGAGGGATAAATTCTTTTATTGGAAAACCTTAGAAGCATTGAAGCAAGTGGAGGCACCGTTATACCACAATAAAGAAAACTATAAACCGTATTTCACAGCATTACACAAATTGGGATTAATCACAATGTATGGATAAGAATAAAAGAGAATTTAAAATCAAGATATTGGAAGCGTTCAAGGAAGGTAAAATTTCAAAACTGGAAGCAAAAGACCTTTTGGCAAATGGATATTCTATTCCACCTATTGCATGGGTAGGAACCGAAGAAAAGCACACCCGAATTTTAGACTTAATGGAGGTAGTTTTTGAAAGGGAACTTCCACCACGGATCACATGGGTAAAGTAAAAGCCTCCACATACGATAAGCATCAAAATATCTATTGAATAAACAAGTTATTTCAAGATGGCAGGACTTTGCAAAATAGCAGGGATGGTAGTTTTTACTTGTTTACTCAGATAAAACCCTATACACCCAACCTATCAAACTACTACTTGATAACTGAGCACGGGAGGGCAAAACAAGGAAAACTGTCCCCCATACTGTCCCCCTAAAACGAAAAACCCTCTCTACGTAATGCAAAGAGGGTTTATTGTAGCCTCGACAAGAATCGAACTTGTATCTAAAGTTTAGGAAACTTCTATTCTATCCGTTGAACTACGAGGCCATTATGAATGCCGTACTTAAAGGCTTGCAAATTACGACAAAAAGAAAAGTTAACACAAATTTGCTGATTGACTTTCCGATTTATGAGCGCCACTGGCACGTTTTTTCAAAGCGTGCCGATTTATTTTTCTGCTTGTTCAGCACAGCTATGCGGCCAAACCAATTCATCAACCAAAAAAACCGATTGCAAATTCTAAAATAGAAGAGCACACTTTGCAAAAGCGAGCTAGGATCAACAAAAAGAAGAACCGATTACAAATCCTGAAATAGAAAAGCGCGCTAGGAAAGCATTAACGCTCTCCTTTTTTATTCTTCCTCTGGCAAATAAGTTTCTGGCTGTATATAATTAGGGTAAATCTCCATATAGCGTTTCTTTACCTTTTTGTGGAGCACTTTCTTAAATGCATCAATCCCGTCTTTTTCGACGGCACTTATAAACACTACTTCATCTTCGCCAGATTCTTTGTAGTAGTCTGTAAGGCTATTTTGTAAGCCTTCCATCGTTTCATCTATATCAAATTCCAATCTATCTACTTTATTGAAAACCAGAATAGTGGGCTTGTCCTTAGCTTCTATACTTTGTAGGGTTTCATTTACTACGTTGATCTGATCCGCGTAGGCAGGATGCGAGACGTCCACTACATGTAATAGCAAATCCGCTTCAATTACCTCATTGAGGGTCGATTTGAAGGATTCGATCAAGTGAGTAGGCAGTTTACGAATAAAACCTACCGTATCGGAAAGCAGGAATGGAATGTAATTGATTACCACCTTCCTTACCGTTGCATCTACGGTTGCGAATAATTTATCTTCGGCCAGTACTTCCGATTTAGTGATGATATTCATGAGGGTGGATTTACCCACATTGGTATAGCCTACCAAGGCCACTCTTACTTGAGATTCACGACTTTTGCGTTGGGTAAGGCTTTGTTTTTCGATTTTCTCCAGTTTTTTCTCTAAGACCGAAATCTGATTACGAACCATTCTACGGTCGGTTTCGATTTCTTTTTCACCCGCACCACCTCTTGTGCCTGTACCACCACGCTGCCGCTCCAAGTGCGTCCACATATTGGTCAATCGAGGCAGTAAGTATCGGTATCGGGCGAGTTCTACTTGCGTTTTGGCTTGAGCAGTTTGCGCACGTTTGAGAAAAATATCTAAAATCAATAAACTTCGATCATAGATTTTGATTTCCAATTCCTTTTCCAGATTCCGCAGTTGGGAGGGACTTAGATCATCATCAAAAATGACCATATCTACTTCAAGTGCTTTTACATAGCCTAGGATTTCTTCTAACTTGCCTTTGCCCACGTAGGTACGCACATCAGGTTTGCTCATCCTTTGCTGTACTTTTCTCTTCGTTTCTACGCCCAGTGTGGTGGCCAGAAAGGCTAATTCATCTAAATATTCCTCGGTAGTTCGTTGCGATTGGTCTTGGGGTGCAACAGATACTAAAATGGCTGTCTCTTGTTTTAATCCGGTCTCGTAGGTTTGCGTCATTAATTGTTCTTCAGGGTTTGGATAAACACGGCAACCTGCTGGATTTGTTCCGTTGTCAAATCATTTTTATATGCAGGCATGGCTCCTTTGCCATTGGTGATCTGATTGATGGCTTCTTCTTGTGGCAACGCACTCTGCGATAAATCTCCGGAATTAAATGCACCAAGTTTTCCATCAGCTCCATGGCATTGCACACACATCACGGTGTAGATATTCTGGCCATTAGCCAATATCACTTCCATTTCTGTCATTCCCTCTGTATCTATCACTTCCATTATCTTAGCTTTTTGGAAAGTTAGGCTTTTAGTCTCTGAAATTCCATAAGTATACACAATCAATAATAAAGATAGAGTGGCCAATACTTTATTAGATCGCTTAAAACCGATGATTCCTAAAGGAATAGCAAGAAAAACGAGTACAATTTTTACCATGAGGTAAGTGGGTGGATGTCCTCCCGTGGCAAACATAAGGTAAAAACCCGTAATCAATATGAATGTACCGAGTGCCATATCTACCACCTTGGTTTTACTACGAAAGTTGGCGACCGTTTCGGGTTTTGCTACAAATAATAAGAGCACTTTTACCAACATAAACAGTAAAAAGGCTGTCACGATGATGATGTGAGCGGTGAGCATTGTTGAGATCATGGCTTTATTGTTTGTATTTATCAAAAGTAACAGCTTTCCTCCAATCGAACCTATTTTTTGACTAAATAGAAATTGGGATTGGCGCAATAATTATGAAGTCCACACGAGCGAACTAGCTCCTAAAATGGCTGCATTTCGATCTTGAAAATCCGACAGCTGTATTTGAGCCTTACCTTTGTAGAGATTTAGCAAATTTTCTTCAAATGCTTTTCGGGTAGGTATTAGCAATAAGTCGCCCGATCTGGCCACCCCACCAAGCAGATAAATGACTTCTGGACTAGTAAAGGCAACGGCATTTGCCAATGCAGCACCAAGGATTTCTCCTGTTTTCTCAAAAGCGGCTAAAGCCAATTTATCGCCAATACTTGCCTGGGCCGTAATATCCTTGGCCGAGAGTTTTATAAAGCTGATTTCTCGAAGAGGGCTTTCATAAGTAGTGTCTGCCATCAGTTCCATTAATGTGCGGCGTATTCCAGGTGCAGACGCATAGGTTTCCAAACAGCCCTTTCTTCCGCAATTGCATTGCCGGCCATTTGCCAACACGATTACATGCCCAAGTTCACCAGCAAAGCCATCATGGCCAATGAGTAATTTGCCATTTGATACAATTCCGCTCCCTAAGCCAGTGCCCAAAGTCACGACCATAAAATCAGTTTTTCCTTTGGCGGCACCAAAAATCATCTCTCCTAAAGCTGCCGCATTGGCATCATTGGTCAGGGCAATCGGGATGGATGGGAAATAGTTCGAAAGTAATGTTGTGAAGGGTACAATGCCCTTCCAGTTTAAATTAGGAGCATGCTCAATCGTCCCTTTATGCGCATTGGCGTTTGGTGCGCCGATGCCTATTCCTATCAATTTTATTTGCCCTTCCAATGGCTGTCTCAAAATTGCGAGCTCCGCAAATAATACTTTAATAAAACTATCGGGACTTTTGTGCTTGTAAGTGGCCATCGAGCTTTCTGCCAATACATTTCCCTGTTCATCTATTATACCGAATTTGGTAAACGTGCCTCCAATATCTATCCCAATGGCTACTTTCTTCATTTTTTGATCCGAATTGAGGTTAAATTATTGATTCGGCTTAACTGAGCTCCAAAATAAAAAAGATAAATATAACAACCTACAGGGACTAAAAATGACAACTGAATTCCAATCTGATCGGCAATCAAGCCTTGAATAGGGGGAATCAATGCACCACCTAAGATCATCATTACTAATAAAGATGAGCCTTGCGAAGACTTTTCTTTTAGGCCAGCGATGGATAAAGTAAAAACATTGGACCACATAATGGAATTGAAAAGTCCCACGCCAATAATCGCCCACATGGCAAGCATCCCCCCGCCCAATGAACCAATTAATAATAGCCCAGCGGACGACAAAGCAAACAAGGCTAAAGTGCGGGAGGTTAATGATTTTCCAAGTATAAACATAATAAAATTTGCCAGCATCAATCCAGCAAATGGCATAATTTCAGAAAAACTAAACCCAGTAATTAGCATTGTAAACACAAAAGCAAGAATAAATAAGCCAATCCCTCCTCCTAATTTGCCACCGAGTTTACCATTACCCAAATACAAAGCACCTACAAATCGGCCAGTCATGGCTCCACCCCAGTACAATGCAAGATACCTACTCGCCAGTTTCTCGTCAAAGCCTGCAATAGTTGGCTCTGCAAGAAAGGAAACCAAATTGGATCCGATGGCTACCTCTGCACCTACGTAACAGAAAATAGCAATCATGCCCATTCTCAAGTTTTTGTATGCCATTGCGCTGCCTTTCACATTGCTTTGTTCTGCTTGTGGAATGGCAGGCAAATTGGCTTTGGACATAAAAAAGGCTAAAATGACAAACCCAGCAGCCAACAAGACATACGGAATCTTCACTGCGTCGGCTCCGGCACCTTCAGCGAAAAAGAATTCGAAAATAAAGTAACCTCCAATCACTGGAGCGATGGTGGTGCCAAATGAATTGAACGCCTGCGCTAAGTTGAGCCTACTCGATGCTGTTTCTGGTTTGCCCAGCAAGGCTACGTACGGATTGGCAGCGATTTGCAAAATAGTGAGGCCCAATCCCAAGCAGAAAAGGGCTGCTAGAAAAAAGCCATATTCCAAAAGCTGTGCAGCGGGCACAAAGAGCAAACAGCCAATAGCCGCCACCACAAGACCTATAATCAGACTCTTTTTATAGCCAATCTTACCAATAGGATCGCCGCTTTTTAGGGACACTAAATAGTAAATACCCGAGCCAACGAAATAGGCACCAAAGAAGGCAAATTGCACCAAATTGGCTTGGAAAAAACTTAATTCAAATACACCTTTCAGATAGGGAATCAGAATATCGTTGAGGCAAGTAATAAAGCCCCACATAAAAAAAAGCGTAGTGATGGCCGTAATTGGGCCGCGATAATTTGGCTCTTGACTCATCCTTTTACGATTTGTGGGCGATTGTTCAAAGTGTCCAATATCAGCTCACCAAATAAGGTATTTGCCCAAGCAAACCACTTCCTTGTGAAATTCGCTGGATCGTCCTTATGAAAGGATTCATGCATAAATCCAGTGCCGCCGTGGGTTTGCTGCAACGTTTGGATGCAATTAGCAATTTCTTTCTCATTATTGCTTGTGAAGGCCCTCATGGTAATGCTCATCGGCCAAATCATATCTAAGCCCACGTGTGGCCCTCCTATCCCTTCGGCAGCTTCGCCTTTGAAGAAATAGGGATTGGAATTACTCAAAATCAGTCTTCTTGTATTTCGATACACCTCATCTTCTTTGTCTACCAAGCCTAAATAAGGCATGGCCAATAAACTAGGAACATTTGCATCATCCATAAATAAATGGTTGCCAAATCCATCCACTTCATAAGCATATACCCGCCCGTAGATAGGATGAGGTACAATGGCATGTTGCCACAAAGCTTTTTCTACTTCATCACTCAATTCAAGCGCATCCTTCGCAAGTGCAGCATCTTGATGAATACTGGTAGCCATTTCTGCTAGTTGTCGTAGGGATAGTACGGCGAAAAAATTAGAAGGAATCAAGAATGGATAAATCGTGGCATCATCGGATGGTCGGAAAATGGAACAAATCAAGCCTATTGGTTGGATAGGGTTGCCATAACCTGCGCCTGCTACTGTGTCGGTTTGCCAGCCCGTTACCCGCTGGAATTTATAAGGTCCTTTACTTTCTTTCCGCTGCTGTTGTCTGAATGTCTTCACCACTAGGCGCATAGCAGAAAGCCAGTCTTGATCAAAGCAGCTCTCGTCGCCAGTAGTTTTCCAGTATTGGTAGCCAAGTCGAATAGGATAACATAGGGAATCTACTTCCCATTTTCGCTCATGTAGTTCAGGTTTCATATCAGTAAGATCATTCATCCATTCGCTTTCTCCTGCGCCATCGTTAAAGGCATTGGCATAAGGATCTATCAAAATGCACTGCGTTTGCCGGTTGATCACACCAGCAATGAGTTGCGCCAAAGGTTTGTCGTTGGTGCAAAGCGGGAGGTAAGGCCATACTTGTGCGCTTGAGTCGCGAAGCCACATAGCCTCTATATCGCCGGTAATCACGAAGGTATCTGGACGGCCATTTTTGATGCTAAACGTTACCGTTGTATCAAGGGTATTTGGAAAACAGTTCTCAAAAAGCCAAGCGAGTTCCTCATTCTTAATCTCACTTTTTATCCGCTTTATGGTTTCTTCTACCGCTGCACTTGTAAAATTTCTCTCAGCTAATGGTGGCCTAAGAGAGCTAAATAGATTATTTTGGGCTTTCGAATGAGTTGGAAAGCCAAGAATTGTTCCTCCCGCAATCATTCCGCTGAGCTTCAAAAAGGTTTGTCTATCCATGAGCTATATTTTTATAAGGTTTAAGCTAACAATTTTATTTAATAATGCTTTAATAGTACAGGTAATGAAAGATGATTTTAGGGAGAAAATTTTCACCATTTACACTTTTATTTTCTTATTTACGAAATTGACCTTTACTTTTGCCATAGAAGGAAAGCTAACTCAAAACTATTTATTAAAATGAAATTAGTACTCAAATCTTGTTTTTTAGCCGTTGGATTTTTTGTAATCACTGCTTGCTCACCTAAAGAAAATATGGAGGCTGTAGGAAAAGATGGCTGGCTAAAAGGAACACCAACCGAGAAATTTGAAGAAGTTACCCATCAATTGCAAGGTTTCAGCCGCACCATGAAAGAAGTAGGCTACAGATATCAAGAGCTATACTGGGCGGGTAAAGATGCCAACTGGGAATATGCAGATTACCAAGTAGAGCATATTTATGAAGCCATGGAGCAAGGCTTTGTAAGAAGGCCAGAACATAAAGAATCAGGACTGAACTTTGTAGAAAATATATTGCCAGCAATGGAAAAAGCCATTGTCTCAAAGGATACCACTGAATTTCTTATGAATTTTGAAATAATGACCATTAATTGCAATGCTTGTCATGCAATGGAAGATGTGCCTTTTCTTACTGTAAGAACTCCTACAGAACGACAATCGCCAATCAGACCATAATAGAGAACTGGGATCTCTATGGTACGCAAAAAGTAAGAATGGATTATATTCCCGTCAATCCATTATATTTGCGCCCTCAATTCAATTCAATATGACGATTCATAAGGAAGGTACTGCCTCATTGTTTATCACTTTTGGAGTTTTGTTTGTGTTCAATCTGGCACTTTCAAGGCTTATTTCCGATCAGGTACTTATCCGTCAAGGCTTTGTGGTGGTCAGTGTGATTTTATTTCTGGTTGTGCTACAGTTTTTCAGGAATCCAAAAATCAACCTCACCAAGGATCCAACCTTGGTGATAGCGCCTGCGGATGGAAAGGTAGTAGTCATAGAAGAAACCGTTGAAGATGAGTATTTGAAAGAAAAACGTATTCAGGTTTCTATATTTATGTCGCCGATCAACGTCCACATAAACCGCAATCCAGTTGCGGGAATTATTAGTTATTTCAAATATCATCCGGGCAAGTATTTGGTTGCTTGGCATCCGAAATCGAGCACTGAAAACGAACGTACCACGGTAGTTTACAAGCTGTCAAGTGGTGTTGAGATATTGATTAGACAAGTGGCTGGAGCAATGGCGCGCCGGATTTGCTGGTACATAAAGCCAAGCCAAAAGGTAGAGCAAGGCTCCGAATTTGGCTTTATCAAATTCGGATCGAGAGTGGATCTTTACCTCCCACTTGGCACAGAGATTTTGGTAGATAAGGAGCAAAAAACCAAAGGCGGCGTTACGCCAATTGCTAGGTTGAAAGCGTAATTCAACTTTTTTGGATTCCTTCAAAAGAAGCTTTATCAATTGCTCCAAATATTGTTGATTTTAGCTCATGCTCTACAAGTGTAATGCCACTAAAAACAGATTTCATTCTTGGAAATCCTGTTGAAATAGGTTTTTTGTTTGAACCAGAACATTGGAAGCATAAGCAGTGTAATAGATTATGCTGGTGCAAAGGGCCGATTGGAGATTGATTTGACTGGATAAGAAACACGAGCTAACAGTTCGCTCCAGTGGAGAACTGATGTACCTGCAGGACGCAAATTATTAGTCAGCTTTTTGAGCGCATTGTTCGTTTTATTTTCAGCGAAATGTATGGTTGATCTTCCCTTTAATTCTTTTCTGAAGTTAATTGAAATATTTTGTACCAATAGAAAAAGGCCGCTGGATTAGACTTTTTCAATCGGTTCAACCTTGGCCAAAATGGCTCTCCAATTGTCCAATCTTTCATGACTGCCGGACTCCTATACTTTTCAATTTTAGTCTGATCGAATTTTATCAGAGTTGCTACATAAGCAGCCTTTGATGCAAATGTGATAGCACGTTCAATATGAAATGATTCTGAAAAAATAAATCTGGATACACGTTGAATGCCTGCTTGCAGGTGGTCAAAATCACCTTTGCCTTCGGCACCTCTACTTACCAAACAAAGAGAGGTTTGGTAGATATCATCCAGAACATCATTCACTGTTAATTTTGATTGATTTCTATATTCCAATTCAGTCAATGCGAAATTTTCGAAAGTTTTTTTAACAAGTGTACCATCCTCCGCAATGTCCACAAGGTTTCCTATATCATACAATTGCTTCATAATTTCCATACTCATGCTGGTTTTACCCTTGAAATAGGGAATGCCCGTAGAATTCGGAGCATATGCTGTCAATTTATCCCCCAATATATCTTCGACAGAAGGTACTTTTACTTGGATCGGATCTCCTTCGTCAAGTACGAACGTAGAGCTGATTGGAATTTCATTGATTTTAGTATATCCAACTTCTTCGATCAAGATATCCAACAGTATACTTTCTTCAGTTGCTTGAGTTTTATGGATGGGTTGATAAAAAAACTTGTAGTGAGCTTTATGAATATTGGTTGAGGTTTTCCGTTGCTGAAATTCGAACCTTGTAAAGCCTTGTTCCTTTAACAATGCTTTAAAAATCTCTTCCAAGTTTTCAGACTCTTTTTCAATAACTATGTCAATGTCTATGGAAAGCCTTTTTGACGAATCAAGAATTAGCATTAAAGCAGTTCCTCCTTTGAAAACAAAATCTAAATTTTGCTTCACCAACCCCTCCAAAAGCATTAGAGCTCTAATTACCTTTTCCACAAGTATTTTATCAGCATTTCTGTTTGCAGTTGATACTTTGGTAATCCAGTCAATATGTAATGAGTCTTTGCTTAACATATCAAATTAATGGTAGCAAATCATATTTGTTGCCGATATTTAGAAGTTTCATTTAAGAATAAATCTAATTCCTTCTTTTTCCTTCTTCTGCTGGCATAGCGTAACATAGTACTCTCATTTATTATATATTTTTCGAATGCCTCAAGAAATATCCGATTCATTTCAGTCCCCTGTTGAGCATTAAAAATGACAGGGTCGCAGAATATATCAACAAGTAATTTCTCAATTGTAACAGTTGGAATTCCTTCAACAATTTGAATGGGAGCTTCTGTTACTAGTGTTTTAACAATCCATGATTCCTTTTTGTCAATTATGTATCTCCTAATAAGTTGTTCGGAAGGCTCTAGAAATACGGAATAGTTTTTATCCTTTAAATAAAAGAAAACACTCTCCAAAGCATCCTTTTCAACCTCAATTAATTGGTAATATCTCCCTGGCTGGTGAAGCATAAACTCATTAAGTACACGTGTATTCCAAAGACAAACATTCAAGAAAGGAAAATCTGCCTTAATCTTTTTGTAAACGGCACTTTGCTTACTTGATAATTCGGGAATGTATGCATCAGTTTTACCAAGCGCAAACTGACCTCTGCCTATTCGAGTTAATACTCCTTCTTTTACAAGAGTATATATTCTCCAATTGACAGTCGATTTATTCACTTCCAGCTCAAAAGTTCGATAAAATTCCAGCAAATCAGCACTTGTAAATGAAAGGGTTGATTGGAATCGTTTCTTTAAATTGTCAATATGGAGGGTATTTGCTGCGATAGTTTTTCGATTTTCAACTTCAAATATACTAAACTATATTTCGGCAGCAAAATGTATTCACTGCCGAAATATAGTTTAGTTAAATAAAGAAAATGGGATGGGAGTGCCTGTTGGTTATAATATGCTTTTAAGCTTCTGAACCCTTTGATCGAAATCTCCCACGTTGGTAAATTCCATAGGCTTTTGGCCTTGTCCCATAATGATTTTAACCTCATGACCTTCATCCAGTGAAGCCCTTATTGAATTAAATGCTTCTTTTGCAGCAACCGGACTGGCCGCAAGGGTGAAAGCATCACAAATGCTCTGAAAATTAAACGTATGATTCATAGTAATTAATGTTTAATATAAATACTCTGAAAAATCAAAAAATTCGAAGAAATTCTGTTCATTTAAAATAATTCCTGGTAAAAATGAAAAACTGGATTTGAAAAATATCAGATAAATAATCAAGCTCTTTCAAAGACAGCAGTTCCAGTAATAAAAAGATGGGACAGACAAGTTTTAATTTTTGAAAAATAAAGCCATAATAAATGAGCAAGTTCGTTGCCGTAACAGACGAAACAGTAATCTAAGGAGTTAAATAAGTTACTTCAAAAGCAATTTCACCAATTGCTCCAAATACTGCTGATCTATTTTATCAAAATCATTTAGCTGATCGCTGTCCACGTCTAATACAAATTTCACTTCTCCGTCTTGAATGCCGGGCACGACTATCTCAGATTTCGATGCCGAATTGCAAGCAATATGGCCAGGAAATGCATCTACATCTTCCACGATTAACGTCTCCCTGTTTTGCCACGATGTACCACAAACGCCTCTTCCAAGGCTAATTCTAGTGCATGCAATTGGTCCTTGAAACGGACCCAAAACCAATTGATCTTTTTTGACAATATAGAAACCTACCCAAAAGAAATCAAAGGCCTCTTTGAGAGCAGCAGCCATATTGGCCATATTGGCATAAGCATCTTCCTCTCCATATAGCAAGGCTTCAATTTGCGGGAGAATGGCCTGATAGATAGCCGCTTTTTCTTTGGATTCAGGGAGTATAAGCGTTTCTGACATTTTTATGGTTTTTATAATCGTTGGCTATTATTCGTTGGTGTTAACATAAAAGTGCAGCGTATCGTTTTCTATTTGCATAGTATCTTTTATCAAATACACAGGCAATTGTGGTCCTGCTATCCCCGCCTTAAAAGGATGAGCAGCCGTGAATACCCGAGCTTCATCCCATAAGTCCTTTTGAATAAACGCATCCAAAGTTCTCGATCCGCCTTCTACAATGATGGATTGTATATGTCTATTTAGCAAATCTTGCAGCATTTCCTCTATTGCAAAAGGAGTAGGTAATTTGATAAAATGCTTATTCTCTTCCGAAAAAGGTTCCTGCAAAGTGTATATGAGTGTTTCTACAGACTGGTCGAACAAATGTAAATCACTTGGCAGGCGTAAGTTCTGATCTATCACTATGCGCTTTGGGTTGCGGCCTTTCCAATCTCGCACGGTTAGTTGCGGATTGTCCAAAAGGGCGGTTTGGGTTCCTACCAATACCGCGTCTTCCTCAGTCCGCCATTTGTGTACAAGTGAACGAGAAATCTCATTGCTTATCCATTTGGACGAGCCATTTGGATGAGCAATATATCCGTCGGCTGTTTGCGCCCATTTCAAAATGATATAGGGCCTATCTTTCTCCATTTGGGTAAAAAACCGTCGATTAAGGTATCGTCCTTCTACAAACAAAATATCCTCTACCACTTCGATACCAGCCTCCCGCAGTTTTTGAATTCCCTTACCAGCCACTTTGGGATTAGGATCGCCATTGGCTACTACCACTCTTCCTACTTTTTTGTCGATTATCAAATCTGCACAAGGGGGAGTTTTGCCAAAATGCGAGCAAGGCTCCAAGGTGACATACAATGTGCTATTAGGAAGCATGCTTTCATCTTTCACCTCCCGCAATGCATTTACTTCGGCATGCGGGCCACCAAATTGCTGATGCCAGCCTTCGCCAATGATTTTACCATTATGCTCTATCACACAGCCAACCATTGGGTTTGGACTTACTTTGCCCAAGCCATTCATTGCCAATTGCATGGCGCGTTGCATCAAAAGAGGATTCACTTCATTCACAGGCGCAATATACAATGCAGGAATTTTTATGCTACAATTTTCTATTTTTGCGGGCAAATGTCAGCAAATTCACAAGCAATTTTCCAAACCATCAAAAATAGCTGCCTAGCGCGATACGGTGCAAGTGAGGCAGCCAGCATTGCTTTTTTGTTTATAGAGCAATATTTTGGCGTATCGCAAGCGCAGGTTTTGGCCAATAAGGAAATAGCAAAATTCGATGAACAAGTATTTGGAAAAATGCTGAATCGAGTAGAAAAAGGAGAACCCATTCAATATGTGCTTGGGAAGTCGTGGTTTTATGGAAGGGAATTTCAGGTAAATGCTAGCACGCTCATACCAAGACCAGAAACGGAAGAGCTGGTGCATCTGATAGTGAAGCGGGAGGGTTTGGACTTCGCGGGCAAAATATTGGATGTAGGCACAGGCAGCGGATGCATTGCTATTTCGCTTGGTTTGGAATTGCCCGAAGCAAAAGTTTTCGCCGTTGATGTGAGCGATGAGGCATTGGAAATAGCCAAAGCCAATAGCGATTTACATCATGTAAATATTCAATTTTCGATAATAGATTTTTTGGAAGAGGCTCCTAAAAACGAGCCTTTTCAAGTATTAGTGAGCAACCCGCCGTATATCCCTCGGGAAAATCTAGCGCAACTCCAAGAGAATGTAAGCAAACATGAGCCTCATTTGGCTTTATTCGTGGCAGATCCGCTGATTTTCTACAAAAGAATAGCGGAACTCGCACCGGATTTGATGACCGCAGGTGGCAGAATTTATGTAGAAATTCATGATGATTTTGGCGAGGCAGTAAAGCAATGCTTTTTGGAAAATGCCCTTACCAAAGTAGAGTTGCACCAAGATATCAATGGCAAGGATAGGATGGTTTCGGCTATTTGGAGACCATAAGGACTATTCCTCCCGCTTTTTGCGTTTATTTTTTAAATTTTTAGTCTACAAATTCACCACGTTAGTCTAATATATTTTCTGCATTGCCGTTATTAACTATATTCGTTTGAAAAAATAAGCAGCCATAAGTGAGAAATTTACTCCTAATTCCAACAGCCATAATGTTCTTGTTCTCATGTAATGAAAATGACGAGCAGGTAAGCAGTGAGCAGGCCAATTATCGCATCTTATTTGAGGATACAGTGCGAATTGATGCAAAAGATGAATTGCTTTTTGTATCAAACTCACTCGGCAGTGCAAATTATCTTCCGAGTACGGATAATGTCTATAATTTTAATTCCAAAGATTTGATTATGGAGGTTTATAATATTGAAAGTCAGGGTTTAGTTTCAAGACACCCATTTGAAAGAGAAGGCCCAAATGCAGTAGGTCAGTATATTACAGGCTTTGAAATGCTAAGTGAAGAAGCTATTTTCATCTTTGATATCAATTTTTTTGCGAAGTATAATTTGAAAGGAGATAGGTTGTTAAAAGTTGACATGCTTGATTTTCATAATTTTAGCGGCGATTCACTATTAGTCACAGAGAGATTAATGCCAAGCGGAGGGTTTTATGGAGAACAATTTATTACTATCTACACCATCAAAAATACATTTGAAGGAGTCGCCTTTTTGGATTTCCAAAAAAGGGAAATAAGGAAGGAGATGGCTCCCGAGTTTGACAAGGCATCGGAATTAAGTTTTAGCATCTTGTTAAATGGAAACAAGTGGCCTATAAAAGCAGCCTTTGAAGTAAGTGTCGGCAATAAAAAGGCTATTTTGAGCAGCGATGCGTATAATGAAATCGTGGTTTTTGATATGGAGACGGGTGAAAGAAGCCATAAAATTTTCAAGAGTGCACTATTCCCTAATCAAAAAGTACCCAAGCATACTGCGCCCGTTATGGAAGGGGATGCAAGGGAAATGCAATTGCTATTATTAGATCAAATTACTTTTGGTTCATTTCAATATGACGAAACAAACAAGCTATTCTACCGAATATCTTACATGGCGAATGGCCTAGAAGGCGAGCAGAAAAAGTACCGTCGTTTCCTTTCCATATTTGATCAAGACCTTAATCACTTGCAAGACATCGGCGATTTACCTGATGATTTTCCAAGTAGCATCCTCTTTATCAGAAATGGAAAAATGCATTCATTCTTAAATGAAAATGATGAAATCGCTTTTACTGTAATGAGTGTGGTGGCGGAATAACAGAAAAGCCCAAAGCAATGAGTTGCTTTGGGCTTTTCGAGATTTTTATTTAATGCTTATTATTTGAATTGCATAGGTAGACTTGCCTTTACTTTATCCCAACCAAAATGCAAAGTAGCCGCATTGCCTTCACCTGAAAACACAGCTGAGAAGTTTTCAATTACTTCTTCAGAGGCTTCAAGAGCCACTTCTACTCTTACTACATCATTGGCTTCATCGTATTTGTAAGCACCCCAGCTATGCAGGCCTTTGTTGATAATAATTACCCAATTGTTTTCGCTTGGAATAGCGGCAACCGAATAACTACCAGCAGGCACTTCTATACCGCCGATGGTTGCAGCCTTATACAAAGTTAGTTCAGTATTTTCATTTGCGCCCATTCTCCATACTTTTCCATATTCGGCCAAGTTGGTGCCAAATACTTCACGACCATTTTTGGCAGGGCGGCTGTAAATCACTCGTGCCATTGGCTCTTGGTAGTCATTTCTCAAGTTTAGTAGCGGGAGTGTGTTTGGGAAGTAGGAAAAATCTAATGGACTTCTATCTACGCCAGCAAAAGTTTGCGCATTGGCATTGTTTACTAAAAATAGCAGGCCCATTGCCGCAACGAATAAAATCTTTCTCATAATATTGTCTTTAAGATGTTGTTGGAGGTTAAACGACTTTTTTTATTTTCTGTTCCGTCCCTATTATCAATTTTCTTGCCTTATTATCCGGAATGGATGCGCCTCAGTATTAAAAACAAATTCATCCAACGATAAGGTACGCTCATCGGCAAATAATAAATAGGCATACTTTAGCGTTTCCGCCAAGAAAAAGCTTTCCATATCATCTCTTTTTTCTTTGGTGACTACACTTTGCAAAGCGGCGTATGCATCGTCGGTACGGCAATACTTCACGAGTGATTGAAACATCTCTCTGCCCATTTCTAAGTATTTTTCATCTTTGGTAAATCTGTATAGATAAAAGGCTGACTCAATATTTTCTGGTCTTAGCACATAGCCTGGGTTTACTATTTCCATGGATGAATAATCAAGCGATTCGGGCTCTATGCCGTGCATTGTCCACATTTTGAAACAACTTTCTTGCAATTTGGCAGCTCGTTCTACATCGCCGCTAAGCGCTAAAAGACCTGGCATAAATGCATCCAGTGCGCCAAAGCGGGTGGAAGTTCGCTCACCCGTATGCATATCGGCATAGCCATACCATGCGCCATTGTCAGTTTCGTCCCACAAGTATTGATTCACCGCTGGGATACTCTCGTCCCACATTTTCTTCAAATCCTCATCGCCAAATAGCAGCCAACCCTTGTAGAAATACTCATAGTAGGAATCAATCATCCCACTGATATGACTTGAAGTATTTTCCCATTCGCCACTTTCTACATTTATGGTAGTTCCCACCAAACCTATGTCGGAGCGGCGATTGTACACTTCGGTAATTGCTTTTTTGGCGGCATCATAATATTTAGGATCATTGGTGAGCTTGCTCAATTGGCCAAACTCCAAAAGCAATGTCCCTATTTCGGCAGGGTTGTTTACTTGCCATTCTTTTGAGCCATTTTGAAGGTGTACTCTCACATAAGGCATGCCTGTAGCAGTTTCGAATCCTGGCATCAATCTATCTCCTAGGTCTTGGGCTAGTCGTAGAAATTCAGGATCCCCGTCTAATTGATAGGCAGAAATGAGCCCTCCCAATAGGCGAATGGTCACTTCGAAGGTTTGTACATAAAAATCTTTGTCAAAATTGAGCTCTTTTATGATTAAGGTCTTTGCTTCCAGTGCCTCGGCTTCCAGTCCCATCAGTTTCATGGTAGAGAAGGCATCTACTGGAGTCATCAATAGACTTTCGGCATACCAATTATGGCCAGTTTTGGATAATGGTTTAAGTGCATCATAGCCCCAAGCGTGGGTTTTGTATCCATTCCAAGCGTGTAGGAACTCTTGCTTTACAGAATCGGCTAATGCTTGAGTATCGATAGGGCTAATTTCGACAATTTTTTCAGCGGGAGGGCTTTGACAAGAGGATATAGCAAAGACGATACATATCCCAAGGATGATAGATTTCATTTTACGAATTGTTTATATTGGCCTTCAATTTACACTTTTTGATTAATAATCAGCTCCTTTGAAGGGATCTGCCATCAATCAAAATTATTAGAAATTCTATTGGATGATCAGCTATCGTACTTGAAGTCCAGTATATCTGGATATTTGAAGGTGTAATTGAGCTCGGAAATCAATTTATCTGGGCTTATTATTTTAAAAGGCAATTGCAGATCAGGCTCTGCGAACGACGCTTGGGCAAAGCCGAATTTCGCTGCATTATTGTTATAAATTTCCTCCCGCTTTCTATGGATTGGTGCGGTGAGGTTCCATATATGACCAAAGGCATTTTGTTTGATGATTTCTTTTACAACGCCAATTACGTCTTCCAAGTGAATCAAGTTGAGCAAGATATGGCCATTAGTTATTCCTTTTTTTCCAGCAAAATATTTCCCGGGAATACGGATTTTGCCCATTAGTCCGCTGCAACGAAGGATGGTGGCGGTAGATTGATGGCCTTTGAGTAAAGCTAATTCTGCGTGGCCAATTTCATCTTTTCCAAAGGATCCTTTTCCCGCATCTTCTTCGCGTACCAACCTATTGAGGTCCGGATAAATGGATGTAGAGCTGATAAAAATGATTTTTTGACTGGGTTTCGCAAAGGACAAAAGATTGGCAATTACTTTGGGATATTCCTCTCGATGGCCAATTCCTGAAGGAGGAATATTGATAATCAGTAAATCACCATCTACTAATTCGCTCGCAATTGCTTTGTTATTTGTCGGAAAGGCAAGCAAATACGGCTGAATTCCCTCTTTCTGGAGCAAGGACAATTTTTCTTCGGAGGTAGTGCTACCTTTTACTGTAAATCCATCTCGGATAAGTTCTTGTGCCAACGGCAAGCCGAGCCATCCACAGCCAACAATGCTTATTTTTTTGATCATCATAAAAAAGCCGGTGGATACCGGCTATAGTTAATGTTATTTTTTTGATTCTGGTAAGGTTCTGAATATCACATCCCATAGTGGCGAAGATACTCCGTAAGCTCTGCCGGGCTCTTTGTAGTGATGTATGCCATGGTTTACCCAAAGTACTTTCAGGAAGTTTTTCGGTGGCTGATATGCATGCACGGCATAATGTACAAACAGATACAGGGAATAGCCAGTGATAAAACCAGGTAAGAAAGCAAATACATTTGCTCCCATAAACAACTCAAAAATAAGGTATAACACAGAAATTAATATGACAGCCAACAGTGGAGGCATAGCCAATCTATCTTTGTCTTTTGGGAATTCGTGGTGAACACCATGCACGGTATAGATAAAATGTCTGCCCTTATCCGTGGTGGGTTCATGATGATACAAGTATCTGTGCATCAGATATTCCGCTAGGGTAAATGAGATTAACCCAACGAAGAATAAACCTACTGTCATGAGGATGCCTATGCCCATTTGGGCGATTCCATAATATAGGAATGCAAGACTAATTATTCCGTAAACGGATAATGGTATGGCGATATTGGTTCTTGAGAGCTTTTCTAATATTGGGTTATTGAAAAGCTTTTTGGTGCCTTTTGGTCTTGGCTTTATTTCATTGTGATAACTTAATTCCATTGTTTTCTATTGTTGTTCAAATTTAAGATATAAACGGTTAAATATCCCTATGTTTTCAAAATTTGGCTATACAATTGGTTTTTTTGATTCTTTCAGCACTTTAAGATAATACTCTTCGTAATGCGGAACAATGCTATTGCTATCAAATTCTTTGGCTCTGCTTAACGCCGCCGCCTTGAATTTAGGCAAATTTTCTTCATTAAGTATATGAAGAGACTTTTTAATCATGTCATCAACATCCCCTACTTCGCACGTAAAACCCGTTACGCCATCGATATTTAGCTCGGGAATACCACCAGCATTTGAAGATACTACAGGCACTTCGCAAGCCATTGCTTCTAATGCGGCAAGGCCAAAACTTTCTTTTTCTGAAGGCATCAGGAATAAGTCCGAAACGGATAATACTTCTTCTACTGAATCCAACTTACCTAAGAAACGCACATTATTGCAAATATCAAGTTCTCTGCAAAGAGCTTCAATTTTAGTTCTTTCAGGGCCATCGCCTACTAAAAGTAGCTTGGCAGGTATCACATCTAAAATTCCTTTGAAGGTTTTGATTACATCTTCCACCCGTTTTACTTTTCGGAAATTAGAGGTATGGACAATCAACTTCTCATTATCTGGGCATATCGCCATTTTGAAGTGATCCTTTTTTTGCTTTTTGAATTTTTCTAAATCAATAAAGTTGGGAATTACTTCAATTTCCTTCTCAATGTTGAAATGCTGATACGTATCTTTTCGCAAATCGTGAGAAACTGCCGTAACGCCATCCGATTTGTTGATGCTGAAAGCGACTACCGGCTCGTAAGATTTGTCCTTGCCTACCAAAGTGATATCAGTACCGTGCAAAGTAGTGATAAATGGAATTTCAATTCCCTCCGAATGCAATATCATTTTTGCCATGTAGGCTGCTGCCGCGTGAGGTATTGCATAATGAACGTGCAGTAAATCCAGCTTTTCGTATTTGACTACATCCACCATTTTACTGGCCAATGCCGATTCGTAAGGAGGGTATTGAAAGAGCGGATAAGGGCTTATATCCACTTCATGGTAGAATAAGTTTTCATTGAAAAAATCAAGTCGTGTAGGCTGCGAATAGGTGATGAAATGAATTTTATGACCTTTTTTGGCGAGTGCTTTGCCTAGTTCTGTAGCGACTACGCCACTGCCTCCAAAGGTAGGATAACAGACGATTCCTATTTTCATGGTTTTGCTGATTGCAATGTGTTGAGGTTTTTAAAATCCATTGTAGTGTAAAGAGTTTTTACTTTAAAAAGGTTTCAGCGCTGCGTATTCTGGATCGATTTTTCGTAATTCTCGATCGATTCATAGAGCAGGTCTTGAATTTTTGTACGGATGTTGGAAGTGATTAATTTAGTATTCTCTGCAACAGGATGCACTCTGTTTGAAAGGAATATATAAACCAGATCACTTTCTGGATCGGCCCACGCCGCTGTGCCAGTGAAGCCCGTATGGCCATAGGTTCTTGGAGAAACTTTATCGGAAGTTGGCCCGCCGTCACCACTAATTACAGGTTTGTCCCAACCTAAGCCTCTACGATTATTCCCAGAGAGCTTAGTAGTGAAAGTTTGGATGGTTTCGGGCAATAGATACGTTTGCCCACCATAAAAACCATTTTGCAAATTCATTTGCATGATGATAGCTACATCGTTTGCGTTGGAAAATATACCTGCATGGCCTGCAACTCCGCCAAACATTGCGGCACCTTGATCGTGTACAGTTCCCCAAACCAATTGATTACGAAAGTATTTGTCTTTTTCGGTTGGGGCTATTTGCTCTTTTGGAAATTTAGCTAGCGGATGAAAAGAGAGTGTAGCTAAGCCCAATCGGCTATAAAAGACATTATTCAAAAAATCATCCATCGGCTGATTGGTCAGCCTTTCCAAAACCGCGTGCATCAAGTAAAATCCAATGTCACTGTAGCGATATACATAATGTGAGCCTCTGCGAAGGTCTCTTGAAAGTAAATCTGAATTGATGGTCCAATGCCAAATGGAATCCCTTAAAGTAGTGGAGGCAAAAAGACCATCACTTATTTGATAATTGAATTTTGGTGTGGAAATGCTGCTATAAAACTCGGGTAGCGGTACAGACTTTTCTATGGTTTTTTGCCAATGAGCAATATAAGGAATTAGGCCTGCTTGATGAGTGAGCACATCTTTCACAATGAGTGAGCCTTTATTGCTCGATCGTAATTCTGGAAGGTATTCTTGTACAGACCCATCCAAAGAAATAAGTTCTCGCTCGTGCAAAAACATGATTCCCTGGAGCGTACCAAGTACTTTGGTCAATGAGGCTACATCATAAATGGTTTCATCTGTGACAACTCTTTTTTTTTCGTAATCCATGTATCCAAAGTTTTTGGAATAGACCACAGCACCTTTGCGAGCGACAATTACTTGTGCTCCTGGAGTAGCTCTATCTCGAATAGCTCCTTCTACTATTTCATCTATTTTGTTCAAAATATTGCTATCCATGCCTGCTTCTTCAGGTAGGGTATAAAATAGTCTTCCCAAAAATTCGGTGGTATTTCCCCAGCCAACAGGATATACAGTGCTGGGGCTTACTGGGAGTTTTCCATTTGATGATAAAGCTCCAAACAGTATTTGTGGAGCTAATTGGCGGGAGGTTTCATTGTCCTCAAAGGCACAGGCCAGATGATTAAGACCTAAGGTATACCTGATGCTATAGGGATTTCCAAAAACTACGGCAATCACTTTAGTTGTTTTTTGTAATTCGCGAAGCATGGCAATTTCAGCAGAAGAAATCCCATGATTATTTTTGGGAGAATTTGTAACCCCATGCAATCCCACTACCACTACATTATAATTCTTTAGCTTATTCATCATTTCTGTTAATGCGGCTTGGGAGTTATTCCAGCTATTCAGTTGATGATGAGCAAAAGGAGCATATTTACTGAGATACGTTTGGAAGGTATTTCCTTTGTTCAGACCTATAGTTAAGGAAGCAAAGGCATATCTTTCCAGATTATTCAATGGCAAAAGACCTTCTTGGTTTTCTATGACTGTAAAGGATTTTTCGATGAGTTTTTTCTTTAATAGCTCAGCTTCGGGTGTATTTATCCTTTTTACAATTCCCTGCACTTTTAGCGGGGCATACTTTGCCAAGCCTACATCATATTTCGCAGCCAAAATCTTTTTTACGCTCTTGTTTATATCCTCCCGCTTTAATTCCCCATTGGCTAGTGCTGCTTTGATCAGGCGCAGTCCTTCGGGAACATCCTGCGCAAAAAGTAACACATCATTTCCTGCCTTCAAGGCCATTAAATCTACCACTCCAGGTTTGTAATAATCTGCCACGCCTTTCATATTCAAGGCATCAGTAAATATCAATCCTTCAAAGCCCATTTCCTCTTTCAATAGCTTCGTCACTACATTGTAGGATAAAGTAGTCGGCATATTTTCGCGATTGTCCAATGCAGGCACAGCCAAATGAGCCACCATGATACTTTTGACACCCGCTTTTATCATCTCTCGAAAGGGATACAGCTCAAGTGTATCTAATCGCTCTCGAGAATGCTTAATTACCGGTAGCGTGTAATGAGAATCTGAGTCCGTATCGCCGTGGCCTGGAAAATGTTTAGCACTAGCAAGTACTCCATTGTCTTGCATGCCTTTCATATAGGCAATACCTTTTTGAGAAACATTGATTTTGTCTTCACCGAATGACCGGTAGCCAATTACTGGGTTTTGTGGATTGCTGTTAACATCCACCACAGGAGCGAAATTGATATGCACTCCGAGCTCTTTACATTGGCGTGCAATCTCTTTTCCCATTTCGTAGATGTAGCTATTATCTTTGATGGCACCAAGCGTCATTGCTTTTGGATATTGTATGGTGCTATCGAGGCGCATTTGCAGACCCCATTCCAAATCCATCCCAATGATCAACGGTACTTTTGCTGCTTTTTGATAGCGATTGGTCAAGACGGCCTGCCTGCCCGGGCCACCTTGAAAGAAGATAAGTCCACCGATATGCTGCTCGCGCACCAGTTTGTCTATTTCTCGGTAATGCGTTTCATCCTTGTTAGAATAAGCAGCAACCATAAAAAGTTGCCCCAATCGCTGATTTTCAGAAAGGCTATTGAACACACTGTCAACCCATTGTTGCTTGCTGAGGGTAGAGGCGGGAAGATATCCTGAATCTGAAAGGGTAAATGAAAAAACGATGAAACTAGTGATTGCCAGAGCAAAAACTTTTTTAAGATGCGAATCGTTTCCTTTGGTATCCGCCGTATGAGGCGTTAACTTTGTTTTGAAGGGCATAGCCGAAATTACCTAAGCTTTCTGGAATCTAAAATTTTCAACTGAAAATTCGTTTTTTTTATTAACAAATCAAGAGCCATTTAAAAAATTATTGTCTTTTCGTCAAAAATACTACAAGCTAAGCTTTGTACCGCTTGTTTATAAATTATTGAAACATGAAACTTCCATCCTTATTTCCTACATCCAAGTATCAACGATATAATGTCGTTCCGAGATATTACGACCCAATCAAAGAAGATATAGAGCAAAGAACAAACCGAATCAAAAGAAATATTGAAGTGGACAGAAGTCAAGGAATTTTCCATTATGAATCTGACTTTCGAGGTGTTTTTGCTCGCCAGCGCAGCAGGGAAGATCTAAGCTCAACCATGCTTCGGATGCTGCTATTTATGGTCTTTTTCGGCTTTCTATTTGGCTATATTTATTTTGGGCCGCAAGCCTTTTACACTTTGGGTATAGTTATTCCAGGGTATCTAATTTATAGATTTAAAGATTTTTTCAAACGATCCTAATATGCCCAATTCAATCAGGTTGTTGCCTGATGCTATTGCAAATCAAATTGCTGCCGGTGAGGTAGTGCAGCGGCCTGCTTCTGTAGTGAAAGAGCTAATGGAAAATGCTGTAGATGCAGGAGCAAGCGAAATAAAAGTAATCTTCAAAGAGGCAGGGAAGAGTCTCATCCAAGTGATGGACAATGGCAGTGGTATGAGCGAAACTGATGCAAGGCTGTGTTTCGAGCGACATGCTACTTCCAAGATCAAAGAAGCCTCAGATCTATTTACCATTCGTACCATGGGTTTCCGTGGCGAGGCCATGGCCTCAATTGCTGCTGTAGCTCAAGTAGAATTGAAAACCCGAGAAGAAGAAGATGAAACGGGAATACTGATAGAAATAGAAGGAAGTGAACTGAAAACCAATGAAGCAGTGGCTTGCCCAAAAGGAACTTCCATTGCCGTAAAAAACCTCTTTTACAACGTTCCCGCACGTCGCAATTTTTTGAAATCTAACCCGGTTGAGACAAAGCATATCATTGATGAATTTCAACGAGTAGCTTTAGCCTATCCAGAAATTAGCTTCTCGCTGATGCAAAATGATTTGGAAACGTATAGGCTTTCCGCAGGTAAACTCAGCCATAGAATCACAGGGTTATTTGGAAATAACTACCGAGAACAATTGGTGCCCTGCACTGAAGAAACAAGTCTAATTCGTGTGACAGGCTACGTAGGTACGCCCGCTTTTGCCAAGAAATCACGTGGAGAGCAGTTCTTCTTTGCAAATAACCGATTTATAAAGAATGGCTATTTACATCATGCAGTCGTAAATGCGTACTACGGACTTATTGCTGCCGACCAATATCCATTTTATGTCCTCAATTTAGAAATAGACCCCGTACATATCGACATCAATGTACATCCTACCAAAACGGAAATTAAGTTTGACGACGAGCGCTCCGTGTATGCGGTGATTCAATCTGCTATTCGCCAAGCATTAGGCAAATTCAATATTAGCCCAAGCATCGATTTCGATTCAGATGTGAATTTTGGACGACTCATGTCGGATGCCCGCCCTGTTCAAGCTCAATCAGCTGATCATCAAGGTCGCCAAGATTTTGGAAGTCAAGAAGCAAGATTTAAAAAAGTGCCATCTTCAGGAAATCAAGAATGGAAGAAGCTATTTGAAGGAACGCAGATTGGAAAAACCTTTGCCGCAGATCGCTATAGCGATCAAAGCACAAAAGAAGTTACTTTTGAAAGTGCCGCAAATGAATTGGCATTGGTGGATGACACGATCTCTGGCAATGAGATTTTGATGCAATTGCATCGGAAATATATTCTTTCCCAAGTGAAATCGGGCTTGATGATGATAAATCAAGAATCGGCAATGGAGAGAATATTATATGAAAAATATATTTCGGCGCTAGACAATCACAATGGAAGCTCTCAGCAAATACTATTTCCAGAGCATATTGAACTCAACCCTTCTGACTTTAGCTTAGTAGAGAGTATGCGGAATGAAATTAAAGCTTTAGGGTTTGAATTTGACGTTTTTGGCAAAAATTCTCTGCAAATACACGGTGCTCCCTCCGATGTTTCGGGCATAGGCGCTAAGGAGATTTTTGAAGGTTTAATCGAGCAATTCAAATCATTTAAGGCCAATTTATCGTTGGATAAGTCTGAAAACTTAGCGCGCTCAATGGCGAAGCGAAGCACATGGAAAGAAGGGCGAGTCTTGACTCAAGAAGAAATGCGAGGATTGATCGATCAGTTATTCGCCTGCAAAAATCCCAACTTTTCGCCAGAAGGAGCACGTACTTTCGTACTTTTGGATGTTCAAAAGCTTCAAAGCTTATTTAATTAGATAGCATGTTTAGAAATTTAACTCCTGTCGTCAAAAATTTACTCCTTATCACTGTTTTGGCCTATTTTATTGGAGGCTTTCTCAGCATAGATATGGCCATGCTTGCAGGACTACGCAATCCCATTTCGCCTGAGTTTCAGCCTTGGCAGTTTTTCACTTACATGTTTATACATGGTGGGTTGGGGCACTTATTTGGCAATATGTTCGCTCTTTTCATCTTTGGTCCGTTGCTTGAGCAGTTTTGGGGCGCTAATCGTTTTCTTATTTTCTATCTGGTCACTGGCATAGGGTCTGGTGTAATATATGCTGGAGTCAATTATTGGGATATGCAAGGAATGCGCAATGATGCCCAAACCTATATGTACAATCCCAATCCCGACGATTTTAGCGGGTTTGTTTCTTCGCATGCAACCCGCTTTTATGGCAATTTTTATGACATTATTGATGATTTCGAAAAAAATCCAGACAGTGAAGTACTAAAAAATGAAACGAAAGAAATTGTTTCTGCCGTTTATGATAGGTATGCAAGTATTCCAATGGTTGGTGCATCAGGAGCAATCTTTGGTGTTTTAATGGCATTTGCGTTACTTTTTCCAAACACCGAACTTTTTCTGCTGTTTTTCCCATTCCCTATCAAAGCCAAATACTTTGTGGGAGTCTACTTGTTGTATGAGATATACCAAGAATTTAATAGAGCACCTGGCGACAACGTAGCCCATTTGGCTCACTTGGCAGGCGCGCTCATTGCTTTTATTATGATTAGATTGTGGAGAAAAGATAGAACTAAATTTTATTAAATGACTGGCGGGATTTTCGACGAATTAAAAAATGCTTTTAATAGACCCAATAATGGTCTGGTGCAGCTTATTGTGATCAATATCGGGATATTCGTTATTGCAGGGATTTTATTAGTCTTTTCCACATTACTTGGATTTGAGGAAGTGTTTGATCTAATAGAAAAGCAGTTTACTATTCCTCCCGCTTTTAGCGAATTTATCTTTAGACCTTGGACGCTGATCACCTATGCATTTATGCATAGCTTTAGCAGTTTCTTTCATATTCTTTTCAATATGCTCATCCTTTATTGGTTTGGGAAAATTTTTGTGGAGTTTCTGGGAAGTGACAGGGTCATTTCAGTATATGTGCTCGGAGCTTTGGCAGGAGGCGTTGTTTACTTATTGGCCTACAATTTTGTGCCCTTTTATATCAATCAAGTAGGTACATTTCCAGGAATGGTGGGAGCCTCAGCGGCTGTATATGCCGTTGCTGTTGCAATTGCTACCCAAATGCCCAACTACACTATTCACCTGTTATTCTTGGGGCCAGTTAGGATCAAATATATTGTAGCAGTTTATATCTTTTTCTCCTTATTAGGCTCTATCGGTGGAAACGCAGGAGGAAATTTAGCCCATCTTGGAGGAGCGCTAATGGGCTTCCTTTACATTAGAGGCTTGCAAAATGGAATGGACTTAGGCTCATGGGTTACGCAATTTATCGAAGGGGTTGGCAAATTGTTTAACAGGAATAAAATCAAAGTTTCTTATCGTAGCGACAAGAAGGAATATCAAAGCAATCGAACCAATTATCCTCCTTTTTCAAGCTCTCAAAAAAGCGAATCGAAATCTGCGGTGACGCAGGATGAAATTGATAATATTCTCGACAAAATCTCAGAGTCGGGCTATGAAAGCTTATCCAAAGCTGAAAAGGAAAAGCTTTTTAATTACTCTAAAAAATAATTCTTTGTAATTCTCAGTGGATCAATATTATTTTGAATAACTTGTTGTTTTACAATCTCTTGGACTTGCCGTTTTCACTAAAATTAATCCTCTTATGACACGTTACAAAAAATTCCTAACATTCTTATTGGTTGCAATCCCTGTCGTGTTGGCCTGTTCTGAGGCAATATCCATAAATGAGTTTGAAGCCAATAAGCAGCGTACTGTCGAGTCATTCAAAGTAGACACCCTTGCTGTTGATCTCAAAAACCCATGGGGCATGGCTTGGCTTCCAGACGGTCGCATGCTATTGACTGAACGATCAGGAGAAATTAGAATTATCAAAGATGACAAACTGATTGAAGACCGTATTTCGGGAGTTCCAGAAGTGTATGCTCGTGGACAAGGAGGTTTGTTGGATATTAAATTACATCCCAACTACGCCGAGAATGGCTGGATATACATCTCATATTCATCGCCTAACCCTGACGGCGAAGGAGCCAACACAGCGATTATGCGAGCCAAACTGCAAGGAAACTCACTGGTGAGTCAAGAAAAACTGTTTCAAGCGTTGCCCTATTCAACTAGAGGGCAGCACTACGGTTCGCGAATTGTTTTCGACGATCAAGGCTATATGTTTTTCTCTGTAGGCGATCGTGGACAAATGGAAAATGCCCAAAACCTAAGCAATCATAATGGCAAAATTCATCGCTTACACGATGATGGGCGAGTTCCATCAGACAATCCATTCGTTAGCAATGCGGAGGCCATGCCCTCTATTTGGTCTTATGGCCAACGCAACCCACAAGGAATGATTCGCGATGCAAGCACTGGCGCTATTTGGGCACACGAGCATGGGCCAAGAGGCGGCGATGAACTTAATCGTATCGAAAAAGGAAAAAACTATGGCTGGCCAGAAATCTCCTACGGCATAAATTATAATGGAACAATCCTTACCGAATATCAAGAAAAAGAAGGCATGGAGCAGCCCATTCATCAATGGACACCGTCTATTGCACCTTGCGGAATGGCTCAGTATACAGGCAATCAATTCCCTGAATGGGAGGGCAATTTATTTATAGGCGCACTATCATTTCGCTACTTGGCAAGAGTGGTGATAAAGGGAAATACCTTTGTAGAAGAAGAAAAACTGCTTGACCAAGTAGGAAGAGTAAGAGCTGTAGAACAAGGGCCAGATGGCTACATTTACGTGGCTACCGAAGGGCCAGGCATGATCGTAAGATTAAGGCCTCAATAAAAAAAGCGGGAGGATTCACATGTTTAAAGGTCGGTTTTGACGACCTTTTTCATTATATCCCAAATTCCACTTGAAACATCAACACCCAAAAATCCTTGTTCGAGCTAGTAGCAGCGAGCTCAGGAAACCACTCATACCCTACGAAAGATTGCAGTTTGATTCTATGTCCATTTAGGTATCTCGAACTACCCAACAACACGGTTTTTCTATCTGGCTCAAGTGAGGCAATTGTCTCGTCCGTATCCAAAACGGTATAGCGCATGGCAAGTTCTGTTTTAGCCGAAAGCATTCTGCTACCTTGAAAATTAAACGCTTGGCCCGTTGTGACAAATCTTCTATCACCCATTAGATTTTCGGAAATCGGGGAATTACTAGGTGTGGTTCTCTTAAAGTATTCTCCAGTAGCTGCCCAGCCATCGTATTTGAAAACACCATCAACTATAAGGGTTTCAATATCTCTTTCGGCATACAATTCTCGGCCTACTTGTCCACCCGTGCGTAGGGCTCTTTTGTTGATACTATTACTCACAGCAATGGACAATTTCGGACTAGGCTCGAAATTCAAGTCACCTTCGGAGTAATCCCCATTATCCATAAAATTTCCAAAAGGCAATAACTCAATTCTTCCAGTGTAGGCCATTCCATTATTCCCAATGGCAGCATTCCTACCTTCACCCGTTGTGAGTGCTCCCTTCAAATTTATAATTAGATTATCAGCCGGCAGAAGCGTGTAGTAGGCAAATAGACCAAAATCACGATCTATCGTCATTCTAGCATTGGCAAAGGATCGCTCAGCAAATTGTTGATTACCAGACGAAATCACCCTTTGCCTATTTCCCGGTAATTTACTCTGACCAAATCCGATGTAGAAATTTTCATTGAAATTGTAATAAATAATAGCATCGCGTACCGTCTGTGCAATCACTCCGTTGTATAAGTCTTGGTCTCCTCTGGAAAATGATAGCTGTATGTAATACGAAATCTTCGGTGAAAGGACAAAGCCATCAAATCGTAAGCGAAGGCGGCGAACCATAGCTTCCACCTGCCCAATGCCTAAATCGTCGCCTGACCGGCTATACAAAGCCGCTCGATTTTGCATCCGAAATCGCAGATTCAGTTTGAAAATATCATCCTTGGTAAAACTAATGCCCTCATCCACTTGCAGTAAAGCTCGTTCATCCGATTCTGTTTGAGCACTCACAAGACAAGGAATGGAAAAGAAAAGAGCAACAACAATGAATAAAAATTTATTTCTCACCACAGACTGTTCAATTTTCACACAAAATTAAATAATCTAGGTTCAATAATTGCAGGAAAGGGCATTAATTAATTGATAAGCTCTGGTATCTCCAAGAACCATTTTCTTTTTGGTATCTTTACATATTAACATTTTTATAAACGCCCATGGCGAAGAAACACAATAAGAATTCCGATACTTCGGAACTTCAAAAACTAATCAACCGATTAGATTTATTTTTAAAACGACATCGCTCCAATGCATTCACTTCGGGGCAGATTATTCGAAAACTGGACATTAAGGAAAAAAGCCAAAAACAGGCACTAAATTCGGCTATCAATCAATTAGTGGATGATGGCATAGCGGTGAGAGTAGGTGATGGAAGGATAAAATCAGCAGAAAAACCCAAGGCATTCATTGGCAGGGTAGATTATGTAAACCCTCGATTCGCCTTCGTCATTTCCGAAGATCCAGCAGACACCGAAGATGTATATGTGCGGGAGGATGACCTAATGCAAGCCCTCGACGATGACATGGTCGAGGTAGAAATCACAGGCTCCAACAGACAAGGCAAGCTCGAAGGAAGGGTAGTTCGGATAATAGAGCGAAAAAGAACTGAATTTGTCGGCAGAATGATTCGTACCAAAACGACTGCATTCGTGCATCCTGATTTCAAAAAAATGCATCACGACATTTATATCAGTTCCAAAAACATAAACAATGCGCAGGACAACGATAAGGTAGTAGTGGAGATCACTCAGTGGCCAGAATGGGAGAAAAACCCTGAAGGAAAGGTTACTAACGTACTCGGAAAAGCAGGGGAACATGAGGCTGAAATCCACTCCATTATGGCCGAATTCTCTCTTCCATTCGCCTTTTCTGATGTAGTAGAAAATGAAGCAGAAAAGATTTCAGACGTAATTCATCCAAAAGAGATTGCCAATAGAAGGGACTTTAGAGGAGTGACTACTTTTACCATTGATCCAGCAGATGCCAAAGATTTTGATGATGCTCTTTCCATTGAAAAACTCGAAGGGGGATTGTGGAGAATTGGTGTTCACATTGCTGATGTAACGCACTACGTAATTCCAGGCACCATTCTCGACAAAGAAGCATTCCGCCGAGCTACCTCTGTTTACCTTGTCGATCGCACTATTCCAATGCTTCCCGAAAAGCTTTCTAATGGATTATGCTCTCTTCGACCAAATGAAGATAAGCTCACTTTTTCAGCGGTATTCGATTTGGATGAAAATGGAAAAGTATACAAGGAGTGGTTTGGACGCACGGTTATTCATTCGGATATGCGCTTCGCTTATGAAGATGCCCAAGAAAGGATAGAAACAGGCAAGGGCGAATATGCTGATGAAATAAATCTGATGAATAGCATTGCCAAAAAACTGAAAGCCGAACGTTTTAAGCAAGGAGCAATTGCTTTCGAAACAGTCGAGGTGAAATTCAAATTAGACGAAAATGGCAAGCCACTTGGCATGTTCCCAAGAGTGCGAAAAGACGCACATAAATTGATAGAGGAATTTATGCTGCTAGCCAATAAAAAGGTAGCCGAGCACGTCTATTTTTTCAAAAACGGCAAGGATAAAAATACTTTTGTGTATCGTACACATGATAATCCAGATCCAGAGCGATTGGATTCTTTCTCCATTTTTGCCAAGCGATTTGGACATCAGATCGACCTAGAAGAAGGTGGCGTTAGTGCCTCTATCAATAAATTGATGCATGAAATTGAAGGTAAGCCTGAGCAAAATGTACTGGAACAATTAGCCATTCGAAGCATGGCAAAAGCTAAATACACCACTGATCCCAAAGGACATTTTGGCCTGGCATTCAAACATTATACTCATTTTACCTCACCCATCCGTAGATACCCCGACGTAATGGTTCATCGACTTCTACAGCAATATTTGGATGGAAAATTCAATACCGAAAAAGATGAATACGAAGTAAAGTGTCAACATTCATCAGAGCGGGAGAAAAATGCTGCCGATGCTGAAAGAGCCTCCATCAAATACAAACAAGTGGAATTTATGTCCATGGCTGAGGATAAAGACTACGAAGGTGTGGTTACCGGAGTTACCGAATGGGGAGTTTTCGTGGAAATGATCGAGACCAAATGTGAAGGCATGGTAAGAGTTGCAGATATGAAAGATGACTTCTATGAATTTGACGAGAGAAATTACCGATTGGTAGGTCGCAAAGGCAAAAAGATCATCACACTGGGAGATCAAGTGATGGTTCGAGTGATTGACACCGATATTGATCGCCGCACAATTGATTTAGAATTTGCTCGCAAATAAAATAAAACTCTATTTTAGCAAAAATTTTGAACTATTCATTTTTGTAATGATCAACCCAATCATAATCAAGGAAATCCTCGAAAGGCTAGATACTGAAATTTCAAAAATGCCTTTTGGGCAATCTCCAGTCGAACTATATGAACCCATCAGATACACAATGGCATTGGGCGGCAAAAGAATGAGACCTGTACTCACGCTACTGTCTTACAGGATTTTTCGCGACGATTGGGACCGAGTGCTTGAGCCCGCTATTGCTGTGGAGGTATTTCATAACTTCACCTTGCTGCATGATGATATCATGGACAAAGCCCCCTTGAGAAGAGGAGAGCCAACCGTATTTCAAAAATGGAATGAAAGTGTAGCCATTTTGTCTGGTGATGTAATGATGGTAAAAGCGTATGACTTATTGCTTAAAACTGATCCATCTTTATTGCCCGAAGTATTACGATGGTTCAATAAAACGGCTGTAGAAGTATGTGAAGGACAGCAATTCGATATGAATTTCGAGGAACAGCGGGAGGTAAAAGAAGAGGATTATATTCATATGATCCGTCAGAAAACTGCTGTGTTGCTTGGGTATAGTTTGCGCCTTGGTGCCATGCTGGCCGGTGAAAAGGAGCCTGTATGCGATGCTCTATATCAAATTGGTGTAGACATGGGCCTAGGTTTCCAGCTCATGGACGATCTACTCGATGTATATGCCGACCAGAGCAAATTTGGGAAGCAAGTGGGTGGAGATATCATCGCCAACAAAAAGACCTATCTTCTGATCAAAGCCAAAGAATTGGTGACAGGAGAATTGCATGGCGAACTAGAATATTGGCTGAATGCTAAAGATTTCGATTCAATAGAAAAAGTAAATGCAGTTACAGAAATTTATAACAAACTTGGCATAAGAGAGCTCGCCATTGAGAAGATGGACACCTATTATGATAGGGCGTATTTTGGCCTAGACCAGCTGCCCGGACGCTTACGTTTCAAAGAGGAACTGACAGATTTAATGAAAGGGCTAGCCTCCCGCGACAAATAACGCCAAATGCAGCTTTCCATCACCACTATTATTATTATCCTTACAGGTATTACAAGCTACTATGCTTGGAAGCAGCCAGCTATTATGTATAAGTGGCTATTCAATCCTTATTACATTCACCAGCAGAAAGCGTATTACCGATTCATCACTTCTGGATTTATTCATAAAGATGGGTGGCACCTACTCTTTAATATGATTGCTCTCTACTTTTTTGGTGAAAAGGTCGAATACATTTTCTCTATGTTCTTTGGCGCATTGGGCGGCTATTTATTTATTGCTTTATATATCCTTGGAATTATCGTTTCTGGTATTCCAAGCTATATTAAACATAGGAATGCCCAATATTTTAATTCTTTGGGAGCGTCGGGCGGGGTAGCTGCTGTTGTTTTTAGTAGCATACTTTTCGATCCACTTTCTGTTATTTGTTTATATTTTGCTATATGTATTCCAGGCTTTATTCTTGGTGCGTTTTTTCTGGGTTATTCTTGGTATAGAGGCAAGCAATCATCCGATAATATCAATCACGATGCACATTTGTACGGGGCATTATTTGGAGTAATTTTCACCATTATTCTCAAACCACAGGTGTTGCCGCTATTCTTCGAAAAGCTTGCTACATTCAGTCTTTTTTAAACCCAACAGTTTTTATACAATTTATTATTAGGGCTTGGTATTTTATCATTAAATTCGTCCCCTAATAATCACTGTATGAAAAATAAAATATTACCGCTGCTATTTCTATTTATGGTTTTAGGTAGCATGCACGGGGTAGCCCAAAGCGTGGAGGATCCCAAAAATCCGAAAAACCTTGGAATCAGAAATGTTTATTGGGTAGAAGCTGGTTTTGGTATGTCCAACCAAGGATGGACTGGTTCTTACAGCATCAATTTGGAAACGATAAATAACATCATGTTGGTCGCAGGAATTAGCAATCTCTCGAGAGGTGGCTTGAAGCCTGAAAAAACATTTTACGAAAGAGAAAGCTGGTATGCTGGCTTGGGTATTATCAATAAAAAAGGATCAAGCTTGAAAATGGTTTCTGCATCCATCAGTTTTTCGGATTTTACCCAAAGCATATTTGAGGGTCAATATTCCGACGCAGGTGTTCCAATGCATCGAATCAACACCTCCGACGCTATCGGCATAAGACTAGAAGGTAAAATTGTTCCTAACAATGGATGGGCTGGTTTTGCAGTATCCCCATTTGTAGATATCAATGGCACTCAGTCTATGGTAGGTGTTTCTATGGCTGTAGCCTTAGGGCGTATGTGGTAATAGAATATACATACCTCCAAAAAAGGAAAAGCACAGTTTCCCGAGAGAGACTGTGCTTTTTACATGTTTAACTTTAACCTATTCTTAAGCCTCTGCAGGTTCAGATAGAACTACAGATACAAATGAACGATCTTGTTTTCCTCTTTTGAAGGTAACAACACCGTTTGCTAATGCATATAGCGTATGATCCTTGCCAATACCTACATTGTCACCTGGATGGTGCTTTGTACCTCTTTGGCGTACGATGATGTTGCCAGCTATTGCGCCTTGACCACCATAAATTTTAACGCCCAATCTTTTGCTTTCCGAATCACGTCCGTTGCGGGAACTACCGACCCCTTTTTTGTGTGCCATGTTGTATCCTTATTTAGAAATTTCTTCAATTAAGACCTTTGTGAAATCTTGGCGGTGTCCTTGGGTCTTCTTGTACCCTTTTCTCCGCTTTTTCTTGAAGATGATAACTTTATCACCTTTCATGTGACCTAGAACTTTTCCAGTCACTTTGGCACCTTCCACTAGTGGAGCACCAACCTCAATCGATCCCTCGTTGTCTAACAACAATACTTGATCGAATACAACGGAAGCGCCTTCTTGCTCTGCCATTAATGGGGCATACACAAACTGATCTTTTGTTACTTTGAACTGCTTGCCGCTGATGTCAACAATTGCGTACATAAAATTTAATTTTTATTTTCAAAAATCGGACTGCAAATATACGCCCCTACATCTAAAAAACAAACTTTAAAATGCAAGGGATTTAGAGGAAAAATATTTTTCGGAAATGTGAAAAAAAATAACCCTCGATTTTAGTTGATATGGCAATAAGTAAAAGTTTCAATCAATATATATAAATGATTGATTTATAAATTATTAAAACGAATTAATTTAAATTGGACGATAATTGCGGTTCAGAAAATTCCAATTGATTTTTAAGCTGACCTTTTACATATTTGTAGAGGTGCTTTCGCTCAAAATCAATTTATCTCTGGTGTTTGATTTTTTTTCATTATGTTAATCAGAGTATTATCAGATTTGAGCATCTAAAGACAAGTTTATCACAACTATTTTCTTCCACCACAGGTTGAAGAAAAGTTATTTTTATTGGGATACCAGAATTGTATAAACAAACAAATTAAGATGAGTGAAAAAGAAACAGCTGCGATGGAACCGATCTTAACAGTGAATAAAGAACGATTTGTATTATTTCCTATCAGACACAATGATATTTGGAAATTTTATAAAAAAGCGGAAGCCAGCTTTTGGACAGCAGAGGAGATTGATTTGAGTCAGGACATGATAGACTGGGAAAATTTGAATGATGGTGAGCGTCATTTTATTTCTCATGTATTAGCATTTTTTGCTGCGAGCGATGGAATAGTAAATGAAAATCTGGCTGAAAATTTTATCAATGCCGTACAATATACCGAGGCTAAATTTTTCTACGGGTTTCAGATTGCTATGGAAAATATCCACAGCGAAACCTATTCACTATTAATCGATACTTACGTAAAAGACCCCGCTGAACATTATAAGCTTCTGAATGCAATTGAAACACTTGATTGTGTTAAGAAAAAAGCGGATTGGGCATTAAGATGGATTGATGAAGGCTCATTTGCAGAGAGATTAGTGGCATTTGCTGCAGTAGAAGGTATTTTCTTCTCTGGTAGTTTCTGTTCGATATTTTGGCTCAAAAAGCGCGGCTTAATGCCAGGGCTTACTTTTTCCAATGAATTAATTAGTAGAGACGAGGGTTTGCATTGTGATTTTGCTTGTCTACTCTACAATAGTCACCTAAAAACTAAACTACCAGAATCCACGGTACTTAAAGTTATCAGAGATGCGGTAGAGATTGAAAAAGAATTTGTAACAGACGCATTGCCTGTTCGCCTTATCGGCATGAATAGCGATTTAATGTGTCAATATATTGAGTTCGTCGCAGACAGATTGCTTTCCGAATTAGGTTGTGATAAAATTTATGGTTCGAGCAATCCGTTTGATTTTATGGAAATGATTTCCATGCAAGGCAAAACCAACTTCTTTGAAAAAAGAGTAGCAGAATATCAGAAAGCTGGCGTTATGAATGAAAACGAGAGCGGCAAGCCGAAGATAAGTTTTGATGAAGACTTTTAATACCCATTTTACCCCTGTAACCCAATAGCAATATGTTAGTAATTAAACGTGACGGAAGGAGAGAATCCGTAAAGTTTGATAAAATTACCACCCGAATCGAAAGGCTTTGCCAAGGGTTGGACGACAATTTTATCCAGCCAGTAGAAGTAGCCAAAAAGGTAATTGAAGGGCTTTATGACGGAGTGAGTACACAGGAGCTAGATAACCTCGCGGCAGAGATAGCGGCCTCTTTGACCACCCGCCATCCCGACTATGCCGTATTAGCAGCAAGAATTGCTGTGTCTAATCTTCAGAAACTAACCAGTAGCTCCTTTTCCAATGTGATGAAAAGGCTCTACACCTATGTGAATCCCAAAACAGGCGGTCATGCCCCATTGATTTCTACAGAAGCCTATGGAGTAGTGAAGAAATATGCCAAGAAACTTGATGCAGAAATAGATTATAATAGGGATTTTGGATACGATTATTTTGGGTTCAAAACGTTAGAGCGTTCATACTTGATGCGCCTTGATGGCAATGTAGTAGAACGCCCTCAGCACATGATTATGCGCGTAGCAGTGGGTATACACATGGACAATATCGATGCCATTTTAACCACTTATAAGTTGATGTCCGAGCGTTGGTTCACACATGCTACCCCTACGCTTTTCAATGCAGCCACACCTAAACCACAGCTTTCATCCTGCTTCCTTCTCACCATGAAGGACGATAGTATCGATGGCATTTACGATACCTTAAAACAATGCGCCAAAATCTCTCAATCGGCGGGTGGTATCGGCTTAAGCATTCACAATGTGAGAGCTAAGGGGTCTTATATCAGAGGTACAGGCGGTAAATCAAACGGCATTGTGCCGATGCTTCGTAATTTTGATATGACGGCTCGTTATGTAGATCAAGGAGGCGGTAAGCGAAAAGGTAGTTTTGCCATTTACCTTGAACCTTGGCATGCAGATATTTTTGAATTCCTCGAGTTGAAGAGAAATCACGGGAAAGAAGAAATGAGAGCAAGAGACCTCTTCTACGCAATGTGGATGAGCGACTTGTTCATGAAAAGAGTAGAACGCAACGAAGAATGGTCACTTTTTTGTCCAAATGAAGCACCAGGACTTGCCGATTGCTATGGCGATGAATTCGAAAGATTGTACGAAAAATATGAGCGGGAGGGTAAAGCACGCAAAGTTATCAAAGCGCAAGACCTATGGTTCGAGATATTAGAATCTCAGATTGAAACAGGTACACCTTACATGCTTTTTAAAGATGCTGCCAACAAAAAGTCGAATCAGAAAAATTTAGGTACCATAAAGTCTAGTAACTTATGTACTGAGATAATTCAATATACCAGCCCTGATGAAGTGGCAGTATGTAATCTAGCATCCATCGCACTTCCTAAGTTTGTGGATGAAAATGGTGATTTTGATCATCAGCAATTGTATGATATTACGTACGTAGTCACCAAAAACCTAAACAACGTAATAGATGTAAACTATTACCCAGTAGAGGAGGCAAGAACCAGTAATATGCTTCATCGCCCGATTGGTATAGGGGTACAAGGACTGGCGGATGTTTTTATGCTACAAAAGATAGCCTTTGATTCTCCACAAGCAAGAAAATTGAACAAAGATATTTTCGAAACTATCTACTTTGCTTCCATGAAATCAAGCATGGATTTGGCAAAGATAGAAGGCCCATACCAAACTTTCCAAGGATCGCCAGTATCAAAAGGCATCTTCCAATTTGATATGTGGGGTATTACTCCAGATTCCGGACGTTGGGATTGGGACAGTCTCAAGCAAGAAGTGAAAAAGCATGGAGTACGTAACTCCTTATTAGTTGCGCCAATGCCAACAGCTTCTACTTCTCAGATAATGGGCAATAATGAGTGCTTTGAGCCGTACACGTCCAATATCTATACAAGAAGGACGCTTTCTGGTGAATTCATTATCGTGAATAAGCACTTGATGAAGGATTTGATTGCGCTTGGCTTATGGAATGATAATATGAAAAACCGTATTATCTCTGCCAATGGCTCTATCCAAAATATCCCTCAAATTCCAGATAATTTGAAGGCAATCTATCGCACTGTTTGGGAAATCTCCCAGAAGTCGATTGTTGAAATGTCTGCTGATAGAGGAGCATATATTTGCCAAAGTCAAAGTTTAAACATACACATGCAAGATGCCAACTTCGGTAAGCTTACATCCATGCACTTCTACGCCTGGAAGCAAGGTTTGAAAACCGGAATGTATTACCTAAGAACGCGTGCTGCAGCGGATGCTATCAAATTCACAGTAGATAAAGCAAACCTAAGCGAGTCAAAATCTGCAGAAGCGAAAGCGAAAGAAGAGCAGCAAGCAGCCATTGCATGTTCGCTTGAGGATCCAGAAGGATGCGACATGTGCGGTAGTTAATTCAACTCGATACAATTAAAATGGTAAAAAGCCAGTTTCAATCTTGAAACTGGCTTTTTACTTTATTATGCAAATAGGTATCATTCTTTGGCCATAATTTCTTAATGCTTATACGATCTGGATTAAGTTGATACAAAGGGCGGACGTACCAGTCGTTAATTTAGTTAAATAAAAAGATACTATTCCGAAATTAGCATCGTTGAGCAGTCAGCAGGTTAATTTTTGGTCAAATACTCGGCTAATATTAAGGGTTTCCAATTGCGGAAGCCCTTAATAATTTTCACAACTTGCCATTGCCAATACATTAAATATAGCCTTAGAGATAACAAGCTCATTCAAATCCCGCTAATTAGCTACCTTTGTTCACTAATTCCATCAGAAAGAGAATATGCAAGAGAATCCAGAAGACTTTGAAATAGAGGACGAAGAATTATTTGAACATCATCGGATAGTCGCCCACAAAGGTCAAACCTTGCTACGCCTCGATAGATTTTTGATGGATCGCTTGCCGAATATTAGCCGAAACAAAGTGCAATCCGCCATCAAGGATGGCTACGTACTAGTAAATGGCAACGAAATCAAGCCCAATTATCGCATTCGTCCTTTAGATGAAGTGGTGATTTCATTACCAGAGCCTCCTAGAGAAACGGAGATATTGCCAGAAGATATCCCTTTGGATATCATTCATGAAGACAGCGATTTGATGATTGTGAATAAGGCGCCGGGAATGGTGGTGCATCCTGCCTTTAACAACTGGACGGGCACCTTGGTAAATGCGCTTGTTTGGCATTTCAATAGCTTACCCGAAATGGAAGGAAATGAAGGTCGCCCAGGACTGGTGCATCGAATAGATAAAGATACTTCGGGCTTATTGGTGATTGCCAAATCCGAAAGAGCTATGTCCTCACTTGCCAAGCAATTTTACGATCACAGCATTGAGCGCACGTATTATGCGCTTGTGTGGGGCGACGTAAAAGAAGATAAAGGCACTATAGATGTGCATTTAGGTCGTAGCCTAAAAGATAGGCGGGTGGTAACCGCTTTTCCAGATGCAGAGTTTGGCAGGCACGCCATCACCCATTATCAAGTATTGCGTCGTTTGCGCTATGTGACTTTGATCAAATGTAATTTGGAAACTGGCCGCACGCATCAAATACGAGCCCACATGAAATACCTCGGCCACACGCTTTTTAACGATGCGATGTATGGTGGAGACAAAATATTGAAAGGAACCCAATTTTCCAATTATAAGGCATTTGTGAATAACTGCTTTAAGGCTATGCCTAGGCAAGCACTTCACGCCAAGTCTTTAGGATTTATCCATCCAGCTACTAAGGAATTCGTCCAATTTGAAATAGACTTACCAGAAGATTTTAAAACTGTAATGGACAAATGGGATACCTATGTGCAGCATCACGATTAATTTATTAGAATAAATTTGCTTTTTACAAGGTAATTATTTTTTTTGGGTGGGATTTAACAAACCACTTATGAAAAAATCACTAATGTATGGCCTGCTATTTTGGGTCGCTACTCATATCTCATTTCGCTGGGGACATTTTGCAATGGAAAGTTTAGAGCCTGTTTACTTTCCTCAAATTGTTAGTCTCTTTGTATATTTTGCAGCCGGAGTCTTCTATATACGGAAGAAATTAACTCATCCAATTTTGTTTTTTCTTCCAGCAATAATCATTTGTATTACATTGCTCTTCACGACACAATCTTTAGTAGGCTTAGTTGTTTTTGCATTTTTGTACACAGGGTTTCATTTAGGTCGCAATGCCTATATGAAGTGGCAAGCGAGGTCTGCGGTCAGCTCAAGGCCGAGTACATCAAGTAGTAATTAAGTTCAGCGATCCAGCCAGCCTTTGAATTCGGCAACTCGTTCGCGGGCTACTACGGCATCCATTTCTTTGCTGTCTTTCAGCAATATGCGCAGCCGACTATTGCTGTAGCTCACGATGTCGTTTATGGCAGCTATTGATATCAAGTATTTGCGGTTGATTCGAAAAAACAGTTTCGGATCCACCATTTTCTCTACCTTCTCTAGAGATGGATCGAGCAGGTAGTTTTGTCCGGAAATTGTGTGTGCAAAAGTGGCCTTATCTACAGAGTAAAAGTATAGGATATCCTCTGTTGCCACCGTTTTGATGTGCTCCCCAATTTTGATTAGAAAGCGTTCCTTATGGCTTTTGCTAAGGCTCTGTATGGTCTCAGTAATTGGGCCTTGTGTGCCTTTTAGTGCTTTGTACTTAGCAATTGCAGCTTTCACCTCATCCAAATCGGCCGGCTTTAGCAAATAGTCTATGCTATTTACCTTGAATGCTTTGATTGCATACTCATCATACGCGGTGCAAAATATTACAGGGCAAGGCATTTCCACCCAATCAAATACCTCGAAACTGAGCCCGTCGGCTACTTGAATATCGAAAAAAGCTAGGTCAGGAGCAGGGTTTGCGCTAAGCCATTTTACGGTAGCTTTTACCGAATCTGCCATGCCTACTATTTCGCAGTCTGCCTCGGCTTGGGCGATAAGTTTGCTCAGTCGCTTGGCTGCTGGGGCTTCATCTTCGAGTATGAATACGCGAGTCATAATTGCTTAATTAAAGGTAATTTCACGGTAAAATATCCTCCCGCTTCTTCAACGAGCGGTTTCTGATGGCTTAGTATTTCAAATCTTGCTTCAATGTTCGCCAGCCCTATTCCGGATGATTCCTCTTTCAATACCGTCTTTTTCTGAAGATTATTTCTAAATATAAGGAAGTTTTCTTCTTCATAAATTGAAATATGTAAAGGATCTTCTTGGCTCACTATATTATGTTTCATGGCATTTTCGGCAAGAATCTGCAAACTAACCGGTGGTATTTGAAATTGGGCAGCATTTGGCAAATCAATTTCAAATCGGAGCTTATCGTCAAATCTGATTTTTTGCAGAAATAGGTAGGAGTTTAGAAACTTTAACTCCTCTTCGAGCGGCACCAAGTCTTTTTCTCGACTATCCAGTACGTAGCGATATACTTGGGACAATTGCTTGATAAATTTCGCTGCCAAATCTGCATCTTCATAGACAAGGTCGGAGAGGGAATTGAGACTATTGAATAGAAAGTGCGGATTCACTTGGCTTTTCAAGGCTTCGAAGCGTGAGGTAATGGTTTCTGTTTGAAGTTTTTCGGCATTTACAGCAATTTGTCTGTAGGCATATAAGAAATCTTTGCCAGTGTGAAATAGCCAGATAATAATGGATATACCGGTGGAGAAAATCAAGGTGCCACTGATGGAATTACCAAAACTGACTGAGAATGAGCCAATATTTTCGAATAGTAAAGTGAGCAGCATTACAGAGGAAACCGTATAAAAAACTGCAACCAAAAGCCCTACAAAAAGCCGCTTTCTAGGACTTACCAACCAGTCGATGTATTTATCGCATAGCCTTTGGGTGTATGCATTGCCAAGCCACAGCATCACCCACATACAAGCGGTAAAGAGCGAGATATTTCTGCCTTGTTCGTAGCTTTCCTTGTAGCAATTTGGGCAAGTGAGATACCCTGAGGCTGCTCCAAATAGAAACAAGATTATGGCAAGGCGGATAAGTTTCCAGTTCATTATGGGAAGGTAATAAATTTAGATTTCAATTATTTATGCATTAAGCTAATTTAGCTCGCTCTTTGCGCTGCATACTTTTTTTCCACATAATAAGGACTGGCACTCCCAGTAATGTTGGCCAAATCCATTGAAGAATACCAGGCATAAAGTGCATAGTCTGAACCGAAAAGGCAGAAACTGTGGCAATAAAGCCACCTATCATGTGGGCTGCATGCGTATAATACCAGTATTTTTTGTCTTGCGAGCCTTTGAGGAAAAATACTACATTGGTGTAAACCATTACCATACCTCCTAGACCGAAAAATGTAGCCAATATCCCTAAGGCGTTGGGTAAATTAATGATGCCATAAATGATAAAGGCCATATTGAATATACCCGAAATTACGGCTAAGCTCCAGTCCAATTTGCCGATTTTGCCTTTGCTATGGATATTTTTATGTTGAATAGATCTGATGCCCGAAAGCACTGCGTAATAGCTAAAGACCCCGATCATAAATAGGAAGGGAATATTGTTAGCATAAGAGAGGATACATGAAGTAATGAAAATGGCCGTCATTCCACCAAAAAATACCCAACCAAAGACCTTATGTGCTTTGCTCCATTTTGAGATAGATAAAGCAACAGGTGCAATACCTAAAGCAATGGTTCCACCGATTATGTGAATGATTAAATTGATTTGTAAGAATTTTTCCATTTCCTTTTCTTTACCAAAAGTGTATAAGAATGGCGGGAGGAGAAATTTATTCTTACCCAACTGTTGAATTGGAAGGCTGAATTGTAGAAATAGCGGCAATCGGAATAGATGCACTATCAGATTTATATAAATTTTGAGCCTATGGAATAGGGAGTTCTTGTTTAATTCAGGATTAAATTGATACTTGAAACACAATTAAACCATAGCCATGTCATTATCTTGTCAAGCCTCCTTATTCACTTTGCCAGCAGATATTCATTATCTCAATTGTGCTTATATGTCCCCACTGCTCAAGTCGGTGGAGGCCGCTGGCGTGGAGGGATTATTGAAAAAGCAGAATCCGACGGTGGTTGGGCACGATGATTTTTTTAATGGTCCTGTTGGCCTAAAGGACAGCTTTGGCAAATTGGTAAATGCCAACCCTCAGCAGATTGCATTGATTCCATCAGTTTCCTATGGCATGGCCAGTGCATTTGCCAATATACCTGCCAAAGCTGGTCAAAAAGCGATTACCGTAGAAGGCGAGTTTCCAAGTGATTACTTCTCCCTTCATCGATTCTGCGCAGATAATGGAGTGAAGTTGGAATCGATAAAAGCTCGGCCTTATTCCGCAGGCCGAGGTAAGCAGTGGAATGAGGATTTACTCAATGCGATCGATAACAATACCGTTGCTGTTGCCATTTCGATGGTGCATTGGATGGATGGCACTTTATACGATATGGAGGCTATTGGTAAGCGCTGCAAGGAAGTTAGCGCAATATTTTTGGTCGATGGCACTCAGTCGGTCGGGGCTTTGCCTATGGATGTAGTAAAATTTCAAATTGACGCATTGATTGTTGCAGGCTACAAATGGCTGATGGGGCCATATTCTATAGGTTTGGCGTATTACAGCGAATTTTTCAACAATGGTAAGCCAATTGAGGAATCATGGATGAACCGATTGCGATCAAATGATTTCGGCAATCTTACTGATTACGAGCGTCAATATAGATCAGGTGCTGCACGTTACAATTTGGGCGAATCGAGCAATTTTATTCTTGTGCCTATGTTGCAAAAAGCACTCGATCAGCTGCTTGAATGGGGGCCACAAAATGTGCAAAATTATTGTGAGGAACTATCCCTCCCGCTGGTTTCATTTCTTCAGGAAAAGGGGTATTGGGTAGAACAGCCTGCTTTTAGAAGTAAGCATTTATTTGGCTTTGCATTACCAGAAAACATGGATCGAGAGAAATTCATGAAAAAGCTCGCCGCAAAGAAAGTCTATCTTTCTTTGCGATCGAGCTCCATGCGGGTGTCTCCTCATCTATACAATACGCGGGAGGATGTAAATGCTTTGATAGAGGTATTGGATTCTTTGGGTTGATAATGTTCAATAACTGCCAATTGTCGTCAATGTGAAAATAACAGAACGATGATAAACTATAATAGCAAAATATTTAGACCCGTAAGTAATACGGAAAATGGAGAAACTACAAGCGAAACAGTTTTTCGATATAAGCAAGATGGCAATGTACTTACTTCAGAATATTCAGGAGGGAAAATCATAAAAGGTCATTTGATTGGTTTGGTTGATGGAAAAGGAAATATTGATATGCGTTATCATCAAGTAAATGAAAAGGGACGATTGATGACAGGAAAGTGTATATCCAAACCAGAAATACTTGAAAATGGAAAAATCCGCCTGCACGAAAATTGGGAATGGACATCAGGCAACAAATCAAAAGGACAATCAATAATTGAAGAGGTGTAGAGGATGGGTTTGTGACAGGAAATACTTACGAAATTATAGCTGAGGGAGCGTTTTAGTTACCACCACAATTTTTATTAGAAGACTGTTATTGCTCCGAAATCGTATGCTTTATTCATAAAAGCCATAGTAGCACTAAATCAACAAACGTGCTAATTTAAGGCTTTTACGAATGTGTTTTTAGTCTAAAATCCTCCTTAACTTAACCAATAATCCTCATCAAATACTCCCCATATCCACTTTTAAGTAATGGCTGGGCTAGGTCGCTTAATTGCTGCTTATTAATAAAGCCCATCCGATAGGCGATTTCTTCGATGCAGCCTATTTTGAGGCCTTGTCGTTCTTCAATTACTTGCACAAATGTGCCAGCCTGCATCAATGAAGCAAAAGTGCCCGTATCGAGCCAAGCAGTGCCGCGGCCTAATATGCCTACATGCAAATTGCCTTGCTTCAAATAGATTTTATTGATGTCGGTGATTTCCAGCTCTCCACGCGGGCTAGGTTCTAGGTTTTTGGCCATTTCTACCACCTTATTGTCGTAGAAGTAAAGTCCAGGCACGGCATAATTCGACTTTGGCTCCGTAGGCTTTTCTTCGATAGAAATAGCTTTATTATTTTCATCAAACTCAACCACGCCATAGCGCTCCGGATCGTTCACATGGTAGGCGAAGATCATTCCTCCGTCGGGATTATTATTCTCCTGTAGCAATTTTTGAATCCCAGTGCCGTAGAAAATATTATCGCCCAAGATCAAGGCTACCGTATCATTTCCAATAAATTCCTCTCCTATAATAAATGCCTGCGCAAGTCCTTCTGGTTTTGGTTGCTCCGCATAGTGAAACTCACATCCTAACTCTTTGCCATCGCCCAATAGCTTTTTGAAATTGGGCAAATCGTGCGGAGTACTAATTATCAAAATCTCTTTGATCCCAGCCATCATCAATATGGACAATGGATAGTAAATCATCGGTTTGTCGTAAACGGGCATCAATTGTTTGCTTACCGCTAATGTGAGTGGGTGCAAACGTGTACCTGATCCGCCAGCTAAGATTATTCCTTTCATTTGTTTTTTTAATTTGAAATCTAAGATAAGTCAAGCTTTTGGAAATTATAATGGAATGAACGCTTAATTGCTTTTTCTTCCACAATTTCGGTATCCTGTATTCAAAATGGGCAGATTTAGAACCGCTTGATTTTGGCTAAAGCTGGTTTCATAATCCGTTCTATACTTGTTTGTTCGATGTTTTTACCAATAAAGACCAGTTTAGATTCCTTCCCCGTCAAATCAAATTCCTCATCCACTGCACTTAAGCTGAGGTATTTACCAGCAGACTGCAAAATTCTAGGCTCGCCCTGGCCGGCAAAGCGGACAAATCCCTTTATACGATAGATCTGATGCTGATGAAGAGCCAACAATACCGTTAGACAATGCATCAATGCGTTTTTTTCAAACTCAAAGGAAGTTTGATAAGTAATTGCGGTTATATCATTGTGCGCATGGTGATGATGCTCATGTGTTTCATCTTCCTTTTTAGGATACGTAAGGGTTTCAGGCAAATCAAAAATCTTTTCGCGCAGAAGTTCGGGGTCGGATACGGTGCCGTCTTTTGAGGTATATATTTTGGCAAATGGGTTAATCCCTGTTAAGATGCTTTGCAGCTTTTCGATATAATCTTCCTGCACGTTTGTGGCTTTGTTGATAACAATATCGGTTGCGAAAGTAATCTGTCTACGAACTTCATCGGCTTCTTCCAACCGGTCTTCTACCGTTTCGGCATCTACTACACAAATACACGTATTGAGGGTGAAATATTCCTGCACTTCGGTTTGCATAAATATGGCGCCGACATTTCCTGGATCTGCAATTCCGGTGGTCTCGATAAATAGATAATCAACCTCCAGCTTTTTGATAATGATTTCAGAAAGTACATTTTCCAATTCGGAGCCAATGCTGCAGCAGATACATCCTTCCGTCAATTCGTAGAGTTGATTGTATTGTTTGGAAATCAATTGGCCATCTATAGCCGTATCACCAAATTCATTTTCGATTACAATCTTCTTTTTATCGGGCAGACTTTTCAGCAAATGATTGAGCAAAGTAGTTTTACCAGCTCCTAAAAATCCGCTGATCAGAATTACTTGTATGGGTTGAGTAGACATTTTTTGAAATTAAATTTCTGTGAATGAAGTGGTTTATACAATTAAAAACTTAATTCACATTTCAAAATTCATTTTAGGAATTTCTCATTGATGTTAATTAGATACAAGTTAGTTTAAGATATTTATATTCTTAAAGTGTATTGAACTATTGATTAGCGGGAGGCTAAAATAACAAATTAACGAGGGCATTTTAGGCCGAAGCTAGATAAAGGACTTTGTCCTTGAGGAATTGAAACAACATTAGTAAAGCTAAATTATTGAGGGTGCGTAATCTTGAAGGTGGGGAAGCTTTTCTATTCCTTTTGTGAAAAATAATCAAAAGATTGATTAAATGAGGCTTTAGCTAAGCTGAATAATTTGCCTTTTGCCTTCTAAAATCAACCCACTAGCAGCTAATAAAACAGAAATAATTAAGAGAACAGAAATATTGATAAATACACTGGAAAAATTTAAGGATTTACGATATTCAAACACGGGTAAATTGTCTATATCATTAATATCAAGGCTTTTATTATCAAAAACGAAAGGCATAAAATGCGCTCGCCAAGTCAAACTGAAAGATTTTATATAATCTTTAAAATCATTATAATTTAAGGATGAAGTGCCTGCCAATTGGGTTGCTCCATATTGAAAAAGAACTGTAGGGCTTAGAAATCCCCAAGAATTAACCCATTTTTGCTGCTTGGATAATTGCAAATCAAACTTACCAATTAATGGAGATAGGGTTTCCTCCATTATCTCCTGACTTGCAAAGTAGCCTTGCCAATAGCCAAAGGCATTTTCTCCCTCTTTTCGTATCAGTTCAGGGTGATTTCTTAGGTATTCATCTAAGACTTGGTCTTGCTTCTTACTCAGTTCACTTTTTATTTCTCTAATTTCATTGAGTAATGTCACTCTAGATGGCATGGGGTAAACAGTATTTGCAGCTTGATTGATTATAGTTGGAACAATCAAAACCAATAGAATCCATAAGGAAAGTAATGAAACAGCATTCCTAGCTGAGGAGTACCCTAGAATATTTGCCAAGTAAGAGATGGCAAACCAAAAAGCCAAATAGGAAAAAGTAAGTAATAGGAAAACGTATAATTCACCGCTAATACCAATACCTACCCAAAATATAGTGCCTACAATTGTAAATAAAAGAATGAAGGCTAACGTTAAAAAACGGATTATGAAACGCTGCAAAAGCCATAAATTGGTATTAATTGGGCTTGAAGCGAGTAATTTTAGTCTCCCAGATTCCAACTCCTGCGAACGCAAATTGTAGGTAAAGGCTATAATCAAAAGAGGAACGAGGTATGCGAGTACAAACGATAAATCAAAGTTGCCAAAAAGCAGTTGTACTGGGTTATTTAGTTCATTGAAGCTCAATGTTGCCAAGTCTTCATTGGCGGCTATTTTCATTTGGTGGGTATATAGATCACTTTGCCCAATTGCCAATTTACTGATTGCATCAGCGGGCATGGTGGCTAATTGTCCAGTAAAAATGGCGACATTTGTTGGAGACAGTCGGAATGATAAAGAATGTTCTTCTCCTTTACTTACAGCTAATGCAACCTCTTGAAGTAATTGCTCTTTTTCTTGATGATTCTCTATTGCTTGCTTTTGATCGACTTGCCTTCTCTCAAAGTGCTTCAGACCATTGTGACCCGAATAAAGACAGAGTGCAGCTAGCACAATAGTTAAAGAAATGAACCAATAATTCCGGCTCAAGAGTTTTATTTCGTGACGGATATTTAGATTAAGCATTTTAAATTCGTGTTGAGGCCAAAAACAGAAAACCAAATGATACAAATAGCCAAGCTCCCAAAATCATAAGGTTACCCATGTTGGCTGAGATAACTTCTTCGAAGGCTGGTGTTTCGAATTGAAAATCAGGGATTTCAGAAAGTAGTGAAGCGTCAGCTTTGTAGTTCCAATCGCCAAGTTTTGAATTTTTAGCAAAATTACCATTCAAAATTCGTTGCATTTCTACTCGATGTTTTTCGGCCACATCTGTGAAATTCCAGTGCGTCGCGTAGTCAGTATTGGCTATAGCCATCGACATAAACCGCGTTGGTAGAAAAGGCGAGAGAAAAGCTAGATTTTGATATACCTTAGTTTGTTTTTTATGAACCTCCTTAAGCTTTTCATTGTGTTTGATATAAATTTCAGCCTCATGTTCTTCTCCTTTCTGCATTCGGAAAGCATCGAAATTAAATGGTAAATCCTCTAGTTTTTTCACTTGGTAGGATTCAAGCGTTTCTTTTTCTAATAGCTTAGATGCCTCGCTCCATGGGTCATGTCCGTCAAGTCCCTTTCTTTTATCTTCTGCCACTGCCGATTCAAACTCCTGACGAGTTGGGTAAGGATACTTTTCGTTGACGTAACTGCTCGCTACTTTTGGTAATGCCAAACAACTTCCTATCCATATGGCTAATAGTGTAACTAGCGAAATTCCTGAGTTACTTGTCAAGGAAGATACAATAAGAGTTATGCCATTAATAATTGCAAAATAGACCAAGTAAATCAGCCACATGCTTACCAAAAGTTTCCAATTAAACTCTCCAATAAAGACAGCGGCTAAAGTAAAAAGAGCGGTTGTCAGTACTGCGATAGGTATGAAGTTGCCCAGCCATTTACCCCAGATTAATTGCTTACTGCTGATTCCTTGAGTTTTAATAATTCGAATGGTGCCTTGTTCCTTTTCTCTTGTGACAGATTGATGGCCTAAGGCAATAATCATTAGAGGGATAATGAACAGCAATATAAAATCAGGTGTCAAATCTCCGAAGCGGGAAAGACCTGTTTGATCTGCGGCCGCCACATTATCTGCTTCATTTCTGGAGTGTGCTTCCAAAAAAACGGATACACCCGTATATTTTTCCACTCCTGGGTCAATCAACGAAAGCGGAAATTGCGGTTTGAAAGCAAAGGTGCCATAATGTGCTGCATTATGAGGGTTAGTAGAGCCTTGTGCTAACCATAGTTCTTTGGCATGCTCCTCAGCTTGCTCTCTCTGAAGGCTTTTCTCCTGCCATTGTTTGTGGCTGATGAATATTGCTACAGCGCTGAGCAAGATAACAATTCCAAACATCCATTTAAACTGTCCATGGCGGGACATTTCCTTAATCTCTTTTTTGGCTACATGAAAAATCATAACTCAGTCGTTCATGTGGTTTAGGTAAAGTTTTTCCAAGTCGCTATGGTTGATCTCTTCTGTAGAAAGTTGTGCAACCAATTTTCCTGACTTCATTATTCCGATGTCAGTACCAGTTTCTTTTGCCCTAAACAGATCATGCGTAGCCATTAATGTTGCTACATTCTGTTGGCTAAGGCGAAGAAGTAATTCTGAAAACTCATTGCTTGCTTTGGGGTCTAAACCTGAAGTTGGCTCATCCAGCAATAGTACCTTGGCCTTTTTAGCTATGGCCATGGAAACCCCTATTTTTTGTCGCATTCCTTTCGAATAGGTTTTGACTCTTTTTTTGAAGGCTTCTGATTGCAAACCTGCTTCTTGCAGAAATTTTATTAGTTCATCCTCGGGATATTTCAATCCAGCCAAACCGATAAAGTATTCGAGATTTTCTAAACCACTGAGCTCATTATATAAAACAAGGTTTTCGGGGATGTAAGCAATGAGCTTTTTTATGGCAATGGGGTCTTTAGAAACTTCTATTTGATTGATAATTGCTTTTCCACTAGTAGGAGAAATAAAATTGAGAAAAAGATTAATGGTGGTCGATTTTCCTGCTCCATTTGCTCCTAAAAGGCAATAAATGTCTCCTGGCTCGATAGAAAGATTTAAGTTATCAAGTGCTAAATTATCTTGGTATTTCTTGGTAAGGTTGATAGCGTGTAGCATAATTAAGTTATTTTGCAACAATGATGATTGAGTGGTTTGAAGTGTGTTTAAATCTCATTTTATTGGCGCTTATTAAAGTCAGAAATTAAGCTAATTGCATCTATTTCACCATTTTTGCTTGTATACCTACTTTTAATCAATTTGTACTCCTTCAAGGTAAAATTAGCGCTGTAATAGATAGAAGAGTCCCTATGATCTGGCACGTAGTCTTCGGGAATTGCATAAGTATAATAACCACTTTCGCCCGCAGCAACAGGAATACTGAAGAAGCTGCGTTGAACAAACTCTCCAGTTTGCGCTTCAAAAACGGATGCTTCTACAAAAAAGTCAACTGCATGTTCGGGATAGCCGAATAGGTAACCGTAAGCACGATATCGGTCATTACGACTTTCATATTCTACCACGGTCAAAAGAGTAGCTGGGTTCGAGTTTGAAGTAAAGCCCCACTGCCCAAAAAAATGTGCCTTATCGGAAATTAGCTTTTCCAATAATTTTGTTCGACAAACGAGTATTTGAAAGTTTCTCTTGCCCTGCCATGTTTGTTTGTAAGGAATCAAAAGAAACTCAAACTCATTAGTTGACAATGCCTTTAATACTTTGTTCCACTTTTCTAATTCATCAAGAGCCATTTTTGAAGAATCAGCACTTACGGAGACAACTAATTTGTCTCCATCTTTCATTTCAGGTTCTTTGGCCAATGGATAAGAAAGGGCGAAGCCTAGACTACTGATTGGCTTTAGTGTATCAAGCAAAGTATAGAGCGCTTCATGCTCAAGACCATAAGTAAGGAGTTCATTGGCCATTTTTAGTTCTTCCGAAGAAAGATGAGACAAATCCCAAAGTTTGGTTTTTGGACCAAGTCCAATACTTCTGGTAGCAGTACATGAAGCCAGTATCAGCAGTAATAATATAGTAAGTAGTGCTATTCTCATGCTATTGATCAATATGAATTGGCCACGGATCTTTAAATTCCAAACCCTTTTGCCAAGATTTAATTTCCTTTTTTGTACACAAACATGCTTCTAATTCCATCCGAACTTCATCTTGCTTGAGGTCTTGACCGATTATAACCAACTCATTTTTTCTGTCTCCATATACTATACTCCAGGCAGATTCAATATCTGCTTTATTTTCCACAAATGATGCATATTGAATTCTCTTCTCAAATGGCATGGAGCACCACCAAACGCCTATAAAATCTGCTCTTAGCGAACCTCCCGCCTGACTCCAACTCAACGCTGCATCTGATCTAGATGCTAGCCAAAAGAGACCTTTACTTCTTATAATATTGCTTGGCCATTGATTGGAAACGTATTCCCAGAATCTTTCGGGATGAAAGGGTCTATTGTCACGAAATACGAAAGAACTGATTCCATATTCTTCTGTTTCTGGTTGACGCTCTTTTTCTAACTCAGCAATCCAACCAGCCGATTGGGAAGTTATATCGTAGTTGAATCTCTTGGTGGCAAGTATGCTATTCAATGGAACACGACCAAACTCAGACTCAATTAGTGTAGCCCTTGGGTTAAGTTTAGCTATAATATCTTTTAAAAGACTAAGTTGATTAGCACTAATTAAATCGACCTTGTTGATTAAGATGACATCGGCAAATTCTACCTGATCAGTGAGCAAATTTACTATCGTCCTCTGATCCTCAGCATCGTTCATTTCTCGGGTAGCAATGGTGTCTAATGAGCCAAAATCTTTCAGAAAATTAAGTGCATCAACCACGGTTACCATGGTGTCCAATTCACATACATCCGAAAGGTTGACTTCCAATTCATCGCTTTCAAACCAGAATGTTTGAGCTACTGGTAAGGGTTCTGAAATACCCGTGCTTTCAATCAAAAGGTAGTCGTACTTTTTCTCTAAAGCGAGCTTGGCTACTTCTTCAATTAGATCTTCGCGTAGCGTGCAGCAAATACATCCATTACTCATTTCCACAAGTTTTTCATCCGTTCGGCTAAGTGTATTCCCTTGTTTTACCAAGTTTGCATCTATGTTTACTTCACTCATGTCGTTCACAATCACTGCCACTCGCAAGCCTTCCTTATTGTGAAGTACGTGATTTAGCAAAGTGGTTTTGCCTGCGCCCAAAAAGCCTGACAGAACTGTTACTGGTAATTTTATCATTGCTCTTTTAGTATGTTTTGTATTTCATCTAATTGATTAAGAATGTATTCTTGGACTTTGTAAATCTATTCGGTGCTCAGTACGATTTTCGAATGGTCATGGTCGTGTCCTTCCTGACCCGGGAGGTCATGCGTATGACCAGAAATAGCAAAAATCCCTTCTTCTAGTTCTTCGATTACACCAAGCAAACTATCATTTTTTGGATGACTTGATGTGTCAAGTTTTTCCTCTAAACTTTTTATTAATTTTATTACCTCTTTTTGTTTTTCATATGCCTTATCTAGTAAGTTTTGGCCTTCTTGGTTAGCCGAGCTACAAGAGAATAAAAAAGTAAGCATTAGAATTTTTGAAATTGCTTTGAGTTCCATTTTATTGGTGGTCTTAGGGTTTCGCAAAATGAGATTCTTATAGGGATGTAATAAAAATCATTCAACCTATTGTAAGGAAATGAATTATGCATTTTCTATTTGGGGTGCGAGACAAAGAATAAGCAAATAGGTTTCATATTGATTGTTGTTTCAAAACCTTCTTATTGGCGAAATGAGCTGAAATAATTATCAATGATCCGCCAACCCGCAGTAAGGATTCCAACCAAAGCCATTCAATTATTCCTCCTAATAGAATTAGAATTAAGCCCATTATTAATAAAATGGCTGGGTTGCTGTTTTTCTCTTTAAAATAAGTTTGAAATATTGATACAGAACCAATTATTGCAGCCATTACAAATAATGGCGTTTCTATTTTTTCTAGGGCTTCTAAATGCAAGCCAGCAATTGCAGAGGTGATTATTAAAACTGGCATTAATGCGCAGTGAATAGAACAAAGGAAGGATACTCCTATACCACAGTTGTCCAATACCATTGAGGTTTTGTTGATCTTATTCATACGCAATTTTAGAAACAATATATTACAAATGCAACAATGTTGCAAAAAAAATGTAGAAGGATCAGCAGGAGGATATTCTTTGGCGAATTTCAGTTTACTTCTGGAGCTTTTTTACTTTAAAAACTCCCATAAACTGTACGAATCACCTCTTCTGCCGTTTTATTCTGTGGAGTCCAATCGGAGTTTTCTAAGCCTCCCGCATTTTCATGATTTGGGTACCATTTCCACAGGAAGCCACCGGCAAACCAAGGCTCATTCCAAAAGCTCTCGAAAAGAGCTGTATAGGCAATTTGTTGAGCTTCCGAATTTGGATTAAGTAGTAATCTTTCTACTTCCCACGATCGCCAAGTTACTTGCTCTATGCTTCGGTAGCCATATTCTGTAAATAGAATAGGCTTATTTGACTCGATAGAAAAATCTTTCAAAACTGTTTTGATTGGTAGCCATTGTTGGGTCAATTCTTCAGCATTGGGAAGGTGGGTTTCCGATAATGGGAAATAGGCACTAATGCCGACAAAATCTAATTGTTCCCAAAATGGCACTTCTCTATAATCGTCCCAATTGGAGCAATAGGTAAGTTTGCCGCTGTAAGCTTGGCGAATTTCTGGTATAAGGCTGACCCAAAAGGCAGGTCTGTCACGAACAATTTGCCTCATTTCTGTTCCTATGCACAGCAAATCAACTTTTTCTTCTTCGGCTATTTTGGCAAAATTGAGCAAATAGATGCGGTAGTTTTCCTCCCATATTTTCCAATCGGCTTCTGTTTCGAGTGTGAAATCGCCAATCCACTGGCCGCGAAGCCAAACATGCGGCTTGAGCATCACTTTGAAACCCGCATCATGTGCTTGCTGTATGTTGGTGCGCACACCCGCGGAAGTTTCACCCCACCATTGTCTTTCTCTATCGAAATAGATATTCGGCTGGCCTACTTGGCTAAAGGCAAATGGCATAAGAGTAACCCAATTGGCATTGAGCTGCTGAATGGGTGTGGTCCAAGTATGATCGCTAGGTTGGGAGGGCGCAACAACACTTACTCCATTGATTAATTCGAGCTTTTGTGCAGGCTGATTATTGCAGCTTGCAAAAGCGGAAATAAGGAGAATTGAAAGCAGGATGCAGCGCATGGAGGATTATTTAGCAGCAATATACCAAAATTCGGAAGTCTGAATCTCTGATTAAATGATTTCACGGATTTTTCTTTCTTCCTTATTCGTCCTAGGAGATTTTCCCGTTGAGAAATGTATAGAATAAATTGGCTTTCTTGATTCAAAGACTGTTTGAGCGTAGCGAGTTTCTTTGAATCGCCTATTTATGGAGGATATTTTAGGGAAAACATCCTCAGCCTTGAATTTTTGGTTCTTTTGTTTCAAGACAAAAGAATAAAAAGGAAAGTTTTAGCTAATAATATTTCATTGTGGTATGTCATCCTTTTCTTGAACAAAGAATCCTTTATTTGAGCAATTAAAATTTACATTATTTGTAGGTTTCCTTGTTTCTAATAAGATGCTTCTATGCTTAACTCTAACACCAATTCCCCACCTTCGCAAATTTCACCTGCCTTCATACATACTATTGTAGTAATTTTTGTAGTCGCCAGAAGTTACGCTATTGAGCCAATCTTGATTGGCCAAATACCAATCTACGGTTTTCTCTAGTCCAATTTCAAAAGTAACTGACGGCTCCCAACCCAATTCATTTTTAATTTTGTTGGCATCAATGGCATAGCGGAGGTCATGCCCCGCGCGGTCAGTTACATAGGTAATAAGCTTTGCTGAAGTTCCTTCTGGTCGACCTAATTTACTGTCCATCAATTTGCAAAGCAGTTTTACCAGGGCAATATTTTGCCATTCGTTGAAGCCGCCAATGTTGTATGTTTGGCCTACTTTTCCTTTGTGAAATACATCGTCAATAGCTCTGGCATGGTCGATTACATATAACCAATCCCGAATATTTTCACCTTTTCCGTAAATAGGAAGGGGCTTATTATTACAAATATTGTTGATGCAAAGCGGGAGGAGTTTTTCGGGAAATTGGTTTGGTCCGTAGTTATTGGAGCAATTGCTGATAACCATGGGCATTTTGTAAGTATTGTGATAGGCTCTTACAAAATGATCGGATGAGGCTTTAGATGCTGAATATGGAGACTGCGGGTCGTATGGAGTATCTTCTAAGAAAAAGCCGCCATCGTCTAATGAGCCATATACTTCGTCGGTAGAAATGTGGTAAAAAAGGACATCTTCCCGCTGTTTCCAATGTGCTTTGGCTGAGTTGAGCAAGTTTACAGTACCGATCACGTTGGTTTGCACGAATTCTAGCGGGTGGGAAATGGAGCGATCCACATGGCTTTCCGCAGCAAGGTGAATCACCGCATCAATAGGGTATTTTTGAAATACAGCTTCTACTTGATCTACCTTTACAATATCAGCTTTTTCGAAATGATAGTTTGGGGTATTTTCAATGTCTGTCAAGTTTTCCAAATTACCTGCGTAGGTCAGTTTATCGAGATTAATTATTTGGTAATCAGGATATTTGTTCACAAATAGACGGACTACATGTGAGCCGATAAATCCTGCTCCACCTGTTATTAAAATATGCTTGCTCATAGCTTTAAATTAATCTTCAAAATTCAAAAACCTTCAATTACCCTTCTTCTTGTTCAGTCACCTTTTTCTCCCATTCATAGGCCGATGCCAATGCTTGTGCCAATGTATGTTGCGCCTTCCAGCCCAATTCATTTTGCGCTTTTTGAGTGTCGGCATAGGCGACTACTACATCGCCAGGCCTTCGTGCTTCTATTTTGTAAGGAACGATCTGACCGGTAGCTTCTTCGAAAGTTTTGATTACTTCCATTACCGTACTTCCTTCACCCGTACCGATATTGAAGAACTCAAGTGTTTCTGAATTTTTACCACTAATCAATCGCTTAAGAGCAATTACGTGGGCTTCGGCCAAGTCGCTTACGTGGATGTAGTCGCGAATACAGGTGCCATCGCGCGTTGGATAATCGTTGCCCCATACTTTCAGTTCATCGTGAATTCCCAAGGCAGTCTGTGTAAGATAGGGCACCAAATTTTGCGGAATGCCATTTGGGATTTCGCCAATTAAGCCGGACTCATGTGCGCCGATGGGATTGAAATACCGAAGAGCAATGGCCTGTAAATCATATACTTTGCAGAGATCGATTAGAATATCCTCTGCTATCATTTTGGTATTGCCATAAGGCGATGCCGCGGCTTGGCGGGGGGAAGATTCACTCAAAGGCTGCTGAACCGAATCGCCATACACGGTGCATGAGCTACTGAAAATGAAATATTTAAGATGGCGTTTTTGAAATTCTTCCAACATAAATATGATAGTGCATAAATTATTCCGGTAATAAGCCAAAGGATTGGTCACCGACTCGCCTACTGCCTTGAATGCAGCAAAATGGATGGCCCCGTCAATATTCGGATGGCGACTAAATAAATCCTCTACCTCCCGCTTTTTGGACAGGTCTGCTTGGTGGAAATACGGTTTTTTGCCAGTGATAGCCGTAATGCTATCTAGCACTTTTATATCCGAATTTACCAAACTATCCGCAATCAATACTTGGTAGCCGGCTTTCTGTAATTCTACCACCGTATGCGAACCTATATAGCCTAATCCGCCTGTCACCAGTATTTTTCCCATTGTAAATTTCTATCGCTTGTATTTATCAAAATTGTAATGTTCCCTATCATAAAGGCGCTCATTGGGTAGGGATTGAAAATAATCATAGGTGATTTTTAGCCCTTCGGCACGTGATACTTTTGGTTCCCAACCTAGGATTTCGCGGGCTTTGCTGATGTCCGGTTGCCTTTGCATTGGGTCATCCTTCGGTAAATCTTTGTAGATGATCTTCTGATTGGTGCCCGTTAGTTTGATTATTTCCTCAGCAAATTCCAAAATGGTGATTTCATCCGGGTTGCCAATATTGACAGGATAAGGATAATCGCTTAACAGAAGTCGGTAAATACCTTCGATCAGATCGTCCATGTAGCAGAAGGAGCGAGTTTGGTTGCCTTTGCCAAATACGGTAAGATCTTCTCCACGTAATGCTTGGCCAATAAAGGCGGGTAATACGCGACCATCATTCAGTCGCATACGCGGGCCAAAGGTGTTGAAAATACGCACGATACGGGTTTCTAATCCGTGATAGGTGTGATAGGCCATGGTGATGGCTTCTTGGAAACGCTTGGCTTCGTCATATACACCACGTGGGCCAACAGGATTTACGTTGCCATAATATTCCTCCGTTTGCGGGTGGATAAGTGGGTCGCCATAGACTTCGGAAGTACTTGCTACCAACATACGGGCCTTTTTGACACGGGCAAGTCCTAGCAAATTGTGCGTACCTAATGAGCCCACTTTCAACGTCTGGATTGGTATTTTTAAATAGTCGATCGGGCTGGCTGGTGAAGCAAAATGCAGGATATAATCCAAGTGGCCAGGTACATGCACAAAGTTTGAAACGTCGCTATGGAAAAACTCAAACTCTTTGAGCCCAAACAGGTGTTCGATATTGCGAATATCACCCGTGATAAGATTGTCCATTCCTACGACATCGTATCCTTCTTTGATAAATCGATCACAAAGATGGGAGCCTAGAAAACCTGCTGCACCTGTTATTAATACCCTTTTGTTCATATTATGCTTTCGGTAAACCTATTCCAAAATAAGTAAATCCATTTTCTTTCAATTCCTTAGGTTCGTAAATATTTCGTCCGTCAAAGATGACCTGATTCTTCATCAGTTTAGCCATAACGGCAAAATTTGGATAGCGGAATTCTGGCCATTCGGTTACGATTAGCAAAGCATCCGCATCAATCAGCGCATCGAACGAATCTTTGGCGTAAGTTACTGTATTGCCCAAATCCCTCTCGGCTTCGTGCATGGCTACAGGGTCGTAGGTGCTTACTTTGGCACCCGCCGCTAGCAATTCATTGATGATCACCACTGCCGGAGCCTCCCGCATGTCGTCGGTGTTTGGCTTGAAAGACAAGCCCCATACGGCAAAGGTTTTTCCACTCAAATCTTCACCGAAATGACTTTTTACTTTTGCTGACAATACATGTTTTTGTCGGTCATTTACCTCTTCTACGGCTGTAAGCACACGCATATTGTAGCCATTTTCTTCAGCCGTTTTGATGAGTGCTTTTACGTCTTTAGGAAAACAAGATCCTCCATAGCCTACGCCAGGGTAAATAAATTTGGTACCAATACGTGGGTCGGAGCCAATGCCTTTGCGAACCATATTCACATCTGCACCGATGATTTCGCATAGGTTGGCGATGTCGTTCATAAAGCTGATTTTGGTTGCTAACATGGAGTTTGCTGCATATTTGGTCATTTCCGCAGATGGGATGTCCATAAAAATCACCGGATGGCCATTGAGCGTAAAGGGCTTGTATAGGCGACTCATGATTTCCTGCGCCTTGTCAGAATCTACTCCGATTACGATGCGGTCGGGTTTCAAGAAATCATCGATCGCTGCGCCTTCTTTAAGGAACTCAGGGTTGCTGGCTACGGCATAAGGAATATCTGCGGAGCGTTTTTCTAATTCCTCCCGCAAGGCTTGATCTACTCTTTTGGCCGTTCCTACTGGCACAGTAGATTTGGTCACGATCACCATATAAGCATTCATATTTTGACCGATTGCTTTTGCAACGCCCAAAACATGTTTTAGATCCGCGCTGCCATCTTCGTCGGGAGGAGTGCCTACGGCAATAAATGCCACATCACACCCTTGTATGCTTTCGGCCAAATCGGTACTGAATTTCAGTCTACCTTTTTCGTAGTTGCGGATGACCATTTCTTCTAAACCAGGCTCATAGATCGGCATTTTGCCATTTTTGAGTCCGTCAATTTTTTTGTGATCTATGTCGATACACACCACATCAATTCCAACTTCTGCAAAACAAGTTCCTGAAACCAAGCCTACATATCCTGTTCCTACTACAGCTACCTTCATAATTTATTTTTTAACTGAAATTCCAACAATTTTTAAGCTCAGCAAAAATAGGGCATAAGTCCGTTAAGGCAAACTTTAATCAATTAATTGACGAATGGGAAACACCTTTGCCAAACAAACGTTAGTTTTGTTACCAATTCAGTAATATCTATTTTAGAAACGCAGTTTAACCCAATATTCCTTCCTTTATGAACTTTGAATATAGCGAAAACCAAAAAATGATTGCCCAGATGATTCGGGACTTCGGTGCAAAAGAGATCACGCCGTTTAGAAATAAATGGGATGATGACCAACATTTTCCTAGAGAAGTTTTTACTAAGCTCGGCGAACTCGGTCTCATGGGCGTACTCGTACCTACCGAATATAATGGCTCAGGCTTTGGATATGAGGAGTATGTGACGGCTATTTTAGAACTATCTAAGATTGATCCTTCTATCGGATTGTCTATGGCGGCGCATAACTCATTATGCACAGGACATATTTTGCAGTTTGGAAATGATGAGCAAAAGAAAAGATGGCTTCCGAAATTGGCAACATGCGAATGGTTGGGTGCATGGGGACTTACCGAACCAAACACCGGCTCTGATGCTGGAAATATGAAAACGGTAGCCAAAAAAGATGGCGATGATTGGATAATCAATGGCACCAAAAACTGGATTACTCACGGCAAATCTGGCGATGTAGCGGTTGTAATAGTGCGTACAGGCGAGATAGGCGATTCCCGTGGTATGTCGGCCTTTGTTGTCGAAAAAGGGACACCTGGTTTTAAAGGTGGAAGAAAAGAAGATAAGCTAGGAATGAGAATTTCTGAAACTGCCGAAATGATCTTTGAAGATTGTAGCATTCCAGATGCTAATAGATTAGGCGAAGTAGGCGAAGGTTTTATTCAAGCCATGAAGGTGCTTGATGGCGGGAGGATATCCATTGCTGCATTGAGTTTGGGTATTGCCCAGGGTGCTTTGGATGCCTCGATCGACTATGCCAAGGAGCGTCATCAGTTCAATAAGCCTATTGCGAGTTTCCAAGGAATCTCCTTTAAGATCGCTGACATTGCTACGGAGCTGGAAGCAGCCAAATTGCTTACTTTCCAAGCGGCCTATTTGAAAAATAATAAACTGCCAGTAACCAAAGAGTCGGCTATGGCGAAATACTTCGCTTCAGAAGTGGCCGTAAGAGCCAGTGTAGAAGCGGTACAAATATTTGGCGGCTATGGCTATACCAAAGATTATCCGGTAGAGAAATTCTACCGAGATTCTAAACTGTGTACCATCGGCGAAGGAACATCCGAAATCCAGAAGCTGGTAATTTCAAGACAGATATTGAATTAGTAAAAGGTAAAAATTTGTACAAATTAAAAAACCCTAGCTTATTGAGCTGGGGTTTTTGATTTTTATCGGTGCTGATAAATTGGAGCACTTTTTCGTCGGCGTAAATGAGACTAAAATGAATCAATATTTTTAGGTTCTTTTCTACCTATTATTCTTCCTCGCTAAATGTAATTAGACTGTAGATTATCAAATCTTCATCAGCCATATTATTACTGGCAATCATCAGACCATCTGCGCTTACAAAGCTCATAAAATCCATAAACTTCCCTTTTGGCAAATTGTATTCGTGTATTTTATTGAAGTTCTTATCTAAAACAACTATTGTTGTTTCCCTAAGTCCATCTCCGTCCACTATACTTTCATAATCTGTAGCTTCATGAAAGTATCTATAATATACATTGCGGAATGGATCGAATAGTATTGCATAGTACGAGGGCTCCTCGTAGAAATATTTCATGTAATTATCACCACTTGTTCCTTCGTATGGCTTGAATGACTTCCCAACTCCTGTAACCGAAGACGTAGTTAACGCTACATTTTCACTGTGGGATGTAATATTATCAGAATATGGAAAACTGTAGATAAATTCATTATTAACCGTATTGAAGGTTGAATAATGAAATGTGTTTGCTCCCCATATATTATTTTGATAAGATTCTGGGTAATTCAAACCTAATTGAATCTCATCGGTGCTTAAATCCAACACAAGTTTCAAACTTGTTGACTCAGAATAATACTCTTTTTCAAAAGGATTTTTTTCAGGGATAATATCTAAGTAGAATTTATTCTTTAAAAGAATAATTGAATTGTAAGTAAAAGGCTGTATTCCATTTGCGATTTTATCAACTGTTGTAGAGTGTTTTGAAATTATTTCTCCTTGCCAGTCTATTACCACCAAAGAGTAATCTGTCGCTACGAAAATTGAATCTTCACTATGAATTTTATAGCCCTTAATTGTCCCAATAGTTTTCGGCCCTGTGGTTTCAATTTTAATTCTCATAATTTCCTCAGCATTCTCAAAATTGTAAAGGACAATTTCATTTGTAGGCTCATTGTGTATCGAGAAAACGTTTAGATCATTATTGCTAAAATAATCTATCACTCTTGAGGTATTTGATGTTACCGAATCAACTTTAAACACCTTATAGCGGTCGATCACGTCTGAAGAATAGTTTTTGGATGGCTTCTCCTTGTCCACGCAGGAATTGAAGATGATTAATAGCACTATAATTGAAAGGGCAGCGATCTTATTTGTTTTCATTTGCTGAATTTTGTTCAAGTCGTTGGATTTTGTTCATCAATTATTTCTACGAGCTTCAAGTACCTGTATTATTTTGAGGGGAGGGTAATTGCCATTGCACCTTGTAGAGCCGCAGCATGCTAGTTCTCTGGTAGACAATCCTCCCGCAATTAATTATAAGAAATTATTAATCCTCAAATCGCAATTTTAATTATATGGTTACTCATTTAGGTCGCAAGCCCAATGATTGATTTTTTGGTAATTGGAACAGTTTTCATACATCGTTCGATGAGTTTCATGAGAATTGTTTCTCTGTGATTTCTTCTGTTAAAGCGAAAGAAATATTCGTTTATATACTTCTGTAAATACTTTCGATCACAATATGAGTGAACACCACGCAGCCAATTCTTAAAATTTCTGATTTGTAAATGGAGCATGGGAAAGTTCTGTCCTTTGTTAGAAGGTATTTGTGTTAAGTTTCGATATTCTTCTCTGAAGGCTTTATAGGCA
>JBDNFI010000009.1:0-11834 GCA_041689935.1 Cyclobacteriaceae bacterium
TCTATGCAGCTACGCTCAGACCTTCGGTGGCCCTCCGAGTTTCACGCCAGACGTATTGGACAACCCGATAGATGGCGGCTTGAGCGTATTGCTTGGTGCAGGTGTCGTATATGGCGCGAAGAAGTTGAGAGATCATAGGAAGAGCAAAAAGAAGGAAGAAGACGAAAGCTAGGAGTAGTTACTAGTATGTTCTGCCTCTGGCGCGCTTTTGCAAAGCGTGCCGATTTGTTTTCCTTTTAGGCTAGCATAGCTACGCAGCCAAACCTGATGTTTCGACCCAAAGCACCGATTACACATCCTAAAATAGAGGAGCACGCTTTGCAAAAAGTGCGTTAGGATTGACCAAAAGAACCGATTACAAACCCTAAAAGGACCGTTACCTTTTCAAACAATACTCATTATAAAATTCCCAAGCTCTTACTTCGGCCCATGAGTATGGGCTATTTTTTTGCTTGAAACCCACATGGCCTCCCTCCTGCGGCATTTCTAAAAACACATACTCTGAGGAGCTAGCAATGTCAATTGGAAAGCATTGCCCCATAAGCATAGGATCGTTGAGTGCATTTACAATTAGGGTAGGTAGTCTAATTTTGGCGATATTAGACCAAAAAGTTGTGTCTGCGTAGGTATATCAGCCGCATTGCCAAATCCATCAATCAGGATGCTTTGGTTACCTCAAGGTAAAATGCATGCTTCTGATAAATTATGATTGAAGTTTTTATCTTAAAGAAACCGTCCAAATTGAAAACTTGAAAAATCTGTCCTTTATGAGACGGCCTCCGTCATTTTATATTCTTTGGTAAGCGCACCACGTGGTATTACGTATCCCCTATTTAGGTGTGTATACTATCATTTGCAAAACCACCACTTGAAGCAAAAAGCGAAGGTACAGACGAGATGTTAGAGACTCAGCAGCTAGAGATATTTTGATTAAATTGACTGAAAGAAAACGTAAAATCCGTATTAATCGTCATACTTACATTTTATTTGAAGATTCGTTAGTTAAAGATATTTCTTGCATACTAGTAACCTTACTCACATCCCAGTTTTCAACAGGTTGGTCAACATTACTCCCTCTGAACATTTGAGACATATTGGTTACGTTCCTCAAATCCCAGCTTTGTATATTTTGTTAAATTCAGCTTGAGAAAAAAAAATGAGCTCATATCCGTGACCAAAGCGATACGAAATTAAGCATATTTGCCTTCTATCTTAATCTACGGCTTAGCAAGCCATTGTCTACAGACTCGTATTCAATTCCAATTACTATTGCCTTATCACCTGCTTTAGTATTGATGCATTTGTACGTTTCTTCATCCTCTTCTCTAAAAAACTTAACCGGATTAATGAATCTTACATGCACATTTACCAATATTTGAGCTGTACTTTCACTTCCTATCACATCTTCACTCCAGCCTAAAAACAGCCAGCCTGCAGTTGGCATAGCTAGAAACTCTACATTACATTCAAAAGGAAAAAATCTTTCTCGTGAGTTATTCGTGATGCGCCGGTCAACTGTTCGCCCGTATATTATATTGATATTCAATAAGAAGGGTTTACGGATAAAAGTTGCTGAGATATTTTTCTCGCTCTTTACCCTTACTTAAATTGGGCTTTCACTGCGCGCGATGGTTCTTATCCAATCTACGAATTCCAGCCTTGTAATGGAATCGCTTCAAGCTCTACTTGAGCTCAAATAGGATAAAATCTACCTGCTGCATTGGGTATAATTCGCTGATCAACACGTCCCGAGCCTTTTATTGTGACCGTAACTGGGTAGGCGGTGCGGGTAAAAGTCGCGACAATACTCTTCTAAGTATTTGCTGTTAGTTGAGCTGGCCTTACATTGCTTGAGATTGCTCCAAGCCAACTCGAACATCCCAGCCTTAGGATGGAATTCCAGTGAACTCCACTTTATTTACGTACGAGTAGCATCTGACATTCGCTGTGCATACCATACACTCATCAGCTATTCCCGTACCTACTATATCGATATTGAGCGGATAAGATTTACAAGTAAATGTTACAACTACATTTTATGCCAACCATATATTTATGGTTAGTTCGCTAATGGTTTTACTACCAGCTATGGCACCCCTCCAACCAGCAAAGGCCCAACCATCGGATGCACTTACAGTGGGCTCAAGCTGATACGTTCCAGCTGATGGATTGTAGACAACGCTAGCTGCGATTCTTGTACCACCTACAATATTGATTTTCAGATGATAATCATTCGTAAATACAGTAGTTTAGTTATTATTACCATTACGAATGACTAAACTTAATAGATTATTTTTACGCTAGGAAAATCGCTCCAACCATTATGCGGATATTAGTTTCGCTAATAATCAAAAGTGTAGCCTAGATTAGGTTCTGCTTTAAAGTTTACATTTTCACCATCAACTATAACCCAAATACATTGAGTGACATCGGATCGATTAAATTTTCCTACCTCGGGAGGGTCTGCAAAAGTTTAAATAAATATTGGGTCACGAGTGTGGCAGAATCTGCACGTGCTAATAGGTATAAAAGAATTTAACCTAATTTATTAGTTTCGATCCTTTCGCCCTATTGATTGCTTTCAAAGACAGAAACATTCCACGAAGTGGCCAAGATAAGATTCCAAGTGAAAGATTTGACGTATAATCCAAGTTTGTTGCGCAAATTACTACTGACACAATCTTATAAGTGTATAAATGAATTTTTTCTCTTTGTCAAGCGCTACTATGGAGTCGAACTGATTCATCCACAGAAAAGAGAGAGGAGTACAAATCCTAAAATAGATCATCACAATTTAAAAAAGTGTGCTAAAATAGGATGCTCAGACTGAAAACTTCGAAGACAGAAATAAACTTCATGAATAAAATAACCTTATGCAGTAATAAACCAGTATCAGATATTCGTTGATTAAAAATCATTATCAGCAAAAAAATATAAAAATATTATATTAACATTAAAATTAATTTTGTTTAACCTTATTATTTTTGTCATAAATAGTGTAACTAATACTAAGTTAATACGATCATTTACAGATGATCCAATAGACAGAGAACTTCGTGTATTTTTAATATTGTTGAGAGCTATAAACGCGTATGCGGCAAATCTATGGAGGATTAGGAAATCATGGTAAATTGAAATCAGCTAAAGACAAGTCGCACAAACATAAAAATTCTTAGCCTACACGTAGATAAATTGAATGTAGTAAGTCCGATTATAAAATTATATTTCTAAAAACCTGAGAATTAATCCAGCACAAGAGACCAAAAGACAGAAGAAGGAATATATCAAAACAGCATTAAAAAATTTCTTCATAGACCACGTTCTTATTTTAATTTTAAGGAATCAATTTTAAATCGAATTCTAGAAATCTTATGACGTAATTCACTGCTCTCTAGCTCATCTGGTGTTAAGCAAGGTGGTGGCGGAAGTTTCAAGATATCAGATAATATCGTTATCGCTTTTTCAGTTTGATCTAAAGCAAGATACTCAAAAGCCTTATTTTCATAAGACCTAATATTCCTCAGAAACAACTTGTACTCAACACTCTTTTTTCTTTTTCTATTATTAAAAAACCACATGTGCAATATTAATCATCACGGATGAAAAAAATTAATAAATTCATGAAAACAGAGAATTTATACAGAATCAAATATTTTAAAAATAGGTGTTGGTGTATATTTAATTATTCATACAATCTATTATAAGTTTAATTTTTACTAATGAAGAGAATGAAAATATAAAATCTTAAATCGTGCTGCGAAAGACATGATTAATACAAGTAAATATAAAGGTTTTTCGTCAGGGTAATGAAGTAATCGTCATTGGCAGTACTAAAGGGAAATTAAAGTGCCGAACAAAAATATTATTCAAATCCACTTTTAAAGGCTAAAACGAAGAAAATTTAACGCGATCAAACAAAATTTTGATTGAAATAATAAAGACTGTTGTTTAAATTTGTTTTCATAGTTTAGGGATTAAAACCAAAGAACAATTCCATTTGACTATACTAATCCCTAAGAAGAATTAATGAAGTTTAAGTAAAATGAAAGAAAACCATAACGCTCGGCATTCGGAAAATATTAATAGCGGAGCTGCAAAGTTTGGCAAAGGAAATCTGGCTCGCAAAGTATTACTCAAGAATAAAAAGCTGGCATCAGAAATATTTTTGCTTTGGAAAAAAGAAAAAAACAAATTGAAAATTTCGGATTTTGTTGCTCAAAAATATTCTTTACTCCTTTCCAACGATCAAATTAATGCTATCATAAATAAGGGTCGAAGATTAGAAAAAATATTGAGACATGAACTTAAATAGATATTCCAAAAACAGTAGACTCAAAATTATAAAAAACTCAGAGTCGCTTCCGCAAGGAATAAAAACAAATCTTTAAGGATACAAAGAGCTATTGAAATTTGAAAATTAAGATATGGTTTTAATAGTATAAGAGATTGTAAGGCTACTGGTAAAGGTTAAAGAAAATTTGGAGAACCTAAACTGCGAATCGAATTATTATGCGAGTGCTCACACATCATTGGCATTCATTGACACTGTCATGAACAAATTAATTATTTGTTAGATTTTGTTGGAAGATAAGGATCAATTTATTCTTCAGGATCACGTGAGTTAATAGCTACATTTCACACAATAGGCTTTATTTCCGCATCAGGCTTGATCAATACTGAATATAGCATAGAAAGCTTCGAGTCTGGATCGCATGATTATCGTCGTGCCTCATTTTCGAGTACGCCAATTAACACTAACAATAAAAAACGAACTTAATTAGAATATTGTATTAGAGAGTCAGCACCAGCCAAATGAGTGATGCTTGACGAATTGTTTTTTAAAACCAACAATATAGGAGATAAAGATATTTCAAGAAATTTGATAAAAGCATTTAACACTGTGGTTGTATATCACTTACATCACAAAATTTGCTGAACTTATTGAGATGAACCGATATAAACTTATAAAATTCGTCCGCTAGGCTATGATCTTGCATTGACCAACTTTATCAAAAATTATAAATGGAAAGAGGCCAAAAGTACGCTGCTTAGCAGAGAAGAAATGCAATTGATCATTCAAATACATTAGGCTTTTAAACCTATTGTATGTAATACTAAGTTTAAAAGAAATTTGGAGAAACACATATACAATATTGTGAAAGGATAGAGTCTAATCCTCATCAGCAAAAGTTATTGTCCTTATTTAATATGAATGGTTTAGCCGTTATGATTTCAACATGGGTAGAAATAGGCATGTGATGATTCAAGTTCGTGAAAATAATTTAGTCTTCAGGAACAATGAAAACTCATTCAAAGGCAAGAATAATTTGCTGCCGATGAGTACGTATGATTTTGATTTAATTTAAACAATGAACAAAAAATTAGCCAGAAAGAGGTAACTAGAAAGCATAAAAAGACAGACTTACCGTATTATGAAATGAGGTTTGAAAAAACGAGCAGTCAGAGGATGAATCCTTAATGCCATCTAACACACTTACAAATAAAAGAATTACTAATAAATGCAATACTATTTGTTGAAAATATTTAGCCTTTACAAGGCTATCAATTAAGCTCTCATAATGTATTTACTCATTCCAACCGAAAAAGGTATCTCGCTCAATAAAAGTTACGACAATTAATAGAAGATAAAAACATTAAGAATATAGCCTTGCACTGTTCACCGATATGCTCCACAAATAGTCATATCAACATTACCTCTGTCTTACTTTATATTGAAAATAAACCTACAAATGTATAGCTAGAAATTATATTAGGAGTGGCCAAAGCATTTGCAGCAAACATTTTAGGGAATAAAACAACAAATAGGAATGATCATTTAAGAAGGCAACTCTGATGATAATAAAGAATACAATTACCTGAAAGAAGTTGAGTTAAACAGTTTCTGAAACGACCAAAACAAACACTAGGTTCGTAAATTAATAATCCTTAAATAATACTGTTTGGGAGACTCACCGTTGATAGTTTTAAATTTGGTAATAAAGTAATTGTAATTACTAAATCCGAGAGCTCGTGTGGTTTTGTAAATATCACCTTTATTGATAAACAAAATCTCTTTTGCTTTGCTCCAACGGATGCTTTTAATAAGTTCAGACGAAGTATACCCTGTTTTAATTTTAAGAATAGTAGCAAAATTAAATTTAGTAAGGTTGAAATGATCAGCTAAAAACTTTGCGTTCAACTCTGGATTTTTTAAATTTCCAATGATTAAATTTCTGATTAGAAATTCAAAATTATTTCGATTAACCTTCTCAAATATATTTCCAGATAATTGCTGAGTTTTAACCACCTCTGAATTATTCCTTAAATAGATGTTGTTTTTATTAATCAAATTATCGATTCTTAATTTTAATTCCTGCATTAAGAATGGCTTTCTTAGGTAATCATCTGCGCCTAATTGCAGTCCTTTGATAACAAAGCTGGAGTCAATTACGGCTGATATAAAGATAAATCCTATGGCATCGTGATGGAAATGTGCTCTTAAAAAATTGAGAATAAAAAAACCATCTCGATCAGGCAAAACTATATCGCAAATAATAACTGCTGGATATTTAATCTTTATAAATTTGATGGCAGCAGACGCAGAATTACAGACATACACTTCGTAGCCATTCACTTGTAATAGTTCCTTGATGCTTTGAGCTAAAAGAACATCATCCTCAATTAATAAAATCATTATAAACAATTATGTAAATCAAAACAACATGATGAGTAGAGTTTCTAGCTAATTAAAAGTTAGTAAATTAGGTGATCCTTTTAGGGATAATTTCCATTTGTCTAAAACTCTTATAAAAGTATTAAAAACCAATCAAACCATTTTTAAAAATAAAAAAATAAAGCTCATATTTTGAAAAAAAACACATTTAGCAAAAGTAATATTTACGTTTTAAACAAAAAATAGCTAAACTTAATGGTAGAACACATTTAGCGCCAAAAACATGATCAAACAACATTGGGACTATAATTATGTTAAGCTTTTTGCTGATATATCAGAATCATTACTAAAAGAAAAAGAGTTAAATAATGCCATTGATGCTGTAATTAAATTACTTGGTCTATTCTTTCAAGTCGATAGAGCGTATTTGTTTGTTTCGAGGCAAGAAAAAAATCAAAGATTTATGGATTACACAAATGAATGGTGTGCGGATGGGATTGAAGCATTTATAGGTACTCCAGAGCTAACTGATGTTACATTTGATATGCTTCCGGATGTAATGTCAGAGATGCTCAAAAACAAGGTAATGTATGGCAATGTAAATGATCATCCCTCAGAAACATTCAAAGAAATAATGAATGCACAAAGTATCACTTCATACTTATTTTCCCCTTTAGTCATTGAGGATAAATTATTCGGTTTTGTAGGATTTGATAGTTGCGTGAAAGAAAGAATCTGGTATGAGACGGAGGCCAACTATTTATCGTCATTGGGGAGTATAATTGCACATAGGTTTTTAAGAGATCGAGAGAAAAACATCCTAGAATTAAAGCTAAAAGAGGAAGAAGAATTAAATAAACTTTTGATCGACATTGATTTTATAAAATCAATGATAACTGGAAATAAAGCGACTAACGAAATCTTTAGGCAACTCACCTTAGTGGTACAAAAGTACCTAAATACAGATTTGCTTATTTTATCCGATATAGAATTACTCGAAGAAGATTCCGCAACATTTGCGATTCAAAAATTTGGAGTTAAAGTAGGATCCAAATTCAAAATTTTATCTAACGAAAGATTACAAATTATTGGGAAAGAAATTAATACCTTTAGTAATACTAAATTCACAATTAAAGACATTATGTCTGAAAAATTTCATCAAAAAAACCGAACTTTCATAAACAATATCAGTGTTTCGAAAACAAATATAACGGCTTCGAAACTAACAGAAGTACTGTTGCACTCGGGAAACTTACCCATTGGATATATGATTGTGGGAAGCGCAAATTCAGTTTTGTTGAAAAATAAAAATTTAAAAATAGAAAATGCAAAGGTCGCCTGTGAAAATATTTTAAACTTTTTATTAGCAGAGAAAAACAAAACTAAATACGAGCAAACAATTAGAGACTCAGAATCAAGATTTAGGTTGATCTCTGAAAATAGCAACGATATCATTGCAATACATTCATTGGACGGTGCATTTCGATATATTAGCCCAAGCTTCAAAAATATACTTGGCTTCGACAGCGAAAGCTATATCAATAAAACACCTTATAGTTTATTGGCCTCTGAGAAAGCCTCCACTGAGATAAGAAACTTTATTTATACAAATGATTTTTCCCGAGAGTTGCCTAGAGTGACGTTCAAATTCAAGACAAGAGATAATGAATATAAATACCTGCAAACTTCATTCAGCTCTCTATACGAAAATGGCGAAATCTCAGAAATGATTTCTATAAGCAGAGACGTTTCTAACGAAATCATAAGCAATAAAGCCTTAAAATTAAGTGAACGAAAATTCAGATTGATATCTTCAAATCTTACGGAAATAATCGCTTTACATGATCATGATCATACTTGTATTTGGATTTCTCCCTCCGTTGAAAAGATCCTTGGATTTACACCCGAGGAACTGATTGGAAAAGCTCCATTAAGTTTGTTAGAGAAAGAAGGGTTCAAAATCATTCATTCGGATGCATCAACGGGCATTCAGAGGATAGAGACTAGGCATAAAGCTAAATGTGGCAAATCAGTCGATTTAGAAATAATATCACGGCCATTTAAAGATGATGAATTGAATATAGATGGGAGGTTATCTATAATCCGAGATATTACGGAGAGGAAAAGCTATCAAAACAGACTAGAAATACAAAAAAACTCTTTTGAAAGAATATTTGAAGAAACACTAAGCGGATACGTCGAAATATATCCTCATATAAATTTAGTATTTATTAGCCCGAAATTTTTAAGTATTCTAGGATATTCTGAAACAGAAAACTTAAACCACAATAAATTATTTATGGAAGCAATCTTTTCGGATGATTATAGTAACTTAAATGAAGCAATAAAAAAAACTGGAAACAATTTTCCCGACACACCTATTGTAGTGGAAACTAGGTATTGGCATAGAAATGGAGAAGAAATAAATATCTTGTTCGCAGGTCAGGTTTTGGAACAGGATGCTGATCATAAGCCAATTAAGATAATTGGGTGCAACATTGATATGACTTACATAAAGAAAATTGAAAGTCAACTTTTTAAAAGTAGGACTGCCTTAGAACTAGTTTTGAAAAAAACTAAGCAAGTTGTCTGGATAAGAAATATAAAAACAAACGTAATTGAGTATGCGAGTGACTCCATCAGTGACTTATTCGATGTCAATGAGGATAACCTTTTAAAAGGTGAAAAATTTTATTTCAATAATATTTACCCAAAGGATAAGGATGCGGTAGGCAAGGCGATGAATAGTAAAGCCTACAAAGACAATAAATCTATAGATATTGAATATAGAATTACAGATAAAAATGATAAACTAATATGGTTAAGAACAAGAGGTTTTATAATTCGGCAAGGGCAAACACCTATTTACAGCGTTGGCATAACAGAAGAAATAACAAATAAAAAAGAAGTGGAATTAAGCTTAGCAAAAAATTTAGAAGTGGAAAAATCACTTAACGAACATAAATCATATTTCATTTCAATGGTGAGCCATCAATTCCGCACACCACTGACTATTATCCAAACTAACTCAGAATTGATTGATTTTGTAAGCGAACAGCAAAAGGTATCTGTCGAAAAATATACAACCAGAATAAAAAGTGAGGTAAATAGATTAACCGATATCCTGGAAGATATTTTGATCATAGAGAAATCAAATAAAAATAAACTTGGCCGCAGAGAAACCAAGTTCTCGGTCTTAGCCATTTTAATAAGTATCGTCGAAGATTATAATATTAAGCGTCAAACCAACCCTCTAACCTTAAATTATTCTAATACTGAACCGTTTTATTTAATCGGAGATGAAGTATATTTTAGGCATGCTATGATTAATTTGATAGACAATGCTGTGAAATACACACCAAGCGCTAATGATTCTCCTGAAATCAACATAGAACTAACAAGTAATTTTGGAATAATCAAAATAATAGATTTTGGAATTGGAATCCCTAAAGACGAAATAAAAAGTCTATTTAAGCCTTTTTTTAGAGGGACAAACACATCAAGTATCAAAGGCAGCGGACTTGGCCTCCTGATAGCAAAAGAGTTTATTGAATTTCTGGGTGGAAAAATAAAAGTTGAAAGCGCTTTAGATAAAGGAACCAAAATTATTTGCCAATTTGAGAGAAATTGAAATGGAGACCATATTATTGATTGAGGATGATGAATTAATTTTAGAGAGTATTTCCGAATTATTAACAATAAATGGATTTAATGTCCTGACTGCTAAAAACGGAAAAGAAGGCCTAATGCAAGCAGTCTTCCATAATCCAACGTTGATTTTAATTGATGTAATGATGCCTATTATGGATGGTTATGAAACGGTTAAAATCCTTCGTAAAAACCCAGCATTTAATTTTACGCCAATAATCTTCATGTCGGCAAAAGCCAAATTAGAAGACAAACGGAGTGGCTTGGATATGGGTGCTGAAGATTATTTGACAAAACCTGTAAGTGCAAAAATTCTGCTTAATGGGATCGAAAGCAAAATTGAAAAATTCAGAAAAATAAAGAAAGCAAATAAACACAGTTCAGGATTTTCAGCGCATAATGTTTATTTCAAAGCAATGCATGAAGTTAATACCTCTCTAGCTGGCATTTTAGGCTCAGTTTCAATTTTAGAAGACTTTTTGCCAGATTTAGATAAAACTAAGCAATTTGAAATAATACATCATATCAAAGTGGCTGCCACAAGAATAAAAAGGATTTTTACAAACAATCAATGGTTGGAAAAAATCACAAGAAATAATTTGGGAATCGAAGAGAAAAATAAAGAAAAAGTCTCTATTGCCTATATTTTACAAAAAACATTTATGGATATAGATGAAATCAACCCTGGGTCAACTGCTAGAATCAAAACTAATTTAAAGCCTTTCGACCTTATTACAAGTAAAGAAATCTTAATAAAAATCTTTTATGAATTGTTATCAAATTCGATAAAATTCTCAAAGCCAAACTCAGAAATTAAGATTACAGGCATGCGGAAAGCCAACTCGTATATTTTAACCATTGAAGATGGGAGCATTGGGTTCCTAAAACTACCCGAAATAAATCATTTACTTTTCAAACAATATAATAGAGAGTTTTACGAACAACAGGGTTTAGGAATCGGCTTATATATTTCATTAAACCTTATGAAACAATTAAACATAATATATTCCACCAAAAAATGTGATGATACTGGAGTAAGCACTATCAGTAAATTAATGATACCAATGTAGATTTGTCACCGTGAAATTGATCCAAAAAAATGATTAAGTTTTATGTCTAAGCAAGGTTAAGTTTTCACTCAATATTCATTATAAAATTCCAAAGAATTTAGCCTCTGGCGCGCTTTTGCAAAGCGTGCTGATTCATTTTTCTGTTCGGCTAACACGGCTATGTAGCAAAACCAATTCTTCAACCCAAAGCACCGATTACACATCCTAAAATAGAGGAGCACGCTTTGCAAAAAGTGCGTTAGGAAACGAAGAACGGCCACTGTTGTACTTTTGCAAAGCGTGCCGATTCATTTTTCTGTTCGTTTAGCAACTCTCTCTGGCGCGCTTTTGCAAAGCGTGCTGATTCATTTTTCTGTTCGGCTAATACGGCTATGTAGCAAAACCAATTCTTCAACCCAAAGCACCGATTACATATCCTAAAATAGAGGAGCACGCTTTGCAAA
>JBDNFI010000010.1:0-4074 GCA_041689935.1 Cyclobacteriaceae bacterium
ATCGCTTGATGCACTCTAAATGTTGAAAGTCTTAAGCCGAATTATGTAACCCACAAAGCTGTTGTTATTTTACCTTTGTAGGAGGATCAAAGTAAAAAGACAGATTATGAAACACACATACGAAATTTCTGGAATGACTTGTATGGGCTGTCGCTCACATGTAGAAAAAGCCCTTGAAAATATAGAAGGCATAAATAATGCTCAGGTAGATTTACACAAAGCCGAAGCAATGCTAGAAATGGATAATCACATTCCACTAGAAACGCTCAAAGCTGAATTGAAAAAAGCGGGAGGTGCTTACAGTATAGATGCACCCGGCCAAGGCAATCACAAAAAGAAAGCAAAGCCAAAAAAAATAGAGAACGGTACAGGCGTATACTATTGCCCAATGCATTGCGAAGGCGACAAAACTTATGAAAAGGCCGGAGATTGCCCAGTTTGTGGAATGGACTTGGTAGAACAACCTTCTGCCAAAAAAGCCAGCCAATACACTTGCCCCATGCACCCTGAAGTGATAGAAAATGAGCCAGGTGCTTGCCCAAAGTGCGGAATGGATTTGGTGCCAATGGAGCCAGAAAAAGAGGAAGAAGACAAAAGCTATAAAAAGCTCCTCCGCAAATTTAAAATTTCAGTAGCCTTTACCCTTCCCATCTTCATTATCGCCATGTCGGAGATGATACCCAACAATCCAATCTACAAATGGATGGATATTAGCTATTGGAATTGGGTACAATTGGCACTATCCATACCAGTGGTATTCTACGCTACTTGGATGTTTTTTGAGCGTGCTTGGCGTTCAGTAGTCACTTGGAATCTGAATATGTTCACCCTCATCGGAATCGGTGCGGGAGTGGCGTGGCTTTTTAGTTTGGCAGCCATTATATTTCCAAATGTACTTCCAGACCAATTCAAAACTGATTCGGGCAGTGTGCATGTTTACTTCGAAGCTGCTACCGTAATTCTTACTTTGGTACTGCTTGGCCAATTATTGGAAGCTCGCGCCCACAGCAAAACCAGCGGAGCCATAAAGGAACTCCTCAAACTAGCACCTAATAAGGCCACGGTAATTAAAGACGATAAGGAAATCGTAATTGCCATCGACGATATACAAATTGGTGATTTGATACGAGTGAAGCCTGGAGAAAAAGTGCCTGTAGATGGCAGCATCCAAGAAGGAGAAGCTAATATCGACGAATCGATGATTACTGGCGAACCCATTCCTGTGGAAAAGGAAATTGGCGATAAGGTAAGTTCGGGCACCATCAACAAAAATAAAACCTTTGTAATGAAGGCCGAGAAGGTTGGTGCAGATACGCTGCTTTCGCAAATAATTGAAATGGTAAATAATGCCAGCCGATCCAAGGCACCCATTCAGAAGCTAGCGGATAAAATTTCAGGCTATTTTGTACCCATTGTCGTTTTCATTTCCCTCCTCACTTTTATCGCTTGGGCAATTTTTGGACCTGAGCCTGCCTATGTATTTGCGTTGGTCAATGCCATTGCGGTGTTGATCATTGCTTGCCCATGTGCTTTAGGATTGGCCACGCCAATGTCGGTGATGGTGGGTGTGGGCAAAGGCGCGCAATCGGGAGTGCTAATCAAAAATGCATCTGCACTAGAAACCATGAATAAAATTGACGTGGTGATAATTGACAAAACTGGGACTGTCACCGAAGGAAAACCTTCCGTAGAATTGGTGAAACCTGTAACGGAGCAGTTCGATGAAAATGAAGTTTTACAAAAAATCATTTCCATAAATAGTAGTAGCGAGCATCCACTTGCCGAAGCCACGCTGCGCTACGGTAAGGAAAAGAATGTACATGCTCAAAAGCTCGAAAAATTTGAATCCATTACTGGCAAAGGTGTTACGGCACAAGCTGATGGTAAATTACTCGCTTTGGGAAATGATAAATTGATGAGTCATGTTAATGCGGTGATCCATGAGGAGTTGAAAAAGGAAGTGAAAGAAATTCAATTGCAAGGCAAAACTGTTTCCTATTTGTCTGAAAATGAAAAAATCATCGGCTATCTAGTATTATCTGATAAAATAAAGGAATCGAGCAAGCAGGCAATCCAAAAAATGCGGGAGGAAGGGATGGAGGTAATGATGCTCACAGGAGATAATGAAGATACCGCTAGGGCTGTGAGCAAAAGCATTAATTTAGACAACTTCAAAGCACAAATGCTGCCTGAAGATAAACTGAATGAGGTGAAGCGACTGCAAGCCGAAGGCAAAAAAGTAGCAATGGCTGGCGACGGCATCAACGATGCGCCTGCCCTAGCCCAAGCAGATATTGGGATAGCTATGGGTACTGGAACTGACGTGGCTATCGAAAGCGCAGACATCACCCTAGTGAAAGGCGACCTGAATGGAATTGTAAAGGCAAGAATGCTTAGCCATAAAGTAATGCGGAATATAAAGGAGAATCTCTTCTTCGCTTTAGCGTATAACACATTGGGTATTCCTATTGCCGCTGGCGTATTATACCCAGTATTTGGGATGCTGCTATCGCCAATGATTGCCGCTTTGGCCATGAGCTTTAGTTCTGTTTCAGTTATACTCAATTCATTGCGACTTAGGAACTCGAAATTGATGTAGCTATTTACAGATTCTTAGGTTTTATACATAGCTTTTCATTTATTTTGCAGCATACATCCATAACAAAAGGACAAAAAATTGACTAGAATCAATAAATACCTAAGTGAAGTTGGCTATTGTTCGAGACGTGCTGCGGATAAACTGATCGAGCAGAGAAGAGTGACGGTCAATGGCGAAGTACCTGAGATAGGTACCAAACTTAATGATACTGATGAGGTAAGAGTAGACGGTCGATTAATCTCTGTCCCAAAAGAAAAACCAACATATATCGCTTTCAACAAGCCGGTCGGCATTGTATGTACTACCGATACCAAAGTGGAGAAGAATAACATCATCGACTATATCAATTATCCAAAACGGATATTCCCAATAGGCCGTTTGGACAAACCCAGTGAAGGCTTGATTCTGCTCACAAGCGATGGTGATATTGTGAATAAAATCCTGCGTGCGCGAAACAATCATGAAAAGGAATATATCGTCACAGTAGATAAACCAATTACTCAAGAATTTATTTCGAAAATGAGTAGAGGCGTTCCTGTTTTGGATACCATCACCAGAAAATGTCAGGTTGAACAAATAAGTAAATTCGTTTTCAAAATCCTCCTTACACAAGGACTTAACAGACAAATTCGAAGGATGTGCGAATATTTAGGCTATGAAGTAACCAAACTCAAGCGAACCCGCATTATGAATATCAAATTGGATGTGCCAGTTGGGCAATGGAGATATTTGACTGACAAGGAACTTGGAGATATATCAGCGCTCATTGCTTCTTCCAGCAAAACGTACGATGGCTCTCAGTAGTGAAACTTTTAACTCGACTTTTTTCTATCGATAGGAAAGGTAGGATTTTCAATATTTGCCACCTTTGCCTTTAAACTCTCCATATTAAACCTAATCTCTGAATACTTTGATCTATAATATTTTCCTTCCTTCTTAAGCTTAAAGGAAATTTCTAGTTCAACAATGGCCTTTTCATAGTATTGTAATGCATTAGCAAACTCCTCTTTCCTTTCCGCACTTTCCGCGCGAGAAAGAAGTAGCCTTAATTGAGCATTTTTTGATGCTTTTTTTGATTTAGGTTTATTAAAAAGTGAGAATAATTTCAATAAAAAATTCAAAGTATATCTTTTAGTTTGAATAAAATTTTGCGCACTAAGAACGATGAAATATAGCCCATTATTATGAATCAGCCAAAAATTCTCGGTTAAAATAGACCGAAGTATCCTTTATTGAATTTAATAGGACTGTAAGCTAATCTTTTGACTCCACCTTAAAATATTATCCATTGAATGCATTCAAATCACTCCTTTTGATCTCCTTTTTTATTTGCTTTCCTATGATCTCTCAACTTCTTCGCGCCATATACGACACCTGCACCAAGCAATACGCTCAAGCCGCCATCTATCGGGTTGTCCAATACGTCTGGCGTGAAACTCGGAGGGCCACCGAAGGTCTGAGCGTAGCTGCATAGA
>JBDNFI010000011.1:0-85639 GCA_041689935.1 Cyclobacteriaceae bacterium
GTTTGGTATGTAAATCTTCAAAGCTATCGGAAATGTATTTTAAGAAAATCAAACCCAATACAATGTGTTTGTATTCGGCTGCATCCATATTGTTACGCAACTTATCTGCTGTAGCCCAAAGGGTTTTTTCGAGTTCTTGATTCATCTGCTAATTTTATTTCAATTTCGTTTATTACTATATCTTTTGTTATCAATTCCTTTGCTTTCAGTTGGCTGCGCTGATCGTTACTCAAAATTTATAAATAAATTTTCACATCACTAGCAATGCTTGCTAAATGTAAGAATATAATGATATAAAAATACATGGAAAAAGCTTGTGTGAAATTTAAAACGAAAAGATAAGGCGAGATCAGCTATTTAGTTCCTTATCCCTTTTTCGGATAGTCTATCAGCTAAATAAAATTTGTATAAAAATGAAAAATGCGTGGGTTAGTGGGCTGTTCAATAATTTTGACTTTTCTAAGCGATATATTTTACTAATCAGATAATCAATACTACAAATATTCTTGCTGCACTGAACAAGTGAAATATCGTTAATACTTTATTTTATTTCAATCCATTTAATAATATCATATTTATAATTTATATTTATCTTATGAAAAATTTACTAATCCTGAGTATCTCATTAATAATTATTTTCCTGTTGAATTCCTGCGTTGGATCAAAGGTTCTTCAAGAAACTCCTCCACCTAGAATTGCAACAATTGAAAATGACCTTACCAAAGATGAAAATTATGTTTTAGCAAATGAATGGATGGTTGAAACCTTCAACAATGCTGAAAGTGTCATTCAATTCACCGATAAGGAATCTGGCACTGTGAAAGGAAAGTATATAGTTCGGGATGGTTTTGTTAGCACAAGCCCTTATACGCTTTCAAGAGATGCATTATTTGCCATAATTACTATAAGGGTAAGAGATAATAGATGTAGAATTGAGATAGATCCACCTAGCGATGCTTTTTATTCTCAGTCAAGCATGGGGGTTGAATATGGCTACACAGTTAAAATGTTTGAGGAAACAACAAATGAATTAATTTTAGATTTTAGAACTAGAATGCAGGGTAATTCAGATGTTGATTGGTAGGTGATTCATTGCTGTTACCGATGGAAATTGATTCTAAATGTGTCATTCTTGTTAGTATGTCTGTCTTTTAAAATTACTGCCAACTAGTTTATATACCCAATACTTACATATATATCTCGTATAGGAGGGATATGCACAACAGTTGCGTATATATCCCATTTAGCTATTGGTGTCTTTTTATCTATTTTCATTGGTAGCTTATAAAAATACCTTATTCAAACCAGATATCCTATATGCCTAAAGGGCTTTTAAATTGAGTAAATCCTTGGGCATTGAAGTGGCCTGAAAGTATTTTATGGGTATCGTTAGTTTTGCTTCCATGAATGTCAATCTATTTGTTTTACAACAAAAATGCATCAATTAGATAAATACCATAAAAAAAGCAGCCAAAATCGGCTGCTTTTTAATATTATGATAAGGAGAATAAGAAACTCTTTCCCTTAATTCACTGGAATAGATACCATTGCTTTATCCCAAGCAAATTTGATAGCACCATCTTCAATAGCATACATCAAACGCTCTTGAGTAGTCTCAGTCCACTCTGGTGTTACATTTACTCTAATCACATCGTTTGCATCTGCATAATCATAAACACCCCATCCATCCCAAACAGAATTTAGGACGAAAACCCAATCTCCTGCTTCATTTGGAATAAGGAATACTCCATACTTACCAGCGGCAACAGTTTGGCCACCAATAGTAACATCTGTACTAAATTCCACATTTGTAGAAGCATTGGCTCCTGCTCTCCATACTTCGCCGTAAGGCTCAAGATCACCAAAAATAGTACGACCTTTTACTGCCGGTGAACCATAGTCAACAGTCACTGTAGCATTTCCAATCTGACCAGAAACTTGTCTCCTTGGGCTAGGGAGGCTTTCATTGTCTTCTTCTGTAGGCATTTCTTCCATTACCTCTTCTTCCATTTCAGCTGATTCGTTGGTCTCAGTGGTAGCATCGCCACCACAAGAAACTATAAATAATGAAAAGAAGAAAATAGAAGATAAAACAAATAATTTACTAATTTTCATAACTTTAATTTTGTTAGTTTACATCGCAAAAATACAAAATATATCCATTCTCCTCATTTCTCGTGTTGAGAAAATATGAAAAATGTCACTTACTAATCAGACTTGTATCATTTGATTCCTGATTCTAAAGTGTTAAATTTGGTAAAATCTAAATTTAGCATCCAAAAAAAACCAAACAATACAATGAACAAAATTAAGAAAATTCTTGTCCCGACTGATTTATCTGATAATGCTGAAAATGCCATGATGTATGCATTTGATCTAGCTAAAAAATCAGGGGCTAGAGTCGCAGTGTTTTATAGTTTCGACCGATTTCATACCCAAGATGGAAAATATACAGAAGTATTTGATTTGGCAATGGAATCAGCCGATAATGCCCTTGAAAAGCATGTTGCTGATGCATTAGCCAAAGGAAGTTACAGCAGTGTATCTTATAATCTGCATACTCTGCCTGGAAGCTTTATGGAGGGTGTAATAGAAATAATTGACATTACGGATGCCGACCTAATTGTGATGGGCACTAAGGGTGCTTCAGGCTTAAAAGAAGTTTGGGTAGGCAGTAACACGGTAAGTGTCCTTGAAAAAGTGAAGGTGCCAATCATGGTAATTCCTGCAGAAGCAAGTTTTAAAGAAATCTCCAAAATTCTATACATGAGTGATTTAAAGCCTATTAATAATGATTCGGCTTTGGATATACTTTCTGAAATTGCTATTCTTTCGAATGCTAAAGTTAGAATTGCTAATGTGAAATCTGGCGGAGAGCATTCTAACTGGGAAGAAAGACTAGAAAGAAGTAGAATCGGACATGTATTAGGTGATGGGGTGCAACATAGTTTTCACAAAATTGAAAATAAGGATGTGCTAGAAGGGATCAGTCGCTATGTGGAAAATAAAGGAGATATCGACATGATTTCGCTTATTACCCGCAAAAAGAACCTTTTTGAAAAACTTTTTAAAACGGAGCACGCGAAAGAGATGGCTTTTAGAAGTCTATTACCTTTGTTGATTTTGCACGATTAAAATCTTGAGGGAATACATCCTTCTAGGTGATCTGCCATTTCTCCATTAAAACATAGATACTGTTTCATTGCGTCCGCTGTTAAACAACTATGAACAGGTAAAATACCAAGCAAATCACCTGGCCGAATGCTTTCAATGAGTGCATTGTCCATTTCAATGATGCCATGCTCTTGAGACAGAGCTTTAACATAGGTATTTGGAATGGATTCCGTCCAGCCATTCTCTTCGATTTTCACAACAAGGCCAAAAGATTTTTGGCCTTGTTCATTTATAAGAAAATCCTTAGAAAGATGTACAGCCCCCGCATGTACAATCACTTCATTTCTAGGTCTATTAAAAGCAACAACTGGAGCTGCTAGGCAAACAGCAATATCTTCCACTGCACAACTTCCGATTTGCGTTTGGACATAATCGTAGAAAACATAATTTCCCGGCCCTATAGAATCGATTCCATCAAAATTATCCATCAAGCTACAATTTGGAGTATCTCCAAGCCGACACTCAGTATGGGCATTCCCATAATTTGCTTTCATCCATTTCAATGTATCCAATGCCGCCTTATGAATGGAGATTTTATCTTGTAAAGTGGCCGCTTGGTAGCTGTCGCCAGAATGAATATAAAAACCTCTCAGACTTAATAATGCAGAGTCTTCTATCAATTCCAAAATTTTTTCAATCTTGCCAGCTTCATTTATTCCCAATCCACTGCGATGATAGGTGGCATTGACCTCAATGAAAATACTTACAGGGTTTTTTAATTGTGTAGCCAATACTTTTGCAGCATACTCTTCTGTCACCAATAAGGTTAAACTTGTTTTGGAAGCCAATTCATTTATCAAAGCCATTTCCCGAATATTCACTGGAAAAGACACAGTTATATCATGGTATCCACCCGCATCCACAAAATACTTTGCCATTTTGAGAGAAGAAACAGCAATGCCATCTATTCCCGATTCTATACACCATCGCCCAACCTCCCGCGATTGATGCGTTTTGAAATGCGGATATAGTTTCAAGTTTTTGCTGGAAGCTTTTTGCCGCATTCTCTCAATATTTCTCCTACATATTCTTTCATCCAATAATAACTGTGGTGAGGTGATTTTAGAAATATCTAGGGACATCTGTTTTCTGTTAAATTGTCTTAAATTGAAGCTTTATTAGCCAAATATAATATAATCCAACATGAAGAGAATAATCTATTTGATAGCCACCTTAGTATTGCTCCAATCGTGCAGTAGCTCAGAAACTGCTGAAAATAAAGCACTATTTAATGAGGATGAATACGCAAACAATTTGGCAATTTTAGCCTCAGATGAATTTTTGGGTAGATTACCATTGACTGAGGGCGAAGAAAAAACAGTAAACTTTCTTGTAGAACAATTCGAAAAGATCGGCTTGGAGCCAGGTAACGGAGAAAGCTATATCCAAGAGGTGCCACTAGCGCTAATCACAGGAAATCCTGCCAGAACCATGACCGTGGAAGGTGCGGGAGGTGAAATAACCCTAGAAGCTGGGGTAGATTATAGTGCGCTTACGGACCGCTTTGATCCAAACACAGAATTGAAAGATTCAGAAATAATATATGTAGGCTTTGGCATAGTGGCGCCAGAATATGGGTGGAATGATTACGAAGGAGTAGATGTGAAAGGCAAAACTGTCTTGATGCTGGTGAATGATCCTGGTTTTGGCACCGAAGATGAGTCTTTCTTCAAAGGCAATACTATGACCTACTATGGTAGATGGACCTACAAATATGAAGAAGCTGCTCGCCAAGGTGCGGCTGGCATTTTAATCATCCACAACACAGCTCCCGCTGGCTATGGATGGAATGTAGTAAATAACAACGGAATTGGCCCAAGACTAGTGATTGATACTCGTGAAAGCGAGGAATATAGGCCTGCTCTCAAAGGTTGGATCACTAATAGCGCTACCCGAAATTTATTTGGGTTGGCTGACAAAACAAGTTATGATATTATCGGTGAGGCCAGAAAACCTGATTTCCGAGCAATGAGCCTAGGTCTCACTTTGAATATGAGCATCGAAAATGAATTCAAATTTGATAAATCAAAAAATGTAATTGCCAAAATTACAGGCAGTACATCTCCCAATGAATACATTCTCTATTCTTCTCATTGGGATCATTTCGGTGTAGGTATACCTGTGAATGGTGACTCGATATATAATGGAGCTGCCGATAATGCCACAGGAACTGCTGCACTTATTGCATTTGCCAAAGCATTTAAAGATTCCGGTAAGCAACCCGAAAGAACGGTGATTTTCTTAGCCGTCACTGCCGAAGAGCAAGGCTTACTTGGCTCTGAGTGGTATGCTCAAAACCCAATTTACCCGCTTGAGCAAACAGTTGCCAACTTGAATATAGATATGATGACACCAAATGGGCCAACAAAAGATTTAATCGTCATTGGCTTTGGACAATCTGGGTTAGATGACCTTGTAGAGGAGGCTGCCACTACACAGGATAGGTATGTGGTGCCAGATCGAGATCCAGAAAAAGGCTATTTCTTCCGGTCAGATCATTTTAGTTTTGCTAAAGTTGGTGTTCCAGCCATGTTTTTAGGCTCAGGGTGGGATCATATTGAAAAGGGTGTTGAATATGGAAAATCAAAAGCAAATGAATTTACGACCAAAGATTACCATCAACCAAGTGATGAATTTGATAGAGATAATTGGGATTTAAGAGGCTCAATTTTGGATATGGAACTGTATTATCAAATAGGAAATAGGCTTGCCAATTCTACCGAATGGCCAGAATGGAAACAAGGTTCAGAATTTAAAGCCTTAAGAAAAAGACAGCAAAACTAATCAACAAATAAAATCGCAAATCTCGAATGGCTTTACTGAATTCCAAAAACAGTAGAGCCATTTTTTATTTTAGTCACTAATATTCAATATCTTACATATTTAATCAAGAAATTTAATATTCATGTGTAACATACATAACCTTTGAGAGTCTCCACCACAGAATGAGTCCTGAATCCTTTACGCAGAAAGTAATTCCGATAAGTGCCAAGCTAGAACGCTTTGCAAAAAGTCTGCTCAAGGATGATGAGGATGCGAGCGATGCAGTGCAAGACGTTCTATTGAAACTATGGGATCGACGACACCTGATCGCCGGAATTGAAAACGTAGAAGCTTGGTGTATGAAAATGGTTCGCAATCGAGCTTTGGACAAGATTAGGTATCAGTCCTACCGTAGAACAAACCAAATCGAAACTGCCTTTGAGATAGCGTCAACCGCACCAAGTCCGCAAAAAAGTATAGAACTAAAGCAAGGACTAGAGCAAATGAATTTGGTGATAGATGAATTGCCCGAACGACAGAAAGCAATCATCCACCTAAGAGAAATGGAGGGATATACCTACGATGAAATCGCGGCGATCGTAGGTACAGACTTGAATACCATAAAGGTAGAATTACACAGAGCGAGAAAGAAGGTAAGAGAAAAAATGAAGAAGATATATGGAAATGACTTCTGAAAAATTAAGACAACTAATCGAAAGATATTTCGAAACTGAGACGACTTTAGATGAGGAAAAGGAGTTGAAAAACTACTTTTCGAAACCAAATATTCTCCCAGAATTTGAGCAATATCGACCCATATTTGGGTTTTGGCAAGCTGCAAGTGGGCAAGAACAATCCTTTTCGGAGAAAGAACTTCTTGATGCTCTGCAACCTAAAAAACGTTGGCGATTCGAAATATGGTCGGCTGCAGCGGTAATAGTAGTATTGATAACTGCCCTTTGGCTTTGGACTCCTCAAAAACTAGCTCCCAAAGATTTATATGCAGATACTTACGAGAATCCAGAGATAGCACTCGAAGAAGCCAAAAAACTTCTGACCATGGTTTCAAGCAAGATGAATAGAGGTGAAGAGGCAATCCAGGAATTAGAAAAATTTAGTGAAACACAACGAAAAATATTAAAATAATGAAACTCAAAATTATCACCTTATGTCTATTTATTTTTGGGTTTGTGGTTACAAATACTTACGCCCAGCAGCAGGACGATGCCATTGTTCGCTTTTATGAAAAATACATGAACGACGATCGCTTCACCACAGTGTACTTCAGCGGGAGGATGTTCAGGATGTTTTCTGGCGCAAATTCGGAAGATGAAGAAGGCAGAAAGCTAAGTGAAGCAGCATCAAAAATTAATGGATTACGCATGCTCACAGCAGATAGTGTGGATGGAGTAAAATTGTATCGAGAAGTCATAAAAAATCTAAACCTTAATGGCTTTGAAGAATTGATGGTTGTCCGCGATGGCAACGAACAATTTCAATTTATGATCAGAGAAGAGGGTTCTGTTATAAAAGAATTGTTAATGATTTCAAGTGAACAAAAGAGTTTTATGCTTATGAGCATTATCGGAGATATCGACCTCAAATCTATATCTAAAATGACAGAAAAAATGGATATCAAAGGACTTGACAAACTAAACGAGAACGAAAATTAAATAAAACAACATGAAAAAATTCAAAGTAATTTTAGCCGCAATTGTTATTTCATTACCCTTTTTGAGCTTTGGCCAAACTGACGAAATAAAAAGACTATACGATAAGTATGGTGCCAATGAAGATGTGGTATATCTCAGTTTCAATTCCAATATGCTTGGCTTTCTTGATATGGATGATAGCCCAGAATCAAATGAATTATTTAGTAAAATAAATACCTTCAGCCTTTTAACATTGCCTATGGTAAATCTGAAGAGTAGTGATTTGAAAGAAATTAAATCGATGTTTGAGGATAAGAGCTTGGAAACGGTAATGAGTGTGCGTGAGGGAAAAGATAATTTCCGAGTGGTCATAAGCGAATCGGATGACATTGTGAATCGATTTATGTTACTTGTAGAAAATGATGAGGAATTTGTCATCATCAACTTCAATGGGCGAATACCAAGAAGCGTTTGGGAAAATGCACAAGGCAAAGTAGATTTTGCGGAAATTGGTAAAAGCCAGAAATAAGAGAACAATATATACTATCCCTTTTCAAGATTGAACCCTTGGGAAGGGATATTTACTTTATCATCTATTTTTATTACGAATTCTTTTTCCAATTAAATAAATTCTGATTTCAATTTCACCTCATCTATTTCCATCGGTGGCAGCTCGACTATTTAAGTAGCTTTGGGACGAGTCATAGACAAGAAACTCAGACCTAGAGTTGAATATTTCATGTTCTTAATTCTTACTATTTGAGTAATCTAAAATTTGATAGGATATAGAAAGCACTCAGCATGCTTGCCTACAGAATTTAATATTAGTGAAATCAAGGAGTTTTCAAGACCAAATACCGCTAGGCTTGAGACTTTGACCTTTTTTGATCATATCAATATCATTTACTTAATCCCCCGAAATCTCAGTTTAGGGAAAATACACTTCAGTTTCAGAAATTGACAGTTCAGTAAGTTCTATTTTTTCCGAAGATCATTTACCATCAGTTTTGATTCATCAACTAAGCAAAACCATCATGAAGCGGATTCTATTTCTATACTTCCTTCTTTTTCAAAGCTTTGCCTACGGTCAAACCCAAATCCAAGGAAAAGTTCTTGACCATAAGGGAGAGGCTATTCCCGGAGCAAACATTATGATAAAAGGTAGCTATGATGGTACCACCTCTGAAGCAGATGGGATTTTCAGTTTTGAGACCAATAAGAATGGCTTTCAAATTTTAGTAGTTCAACTAATGGGTTTTAAAAAAATTGAGACCACCATAAACTGTGAGGGTAAAAATCTCACTATCCCTACATTGAAATTAAAAGAAGAAATCACTGAAATGAATGGAGTGACTATTTCTGCAGGAGCAATGGAAGCTTCAGACGAAATTAAGGCCGTAGTACTTCGACCTCTTGACATTGTCACCACTCCAAGTGCCATGGGTGATATCATCGGAGCATTACAAACACTCCCCGGCACAAGCACTGTTGGCAACGATGGGCGATTATTTGTACGAGGTGGAGACGCTAGCGAGGTAGGAATCTATATTGATGGACTGTTCGTAGGAAATGCCTACGGCTCAACCACAGCCAATATCCCCACACGAACTCGCTTCAATCCAAATTTATTTAAGGGTGCATTCTTCAGTACTGGAGGTTACTCTGCTGAGTACGGGCAGGCTTTGTCCTCAACCCTTGCTCTAAATACAAAGGACCTTTCGGTAAGAAATCAAGGTGATATTACCTTGATGTCCGTGGGTGGAGGCTACTCGCACACCTTAGCAAGTGAAAAACAAAGCATCTCTCTCTCTGCAAACTATTTTAATCTTGAGCCATACCAAGGGCTGATCAATCAAAAATTTGACTTCGAGAGACCACCAAAAAGTTGGGATATAGAAGCTGCAGCACAAAAGAAACTTAAAAAAGGAGGATTGCTAAAAGCAATGGTAAGAACTGAAGCTGGTGGTATGGAACTGTGGCAGCCACAACCAGGTGTAGAAGGCCGTGGTGCAATCGTGAAGCTGAATAATGATTACTCCTACGCTCAGACCAACTGGAAAAATACTTTAGGAAAGAGCTGGATGCTATTTGTCGGTATCTCCTACTCGCACAATGTGGATAACTTATCCTTTGACACATTAAAAACTATAAATACTACTAACTCCCTTCATATAAAATCTTTTGCAGTAAAAGACTTTTCAGATCGTATCTCCATGAAAATTGGTACTGAATACTTCTTTCAGAAATACGAAGAGCAACTTCCAGATTTTGGTTCCCAAAGATTCTTCGAGGATCAAAGAGCCTTTCTTTTCACTGAATGGGATTGGTACCTGAGCTCTAAACTAGTTTTGAGAGGAGGGCTTAGAGCAGGACACAGCAGTTTGGGATCAGATACTTGGATGGATCCGAGAGCATCTTTTGCATATCAGCTTTCCGAATCAAGCAAAGTCTCTTTAGCAACTGGAAAATTCCACCAAATGCCAGTAGATAACTATCGGGTTCAGAATCAAAATCTAGAGAACGCTGAATCCTCTCACTTAATCGCCAATTACTTTTTTCAAAAAAAAGGAATCACTTTCAGGGCTGAGGCCTTTTACAAATCTTATCAAAACCTTGTGACTTTTGAAGGTGATGAGATTGACCCTAAAAACCTTCAAAACAATGGGGATGGTTTTGCTCAGGGCTGGGATATATTTTTCAGAGATCAAAAATCCTTTAAGAATACCGACTACTGGGTGACATATAGCTTTGTGGATAGTAAAAGAAAATTCAACCAATTCAACGATCAAGTCCAACCTAGCTTTGCTCCAAAACATAATTTTTCCATCGTGCTTAAGCATTTTATCAGTAAATTAAAGTCTCAGCCTGGATTTTCATTCTCGGCCAATGATGGATACGGCTACACCAACCCCAACATGTCTGGAGAAATGAACGCTAAGACCAAATCATTTCAAAGCCTTAGTATTTCTTGGAGCTATCTACCTAAACCAAACTTGATCATTCATTTTGCTTGCACCAATGTGATGGGTCGAGAAAATGTATTCGGATACAATTATAGCAGGAGCCCAGATGAAAATGGGATCTTTTCGTCACTGACAATAGGACAGGTAGCTCCTAGGTTTCTATTCGTCGGGGTATTTCTCACGCTCTCCAAAGACAAAACAGCAAATCAATTAAACAACCTATAATCAGCAAAAATATGAAAAAGCACATCCTCACACTCGCAATTACATTAATATCATTCAGTCATTCATTTGGCCAGGACGAAGAATACACCGAAGCAATGAAGGGACAGTTAAAGCAAATGGCCAGCATAGAATCTGATGCAAATGCTCAGTCGGTAAAAAATGGATTTCTCCGCATCGCCCAAGCAAATAGGACCGAATGGCTTCCTATGTATTATGCTGCATTGGTTCAAACCGAGGCAGGGCTTCGCTTCGACGTAGATAAGGATGTTTATTTCGAGGAAGCAAAGCAATATTTATCCATCCTAAAGAAAGCCGGAGCTTCAAATTCTGAGATTACAACTCTCGAAGGATATATCCAAATGGGTATTGTGGCAGTAGATCCCGATTCCAGAGGAGCAAGTATGAGTGGTCAGGTGATGGAGCTTTTTGGCAAGGCAATCGGTCAGGACAGAACCAACCCTAGAGCGGTTTACCTTATGGCACTAATGGAAGATGGTATGGCCAAATTTTTTGGACAAGGTTCAGAAAAAGCTTGTGGAATGGCGAAGATGAGTGTAGAGCTTTTTGAAAAAGAAAGTAGTAAAATTGATGAGAGCTCTATTTTGCCTTCTTGGGGAAAGAAAAATGCCGGAGCGTTTTATGCGAAATGCGGTCAACAGTAATTAGTCTTCATATATGAATCAATTCTTTCAAAAAACATGATACTTGCTTCATTTTATTAAAATCCCACCATGCCTAAAACAGCAATTGAAGAAAAGTCGGAGATACTGTTCGATACCCTAATGAAATTCATTTTGAGCAAATTTGAGATCGCTATGGTCAGTAGCATTTTCTTTTGCACTAGCTGCCTATTTAAATTGGACGAGTTAAAAGCGCTATTTACTAACTTTCTATTTGCATTTCTCCTTTCCTAACCCTTTTATACGAAACTATAAAAAAACATAAACATGAAAATAAAAATTCTAATCCTAATTATTACGTTTGGTTTTGAAACCGCTCTTTTAGGACAAAATCTTGAGATTAAGCATTACCAGCTTATTTCTAAAGCAAAAGACACTTTAAATGCAGAATTAGGTACGTTTAAAGTTATTGAAGACCGTGAAAATGGAAGGGCAGATTCTATCCAACTTTCTTTTGTCAGATTTAAAAGTACAAATCCAAATCCGGCCAGTCCAATCGTATATCTTTCAGGTGGCCCTGGCGGTTCAGGAACTGAAACTGCAAAAGGTGACAGGTTTGAACTTTTCATGAAACTTCGAGAAGTAGCCGATGTCATTGCTTTCGACCAACGAGGCACAGGTTTATCAGAAGTTCTGCCCAACTGTCCTTATATAGCAGAATTTGAACTATCAAAACCAACGGATAAAACAGAGTACATTGATAAAACTACTGCAAATATTTTGAGGTGCTTGAATTTTTGGGACTTGAAAAAAATCAACCTGAAAGCATACAATACAACGGAAAGCGCTAAGGATTTAGATGATTTACGAAAAGTTCTAAATGCAGATAAAATTTCAATTTGGGGAATTAGCTATGGTTCGCATCTTGCGTTTGAATATATTAGGCTATTTGAGAAAAATATAGATAAAATGGTTCTTGCAAGTCTGGAAGGACCAAATGAAACTATAAAACTGCCAAAAGACACAGAAAATTTTCTTTTTCAAATTGCGGAAAACGCCGGAGAAAACTATGGATCTGAAATTAAATATAAAGACTTAAAATCAAAAATTATAGCTGTTCACGACAGACTTAAAGAAAATCCTGTTACAAGTTCGTATAAGAATTGGAGTGGTGCATTAGACACAATTGGTATTTCAAACTTCGAGTTACAAGTTGCAGTTGCGAGTTTTTATCTTAAGAATCCAGTCAATAGCAAAAAACTGCCAAAAATATATATCCAAATGTACAATGGAGACTTTTCAGGAATAGCATCAGATGTAGTGATTGTGAAAAAATTTATTTTCAGTAAAATTAGTCCTATGTCGTTCGCTATGGATATGCAAAGTGGTATTTCAAGTCAGCGCATAGAGTTAGTAAATGAACAAATTAATAATTCCATTTTAGGTAGCTCCATAAACGGTTTGCTCTACGAATGGATGACGGATATTAACTTTCCACAACTGCCTAACGAATTTAGAGAAATGGCGGAAAATAAAGTTGACGCGTTACTTTTGAGCGGAACAATGGACGGACGCACATATGTAAGTTCTGGAATAGAAATAGCTAAAAAGTTTAAAAACGGGCAACACGTGATTATTGAAAACGCAGGACACGATTTATATATGCAATCACCTTTGGTCGGGGATTTAGTTTTGGACTTTTTCAAAGGCAAGAATTTGAACATAATAAAAATTGAATTGAAGCCAACAATATCAGAATAAAACCATGCTCAAAAATCAATGCGCGTTCACTACTAGTGAGACGTCTTTACTGCCTTTTCATTTAATTTTAACGTGTAGATAACAAAAAATTAAAAGTGCTTTTTGATCTTTAAGAAGATAACCTTTAATTATTATATACTATCCCTTTTCAAGATTGACCCCTTGGGAAGGGATATTTACTTCCAGTCAATTTTGTCAAAATTATCTAAAAACCAAAGGGGACTTTTTACCTCCCGCTTTTTAAAACCAAGGTGGGTCCCTAAAATACCTAAAATTTCCTCCTTCTTAAACCCCTCCTTTCGCATTTGAAAGATGGAGTATGCTCCTGCAGACTTTGATAACTTCACATCATCTTTACTTCTCAGTAGCTCATGGTGGAAAAAGCGGGAGGATAAATGAAATTGATAATTCAGAAGCTTAGATAAGTAAATTTGTGCAGCACTAGAGGTGAATAAATCTTTCCCCCGAACTACATAATTCACACCATACAACTCATCATCTACCAAAGAGGCAATTTGATAGGCCGGCAATCCATCCTTTCGGCGTATGATAAAGTCGGACATCACATCAGATAGTTTCACTGTTTCTACCTTCTGGTGTATCTCATCCTTTATGTTAACTTCATAACGTAAAGGCAGGCGAATTCTCCAAGCTACATTTACTCTATTTAAAGAAGTCTTTTTATCCCTGCAAAATCGAGGATAGCGACCAAAATCACTATTTGAAGCAATAATTTTACGAGAACAGGTACAGCCATATATTTGGCCATCCAGCTTCAATTTCGCCATAGCTTTTTGGTACTGTTCTATTCGTAGATTCTGCGAATATTCATTTCTAAGCTCAAGGATATTTCTTGGGCCAAGGTCATAGTCAATTTCTAAGAAGGCTAAGGTGTCAAAAATATCGTGGAGGAATTCATCCTGAACTCGCAATGAATCTAGGTCATCAATTCGTAGCAACAATTTTCCGTTCTGACTACGAACGATAAGCCAAGTTTGAAGGAAGGAAATTAGATTGCCGATATGGAGATAGCCACTTGGTGTAGGTGCAATACGAGAAATTAGCATTCTACAAGATAATATCAAGAATCAGATTTTTGATAATGCTATCTAATATTTCCTTGCACGATAAGCTTCGAACGGTGAATTTTTTCTTTGGAATTTACTTGCAGGATGTACGTTCCGGGCTCTAGATCTAATTGCTCTAATAAGAATTTATGATTGAAGCCATTTTCATATCGGATTTCTTTCTTGTAGCGAGTTTTGCCAGAGGTATCCATTACAGTCACAAAGAATGAAGAATGCCAGCCTGTACCAGCAAATAATAAATTCAAATTATTCCCATTACTTGGATTAGGGTAAATTTGCAAAGATAGTTCTGCTGCTTCCTTTCTCAAAACTCGTTTAGTCTCATAAACTTTAAAATCACCATTAAAATCAACTTGGCGCAAACGATAATAGGCAATTGAGATTAAGTTATAGTCTTCATAAAAATATTTTAACGTGCCTACATAATCTCCATGACCTTCAACTTGAGCAATTTCTTCAAAGTTGATCCCATCAATTGATTTTTCAATAGCAAAATAATCATTTTCCACTTCTTTAGCCGTCGCCCAAGAGATCAAATTATAATTGGTATCCGCAGATACATCAAAATAAATTAATTCTACTGGTAGTGTGCCAAATGGTATAATAATGATCGGATTCGATAAAGCATTTGGATCATCATTTACGTAAGTTGGATTACTAGACTCAATATTAGATTCTAACCAATAAGTACCTGCTTCTCATACAGCTTCAGCGGTAAAAACCACGTCAAATTCTCTATCCGTGGAACTATTTTCCACCATCAAAATGCCAGTTTCTCCCACATAATTCACCACTTCGTCTTCAAGAGAATAATTGATTCTGGTATTTGGAGATGATGATTCAGAATATCTTTTAAAGATTTCAAAACCATTTATTTGAAACCCATCAGGAGTAGCAAATTGATAGATGACAGTATTTACCTCTCTCAGGCCATCAATCCCATCGAAATTTATTGTGTATTTAACAGTGGCAGTTTCACCTTGAAGGTATTTAATTTTATCTGGAATGATATGAGACCTTACTTCTATAGCAGATATGGCTTGGCTTGGAGTGAATGTCTGCGCTGGAAGGTTAGGACTGTAAATAGCTGTCAGAGTGGCATTAATATTATTTTTATTGCCTTGATAAGAAATTCGAATCCCAATACGGTAAAACCCACGAGTAAGCACTGAAAAATCAAATTCAGGAAGTTGATCCTGAGATGCCTCATGCATTGGGAAATTCATTGATTTTATGCTTGTTCCATCAAGCTGCTCAGCAAAAATTTCTACATTCAAGGCTCCATTCCCTGCAGCATTGTTTAATCTTGCTCCATTAAAAGTGAAATAATCATCTACACCTAAATAAAAATAAGGGGTGCGAATGGTGGCAACGTAGGTAGCTAGGTTCCTTGTAACAATTCCATCTACTGCAGTATTGAAATTTCATGAATAAATCCCTCTTCTACTAACTGAGCCAGAGATTTTCCAGCAAAATCATATTCCCAACCTTGAGCTTTTGATTCAAAGTTCGACAAAATCAATATAAAGGTTATCGAGAGCAATAATGCCCAAATCTTTAAAAAATTATAATTAAAAAATTTTATTGTATTTACCACAAGTTATGTCCAACTATAGTCATCCTCTTAAATCAGCCAAAATGATTGATTTCCAAGTATAGCTTAACGTCGAATTTACACATTTGTAACCCTAAAATAAAATCGAGTAAACAGAAATCTATAGATAATACAAATGCATAAATAACATGAATTTAAACTCAAAATGCGAAAAACACTCCACCATAAGCTAAATTGTCCACAAAAAAATAATTGAAAAATAAAAAAAATAATTTTTTTTTTACAGAATTCAAATGGCGATGAGACAAAAAAAAGACCTCAGAAGAGGTCTTTTTAAGTATTTTTTGAGTTTTGGCAGACTATCTATTGTTCATTCCTACATACTCTCTTTGCGTAGAGCCTGTATATATTTGTCTCGGACGGCCAATTGGCTCACCATTTTCTCTCATCTCCTTCCATTGAGCTATCCAACCAGGCAAACGACCAAGAGCAAACATTACCGTAAACATATCGGTCGGTATTCCCATAGCACGATAAATAATACCAGAGTAGAAATCCACATTAGGATACAATTTTCTTTCTACGAAATACTCATCATTTAAAGCAGCTTCCTCAAGTCCTTTAGCAATGTCAAGGATTGGGTCGTTCACACCCAATTTTGCCAATACATCATCTGCTGCTTTTTTAATAATTTTTGCGCGTGGGTCAAAGTTTTTATATACTCTGTGTCCAAAGCCCATCAAACGAAATGGATCATTCTTATCTTTTGCTTTTTCAATAAATCGCTTGGTATCTCCACCATCTTCTTTTATCGATTCTAGCATTTCGATTACTGCTTGGTTTGCACCACCATGCAATGGCCCCCAAAGCGCATTGATGCCGGATGAGATAGAAGCAAAAATACTTGCCTGAGATGAACCCACCAACCGAACAGTTGACGTTGAGCAGTTTTGCTCGTGATCGGCGTGCAATATGAGAAGCTTATCCAAAGCACTCGCTACCACTGGATCAATCTCATATTTCTCAGCCGGTAAGGAGAACATCATTTTCAAGAAATTCGAGCAATAGTCAAGACTATTGTCTGGGTAATTTACTGGATGACCCACTCTGTTTTTGTAAGACCAAGCGGCGAATGTTGGCATTTTAGCCAATAATCGTATAATGCTAAGGTTTGTGTCTTCTTCAGTTCTATTGCTAGAAAGCGATCCTGGATAAAAAGCCGTTAAAGAACACACTAATGAAGATAATACGCCCATTGGGTGGGAAGTAGAAGGGAAACCTTCCAAAATCTTTTTAATATCTTCGTGGACTAAGGTATGAGTGGTTACTTCATTTTTAAACTTATTGAATTGCTCTTCAGTTGGCAATTCTCCATAAATTAATAAGTACGTTACCTCTAAGAAAGTAGATTTATCAGCTAAAGCTTCGATATCATAGCCTCTGTATCTTAAAATTCCCTGTTCACCATCCAAGAAAGTGATCGCGCTTTTTGTAGACCCAGTGTTTTTGAATCCAGGATCAATTGTAATCAGGCCACTTTCGCCTCTTAACTTACCAATATCTATTGCTTTTTCCTTTTCGGAACCTTCAATAACAGGAAGTTCAATACTTTGGCCTTCGTAAGAAATTGTTGCAGTTTTTGACATCTTTATTGCTTTTGTTTTTTTTGTCTTTCTTAATTCGTTGGCGAAATTACATAAATTTAGATGGAAATAAAACCTAATTAATGTATGAAAAAGGACTTAAAATCAATTAGAATAAGTGCTCTTTTTAAAGTGTCGCCAACTACGTATACATCAGATCTGAATATTTTGTTACCGTTGCCCTCTTTTCAGTCTTTTATAACTTTCCAATTTCTCCAAAAGGTATTCAGTGAGGTCATAATCATTCGCCATCGTGAGGAATACAGGATGCGGTTTATATCTTTCCATAAAATCAGATAAATTTGCTCCGTCCAATTTCACTATTAGACCAACTATCTCAGCACTATATTTATCATGGTATAATTTTTTTATAGCATTCTCTTGACGCTCTCTCGCTTCCAAAATTTCCAGCTTTTTCAGCTGCTTGTAATAGTTATCGAAATTACTGAGCAGTGAGGTTAATAATCCCGTCATTACCACCCCGCCACCCATTCCGCCAGTATTCCCACCAAAGCCAATATTCGATTTATAATAGTTTAGTGGGTTTCTCACAAGCGGCGGTCTATTTGGTAAACCTATGATTTCAAGTTGCTTACGATCTTCCTCCCGCTGAACAAAGCCGGGCATATCGCGCAAATTTCTGACTGTGATTTGAGAAAGTTCATAGACCCTTGGTGTTATTTTCACCAAAAGATTATTCCGCATGGCGAGTGATTCTTCATTTACAGGAATTAAAACATCATTATATCCTAAATATGAAATCTTTAGAGTATCATTAGTAGCCACTTGAATACGAAATTTACCTAATTCATCCGTCGGTACACCTGTTCTTTGCTTTATAGAAATAACGTTTGCAAATGGAAGCCTTTCATTATTATCCGAACGGTAAACAATTCCATTAAACTCAACTCGATCCTGAGCAATAGCCATATTCACCAACAAAAGCGGGAGAATTAACAGGCATACAGTTCTAGTAAATCTTAAAAACATCAGTACTTTTTACGAAATAAATGAAGCAAGGATTAGAAAAGTTCAAATATTTCCCATTGCTCTGGTTAAATCCCAATTGGGAGCATTATTAATGGCTGGCAATACTTCTTCGGGCAGGTCTACCACACTCCATAAGTCATTGTGATCCTCTTTCAAAAACCCCTCTTTTATTGATTTTTTAAGCATCTGAATTAATGGTTCGTAATACTTATTCGTATTGAGTATGATTATTGGTTTATTTATAATTCCCAGACGCTTCAACGTAATCGCCTCCATTAATTCCTCAAAAGTACCACAGCCACCCGGTAAGGTTATCAAAGCATCCGAATACTCAAGAAACTTTTTCTTTCGTTCATGCATTCCACCCACAAACATGTAATCCTTTACACCTTTGTGTTGGAGCTCAATTTCTTTCATGAAATTAGGCATAATACCTGTAATTTCACCACCAAAACGCAACACCGTGTCCGCAACTGAACCCATCAGACCAACCGCACCACCTCCAAATATTACTTTAATGTTGTTACTAACTAAAATCTCCGCCAGCCTATTGGCTGCTTCAAAATACTCTTTTGAGATATTGCTACTCGATGCACAATAGATACACACACTCTTTATTTCCATTTCATATTTTTTATACAGCCTCTCTCAAATCAACCGGTATCACCCTAGATACTCCTTGCTCTATCATAGTGATGCCATAAATAATATCTGTACTAGCCATTGTCCTCTTATTATGAGTGACGATGATAAATTGTGAGTCCTTACTAAAAGTACGGATGATATTATTGAATTTATCAATATTGGCGTCATCAAGCGGGGCATCCACCTCGTCAAAAATACAAAATGGTGCAGGCTTTAATAAATAAATGGCAAATAATAAGGAAGTAGCCGTCAATGTCTTTTCACCCCCTGATAATTGATTGATAGATAATGGTCTCTTGCCTTTTGGTTTTGCAGTGATTTCAATCGAAGACTCAAGTGGATTATCTGGATCTGATAAAATAAGGCTACAATCATCTTCATTGGTAAATAATGATCGAAACACCGTAACAAAGTTCTTTTGAATCTTATCAAAAGCTTCCATAAAATTCGCCGTGGCTACAGTATTAATCTTATCAATCGTACTGAGCAGCGATTCTTTTGCTTCAACCAAATCTAGCTTTTGAGCAGTAATGAAATCAAAGCGTTCATTTATCTCATTGTAAGCTTCCATCGCCATAGGGTTGATTGGCCCAAGTCTATCCATCTGATCTTTGATCTTTCTTATGCTTTGCTCAAGCGCTGCAATGCTCAAATCATCCTTTTCGCCTTCTTCAATTGCCTTTAAATTCACTTCAAATTCCACAGAAATCCGATCCATTAAAGACTGAATTTGTAATTTCACTTCATTCAAGGTGTTTTTGATTTCAAAAATCAAGGATTCGCCGTTTTCCTTTTTCTTTTGGATCTCGCGTACACTCTTTTCTTGTGCGTCAATTTCACCCCGCAGTCGATAATAATCTCGCTCAGCATCATTTACTCCGGTCTCAATGGTTTCCTTTTCATCGTACAGATTCAAAAGGCTGTCATCAAAATCTTCGGATTGCTCCAAGAGTTTTTTAATATCCACTTCAGCGTTTTTACGCTCTTCTTGATTTTTCAAAATTCGCTCTGCGGCTGTAGCCAAGCTTTGCTCTTTGTATTCTATCTCGCGGGAGGTACTTTCTAATTTATTCTTTTGCTGATGAAAAAGGATATTTTGCTGATTGTACGCTCCAGATTTCGTAGACAGCAGTTCATTTTGTTTTTGCAAATCCTGTGTCTTCTCTACGAGGTCTTTCTCAAGTATACTTAGCTTTGCCCTTGCTTGCTCAGCTGCTGGTCTTAGCGTTGTCAGCTCCTTCTGCAAATGAGTAATCGAATCTTGAATATCTTCCTTTTTGGTAGTTTCTGAATGGATAAATTGCTGCAATTGATCTTTTCTGCTGGTGACCGCAGATAATTCCTGCGCCATCCTTGAGTAATTTTGTTGGACGATTTCTATTTCACCCTTTTTGCTCTGCTGCTTTAGCTTCAGTACTCTCTCCTGATGATGCAGCGTGATATCCTCCAACTTCTCAATTTGTGCATTTAGAGATTTGATCTCCTTACTAAGCTTTTCAAGATTTTTTACCCTGCCAATTTTTTTCCCTTCAAACAACCCAACCGAGCCGCCCGAAATGCTAATTTTTTTACGAGCAAGCCTGCCGTTTATATTCAAAAATACTACTCCAACTTCTGGTTCTGTCAAATGATCTGCTTCGAATAAAAACACATTACCCAAAAGCAATTGAACCAAATCGTTGAATTTTGGATCGTACTCCACGATATCGAGAGCACGCAAACCTCCCGCTGGATTTTTAACTTGTGAAGGTAAATCCTCTCCAATTTTGCTCAGAATGAAAAAATTTGCTTTCCCTCTATTCGAATCGCCCAGTACATTCACCGCTTCAAACGCATTACTTTCCTTTTCCACCACAAAATAATTCATGAAATGCTCCAAGTAATTTTCAATGGCCACTCGATACTTCTCGTCACAAGTAATGATATCCGAAAGCAAAGGAGTATCCTTTCCCCAACGCACATTTTTCTTTAGGTATTTGATTGCCTCAGGGAATCCCTCCAAATTTTCAACCAGTGATTTTGTGAGCTTATATTCATTCTCTTTTGCATCTATTTGCCGCTTAAGCTTCTGTAGATTTTCCTTACTCTGCTCCAATAGCATTGCTGATTCCTCTTTCCGTTCCAAGACTTCCGCTTCTTCTCGCTTTAAGAATTCAAGCAACTCCGCTTCCTTCTTTTGAACCTGATGTAATTCTGCGATCTTAGTATCGAAAGACTCTAACTGTGAGTATTTCTCTTGGCTGCCAATGGCTGTTTTGTCTAGCTCAATTTTAAAACTATTCAATTGTATTTCATTGATTTCAAGCGACTTGGAATAGTGAAAAGAATTCTCTTGCAATTGCTTATAATCTGCTCTTATCGTGTTCACCTCATCTTGCAAACCTGTGGTTTTGGAGGTTTGATCGTCGAGCGATGCCTTAAATGCAGCGAGTTGGCTTTCTACTTCATCATACATTTTTTGCAAGGATTGATGTTCCGTACCCAGTCCCTTCAGTGAAAAATCCGCTCTTTCTTTACTTTCCTTATCCTTTTCGATCTGATATTGTAAATCCTTAGCTCTTTCACTCAAGTATTTCAATCGCTCATTTTTGATCTTTTTATCACTTTCCTGTTCCCTGATTTTGTTCACATGCTCATTCAAGGTCTTTTGTCTGGATGCAAGTAATTTCTCAAACTGGATTAATTTCGCCTTGCTCTTTTCAACAATCGCTTCTGCTTGAGCAATTTCGGCAGTGAAAGCTACTCGTATATTTTCCTCGTTTGCCACTTGTTGTGACAATGCTTTTTCGCTTTTTCTAAAATCTTCGCTTTGCTTCAAGCCCAGACTTATGCTGTATTGCTTGTAGCTGGTTTTTAGCTCATAATATTTTTCGGTCTGCTTTGCTTGCCGCTCAAGCGATTTCATATTTTTATTGATCTCATAAAGCAAGTCCTCCACGCGATTCAAATCACCTTCTGTGTCTTCTAATCGACGTAGAGTATCTCTTTTTCGCTTTTTGAACTTGGAAATGCCAGCAGCTTCTTCGAACAGATGTCTACGTGAATTATCTTTGTCATTTAATATATCGTCCACCATTTTCAGCTCTATAATGCTATAGCTGTTGGAGGAGATACCTGTATCCATAAATAGATCTGTGATATCTTTTAGCCTGCAAGTCACCCCATTTAATTGATATTCGCTTTCACCCGATCGATAATACCGGCGTGTCACGGTCACACTTGTATATTCGGTTGGAAGCAGATTTTTAGTATTGGAAAATGTAAGTGAAACCTCCGCCAATTGTGTAGGCTTACGATTTTTAGTGCCATTAAAAATGACATTTTCCATTTTATCGCTTCTGAGCATACGAGTTTTCTGCTCGCCAAGTACCCATCTGATAGCATCTACCACATTAGACTTGCCGCACCCATTTGGGCCGACGATGCCCGTTACTCCCTCGTCAAAGTTAATAACCACGCGATCGCCGAAGCTTTTAAATCCTTTTATCTCCAGACGAGTTAATAACATATCAATTGTCTATTTAATAAGCACAAAATTAAATTTAATTCATAAATTTGGTCTATATGGAAAGTTTAAAAGAATTTCTGCCAATTTTACTGGCTCTGCTATATTTTTTGGTTTCTGGCTTAGCTTCAAGAAAGAAGAAAAATAAAACTACTCGTAAGCAAAATTCCATTCCTGATAAAAACACACCCGAAGTTAATACACCAAGTGAAAAACCGTTGACTTTTGAAGATTTATTACGTCAAATTTCTGGTGAAACGAAGGAAAAACGTAAGGAGGAGGAAGAAGTGACCGCTACAGTGGAGGAGATCGAAGAGGACGTGTACGAAACATTATATGATCAAGATGAGGAAACAAAATATCCTGCTAACAATAAGGTAGATGTTCCTCATCAAAAGTACTCCATGCTCAACGATCGCGTGCAGATAGAAGAAGAAATTGAAGGAGGGAAAATTTTAGAAGTAGTTGACTTAGCCGACGAAAAAAGGGAGTCATCGTCATCTAAGATAAAAGAGCTACTCAACACCCGAGAAGGAGCTAGAGATGCCATTATCCTCTCAGAAATTATAAGGCCGAAGTATTTTTAGTAATAAAAGGTAATTTTTCAAAAAGAACTAATCGGATTTTAAAGAAATAAAATTGTCTTTACTGATGGAAAAATATCTACTTATATCGATTTAATTCTTGAATACTCCTTATCTCAGAAATTGATGATAGCTCCAAAATAAACGGTACGTTGCTGAAAGAGCGAATTACTTCGTTCTGTATAATCGAAATTATAGGTATAGTCTCTAATATTTTCTCTGTTTAATATATTGCTAAGAGTACCAAAAGCAATGATATTTAATTTCTCAGAAACAGGGATTAATCTATTCAAACTGATGTCTATAATTCCATAATATGGGAGCCTTTCTTGGTCTTGAAGGGAATTAAACTCAGGTCTGAAAACATGTAGTTCCTGCTCAAACTCAGCAGAGGATATAGCACGGTAGTAATTCCCTTGTCGGAATGAGAAATTAGAATTAAACGTCCAAGAGGCCTTAATTTTCCACTCTAAGTTTCCTCTTATGAAATAGTTAAGATGAAAGGCATTTGGAAATTCAATTCCATCCAAATTGGTAGAAGTGCCATCAATAAGGCTATACGAAATTTGTCCTCTTAGTTTATTGATAATATTGCCTTCAATAAATAGTTCTAGTCCTACCAAATTATTTTTTAAGTTATTTACCGTTGCTTTTTTGGCAAACACGGAAGCTGTCATAGTAAGACTATTATTTTTCTTAAATGAGTAATCGAGAGACAACTGCTCACTTTCATTTAAAATCGTCCCTCCTTCCATCCCAAAGCCATATTTGTGATAATTTCCAATGGCCAGGGTAAGAGAACTGTTTGAGTTTAGAATAAATTTAGAGCTCAACTGGCTACTTAAGAAGTTTTGTTGGTTATCAATAGCTAAATTTCGTCTTACTCCACCACCAATTACCCATTGATCGTTCAAAAAATAGGTGAGGTAGGTATAAAATTCTGGCCGTATCAAATCACTGGTGACATTCACTGCAGCAGTGGGAAAGCCAGGCCCTTGGGCGTAATCGATTGTATAAGACGTTCCATCAAAATGTTGCTGTCGATAGTCATAAGCAAAACCTGATTTTACCCGAAATTTTCCGAGAAGTACCTGATAATTTAATGAGCCAAAACCATCGAAGTTGTTGAGCTCAATATCCGTATCCGCATAAGTAAAATTAGTATTTGAAAAGCTTACATTACTGTTAAAAGTAAATTCGTGGTTATTATGCATTCGTCTCAGATTAGTTATGGTAAAATTTCTCTTTTTACGCTGTTCAAGTAGCGTACTTAGGGTTGGTAATTGAAAATTGAAATCATATCCTTCCGACAACGAATAATTAAAAACTTTTAGAATGGTTTTATCATTTAGTACGTTGAGATAGCTGATTCCTATATCAATGGAATTAAAAGCCTCTGTATCTTGTAGGGCATTAGTATTTATTTCTTTAATAAGTGCCGAAGGTTGAAAATTTGTAAAAGCCGTAAATGACTGTTTTTTATTTAAAGGCTGGCTGATAAAAAAGCCAAAACTGGCTAGCGATATAGTGGCATTTTTTACCGTTTCCTCAGGTATTTCCTCGGTGGTTTTTATAGCAACAAGTCCAGAAGTAGTGTTCCCATATTCAAGCGGGGGGTTACCCGGAAACACTAATAATTCATCCACCATAGCAGTATTAAAAATACCAAAAGTACCTATGCCATTAAGCTGTGAGAATCTGACAAAATCGTACAAAGGCACGTTGTTTAGAAACATCCCCGTCTCCTCAGGACTACTTCCTCTAAAACTAATATTGGCTGATTCATCTAATGTTGTACTGGATGGAAGTGAGTTAATAGCTAATAGCGGGTCGGCTTTAGCACTAGGATTTAGATATATGTCCAGTCGACCTAATTTCTTGTAAGCAAACTCTTCTGCCACGAGCTTCTCTGCTGTAATGACCACTTCATTTATACTCGTAGACGCAGCATGTAATTTTATTTCAAGGTTCAATTGCCCCATGTAGGGAAAAGATAGCGCATCATATCCTATGTAAGAAATGATGAGCGTGTCACCAGAGGTCAATCCCGATAGAATGAATATGCCATCTGCATCTGTACTGGTACTTATCTGCCAATTGCTCTTAACGTAGACATTTGCACCTACTAAGGGCTCAGAATTAGCATTGTCTACCACCTTCCCTGTAGTGAATTCCTGTGCCGTAGACACTTTGGAAAGTAGCAAAAGGAGAATGATGACCAGAAAGCGCATTTTACTTGTTGATTGCAGGAAGTAATGAATACTTAACCCATCCGAAGTTTGGCTCAACCTCTAATGCCTTTTCATACACTTTCTTAGCCATATCTTTTTGATTGTTAGTCGCGTAAGCTTGACCTAACCAAGCTAGAGCATCGAGATATCTCCAGTTTGAAGCTTTTTGAACATCACTTGCTTCATACAGCTTCACCGCTTTTTCGAAAGATTCAAGGGCTACCTTAGCATCACCTCCCCACATTTCAGGTGTGAATAGTTTTGATACGCCGTATACCTGCCACACAAGTGGGGAAGATGAATCTAATTTGGTAGCCTCTTCAATATTCGAACTACTCGTTCCGCCTAAAAACATTCCTTTATAAGAGCTGTAGGCCATTTCCCAACCATATATTGCTGTCAGAATAGCTTTGGCATTTGCGGTTTGGTGGTTGGCATCCACAAGTTGCTCGATGTTACTTTTAGCTTTTTTAAAGTGATCATCGAAGAGGTCTTCGTCTTGATCAGCCATAGTAGCACCGAGTAAACCGTGTTGAGCAAGCAATAAATTGTAAAGGTTCTTATTGGTTTTGGACTTGTCGAAGGTACTCTGTTCTGTATTTACCAGCTGTTTCCAAAGGCTTTTGTTATTAGTGATATAAGCCTGATAGGCCATTTTATCTGCCTCTGATTGAGCAAATACGATGGAAGAAAAGAAGAAAACCAGCAATGTCAATTTTAGCTTTTTCATAGTTTTAGTGTTAACTTTTTTTTAAAGTAGTTCATTTTATAAACCATAAATACAAAAAAATTATGGTTTTAGATATTGTTGAATTTGGTTAACGTAGTTTTCAAATGCCTCAACTCCATTTTTGGTTATTTTACAAGTAGTCAATGGTTTTTTTCCTCTAAATGATTTTACTACTTCTATATATCCTGCAGTTGATAATTTATCCACTTGTACACTTAAGTTCCCAGCTGATGCGCCTGTTTTTTCCTTGATATACACGAACTCAGCAGACTCTACACTTATCAAAAGCGACATAATTGACAGTCTAAGCTGAGAGTGTATAAGTGGATCTAAATTATTAAAATCACTCATATTCGATTACGCCTTTTTCAATAGGTAACCTGGAATCAAATAACCTATAAATGTGGCCAACCCTGATATGAGCGGTGCATAACTATAGTCTACAGCTAAAATGAGGGCGGAAAATATCCAAAATGAACTGCCGCCATAAATGAGCGGTTTGAATTTCAAGATTAATCCCGTAATAAACGTACACATTCCAGCCATAATCAAGATTAATACGGTAATTGAGCCAGCAAACTGGCCTGAAAACACGATTATTAGATAGCTAAATAAGAAGGATAACCACACCCACATAACGAGGTTTTCCCCATAGGTTTTTACTCTAGCTTCCTTTGATTTTTTGAAGCCGTGGATCATACTAATAATCCATGCCGGAATGGTAATTAACCAAATGATATAAGGATACTCGTAGGAAGTAAATTGATCTAAGAAATAATGACCAAAATTACCAAACACTACAACCCAACCCCACAGTAAGACATAGAAGCTGTTGCTTTTAATATTTCCCTTCGTGGTCTGGATCATTTGGGTGATGATTTGCAAACTTTCTTGAGTGGTAAGTAATTCTTGCTGTTTCATGATTCAAATGTAAAGCAGTTTAAAATATAAACCAAAAATAATTTTTGAAGTATTTTATAACTAACTTTATATCATGTTTTTAAGCAAAATAAAAAATCTCTACTGACAGGATAGTTCAGACATTCTCTAAATGTGGAGCGTGTACCTTAGCATTTGGTTAACAAATTTCGAAAAAAGCACATTAGGATACGAAAGAATTGTTTTAGTAAATCCTGTTTGTAGTTAAGGCGTAGGAATCATTTCAGGTTGATTGCGACCTGGTGTAACATCCTCCTTTTTGATGCAGCTTGTCCCTATAAAGAGACCAATCATCAATATTATAAATAAAGCTTTTTTCATATTACCTCCCGCCTTTTTTTAATAACTCCTCGCTCAATTAAATAAAACTCCGAATGAAAAATTTACGTCATTTACTATGAAACCTAAACCAATCTACGGATTGATTTATAAAATAAGAAAAAAGCCAGCTAAAAAATTAGCTGACTTCTAATACATTTTAAGGAAAATTATAATTTAAAAGTAATCGGCAATCTCATTCTCACTTTTACTGCAGCACCTTTTTGCATTCCTGGCTTCCAATTTGGAGCGTTTTCTATTACCCTAATTGCTTCTCGATCAATATCCTCAGACAATCCTTTGATTACTTCTACATTACCTATAGAGCCATCTGTATCTATGATGAACACAACAAATACTTTACCTTCAACACCCTGACTACTAGCGTATTGTGGGTATTCAATATTGGTGCCTACAAAACTGTAGAAAGACGCTAACCCACCTTCTGGTTCGGGTTGCACCTCCAAAGCGAATGCATCATAGACTCCATCGCTATTCATTTTTGCTCTTGGAGTCACAGGTACTTCAATGTCGTTAGGCAAATCAGCAGAGGTAGGCAATTCACCGAGTTCGTTGATTTCATAATCCCTCTCTTCAATAATTTCAACTTCTTGTATATCTGTTATCTGAAATGAGTTAGGATTTTGACGAAGCCTTTCTACAAAAGAAGTCGCCATTGAGGTTTTTTCTTTGGTGTCAAGGTTACTTCCTACAATTAGATATTTTCCCGCCTTGGCTTCCATAGTGCCATTTTTGAAATTCATGAAATCCTTTGCCGATAGATCTGGCGCAGCCGACACATTTATATTAAAATCACCGGTAGGTACTTTAATCGTCGAGTTGGTATCAACTGCTACTATTTGATCCATCTCTGTTACTCGTTCGCATGAGAATACTGTAACCATAAAGGCTACTAATGGCATTACCAAAACTATTCTCCAAGCTTTGTACTTCTTTTTGGGTAGTTGCATCATTTTAATTCTTTTGAGGGTTTTAATTTGAGAAAAATGCCGTGCAAAGCCAATTGAGAAATTCCGGAGCGCCATTTTGGCAAGCAATTGAGAATATGTGCTAATATCCCCATCCTGAGTAGCACTATCATCAGCCAGGTACTCATGTACTTCCTCGATTCTCTGAGAGTACATGTAGATAAGTGGATGGAACCAAAAAAGAACTTTCAGGAACTCCACCAAAAGTAAATCATATGTATGCCCTTGTTTAGAATGAGCCAATTCGTGACCTAAGATTCTATTCTTATCTGCTTCATCCATCTGCACAGAGTTATCAAAAAAGATATACTCCATATATGAAAAGGTGGGCAACTGACCATTTGTATCTATTACCCATGCACCTTTATGGTATTTGAGTCTTCTATCTTTGTCATAGAGTAATTGCCGGATAGAAACCCACCTACAGGTAAGGTTAATCCCCATTATTAGAAATCCGATTAAATATACTCCCAAAAGTGCAGTGACGTAGGGATTCAGGAAGGGAGAAGCTTGTTCAGCATAAACGACCACCTCACTGAGCGTTCTGGTCGTGCTCAATAGAATGGGTAATTCTCCACCTGATTGCCAGACTGGAATCTCCACAATCGGTATGATAAAGGACAATAATAAAGATCCTAATAAATAAATCCGATTTTGTAAAAAACTATTATGTCTGGATAAAATACAAATGTAAAAAAGATATAAAACAACCAGACAGATAGTGGCGCTAAATAAAAAAGCTACCATAATCTTAAATTAAAGGTGTTAAAAAATTGATAAAAGCTGCTTAGAGCAGCCTTTGCAAAGGTCTATCTCTACTTAATCAATGTCCTTTTTGACAATCTTCATAAGCTGATCAATTTCTTTCACATCCATGTTTTCATCTTTAGCAAAGAAAGAAACTAGGCTCGAAAATGATCCTTCGAAATATCCTGTAATAAATCTTTTCAAATAGAAAGATTTGTACGCATCCCTATCAATGATTGGATAGTACTCGTATGTTTTACCATAGGCTTTATAATCTACGAAACCCTTTTGCACCAAAATTCTGATGATGGTAGAAACCGTATTGTAGGCTGGCTTAGGTTCTATAAACCTTTCCAAAATGTCCTTCACAAAACCTTTTTCAACATCCCATAAATGTTGCATTACTTGCTCTTCTGCTCTTGTTAGTACTCTCATGATTTTTGTTGACTTATTTATTAATACCCAAATATAAAACTATCCGATTAGTTTGCAAACTAATTTGACTGTATTTTAAAAAAAACGAGAAATTTAAAGTTGAGTGAAGGCGAATGTCAGAATATTTGCTCCCATCCTTAGTGCTTTTAGCCTCACTGCTTGGGAATCATTATGGATTCTTTGATCTTCCCAACCATTGCCTAAGTCACTTTCGTAGCTGAAAAAACACACTACACGCCCTTCATATATAAGCGCAAAGCCTTGTGGTGGCAATCCATCATGCTCGTGAATCTTAGGTAAACCCTCAGGAAAATTGAACTTATTATTATAAATAGGGTGATTTGGAGGGAGCTCTGCAAATTCTAATTCTGGAAAAACTTTTCGCATTTCGGGCACTACAAATTCATAAAAGCCATAATTATCATCTATATGAAGGAACCCGCCAGAAATAAGGTAAGATCTAAGATTGGCAGCATCTGAAGGGCTAAATAAAACATTTCCGTGCCCTGTCATATATACGTATGGATAATTGAATAGCTCAGCACTACCTACTTCAACCTCATCATCTTGCTGAGAAATGTTTAGACCTAACTCCTCATTGCAAAAGGATATTAGATTGGGAAGAGCCGTTTTATTTGCGTACCAATCTCCTCCTCCCGCATATTTCAGTTTGGCGATTTTATAGGAGGCAAATTGTGCTTGGAGCTGACAAACAGGAAGTAATGAAATCAACAAAAAAGGTACTAAATATTTGATTTTAACATTACTCATAAATTCCAAAAATTAATAGTCTGTAATATGTGCCCAATTTTCACCAGATTTTATCCGATAGAGCTGCATCTCACTAATTCCGAATTGCTTCGCAATCATTCTCATGCGTGTTTTTCTGTTTGGGTCGTTTATCAACCTTTTTATCATACGCACCTTTGCCGTGGTAAGTTTATGTCCTCTATAACCTGGCTTTTCTAAACGCTTTTTCCTACTCTCTTTCACAAAAGGGCTTCCTTGCTGGTGCAATTCCATTTCCTTTTTCGTTGCCCATTTCAAGTTTGTGAGTAGATTATTCTTTTTATTATAGTCAAGATGAATAACCACCTTATGATCTTCAGATGGTTTGGTGAGGAATAATTCAGCAACTACTCTGTGGATGTACAGCGTTAAATAGTTGCCATTTGGTTTTAAATTGAGAGTGGGATAACCGCCAGTAACAGTTCCTCTTATCAAATCGCCCGACAACACTTCGAAGGTGAAACTAATAACTCTCCCGTAATTGGACACTGCGTACTTTTTTCTAAGTTGCCCTGGCTCCAGTGGAACGACAGCCCACTTTTCATTATAATGCGACTTAATCTTCGTCATGTGTAATTAATCTCTTCTGCTTGATAAAATGTGGTCATGTTACAGGTTTTTGGGTAGCTAAAAATAGCTAAAAATGCACTTGAGTTCTATTGAATAACTGTTTTCAAGACCCTCTATTTTATAATCGGCACATTGGGAAGTTTGATTTTTGATTTACCCATACAAACGGTTGTTAGGCGGGAGGTTTTTAAATTCTTTCTCTAACCGAACGCTCCCATTTATCTATATTTGTAGCCTTATGGCAAAAAAATTCAATAGAACTACCGTAACTGCTGCCCTACCCTATGCAAATGGACCTGTGCATATTGGACACCTAGCAGGCGTTTATATACCAGCGGATATATATGTGCGATACTTGAGAAGCAAAGGTGATGATGTTGCCTTCATTTGTGGGTCAGACGAACATGGTGTGCCTATTACACTAAGAGCACAAAAAGAAGGAACTACCCCACAAGCAATTGTTGACAAGTACCACACACAGATAAAACAGTCTTTTAAGGAATTTGGTATAGGATTCGATGTTTATTCTCGTACATCGGCCTCAATCCACCACGATACGGCTTCAGGCTTTTTCAAAAAGCTAAATGAAAAAGGTGAATTTATTGAAAGAGAGAGTGAACAGTTTTTTGATGAAGCTGCTAATCAATTTTTGGCAGACCGGTATATAATGGGCACTTGCCCAAAATGTGGTAATCCAGATGCCTATGGCGATCAATGCGAAAAATGTGGCGCATCTCTTAGTCCTGATGAACTGGGCAATCCAAGATCTATGCTCAGTGGTGCAAAACCAATAAAAAAGAATACGAAGCATTGGTATTTGCCCTTAGATAAGTATGAAAACTGGCTTCGAGAATGGATACTAAATGGCCATAAAGAATGGAAAACTAATGTGTATGGCCAATGCAAAAGTTGGATAGAACAAGGCTTGCAACCAAGAGCTGTGACCAGAGATTTAGATTGGGGCGTACCCGTACCTGCAAAAGGCGGGGAAGGCAAAGTATTGTATGTTTGGTTTGACGCGCCTATTGGCTATATATCCGCTACCCGTGAGTGGGCTGAGCAGACAGGCAAAAACTGGGAAGACTACTGGAAAAATGATGACACGAGGCTTCTCCATTTTATTGGAAAAGACAATATTGTATTCCATTGCATTATTTTTCCAAGTATGCTCAAGGCGCATGGCGAGTACATTTTACCCGACAATGTACCTGCGAATGAGTTTTTAAACTTGGAAGGAAACAAGATTTCAACCTCCCGTAATTGGGCGGTTTGGCTACACGAGTACCTTATTGATTTTCCAGAAAAGCAGGATGTATTGAGATATGTACTTACTGCAAATGCTCCCGAAACAAAGGATAACGATTTCACTTGGAAGGATTTTCAAGCGAGAAACAATAATGAATTAGTTGCGATTTTTGGAAATTTCGTAAATAGAGCTGTGGTTCTCACCAACAAGTATTACGAAGGAGCTATCCCGCAGTCTGGCGATTTTGCAGAGAATGATCAAGAATTAATCCAAACCCTAGCAGACTTTCCTTCAAAGATCATAGCATCTTTGAACCAGTTCAGATTTAGAGAAGCCTTGACAATTTTGATTGATTTGGCAAGAACGGGAAATAAGTATCTGGCAGAAAATGAGCCTTGGAAATTGATTAAAACAGATGCTGAACGAACATCAACTATCATGTATTTGGTCAACCAGGTGGTGGCCAATTTGGCTATATTATCTGAGCCATTTTTGCCACATACGGCTATTAAGCTAAAAGCAATCCTAAATCAGCCCAATTTGGCTTGGAATGAAGCGGGAGGATATGAACTCCTCCAAGTAGGGCATCGCATTGCAGAGGCAACATTACTGTTCCAAAAAATAGAAGATGCTGAAATTGAATATCAAATGCAAAAATTAGAAAATACGAAAACACAAAACATAGCTGATACTACAGAACTAATCGTACCAGAAGCCAAAGACGTAATCAACTTCGAGCAATTTGCAGGGATGGACTTACGAGTGGGCACTATCCTTTCGGCAGAAGCAGTACCTAAGTCGAAAAAGCTCTTGAAACTACTTGTGGATACAGGATTAGATCAGAGAACTATACTCAGTGGTATTGCGCAACATTTCTCTCCAGAGGAATTAGTGGGCAAGCAAGTCACTGTATTGGCCAACCTAGCTCCTAGAGCCATGATGGGCATAGAATCCCAAGGAATGGTATTGATGGCAGAGGATTTAGACGGAAAACTCAGACTATTGGTTCCTGAGCAAAAGGTAACCTCAGGCGCTACAATCAGTTAAACTAGGCTAATTATACTTTCCAATTTTCTCCTGTATAGATACATCAAGCTCTCTTCTGCAATGGAGTCTCAGGTTAATTACCAATTCCTGAGCTCCTGCATCAAGACATGTATTTTTGGCCAGTTCGATGGCATCCATTACTTGCTCATAAGTACCCTCAATAAAAGTTTCCAGTGGGCTAACTTGGATAAACAATCCAGACTCTTGGAAAATATTAATTGCCTTATCAATTAGATCGTATGGCTCCTTTTCAGCAGAAATAGGCACAAACTGCACGGAGGCGTGAATTAAATGCTGCATTATTCTCAATCGTTAAAGTTGTTCATTGTATGTTGTATTCCCGCTCCACAAAAAGAAACGGCCATTTGGCAGGCTTTATCTAACATCGGTACAATCTCATTCAATTCGTTCGTAGGAAAATTTCCAAGAACATAATCAATTTGTCTTCCTTTGGCAAAATCATTCCCGACACCAAATCTCAACCTTGCGAATTCTTGTGTTTTGAGAAGCTCTGCAATATTCTTCAACCCATTATGGCCTGCATCTGAGCCTTTAGGTCGCATACGTAATTTACCAAAAGGCAATGCAATATCATCCGTAATCACAAGAATGTTTTCAATCGGTATTTTTAACTCTTGCATCCAATAATTGAGTGCCTTACCGCTCAGATTCATATAAGTGGAGGGCTTTATTAAATGAATACATTTTCCTTTCACTTTTATTTCAGCCTTGAAAGCGTGTCTTTCCAAACTAAAGTCCACCTTATTTTCATCCGCCAATCTATCTAAGACCAAAAAACCTGCATTATGTCTAGTGAGCTCATACTCAACACCCACATTACCAAGACCTACTAATAAATACTTCATTATAAAAAAACTTTATAATTACCATTACCCTCTAAGCGAGCACAAATGAACTTCAAACAATCAAATTACCAAAGTTAAGGCAAAAAAAATCCTGCACCAGGCAGGATTTTCCATTATAATCGAAAATACTATTCGTCCGTTCCGTCAGCTTTCTTGCCCTTAAGTGCTCTTGGGATTTCCACCGTAGCAATGGTAACAAGTGGGTTTGTCAATATCTCAAGGTTTTTAACTTCTACCTCACCTACTTTCACTGATTTCCCTAATTCTAGCTTGCTTACATTTACTGGAATCATATCTGGAAGATCTTTTGGAAGACCTTTCACCTTCAATGTTCTAGTTTTAATAAGAAGCTTACCCCCTTTGATTACACCGGGAGCATTACCTGTTAATTTCACCGGGATGTCGATTTTCACAATTTTGCCTTTTTGTAGTAACAAGAAATCAGCATGTAAAATCATCTCACTCACTGGGTGAAACTGGATATCTTGAAGAACAGCATCATAAAGATCGCCTTCAATATTAAGTTTCACTAAATGCACTTCAGGCGTATAAACTAACTCTCTAAACAGAATCGTAGGAGTTTGAAAATGAACCTGATTATTACCTCCATAAAGTACACATGGAACCTTACCGTCGATACGAAGTTGCTTCGCTTCGGATTTGCCGAGATTTGCTCTTTTAAACCCTATAATCTCAATTGAATTCATTTGTATATAAATTAAAAATTAAAAAAAACTCAAATAAATAATGAACTAATGCTTCGGTCATCAATCACCGAACCAATCGCTTTACCAAACATATCCGCAACAGATAAAACCTTAATTTTATCAGAAGGCTGTTTCAATGTCACTGAATCAGATACTACAAGTTCCTCAAGAACGGAATTCTCGATGTTTTCATAGGCTTTACCTGAAAGAATAGCGTGCGTGCAAATAGCCCTCACCGAAATTGCTCCCTTTTCTTTCAAAAGCTGAGCAGCACGGCATATTGTCCCTGCTGTGTCTACTATATCATCTACCAACACCACATTTTTCCCTTCCACGTCACCAATCACTTGCATAGAAGCTATCTCATTAGCTCGTTTTCTATGCTTATCGCATACGACCATTTCGGTCTCCAAATGCTTAGCAAAAGATCGCGCTCTGCCTACACCACCTACATCGGGAGCAGCAAATATCAAATCATCCAATTCCAGACTTTTCAAATAGGGGATGAAAATATAAGATCCATCTAAATGATCTAAGGGAATATCAAAAAACCCTTGAATCTGACCTGCATGCAAATCGCAAGTCATTATTCTATCTGCCCCAGCCGATGTAATCAAATTAGCCACAAGTTTAGCTGCAATAGACACTCTGGGCTTGTCTTTTCGGTCTTGTCTAGCATAGCCATAGTACGGAGTTACCACAGTTACATACTTGGCACTCGCTCTCCTCGCTGCATCTATGATCAACAATAATTCTAGTAAGTTATCTGCTGGCGGATTGGTAGATTGTACAATAAAAATATGACAGCCACGAACGGACTCAGTGAAACTAGGAGACATTTCTCCATCACTGAATTTTGAAATTGTCAACCCTCCCAATGTACTGCCATAAGATTCTGCAATCTTCTGACCCATATCGTGGGAGTTCGTTCCGGCAAAGATTTTTACAATGGACATATTGAGAAATTGATGCTTGGAAAAATTGAGCCACAAAAGTAGGTATTTCTAAACTTAGAATAAAATTGTTTATCCCAATCCATTCATTTTCAGCAATATTTATTCAGAAATTAACTTTCTGCTATTTCCAGAATTGAATTTCGATTTTACTTTACCGAGCTCTAAGTTATATTTACCCTATCCGACTTGGCGAAATTAGATTTGGTTGATTATATCTATATTAGTTACGTAATAAATTCTCTTTAAATAAAAACGAGAATTTCATTAATTTTCATTTTCACAAATAGACTTTACTCCTTAAAACAACACTACCCTATGAAAGAAAATAGACGAGATTTTATTAAAAAGACCGCAGCTGCTGGCTTGGGCTTAGGTCTTGCTAGTATGCCGCAATTTAGTATTGCTGCTGATAAAAAAGACGACACAAAAGTAGGTATTGGGTTGATTGGTGTTGGCTTGAGAGGTCAAAATCATTTGGATTTATTATTAAAGCGGGATGACTGCACCGTCAAAGCCATCTGCGATATTGACCCCGCGGCTACCAATATCGCGTTGGATATGGTACAAAAAGCGGGTAAAGCCAAACCCGAAACTTACGGGAAAGATGGTTTAGATTATCTGAATTTGTTGATGCGGGAGGATATACAAGCTGTTATAATTGCAACCCCTTGGGAGTGGCACACAAAAATGGCTGTAGCCACCATGAAGCATGGCAAATATGCAGGTATAGAAGTTTCGGCAGCTAATACCCTTGAGGAGTGTTGGGACCTAGTAAATACCTACGAAGAAACGGGTGTACCTTGCATGATTTTAGAAAACGTATGCTATCGTAGAGATGTAATGGCTGTATTGAATATGGTTCGCCAAAATATGTTTGGTGAATTAATTCACCTCGAATGTGGCTATCAGCACGATTTGCGGGAGGTTAAATTCAACAATGGAAAACAAGCTTATGGTGGCGGAGTAGAATTTGGCGAAAAAGGATTCAGCGAGGCCAAATGGCGTACGAATCATTCAGTTCTTAGAAATGGCGATCTATATCCGACCCATGGTATTGGCCCGATAGCCACTTATCTAAATATTGACAGAGGCAATCGATTTGTTTCACTGGTTTCGATGGCATCGAAAAGCCGTGGTTTGCATAATTATATAGTAGATGAAGGAGGCGAAAGCCATCCAAACACCAAAGTAAGGTGGAAATTGGGCGATGTAGTAACTACCCAAATTAAAACAGCCTTGGGTGAAACCATTATCGTAACACACGACACAAATTTGCCTAGGCCCTATTCTTTAGGGTTTAGAGTACAAGGCGAAAAGGGTATTTGGATGGATTTGAACCGTTCAATTTATTTAGAAGGCACTAGTCCACAAGCGCACCAATGGGAAGATACAAACAGCTATTTTGAAAAGTATGACCACCCACTTTGGAAAAAATATGAACAACTAGCTACAGGGGCAGGACATGGTGGTATGGATTTTTTCGTTATTCATGCATTCATAGAAGCCGTAAAAAGAAAAGCTCCTACTCCACTCGATGCCTATGATGCCGCATCATGGAGTGCCATTTCGCCTCTCTCAGAAATCTCAATAGAAAATGGAAGTTCCGCTGTAGCATTTCCAGATTTCACAAGAGGTCAATGGATGAACAGAAAACCAAACTTTGCCGTGAATGATGAATATTAATACCAAGTTGGAGGCAGACGCTTCCCTAATAACCAACATTGGAATTCATTTCAATTTACAAGGCCCCATAGTTTCTTTTAGCAAAATTGGTTCTGGTCATATTCATCAAACCTTTCAGTTAAAAAGCCAAAACGATTCAATGCTTTTGCAAAGGATAAATCAAAATGTATTTCCAAATGTAGAAGCTCTCCAAACCAACCTAAGAGTAATTGAAAGTCACTTTAGAGTCCACAAAGAACTCTTGGATATAAATAAAATGAACTATCTAAAACTTCGAGAGGCAACTGACAAGACCCTATTTAATGAAAACACACACTCTTGGAGAGCCTTTGAGTGGATTGAAGACAGTGAAAGCTTTGATAAAGCGCCCAATAGCGACTATGCTTTTGAGGCTGCTTTAGGTTTTGGAAGGTTCATAAAGATCCTTTCTTACCTCCCGCTTTCTTCGCTAAATTCGACTATTCCCGATTTTCATAATGGTAAGAAAAGATGGAGTGAATTCGAACTTGCTTTAAATAGAGCCGGTATTAACAGAAAAAATACAGCGAATGATTTAATAGAATTTGCTCAGAAACAAAAAAACATTCTCATCTCTATTACTGAGAAACTAGAAAGTGGTCTCATTCCAATTCGACTCACGCACAACGACACAAAACTCAATAATGTGCTATTTCAAAACGATTTAGCGAAAGTGAATTGCGTAATTGATTTAGATACAGTCATGCCAGGAAGTGTATTGTTCGACTTTGGAGATATGGTAAGAACCATATCGTGCCCTGCAAATGAAGACTGTGACAATGAACATGAAATCACTATTAACGAAAGTTATTTTGAAGCTATTTGCAAAGGTTTTGCATCGGAATTAAAGAGCATTATTACTAAGAATGAAAAAAAAGAACTATTAAATGGAGCCAAATATATGTGCCTTTTAATAGGCTTGCGGTTTCTGACTGATTATCTCAATATGGATGTATATTATCCGACCAAATATGAAAACCACAATTTAATCAGAGCTAGAAATCAGTTTAAATTGGTAAGTGAATTAGTGAAAAAAGAAAATACTTTAATTAAAACAATAAATAATATTTTTTGATAAGTATTAAAACAAAAATGCACCTACCTCTGAGAGAGTTGGTGCATTTATATAAAAAAATTATTTTTTTGAAATATTCTCGTAGAGATTTATGATGCCAATTACACCTTTATCTTCATCATGCTTAAATTTTTCTTTCGAAGCTTGCTTCTTCACTTCCTTTTCGTACTCACCAAATACAGCAAAAAAATCACTTTTACTTTTTGGTAATTCGATTAAATTATCATCAATTATGGCGAAATAATATTCATTTACAACAACGTAAGAGTTAAAATCACCCATGTCCATTCTAGGGTCTCTTGTTGGCGCAACATAGTCCATAAATGCTTTACTAATTATCTTATCGCTAACCTTTCTTGCCAAACCACCAAATTCAGATTGTGGCCAGATTTTCTTTAAATTTTCAAAATATTCAATTTCTTCAATATCTGGATTTAACCAATTAAATCTCACAATATTTCCCCAAGGATAAGTAAGCTCGTTACCTTGAAATTCGATAAGCTCTTCATCCACTTTGTACCTGAATGAACCTTCTTTTGTAGTTTGATCTGTAAAAGTAACCACACCGATGCGATAATCTTCGTTTAAATAAGGCTGAACAATTGCTGCATCTGGAACCATTTCCCCGGTTCTCACAATCATTCGTGCCTGGTTGCCACTTACATCGATAACAGTGCCGATGCCGGTCAACTGAGAAAATGCCGTTGTTGACAGAATAAATACGAAAAGAAAAGTTGAAACAATTGAAATTCTAGTTTTCATAATTATTGTTTTAAAATGTAAAATACAATACTTAATTCAGCATATTATTTACTTGGCAAAAGTAATACCTAAAATTTCAGACTTACCAGTATTACCAATATTAAAAATCGAAATTTAGTATTCAGTGTTCTGTTCCCACAACTAAATTAGTAACGAAATACTCAAATTAATGATTCAATTTCATTTTTTTCCTCAATTCAACCGAGGTAAACTTAATTTCAACTTGACGGCTAACAACCTAATGCCCACTATAATGCTCAGCGAGGCAAAAAGATTGTAATCACGAGGCATTCCTAACTCATTGAAAAAAAGATAAAAAATTGCTCCTACTAAGCATGCCGAAGCATAAATCTCTTTTCTGAAAAGTATAGGCACTTCATTTGTCAAAGTATCTCGAATCACTCCGCCCATCACAGCAGAAAACATTCCCATAATCGCTGCAATTTCGGGCTGTACACCCAAGAAAAGTGCTTTCTCAACACCCAAAACGGTAAAGAATCCAATACCCAATGTATCAAAAAGAAACATCGTTCTACGGAGCTTATGCAAAAATTTAAAAAACACGAAAGTCACCAAAACGCCCGCCAATATCACATACAAAAAATTGATGTCGCCAACCCAACCTAATGGGTAGCTGCCAAGAAGAATATCCCGCAGGCTGCCTCCTCCAATGGCAGTGATAAACCCTGTAAAACCTGCACCAAACAAGTCATGCTCACGATGCTGAACCGCTAATGCTCCAGAAATGGCAAAAACAAAAGTTCCACACAATTCAAAAATGTATTGAATATCCATTGGTCAATCTTAGTCTTTGTTGCAATTTTAGCCAAATTTCGCAAAAAATAAACTATTAAATAGTTCCTAAGTTTATTCCTTCGATGAAGTCCTTCGCCAATCTATTTCTTCAGCTTGATCAAACCAATAAAACTACTGAAAAGGTAAAAGTTTTAAAGCAATACTTAGCAGACGCTTCAGAGGAGGATAAAGTATGGGCTATTGCGCTATTTACCCACAGAAAGCCAAAGAGAGTTGTTAATGCAAGTCTCCTCCGCCAATGGGCTGCGGAATTGGCAGGCTTGCCTAGCTGGTTGTTTGAAGAAACGTATAGCGTGGTGGGTGACTTGGCCGAAACCATATCTCTCGTTATTCCAAATAGTGACGCAACTCAAGAAAAATCTTTAAACGAATGGATAAGTTTTCTGATTTCCCTGAAATTTTTAGATGAGGTCGAAAGAAAAAATGCCATCGTCCAGTCTTGGCAAGCAATGGCACAGCAAGAACGATTTGTATTCACCAAATTAATGACGGGTGGATTTAGAGTTGGCGTGTCGCAAAACTTATTGATAAAAGCCTTATCCGAACTATATCAAATAGAATCAGCAAAGATTACTCATCGTCTTATGGGCAATTGGGATCCAAGTTCAATAACTTTTCAGAAACTAGTGCTGGAAGAAGATTGGAATGAAGATTTATCCAAGCCATATCCATTTTGCTTGGCTCATCCATTGGACAAAAAGCCTAAGGAATTAGGCAATATGGATGATTGGATCATTGAATGGAAATGGGATGGAATTCGAAGTCAACTAATAAAACGAGAGGATAATTTATTTATTTGGTCGAGAGGGGAAGAGCTAGTCACAGAAAAATATCCTGAACTCCACAGCTTATTAAAATCTCTTCCCAATGGAACGGTTCTGGATGGCGAAATTATTCCCTTCAAAAATGGAAAGCCGCTTCCATTTGGCGTATTACAAACTCGAATTGGCAGAAAGACTTTACCTAAAAAAATACTTGAAAATGCTCCTGTTGCATTTATGGCATATGACATACTAGAATTTGAAGGAGTAGATTTACGCACTGAAACCACCGCAGCTCGAAGACTCCTTCTTGAGCAAATACACTCCCAACTTCATGAACATAATGCATGGAATTTATCCATCGCCATTCAAGCCAATAATTGGGATGAATTGAATGAATTACATAAAGAGTCTAGGGCACACTTTGCAGAAGGTTTTATGCTTAAACACAAGAATGCTGCTTACCACACTGGCCGCAAATCTGGTGACTGGTGGAAATGGAAAATTGCCCCATTGAGTATAGATGGCGTATTGCTGTATGCACAAAAAGGGCACGGTCGTAGGGCAAATCTTTACTCAGATTACACCCTGGCAGTGTGGAACGAAGATCAACTTGTACCATTTGCCAAAGCCTATTCTGGATTGACAGATGCGGAAATTAGGAAAGTAGACCAATTTGTGAAAAAGCATACATTAGAAAAATTTGGCCCTGTTCGTACCGTTACTCCTGAATTGGTCTTTGAGATCGGCTTTGAAGGAATTCAGGAATCAAAAAGACATAAATCTGGAATCGCATTGCGATTTCCAAGGATTCTCCGCTGGCGGCATGACAAAAAGGTAGATGAAGCCAATAAGCTTACAGATCTGCAGGAATTATTGGAGCTTTACGGCAAATAGAATTACCCTCCCGCCTCTTTTATAATTCTATTTCCAGCAATTAGATATTTTCATTACCTTCTCTCAAATTATCCCTCCATGAGAAACGCAATCTTCTTTTTTATTTCCTTAACCTTCATTTCTTGTTCCAAGCCCATCAAGAGTCCTCCTCTCGAACCTGGAATTTCTTGGGAACTTGCCGAATTTCGAAAAGCTAATTTAGGCAATATAGCCTATCAGCTTCACTTTGATATTCCTGAAAGTAAGGCTGATCCAATACCTGCCAGTATCACTATTTCATTCGATTTAGCCAATGAAATAGATATTTTACCCATTGATTTTAATGAGGATAAAGAAAAAGTGACATCCATCACTGCCAACGGTGAAAGCATAGAAGTAAAACATGAAAAAGAACATATCCTTGTAAACGGAAGCTACTTAAACATCGGAATCAATACCATCAAAATAGACTTTGAAGCTGGTGAAAGATCTCTGAATAGAAACGAAGATTATATGTATACTTTGCTGGTGCCAGACCGTGCGTCCACCCTTTTCCCTTCCTTCGATCAGCCTAATATGAAAGCCAATTACACACTTTCATTGAGCGTGCCCGAACACTGGGAAGCTATGGGTAATGGTCCACTGGCAGATGAAATTACTGAAAATGGGAGGACAACGCTATTCTATGCCCAAACTGAAAAAATCCCTACCTATCTATTCGCATTTGTTGCAGGCAATTTTCAATCGGTATACGATACAGAAAATAATCGCCCGATGACCATGCTGCATCGAGAGACTGATACCGCGAAAGCTGCAAGAAATATTCCGGAAGTCTTCAAACTACATAGGCAGTCTATTGCTTGGCTGGAGAAATACACAGGTATTAATTATCCCTATCAAAAGTTTGATTTTGCCTTAATTCCACCCTTCCAATATGGCGGAATGGAGCATGTAGGTGCTATTCAATATCGAGCGTCAAGCCTAATGCAAGATGCGAATGCAAGCCAACAACAATTGCTGGGTAGAGCTAGCCTTATCGCTCACGAAACTGCCCATATGTGGTTTGGCGATTTGGTCACCATGAATTGGTTCGATGATGTATGGATGAAAGAAGTATTTGCCAACTTTATGGCTGCCAAAATAGTGAATCCAGCCTTTCCGGATCTCAATCATGACTTGCGATTTTTGCTTGCACACCATCCGGCGGCTATGAGTATCGACCGCACAGAGGGCAGGCATCCAATCCAACAGGAATTGGAAAATCTAAAGCAAGCAGGCAATCTGTACGGCCCAATTATCTACCAAAAAGCACCTATAATGATGCGGCAATTAGAAGCTAAACTTGGTGCTACTAATTTTCAAAAAGCCCTGAAACAATACCTACAATCCTTTGCCCACAGCAATGCTACATGGGATGAATTGGTGGCAATACTTGACCAACAAAGTGAAGGGGATATTACTCAGTGGAGTGAATTGTGGGTAAAAGAAGCCATTTTTCCAAAAATTGAATTGAAGCAAGAAAATGGAAAATTGATCGTCAACCACCCTGACGGGAAATTCCTCCCGCAAATTTTTACAATAGCGCTTATCGATGCAGGAAAGCGGGAGGATATTACAATCGACATCAAAGAAGCCAATTTTTCTATTCCTTTGAGCGAGGAGTTTTCTTACATTATACCAAATGCAGATGGCATGGGCTATGGATATTTTCCTTTATCGGAAGAGGCCATTTCTGTTATACCCGCTTTAGAAGATCCAATTTTGAGAGCTTCCGCATACCTCAATTTATACGAAGGAGTCCTCAACAGCGCACATTTGCCGAGGCAAGCACTGCACATTTTCAAAGAAGGACTTAGAGTAGAAACAGAGCAGCAAATTACCAGTCGGGTTTTGGGTATGGTTTCCTCCATTTACTGGAGATACCTGAGTGAAAATGATAGAAAGGAACTTGGTTCTGATTGGGAAAATTTCATTTTAGCCAAATGGGAAGCAACTGAAATTCAAGGGGAAAAAAGTACTTGGTTCTATACTTATCTTGGTATGGCTACAAGTGAGCAAGCTGCCCAAAATATGGAAAAATGGTGGCGGGAGGAAAAACCTGTACTGGGCTTGAGTTTAAGCGAAAGTGATGATACTTCACTTGCCACAGCAATCGCAATACGCGAGGTAGCAGCAAGCGAAGAAATATTGGCTAAACAGCCTGAAAGAATTAAAAACCCAGATAACCGCAAACGCTTTGAGTTTGTAAGCAAAGCGCTCAGCAGAAATAGCAATGACAGGGCAGCGTTTTTTGAATCCTTGAAAAATGCTGAAAATCGCCAGTACGAACCTTGGGTAACCCAAGCAATGAGCTATTTGAATCACCCTAGCAGACAAGCAGAAGCACTCAACTATTTACCTGATGCTCTTTTGCTTCTGGAAGAGATTCAACTTACAGGAGATATATTTTTCCCTAAAGCTTGGCTGGACACTTCATTTAGTGGACACAATTCCAAAGAAGCCGCAAATATTATTCGTACGTTTTTGCAAAATAACCCTGATTTCAATCCTCGATTGAAACAGAAATTATTGCAGGCCGCAGACCCAATTTTTAGAGCGGAATCGGTGCTATGGAGTATTGAAAATAAACGATTATAGATTTTTTGAAATTTGCAACTTACCTAGCTCCAGATTATTTAGATTTAGGGATACTTGAAGAAAGCAACCAACTTATCAATGAAATTTCGAAGAAAAATGGCTTTGTCTTTTTTCAATTTCTACTGGGCAAAAATGGTAAAACTAGTCTGCCGTACGTAACTGATGGGTTAGAATATATGACTTTTGTAAGTGCTGAAAGCGGGAAAGATTTACTGGATCCATTCCATAGGTCAATCCACAAACAAGATATCAGCAGTCGGAAGGAAAACGAAGAGAAATTACTCCTTCAAAAGGAACGATTAAAAGAAATAGCTTGGATAGAGTCTCATGTGGTAAGGTCTCCTTTATCTAACACATTGGGTCTTTTACCTCTTTTTGACAAGGAAAAGGTGGGTTCAAGTGAAAATTTAGACCTGTTGTCTAAATTAGAAGAAGTCACCAAGAAACTAGATGAGGTAATAAGAGAAGTCGTAAAAGAAGCCACAAAAATTTGCGAGATCAACAAAATCAAAGATTGGTAGTTCTCGAATGGATGAGTATCTCTTTAGCTAATCCTTCATGAAGGAAGGCGTCCAAAAAATTAATTCTTGGCTTGCAAATAAAAATTGGAAAAGCTTCCCTTTTCAAGAAAATTGTTGGCAAGCAATTTCCAATGGAAAAAGTGGAATCCTAAATGCTCCAACAGGAAGTGGAAAAACATATGCAATTTGGCTAGGTTGTCTGCTCCCTTATTTGAATAATACTAGACCATTTAGAAAAGGAATCAAAATAATCTGGATTACTCCACTAAGGGCGTTATCAGCCGATATACATAGTGCGATGCGATCTGCTGTTCATGAGCTGGGCCTGCCATGGGAAATAGCCATGCGAACTGGCGATACAGATGCTAAGGAGCGTCAGAGACAAAAGAGAACACCTCCAGATGCCATGATTACCACTCCCGAAAGTCTGCACCTGCTCTTAAGCCAAAAAGGAGCTGCCAAATGGTTTGAGAATTTGGAATGTGTTGTTGCGGACGAATGGCACGAGTTGCTCGGCACCAAAAGAGGCGTGCAATTAGAGTTAGCTCTTTCAAGATTAAAAAGCTATGCCCAACCTCCCGCTGATTTTACTGGCCAAAAAAGATATCTCCAAATATGGGGCATATCTGCAACTATTGCCAATTTGGAGGAAGCAATGGACGTTTTATTAGGGCCAAATTCGAAGGGAGAATTCGTCTTATCAAATATCAAAAAGGATATCCAAGTTGAAAGTATTTTACCGGATGAAATTGAAAAATATCCATGGGCGGGCCATCTCGGGATCAAAATGATGGATAAAGTTTTGCCCATTATTGAGCAAAGTCGCACTACGCTTATGTTTACGAATACCCGATCTCAAACAGAAATTTGGTATCAACAGTTGATGGAAAAGGCTCCACATTTGGCTGGCTTAGTAGCAATGCATCATGGGTCGCTTGATAGTGCCATTCGCAATTGGGTGGAAGACCGCCTTCACCAAGGGAAACTAAAACTAGTGGTTTGCACCAGTAGCCTCGATTTGGGAGTTGATTTTAGGCCTGTGGAAACGGTGATTCAGGTTGGTAGCCCGAAAGGAATTTCTCGTTTTGTACAGCGGGCTGGTAGATCTGGTCATCGCCCTGGTGTTCCAAGCAAAATATACTTTTTACCCACTCATTCTCTTGAACTGATAGAGGCCGCCGCCCTCCGTGGTGCCATAGAAAATGGACTTTTGGAAGCTAAAAAACCCTTATCCAATTGCATTGATGTGCTGATCCAATATTTGGTTACACTAGCCGTTGGTGATGGGTTTGAGCCAAACCAAACGCTGCAAGAAGTGAAAAGCACCTATTGCTATCAGCTATTAGAAAATACCGAATGGAGTTGGGTGTTGCAGTTTCTAATAAGTGGAGGAGAAAGCCTAGGGAGCTACGAGGAGTTTAGCAAAATTGAACCTGGGGTAGACGGTATTTTTAGGGTTGAAAACAAGAAAATCGCCATGCGTCATCGGCTATCCATGGGCACCATAGTAGGTGACCCTATTTTGAAAGTGAAGTACATGACTGGTGGCTATTTGGGTACACTCGAGGAGAGCTTTATTTCGCTGATAAAAAAAGGAGATGTATTTTGGTTTGCCGGCCGAACGCTAGAATATATTCAAATAAAAGACCTAACCGTGCTAGTAAAAAGATCGAAACGCAAAACCAATACAGTACCAAGATGGATGGGCGGGAGGATGCAATTATCCTCACTTCTTTCTGAACTTATCCGCAAAAAATTGGAAGAAGCACATAATAATGAGTGTGAGGATATTGAATTGAAACAAATTGCTCCACTGCTTATCCGCCAGCAAACACAATCGATAATTCCCGATAAGAGCGTACTGCTAATTGAAAAATTGAAAACGAAAGAAGGGTATCATATTTTTATTTTTCCTTTCGAAGGCCGCTTTGTTCACGAAATACTTGCTTCAATTATTGCCTATCGGATTTCACAAAGTCAGGCGATAAGTTTCTCTATTGCCATGAATGATTATGGCTTCGAGCTGCTCTCGGATATTCCCATTCCTATTGAGGATGCCTTGGAATTAGATTTATTTGGCGAGGAAAATATGGAGGAAGATTTGATTCATACCATCAATAGTACCGACTTGGCAAAACGAAGGTTTAGAGATATTGCTACCATCGCTGGGCTTATTTTTCAAGGCTATCCGGGCAAAAACATTACTTTCAAACACCTGCACGCAACAAGTGGAATTCTATTCGATGTATTTGATGAATATGACCCTGATAACTTATTATTGAAGCAAGCGCGGGAGGAAGTAATAAACCTGCAAATTGATAAAACACGGCTAATCGAAGCAGTGAGAAGAATAAACCAGCAAAAGATCGTGGTCAAAAATACGTTACAGCCTGGACCTTTTGCATTTCCGATTATGGTGGATCGCCTTCGAGACAGATTGAGCTCAGAAAGCATAGAAGAGAGAGTAGCAAAATTGCAGGCCGAATTAGAAAAGCTGTAATTATATTTCTCAGCATTATCCATCGGATTGGAAATGCAAAAGGCTGCCAAAATTGACAGCCTCCCGCTTTAGTCCGAATGCCAATGATGTTAGGAATTATTTCTTACCAAAAGGATTCATCGCCGAAAGTGCTCTCTTTCCTCCTCCCATTTTATTGAAAGTTTTCATCATTTTGCGCATATCTTGAAACTGCTTCAAGAGGTTATTTACCTCTATGATATTTCTGCCCGCTCCATCTGCAATTCGCTTTCTTCTACTTCCATTGATCACATCCGGATTCTGTCTTTCATAAGGTGTCATAGACAAAATCAAGGACTCAACTGGTTTGAACGAGTCATCATCAATATCCACACCTTTCAATACTTTGCCCATACCTGGGATCATTCCCATCAAATCCTTCACATTTCCCATCTTTTTGATTTGGCGGAGTTGGTTTAAGAAATCATCAAAATCAAACTGATTTTGACGCATTTTCTGATTCAACTTACGTGCTTCATCTTCATCGAATGCTTGCTGGGCACGCTCCACAAGGGAGATTACATCACCCATACCAAGGATTCTACTTGCCATCCTGTCTGGATGGAATACATCCAAGGCTTCCATTTTCTCACCTGTTGAAATAAACTTAATTGGCTTATTTACAACAGATTTGATGGAAATAGCGGCGCCACCGCGAGAGTCGCCATCCAATTTGGTCAGAACGACCCCATCAAAATTTAAGCGATCATTGAAGACTTTTGCCGTGTTTACCGCATCTTGTCCAGTCATAGAATCCACTACAAACAAGGTTTCCGAAGGCTTCAGAAAATCCTTGAGCGAAGTTATTTCATTCATCATTTGCTCGTCCACCGCCAAACGACCTGCTGTATCGACGATTACAATTTTCTTACCTGTTTTCTTCGCGTGCTCCACAGCACGTTTGGCAATGGCAAGAGCATCTTTCACATCGGGCTCTGCATACACCTCTACTCCAATTTGCTCGCCTAACACTTGTAGCTGATTGATGGCCGCCGGACGATAAATATCGCAAGCCGCCAATAATACTTGGCGACCATTTTTCTTGAGATATGAGGCTAATTTGCCAGTGAAAGTGGTCTTTCCAGATCCTTGCAAGCCGGCAATTAAAATAACTGCTGGGTCGCCTTTGATATTGATATCCGACTTGGTGCCTCCCATCAATTGAGTAAGTTCCTCCTGCACAATCTTGGTCATCAATTGGCCAGGAGATACAGAAATAAGAACATTCCTTCCAAGAGCTTCTTCTCGTATTTTATCAGTAATATCTTTTGCAACCTTATAATTAACATCGGCGTCGACCAAGGCTCTGCGAATGTCCTTCACAGTGGTCGCAATGTTGATTTCGGTAATCTTATTTTGACCTTTTAGGGTCTTAAACGCTTTATCTAATTTGGAACTGAGACTGTCGAACATAGAAATTCCTTAAAATTTGTGCAAAATTAACTAAAATGCCTGAATATGCCGGCTGTTTAATTCAATGAATTATCATTTCCTGTTTTGTAACCAGCTAATATTTTGTGAAGTTTCTCTGGATTGAAAGGTTTTTCGATATATCCATCAAGGCCAGAACTTATGATTTTGTCACGGCTATCCATCATTGTAGATGCTGTGAGGGCGATTATAGGCAAGCTTTGAAAATATGGATCCTCCAGTTGGCGAATTTTCTCAGAAGCTTCGTAGCCGTCCATGATGGGCATTTGGATGTCCATCAAAACGATGTCAGGACGGAAATCTTGAACCATTTTCAAAGCTTCTAATCCATTTTCTGCCATTTGATACTCTATTTTCCATCCTTCCAAAAACAGTTTTATCACTTGTCTATTGGTTTTATTATCCTCCACAACCAGCAATTTCAGTCCTGATAGGCTTTCTAAGAATCCCTCCTTTGTTGGTTCTAAAAACGATTTCGGGAGTTCAGATTCTTCAACTACATTGAATTTGAGATCAAAATAAAATTTGGAACCCTCTCCTTCCTCACTTTCCACATTCACTTTACTTCCCTGAAATTCGAGTAGTTTGGCGCAAATAGCTAAACCTAAACCACTGCCGCCGTACCTTCGTGAATGGGAAGCATATACTTGGGAAAATATCTCAAAAATTTCACTCTGCTTAGATTTAGGAATACCTATGCCAGTGTCGTCTATTGAAAATCTGATAGACACCTTCTTTTCTGAACTTTCTAGTATATACACACGAATGGTTACAGAACCTTTCTCAGTAAATTTGATCGCGTTATTAATTAGGTTATTTAATATTTGTGTTAATCTTCCTTCGTCACCAAGTACAAAATTGGGTAATTTTTTATCTAATACTAAATGTAGCTCTACACCCTTTTCCTTCGCAAAGGCAAGCCACCCTTTCCGGATAGAATCTAAAAATTCTGGAAGTCTCAATGGTTCTTCTTCAAATCGCACTCTCCCAGATTCAATTTTATTAAAATCAAGAATGTTGTTGATTAGATCCAGTAGATGTTCGGCAGATTTACGAAGGATGGACAAATTCTCAATTTGCTCTGGTTTTGGATTATCCTTCAAAAGGACATAGGACATCCCAATAACGGCATTGAGTGGAGTACGTATTTCATGGCTCATAATATTCAAGAATTGGGTCTTTGCATAGGAGGCATCTTCAGCTTCCTTTTTAGCAAAAACTAATTCCAATTCCTTCATCTTTCGTTCTGTGATATCTTGGATGGTGCCTAAAATCTTATCTAAGGTTCCATTTTCGCCAAATACGTAGTGCGCGCGGGAGGAAATAAAAATAATTCTATGACCAATAATTACTCTATACTCTACTTCCCAATCATTTTTAAAAGCAACATAATTTGATAGCGCACTCCTGAGTTTTTCTCGATCTTCAGGGTGTACAAATTCATAGAATTTATCATCATCATTTACTATTTCTTTCCTGATAATTGAATCCATGATGCCCAATACTTCGAAAAAGGAATCTGTGATTTCTAATTTGTTGTGAGAGGCATCGAATTCCCACGATCCAATTTTCGCCAGCTTTTGGGCATCTTTCAATTTCTCTTCTGAAAGCCTGATCTTCTCTTCGGACTTTTTAATTTCAGAAATATCAGTGATTGCTCCTACCAGTTTTTCAACCCATCCACTTTCGTTTCTGATCAAAAAGCCTCTAGAAATAATATATACCCAATATTCATTTTTATGTCTCATTCTTTGGAAAGAAACATAGCGATTATCTCTTCCCTTTAAGGCAGTTCTAGCTTCCATCCTTGCCTGTTCCAGTTCCTCAGGATGAATCAAGCTCTCCCAAGTCGCTAAATCATCTGAAAGCTCATCACCTTCATATCCTAGAATTTCCTTCCACCTATCCGAATAGTAAAATTTACCGGTACTCGGCTCCCATTGCCATAGCCCATCGTTAGATGCCTTTGCGGCTAACTCAAATATTTGCCTACTTTCCTGCAATTGAGCTTCGGCATTTTTCCTAGATGTAATATCTTCAAAGGTTCCAAAAATCTGTTTTTGCTTTAGATCAATCTCATCTGGATAAAGCCTTGCTGATTCTTGAATCCATTTGAGTTCTTTTCCTTTGATTTTTATCTGATATTCTATAGAAAAACTGCCATTCTTATTAAGTTGCGCAAAAACTTCTTTTCTCTTGGGTAAATCCTTTTGCAGGATAAAATCATCTATCCAATCACTCCTCCCAATTAACTCTTCAGAGGACGCTCCAAATACATTTCTTGATTTACGACTAATCAAGGACAACTTGCCAGACATATCCATTGCATATATGACCTGATTTATGCTATTAATAGTTTTATCTGTTAGCAATTGAGAAATTCTTAATTCTTGCTCTTGCTCCTTTAGCTTGGTGATCTCCTGACCAAATCCTATGACACTTATTACTTGACCATTTTCGTCTGTTTCGTAAGGCAAATCGCTAGACTGTAACCAAAGGTATTTTCCATGCTTTTGCTTCACTCTAAACTGTATTTCTATTACCGAATCAACAGTATTCTTTGCAAATTGCTCTAAATGGCTCCATACCCTTTCTCTATCCTCTGGGTGAATCAGCCTGAGCAAAAAACCTATAGGCTTACTGTAGAATTCGTCCTTTTCGTAGCCAAGCATTCCGTAAAAGTACTTGTTGGAATAGGTATTTTCTCTGGTTCGTATATCGATGATATAGATAATCAACGGTAGCTTACCGAGAAGGTCTTCTCCCACTTTTCCCGACTTTAGAAGAGATTTGACATCAGTTTCTTTTAATAATTCTTTTGACATTAATTTAAATTTAAGCAAATCAATTTCACAATCGTTCGATTTTCCATATTTTCAATGAACCAAACTTGAATATGAATCCTTTTTATATCGGTAACACAGATAAAATGCTAAAATACATAGATGTTTTCAAAGATGCATGGCTGGGATATGCCAACTATTTTTGGAACGAAATTACTCATCCAAGTCCGTATAATTATTTCTACTGGCTTATTGGTATTTCTGCCTTTTTCTTTATGCTGGAATGGGTAAAACCATGGAGAAAATATCAATCAAAATTCAGAAAAGACTTTTGGTTAGATGTGTTCTACATGTTTTTCAATTTTTTCCTATTTTCACTTATCATTTACAATGCTGCCTCCGAAGTTGTCGTCAACTTATTTAAAGATGGATTAGCCAATATTGGAATTACCAATCTGGTGGCAATTAATATCCAAGAACTTCAAGTATGGGCTATTTTGCTTATTGGCTTTGTTGCGCGCGACTTTATCCATTGGTGGGTTCATCGGTTATTGCATAAGTCTCCGCGACTTTGGGAGTTTCACAAAGTGCATCATTCTGTAGAGCAAATGGGCTTTGCAGCCCACCTGCGCTACCATTGGATGGAAAATGTGGTGTACAGAACACTCGAATACCTCCCACTTGCTTTAATTGGCATCAATTTAGAAAACTTCTTTATCATCCATATTTTCACTCTTGCCATCGGTCATTGGAACCACAGCAATTTTTGGGTCAATATTGGGCCCTTAAAGTACATATTCAATAATCCCAAAATGCACATGTGGCACCATGCCTATCATTTACCAGAAGATCGACAAACTGGCGTGAATTTTGGAATCACCCTGAGTCTTTGGGACTATTTATTTGGCACAGCCTATATTCCTTCAGATGGAAGAGATATCAAATTAGGCTTCCTTGGCGTTGAAAAGTTTCCGAAGGGATTTATTGGACAAAACTTGCATGGAATCAAAAAACCAAAAGCGGAGCTTAAAGAATAAATAAGGTTGTTTTCCAGAAAAAAACGGAACGCATCATTTCAACTCTTCCAAACAGATTACATATCCCTCATTCATTAAATGCGAAATGACCTCTTGTGGAAGTCCATATTCCTGTGCCCTTTCGTAACTATCTGGATGTAAAAATGAAACTAACTTATCCTCGTCAATATCAGCTAGCCTAAACAATACATCCTGCCGCATTTCCATGTCAGTAGTAGTTGGCGGTACGGTTGATTTTTCCAAGTAAAGGATATTTTTTGATCTGGCAAGCAGGAAATTTCTTTCGCGCGTAAGGCCTTCACCAATTGTGCCTATGATATAATTACGATGAACCGCCACCAAATTAGTTAGAAAACGATACTTCCACAGGCTATTTGAATGGGTTTCTAAGTCTTTTCTTACCTCATCGGACATATTTTGTGAGCCAAAATCAAATTTTCATGGTTTTAGATAATCCTTCCGGGATGAAATAATTTTAAATCCTCAAGGATTCGGAAAACAGTGCGTTTAGACACACCAATTCTTCTAGCTAGTTTTTCTGGGCTTCCTGTCCTTTGCTTTTCAATTAACTCGATCAAGAACTTTGTTCTTTCATAATACTTAAGTCCTGCCATTGAATTCTAAGTTTTAAATCCAATACTCTGTTATTTTAATTGATACTTCTTCCATTTTATAACGATCCACTAATTATAAGCTTGTTAGAATAAATACTCAATTAAAAGACTTTGGGTTTCGTGGGTTTGAACTTAATCGCTGTAAGTCTGATTAAAGCAAAGACCTGTCGCATTGAGGTATGCAATTATATGTTTACGGATTATGGTTTGATTATGGCGTAGATTTATAATGCATTGCCTCTAAAGGGAAAATCATTTTGGTAATAATTTCGCTCTTACTGCGTTCGCTTAATATCTTACTCCACGGACTTAAAAAACAAAAATCACAGCTATTTGATGAAATTTAGAATCGCCGTACTCGCTTTATGCTTCATAGGAGTCCATGGGTTTTCTTCCTTCGACGGTTCGGATAATAGAATTGCTGAAGTTGAAATATCGAACGAGCGACTGATTTCGAATTATATCATTAGCCAATACGAATTTTTAGTTGGGGAGAAGCCTTCTCTAAGTTTATTTGAAAAAGGCTTAAAAGGATTTATAAAACTAACAGAAGAAGGCGAATATGAAAACGCATCTGTGCTCACGCTGATTGATTTCAGATTGCCTTCTACAGAAAAAAGACTTTGGGCCATTGACTTGAAAAAGCGGGAGGTTTTAATTCACTCTGTAGTTGCTCATGGTCGCAATAGTGGAAATTTGATGGCTGAGAGATTCTCAAATACACCCGAATCTTACCAAAGTAGTTTGGGTTTTTATAAAACGGCAAACGTATATCAAGGCAAGCATGGCATTTCTCTTAGGCTCGATGGCTTACAAAAAGGACTGAATGACAATGCCATGGAAAGAGCCATTGTGATACACGGAGCAGACTATGCCTCAGAAGAATTTGCCGCACAAAATGGGCGATTAGGAAGAAGCCTTGGATGCCCCGCAGTCCCAAGCGAAATCATTGAAAATCTGATAAATACCATCGCTAATAACCAATGTTTGTTTATCTACTTTCCCAATGAAATTATTGATAATTACGTAGCTGATTTATCGGATATATCTATCGATAGTTTTGAACTGTAATCCTCCCGCTTTTTGATCAACCGGCATTAATTTGAAAAATATCTAATTGTACGGCGGTATTTTTTTTTAATTTGCAAGAAATTGACGGAATATCATGGGTAAAATTGATTTCAAAAAGCAGGTTCTTCCACACCTTGTAGCAGTTCTATTATTTTTAATAGTCTGCCTGTTTTTTTACTCGCCCATTATTTTTGAGAATAAAACAATCTTTCAAAATGATGCCTTGCAAGGGATTGCAGCAGGCAACGAAATAGCAGAATATAGAGCTGAAACTGGCGAAGAAGGTCTTTGGATCAATTCGATGTTCAGCGGTATGCCTTCCTACCTTATCAATACACGCCATTATGGAGAATGGTTTATAGCTGGAATTAAACAAATAATAAGTCTCAAATTGCCTACTCCTGCCAATTATACTTTTTTGGCGATGCTGAGTTTTTATTTGCTTTTAATCATTTTCAAAGTAAGACCTTATTTGGCAATTGTAGGCGCAATTGCCTATGGTTTTGGAAGTTTCAATTTGATAAGCATTGAAGCTGGCCATAATTGGAAAGTCGGTGCTATGGCTACCATGCCTTTGGTGTTAGGCGCTGTGCATGTAACTTTTTATAGGAATCTCTACTGGGGATTTATAGCAACCATTATTGCAGTGGGTATTCAAATACAAATGAACCACTTGCAAATCACTTATTATCTCTTTTTGCTGCTCCTAATTTATGGTGGATTTCAGCTCTTTTACATGATAAAAGACAAACAGTTGAAACAGCAATTGCCTGCTATCGGTCTGCTTGTAATCGCTGCAATATTGGCCGTGACCATGTCTCTCGGTAGATTATGGATAACCTCTGAATATAGCGCCTATTCCATCAGAGGCCAAAATGATTTGACTCCTCAGGACCAAACAATCCAAGGCGGCTCAGGCTTAGATAAGGAGTATGCCTTTAATTGGAGTTGGGGTAAGTTGGAAACAATGACCTTGATTTTACCTAATTTCTATGGTGGAGGGAGTGTCGAAAGCCTTGATGAAACTTCGGAAGTTTACAAGGCATTTACTCAAAATAGAGTTGCACAACAGCAGACATTAGAAGAACTGCAAGGAGTAAGAACTTACTGGGGAAATCAGCCCAACACCGCCGGCCCTGTGTATGCTGGAGCGGTTATTTGTTTTCTATTCATATTAGGAATTTTCGCTCTGCCCTCTCGGCAGAAAAACTGGATTATTGCCGGCACCATCTTCTCCATTCTACTTGCATGGGGGAAAAACCTAGAGTTTTTCAATTATGCCATGTTCGATTTCTTTCCGGGATACAATAAGTTTAGAGCGGTTTCAATGGCTGTAGTTGTGGCATTGATGATGATTCCATTCTTAGGCATATTGGGATTAGAAAAATTGCTTAGTACCGAAGACAAAAACCTGAAAATGGCTATTTTCAAAAAGGCCTCTTTGGTCACCTTAGGAGTGCTCGCTTTGTTATTCCTATTATATCTTATTTTAGATTTCCGCGCACCGATAGATGAACAACTATTGGCAAGAGGCTATCCGGATTGGTATATCAATGCATTGCTAAAGGATAGAGCATCTATGTATCTTTCAGACTGGGTGCGTACATTTATTTTCATAGGGCTAAGTATCGCCATTATTTACGTAGCAATAATTGACAAACTAAAACAAGCCTATTTATACATTGGACTGATCTTATTTGTAAGTGCAGATTTATTGGTGGTTGGCGCTAGATATTTAAATGAAGAAAATTACGCTGAAAACATTCAAGGTCAATTTTTCCAAGTAACTGAGGCGAACAACTTGATTTCTCAAGACAATAGCCATTTCAGGGTGATCGACTTACAAAACCCATGGAACGACGCAAGAGTATCCTTTCATCACCCGAGTGTCGGCGGGTATCACGGAGCCAAACTACGTCGCTATCAAGATTTGATAGATTACTACATGGGAGATGAACATATGGCTATCGTAGATTCGCTTCAAAAGCAAGGGATTGGATTGCCAATTACGCCAATATTTGATATGCTCAATACTAAATATTTGATTGCTGGAAACTCTGCAAGAGCTGTATTAACTAATACAAATGCCTATGGAAATGCGTGGTTGGTAGAGAATGTCTATGCCGCAAATAATGCAGATGAGGAGATTTCGGCATTGGGTCAAATTGATTTAAAAACACAAGCCATATCCACCCAGTTAGAAGGAGACAAAGGATACTCGGCCAATGGCTCTGTGGTTTTGCAAGAAATCAAACCGAATTATGTGAAATACGAGAGCAATCTCGATAGCGAAGGTTTAGTCATATTCTCTGAAATATATTACCCTAAGGGCTGGCAAGCCTATATTGATGGCGTGGAAGCTCCTCATTTTCGAGCAAATTATGTTTTGAGAGCAATGGAACTCCCAAATGGGCAGCATAACATTGAATTCAAATTCCACCCACAATCATATTACATCGGCAATCAAGTAGCTAATATTTCCAATTTCTTGGTCATTGCGCTAATATTGCTTGGGATTATGATGGAATTGAAAAAGGCTAAAAAACAAAAAGCATAATCTATGAAATCTGCTCCGCAACTTTTTGCCGAAAGGATGCTCCTTTCTACCCTAAGCATTCCTAAAATGTTGCTGCTAAGCAAAGTTGGTAATACACTTCCGATGTCTACTAAGACAAGTCGAGAATGTGTCATTCTTGGGAATGGTCCATCCCTGACCAAAAGCATTGAGTACAATAAAACATTAATAGCCAATTCAGATATATTTTCAGTCAATTTCTTCTGCACTACTGAGGAGTACAAGACCATAAAACCTCCATATTTGGTCGCGGCTGCTCCTGAATTTTATTTGGAAAACCTCAATGATTTTTACAAAGATTTTATACCAGGCTTTTACAAAGGGCTTGTGGAGAATACTAAATGGGATTTGCAAATCTTTATGCCCATCGAGGCCAAAAAATATGGAAATTGGAAAAAGCGGATTGCTGGGAACCGCTTTATTCATATCAATTACTACAACAATACGCCTGTAGAAGGCTTTGAAGGCCTCACACATTGGGCAATAGACAATGGTTTAGGGATGCCCAGGCCGCACAATGTGCTTATTCCTGCCATTATAATGGCACTAAGAATGGGCTATGAGAAAATCTACTTGATGGGTGCCGAACACTCTTGGCTCAAAGATTTATGGGTAGATGATAATAACCTAGTAATGCTTAGACAAAAGCACTTCTACGACGAAGCCAGTGTCACCGCAAGCCCGATGTACAAAAAAGGGAAAGACACTAGAAAGCTTCACGAAGTGCTTCAGAAATTTGTAATATCCTTCGAAGCCTATTTCACTTTAGATAAATTCGCAAAGAAAAAAGGACAACAAATAATCAATCTTACACCGGGTTCATTTATAGATGCATTCGAGCGAAAAGAATGGTAAATTCGTAACTTAATTTCATCTATTGGGACTCATAAAGCAACAATCCATCAAAGGCACTATTTACTCGATTGCAGGAGTATTATTAGGCTTTGCGACCGTTGCTATCTTATTTCCTAAATACTTTACCCCTGCCGAAATAGGTGCGATCAATCTGCTGATTTTATATAGCATGATTTTAGGTCAGTTGGGCACCTTAGGTTTTCCAAGTGCCATTATTCGCTTTTTTCCTAAATACAGAACCGAAGATGGCAAGCATAATGGCTTTGTGGGCATTATCCTGATGGCAAGCCTTATCGGAATGGGCTTTTTTTTTATAGGATATACTTTTCTTAAACCTATTTTGCTCGAATCGAATAGGGAAAGCTCTCCCGTATTTGTGAAGTACTTTTTCTTAATTATTCCATTATCCTTGGCGCAATTGCTTTTTTACAATTTGGAAGCTTATGCCAATGCCATTTACAAATCAGCTGCTGGAGTATTTCTAAAGGATTTTATCCAACGAATATTGATTTTAATTCCTTTCACAGCGATTGTTTTCGAGCTTATTTCTTTCGATCAATACATTTATTATTATGCTGCCGCCATTGTAATTACCACTCTCATTCTCGTTATTTATTTTATAAGCATTCGTAATTTTCATTTCACTGCAAAGCCATATAATAAACTTAGAGCAAGCATTGATGACTTTACATCGGTCAGCCTTTATGGATTGTTGGTTGGTTTTTCGGCAGTATCATTGCAGCGCATAGATGGAATTTTAATTAACGAATACTTCAACGAAGCCTTCACCGGAATTTACACAACAACATTTTATTTTGGCACTTTAGTGATAATTCCCTCCCGCGTTATCAATCGGATTTCGTACAGCGTTGTATCCGATGGCATCACCCGAAATGATCTGAAAAAGGTGAAAGAGGTCTACGAAAAAACAAGCATCATTCAACTAATTGCGGGCACACTTTTAGTAGCTGGCCTAATCAGTAATTTGGACAATATTTTTCGCATACTACCTCCCGAATACAGCGCTGGAAAGTGGGTAATTGTATGGATTGCATTAAGCAATTTAGTACGCATGTCAGGTGGGGCGGTTGATGGCATAATTGCTTATTCGAAATACTATCGGTACAACAGTTTGCTTATAGGCATTTTATTGCTTTGTACTATTGGATTTATTTTGATATTGATAAAAGGTTATGGACTAGGCGGAGTTGCCTTTGCCACCTTTGTAGCGGTCATTATTTTCAATGTATTCAGGATCATTTTTGTTTATTGGAAATTTAAGATGATGCCTTATAAAACAGCACATTTACTAGTAATCTTCTTTGGATTAATAGCGGGAGGATTGGCCTACAGCATACCATCACTCGAAAATTTATGGCTGGATATTGGGCTTAGAGGTGCTATTTTGGTAAGTATCTTTACCCTCTTTATTTACATCAGCAAAGTATCTGCGGATACCAATCAATTGATTTTACAAGGAATTGCAATCTTACGCGGAAACCGTAAAAAAGGATAATAGATAAAGAATTCTTAGAGCGCTATTTGACTATTAAAAAAACATTTTAAGCTAAATTTCGATTTCAAAGGCTAAATTGAGCCGATTAGTGAAGAACTATAATTAGAAGCAATGAAAAGAATAGGAGTTTTTACTTCAGGTGGTGATTCTCCAGGAATGAATGCTTGTATCCGAGCGGCAGTTCGTGGAGGTATATACCACGGCGTAGAAATGTTCGGAATCCGATATGGATATGCAGGAATGATTTCAGGGAATCTTTTTCCTATGGATTCTCAATCAGTAAGTAATATTATCCAAAAAGGAGGCACCATACTCAAGACCGCTCGTTGCAAAGAATTTTTCGAGTATGAAGGGCGCAAAAAAGCCTATGACAAGCTAAAGGAATTTGGTATTGATGGCTTAGTGGCCATAGGCGGCGATGGCACATTCACTGGAGCTAACCTATTTTATGAGGAGTTTGGCATCCCAACGGTAGGTGCGCCTGGTACTATTGACAATGACCTGTATGGCAGTGACTATACTATTGGATTTGACACCGCAGTAAATACAGCTCTCGAAGCAATTGACAAGATTAGAGATACGGCAAATAGTCATGATCGCTTGTTTTTCATCGAAGTGATGGGGCGTGACTCAGGCTATATAGCCATACAGTCGGGTATTGGTGGAGGTGCGGAAATAGTAATGGTACCAGAAACTAAAACGACTATTAAAGGCGTAATTAACATTTTACAAAAAGGCTGGAATAGAGCAAAATCTTCCTCCATCATTATCATTGCCGAAGGAGATGAGGAAGGCAATGCCATTGAGATTGCCGAGAAAGTGAAACAAGGCTGTCCGGACATTCAAGATCACCGTATTTCCATCCTTGGGCATATACAGCGCGGTGGTTCACCCTCTGCTCAAGATAGAATTCTCGCATCGAGATTGGGTTTAGGGAGTATTGAAGGATTACTAAATGGACATAAAAATGCGATGGCTGGAATAGTCAACAATGAATTAACCTATACTTCTTTTAAAGATTGTTTAAATAAGGAAAAACCATTGAACCCTGACCTTATTCGTATGGTTGAGATATTAAGTATTTAGAAATTATGGGATATATACCTGCTATTGTAGCTATTTGTGGATTTATTTTATTGTGGAGTCTTTTTAACTCTACCCAATTGAAAAAAAGATTTGAAATGATCAAATCATTGAAGAATGCCCTCTTAGAAATTGAATCGTACGAAAAATCAAATGAGGATATATTGCAAAATAAACAAGGTGCATTAGCAATAAATAATCTGCTAGGTGATAAGCGAAAACTAGAAAAGAGCTTAGCGATCGAAAGTAGAGTTTACAATGAGTTGATCAAAAAAGCACCCACTCGATTTCTCGCAAAAGCATTAGGATATAAAGTTATCTAAATGGCTTTTTATCAAGTGAATGATTTCTTTTTTATGCTCAGGATGAAACCAGTGTGAATTTTGTTCTTTTTTCAACCAAGTAAGTTGGCGTTTCGCATATCGCCTTGAATTGCGTTTGATTAGGCGATCTGCCTCGGAAAGAGAATATTCACCATCAAATGCTGGAAAAAGCTCGGTATAACCCACCGTTTGCAACGCATTTAGATGTCTAAAAGGCATTAACTCCTTTGCCTCTCGAACTAGTTCTTGTTCAAACATCCTGTCCACCCGCTCATTAATTCGCTCATATAACTCTCCTCTTTCACGATTCAGCACTATTTGGAGCATCCTAAATGGCCTTTCAACCGTCCGCTTTGTTCTGAATGAAGAGAACTTCTGCCCAGTGGCTCTGATGATCTCTATGGCTCGTATGACTCTTTGCGGATTATTGACATCAACTTCCGAAAAATACGCAGGGTCGGCTTTGGCAAGTTCATTTTGCAGTGGAGCCAACCCTCCCGCTTTATATTCCTGATTAATATTTTCTCGCAAATCTATAGGCACTTCTGGCAAAGGATCAATCCCCTCGCACAAAACCCTAACAAAAAGTCCAGAACCTCCAGAAACGAAAACAACTTTTTTGGAAACAAATAATTTATCCAATAGAGCTAAAGCATCTTTTTCAAAATCCACTACATCATATCTTTGATGAATGGACAGGGAATTAATAAAGTGATGTCTAATTTCGTACAATTGCTTGCGGGATGGTTTTGCTGTAGCAATTTCCAACTCTTTGTAAAACTGCCTCGAATCAGCCGAAATAATTTCTGTATCGAAAAGTTTGGCAAGTTCAATAGTCAGATCTGTTTTACCTACTGCAGTGGGGCCGCTGATGACCACTAAAAGAGGTTTTTCAAAATTATTTACAATCAATTGAAAAAGGAGGTTTACTTTTAGCTAATAAATTAATTAAGTAAGAACCCAAAAGTACTTAATAAAATATAATGAAGAGAATTTCCTTATTATTGGTGGATGATGATTTTAATTATAGAAAGATTGTGCAGCAGCTTCTTGAAACCTCAGGATTTGAAGTGAATCTTGCAACAAATGGAAATGATGCGTTTCAACATATAAAAAATCAAGAATTTGATATCGTATTGATGGATATTCAAATGCCTTTTATGGATGGCTTAACGGCTGTTAAATTGATCAATGAATTAGATAACTCAGAAAGACCCATTATGGTCGCGAGTAGTGCATTCTTTAGCGAGGATCAAAAAATAAAATTGAAGGATGCGGGATTCGATGAATTATTAGTAAAACCCATAAATATAAAAGAAGTGTTAGCGCTCAGCAATAGGGCACATAAGACTTCTATAAAAAAGCTCACAAGACAAAAAATGGCTATTTTAAATCAGACTATTGTTCAAAAGCTTTCAAAATATGGTGGGAAAGCTGATTTAATACCTATTTATGAAAATTTTGTTGAGGAGACTAGTTTCCTTATTTCAAAACTCAAGAAGGTAGAACCAAAAAAAGAAGCTATAATTACTAAAAGTTTGCTTCATACATTAAAAGGGAATGCCGGAAGTGTAGGTGCTGACAAATTAAGTTCTATTGCTAAACGTCTGGAGATTACAATAAAAGAAAATAATTTTGAAGATTGGCATCTTCATTTTCAAGAACTCGAAGATTTTTTTTTAGAATTCAGAATTAATTATCGAAATTTATTAACTTAATAAACCTAACAACATGGAGAAATCTAAAAAAGTACTTATTGCAGAAGACAGTTCCATTATTATAAACCTTACAAAAAAGATAATGGAATTTGAGGGATACGATTTGGTTATAGCTCGTAATGGTCAAGAAGTTCTAGATATACTGAAAGATCAAACTTTTGATGTAATCCTCATGGACATCAATATGCCGGTAATGGATGGGATGCAATGCACAAAAGCGATTCGTGCGCACAAAGACCCAAAAATTTCTAAAATTCCAATTATTGTGATTACCGGTAATTATAAAAACTACCAACCGGAAGATTTCAAAAATGCAGGTGTTAATGAGTATCTGCAAAAGCCTTTGAACTTTGATAAAATGGTGGAGTACGTTAAAAAATATGTCGATGCATAAAAATGGAGGTCAAATACACTAAATCCTTCCTTAGCAAACTAGAGGATATTTTTGCAAAATCGGACTACATTTTGCGGTATGAAAAAGGTGCCTTCAAATCTGGATATTGCCTTTTGAAACACAATAGAGTAGCTGTAGTAAACAAATTCTATCCTCTGGAAGGAAAAGTGAACTGCCTAATAGAAATATTAAGAGAAATTAAACCCAACTCAGTAAATTTTAGTTTATCCAACAGAAAGCTTTACGACGAAATAATACAAACCGAACTCAAATTTTGAAGGTAACTCTTCTTGGAACAGGTACTTCACAAGGTGTCCCCGTAATCACTTGTCATTGTAATGTCTGCGATTCAGTTGACTTCAGAGACAAGCGGCTACGTACATCAGCATTAATTGAAATAGATGGCAAAAGTATTGTGATTGATACTGGGCCGGATTTCAGACAGCAAATGTTGATGAACAGAGTGGAAAGCCTGGATGCTGTGGTCTTTACACACGAGCACAAAGACCATACAGCTGGACTAGACGATGTGCGATCATACAATTTCCGATACAATCGGGATATGCCTATATATGCTAGAGCGAGGGTAATTGAGCAACTAAAGCAAGAGTTCGCTTACATATTTTCAGCATTTAAGTATCCAGGAATTCCTAGGATAAAAACTATTGAAATAAGCAATCAAAAATTTGAAGTGGGTGGAATCAGCATCATTCCTATTGAAGTATTGCACTATAAATTACCCGTATTTGGGTTCCGCATCAAAGATTTTGTGTACCTAACGGATGCGAATTATATATCGGAAGAAGAAAAACAAAAATGTATGAATCCCAAGGTGCTTATCTTAAATGCACTACAAAATGAGCCGCATATTTCACATTTTACATTGAAAGAAGCTATTGACTTGGCACAAGAATTAAAAGCTGAGAAAACTTATTTCACCCATATCTCCCACAAACTTGGACGACACAAAGATGTAGAAGCAAGTTTGCCAGAAAACATCTACTTAGGTTACGATGGTCTTTCGCTATACCTTTAGTAACACATGAATAATAATTACTTCATTCTCCAACTTTTGGTGAGCAGACTTCAATCCATCCTTATCGGAATGAAAATGATGGCTGCATTCTCACAAAATAAGGAAGAGATCATTCTCCAATTTGCTGGGAGCGATGCTTCCTTTACCATTAGAGCCAATTTAAGAGGTGATTTTAGCGGACTATCCTTTCCTAATGATTTTGCACGCAAAGGCAAAAATAGTGTAGACCTTTTTCAAGGATTTCAAGGCCTTACTATCGCTGGCATCGAAATGATTCCTTTCGATCGATCGTTCTTCATTCAATTTGAAAATGATAAATTACTATTATTCAAAATGCATGGACGAAGAAGTAATCTAATCGGTCTTGAAAATGGGGAAGTAATCACCATATTCAAAAATTCTATGGCGGCAGATAATGAAATAAGCATGGAGAATTTAGCTGGTAACATTGATCTTGAAGCTGCTTCGCGAAGTGAAGATGTTTTTTCCTTGAAAAAGGCAGTTCCAGTATTAGAAAACAGTCTGGCTAAACAGATTTTGGACGAAAATTGGCTAGCGGGTAGTCTTCCAGAGCGAAGAAAAGCCATGGAAGATTTCCTCCATGCAATGGAGAATAAAAAGGAATTTTACATTGAAGAAATAAACGATAAAATTGCTTTAAGCTTTTGGCCACAAACGGAAAGTAATCAAAAATTTACAGACGTATTAGCAGCGCTCAATTACTTCAACCAGAAGACGATGTCTATTGGCGGTTTGAAGCAACAGAAAAAATCGCTTTTAGGTGAAATACAAAAGAAAATTAAGAGTGGATTAGGCTATATTCAAAAGAATGAAATTAGGCTTAATTCCCTTAAAGATGATATAGTACCTGAAGAAATTGGCCATATACTCATGGCTAATTTGCATCAGATTAAAAAGGGTGAGAAAGAAGTAACGCTGGACGATTTTTATCGAAATCAGCCAATTAACATAAAGCTAAAACCTGATTTGAGTCCTCAAAAGAATGCTGAATATTATTATCGAAAATCGAAGAACAGGAAAATTGAAATAACAAAACTGGAAGAAAATATCTTTCTTAAGCTCTCGCAAATAGAAGAATGGAAAAAGCGGGAGGAAGAAATCTCAAATGCTGAGGGAGTTCGAACGTTGAAGCCATTTGCGAAAGAAAAATCTGCTGAAGCAAAGGTCGAAATAAAACCATATAAGGAATTTGAGATAGATGGATATCAAGTATGGGTCGGTAAAAATGCTAAAGCCAATGATGAGCTTACCCAGAAATATGCGCATAAAGAAGATATTTGGGTACATGCGCGTGGAGTTGCTGGCTCGCATGTGATTATCAAAAAACAAGGAAACAAACCCGTGCCATTGCAAGTAATCGAAAAAGTGGCAGGATTGGCCGCATACTACTCCAAAGCTAAAACAGACACGCTATGCCCTGTGATTTACACATCTAGGAAATACATCCGCAAACCAAAAGGAAGCACTCCAGGGCAAGTAATGGTAGATAGAGAGGAAGTATTGATTGTACCTCCCGCATCTCCTCATCATTGAATTTAATGGTTTATGCTTCTGCCAATTCGCAGTCTTTTTTAATTTCGAAAGAAACTCATTTGAGCCAGATTTCTTGGCTCGTTGAATGTAAACCTTCCTTATCGACAATTTACAATGCCCGTCTGTCAGTTTAAAGAATCGAGTAAAAGCTGCATTAAAAGAACAATTTATTTGGTTTACTATCCTGTCAGACTCCAAAAAAGCTGAATCAAACTACTAGATTTGACTTATCATACTATTGACATTGGTCTAACTCATTTTCAAAAGCTAAATTTCATATTTTATATAATCTTATTTACTATTTTCCTTCAATATTAATCGAAGTGCAGTATTTTTTGTGATGTAAGCCCACGCCCAATTAATAAATATGACAAGTTTATTTTTAACACTCAGGATTAGCATAAGATGCAAAAACATCCAAATTAACCATCCCATTAAGCCTTTGATTGACATAAAAGGAAGATCAACAATTGCCTTATTTCGCCCAACTGTGGCCATGGACCCGAGGTCTACGTATTCGTATTCTTTCAGCTTTTTACCAAGCTGCATATTATTCAAATTTTTCGCTAAATTTTTCGCTTGGTTAATAGCTACGTTAGCTAATTGAGGGTGCCCATTAGGATACTTAGGTGTTTGCATTTTAGCCAAGTCTCCAATGGCAAAAACATTCTCACAATTCTCAATTCTATTTATCCTATCTACTATTAAGCGATTGCTGGGAGCGATTGACGTAATTGGAATTCCAGAGATTTCATTTGCTGTAACTCCAGCGGCCCAGATTACCGTTTTTGTCTTTATAATTTCACCGTTGTCAAATTGTAAAATTTTACCATCATAATTTACCACAATTTTTTCAAACAGAATTTCCACGCCCATTTTTTGCAGATATTCTGAAGAAGAAGTTCTCGCTATATCACTCATATTATTGAGAGTGCTTTTACTTCCTTCCACTAACAGAATTTTGAGCTTTGAAAAATCAATTCGATGAAAATCTTTTGGTAGGATATTTCTTTTAATTTCAGCAAATGCACCAGCCAGCTCAACCCCTGTTGGCCCTCCTCCAACAATTACAATATTTAACAAACTTTCTTTTTCGGCTTCATCGGCAGAAAGAAAATTCTCAAAGCTTTGTAAAATATGATTTCGTATGGTGATTGCATCATAGGTTGTTTTTAAGCTAAAAACGTGCTGACTTAATTCTTCATTACCAAAGAAATTAGTTTTACAACCCATGGCTAAAACCAAATAATCATAATCATAATCACCAATACTAGTCTTGATTGTATGATTGACACTATCTACACTTATTACTTCAGCAAGACGAATTTGAACATTTTTTTTGTCTTTGAAGATATGACGAAATGGAAACGAAATACTAGAAGGTTCAATTTGAGACGTAGCAACTTGATAGAATAGTGGCTGAAACTGATGATGATTGATTTTATCGATTAAAAGTATATCAAATAAATCGTCATCAAGTTTTCTCACCAATTGTATCCCTGCAAACCCGCCACCGACTACTATTAATTTTTTTTTTGTCATCATTTAATTATTTCATCCGCATCGCTTCTCAAAGCTTGATCGAAAAGCAAATATACATGGTAAGCTAAACAGTAAAACGTCGCTACAGTTTCAGGGTTGCATTAAGGCATAATCGAAGAAATTTTGTTCAATTTATTTTTCCTTGCAAGATATGAGAGTATTTATAAAGTAAATAAATAGCCATAAACCATATAAAACCCTGTTTTATACATAAATCATAAAGATTGTATTTCGACTTTAATTAAATATATAAATTATTAGTAATCGTTCAATAGCCTAGTTTGCCTACTAAATGGAGACTCCAAATTTGTTTAACATAACACTGTCTAGCGCTTCGATATCCGATAGTAGTTCTAAATGTTCACGCGTTAATGATGATTTAGACATAGTCTTTTTGAATAAAGTTTTCAATTCTACCATTCTAAAGTAAAAAGAATTAGACTTTAGTTCTAGCTGTAGTACGTCTAACTTTTCCTCTATTCCGATCTTTATTTGCTTCACCAAGTGAATTGTTTCAAGCGCCGAATCAAAATGTAATTCTTTTTGCTCGACGGATTTTAACAGTCCACATTTAAAACTCGCACATTGTTTGGGCCTTTTGGAATAAATGGTGCATCCGTCACAATAGCGGATACAAGGTTGCAGAAAAAATCCAGCACCATTTTCATCTTCAACATCCAACAAGTCTTTCATTGCGGGCAACTCCGCCCGTTCGAGCTGTACAAAACCAATCAAGGTTCCATCACAACAGAGTCCGCAAGACAAACAAATATTTGATGAATCAGTCATTTTTCATGAATTTAAACAATTTTTGGATTAATCTATTAAAAGATATCTTTAACAATGGCAAATGATCAATCTAATGTAGATTTTAATGTGCCATATACGTTGATTTTTGCTAGTCCCTCTTATTCATTTTCAAATGAGGCTAATCCTCACCTTTGTTTTTTTAAGCTTAGTATTATTGGTTTTTTCTATAAGCATCTTAGCTATTTCGGCATGCACACCAGCGTATGTACAATTCTGCTGAAGTTCAATTACTCCAAGTTGATTCTTATGAATCTGACCCTGCTGTAGAAATAATCCAGCCACATCTCCTTTTGATATTTTATCTCGTCTCCCTCCTGTTATGTACAAGGTTTTCCATTTTTCCAATGAAAGTTGCGTAGCTTTTGGTAGTTCTTCTATATTGAGTTTCTCTGGAGCAATTTCCTGAATATAGGCAGGCAGTTCTTCCCCTTTCCAATGCAAAATATAGGCCATGCCATCGCTATTCATACGAGCAGTTCGTCCGTTGCGGTGCGTAAATTCTATGCTACGTGGAGGAAGGTGATAATGAAGAATAAATTTTATTTCGGGAATATCAAGCCCACGAGCAGCCAAATCGGTTGCTAAAAGGAGCTGACTTGTACCATTTCTAAATTTAATTAACGCTCGCTCCCGATCAATTTGCTCCATGCCGCCATGAAAGCACTCATGGTAAATATGGTTCTCAGTTAAAAAATTGCTTACCTGTTCCAGTGAATCCTTGAAATTACAAAAAATAATTCCTGGTTGATCTCCAATAAAAGCCATCACTTTTTTCAACGTCTTTAAGGTGTTCTTTTCGGGCGAAAGGATTGTTTTTATTGTTAGTTGCGAGCTACCTTTTTGATGGTAATTGATGAAAACAGGATTTAGTAATCCTACAAACTCTGGTATTTTGGCATTGTTTGTCGCTGAAGTTAGGATCCTTTGCTGAATATTTGGGAGGGTTTCAACGATCTCTATCATTTCCTTTTCGAATCCTATTTCCAGGGATTTATCAAACTCATCGAGTATTAGGGTATGAATAGAATCCACAGAAAATTTATCCCTGCGCAATCTATCAGCTACTCGACCTGGCGTGCCGATAAGAATCGCTGGTCGATGTTTCAAATCAACCTTGTCGAGATAACCAGCCCGCCCACCATATACTGCATTTACTTTATACCCTGATCCCATTTTTCGGAGAACCTGTTCTATTTGTTGAGCCAATTCGCGGGAGGGAACAAGGATTAGAATTTGAATCTCTGTGCAATCCTTATCGAGTGTTTCTATCAAAGGCAATAAAAAAGCCAGGGTTTTACCCGTTCCGGTAGGGGAAAGCAATACCACATCCGACTTCATTCGGATTGTTTTACTTACCTCTTCCTGCATAGGATTTAAAGCTGTAATTTCAAATTTATTGAGAATGGAGCCTAGGACAGTATCATCGGAAATTTCCTTTTGATCTTTATTGATTTTTGACATTTAGTATTTTCCCGTTTAATGTACTTCTGAAGTTGTAATGACGATAAATATTTTCGCAACCAACTAAATATGCTGCAGACCATAACCATCGAATTTTTATCTACGTAGGCGTGTCTCGTAAATGAGTCATTTCATACGCAAAACTACAATGAAAAATTCGAAAGGATTTTATAAGAGAGGACAGGCATAACAATGGCTGGAATATGATTTAGAACAAATCTTAAAGATGGCGGCTTCGAAAGCTTTCTAAATCACTATTTATACCCTACATCATCATTATTAAAATATTGGAAGTGCTGAAAAAAATCGGCACCCTCATTGACAGAGCCTATATTATTGTGAGGAAATTCAGGAAACTTAATCTTTTGTGTCCGATTACCAGTAGGTAGTCTGCCTTTTCTATAAGATTATTAGCGATCTTCATTTACACCTGTAGAGATTAGGCACCTAATAAGGTGAATCTAACATCAGCCTTTCTGCACAAATAATAAAAAGCCGCTTTAGGTATACCTTGAAATTGTGGCAAATTCTGACTTGCTCTTCCCTGATTCCAACCACATATCCAATTTATCAATTATTATCCAATCTTATCCTTTGGTTTAATATGGCTTTGGATTTTTGTGGGTTTTGGTCTTCCTTTTGATGTCTGAGACATTTTCAACATAAATATCAAAACACCTCAGCATGGGTAACCTTATTTCTTTTGGTAGAACGCGCATGTAGGTATAAGTATCCTCCCGCTTTTTCTCTGAGTGGGATATTGAGTCGTTATCAATGTTCTGTATGTTAGTTGAAATAAGCCCTATTTTAAGGTTATAATTTCATTTGCTTTCATTAAGCTGAGGTTTACAATTTTCACTACTTCCGTTTCAACTAATACAGCAAACCCTCTGAGTCATCTCGAATAGAGCTTACCTATTTTATAATAAGTAAATTTCTATTTCGCTGCTGCCCTCAATAGCAAGGGATATGCGCATATTCAGAAAAATATGGGTTGGCTTCTGCCTAAAAACAAAATGGCGGATCGCTGAATAAATGTATCAGCCATCCGCCATTGTAATTTTAGATTCAATCTTTTGATTACTCCACTATATTCAGCTTAATCATGTTCGTACGGCCTAATTCTCTTATTGGCATACTGGCAGTATTGATAAACACATCTCCACTCTTTAGGTGGCCGGCATCCACTAATATTTTCTCTATATCGGCAAAGGTTTGGTCAGTGCTTACGGTGGAGTCATAATAATAGCCCCTAACGCCCCATATTAAGTTCATGGTTTTGAGCATTGGCCTATTCGCTGTGAAGATGAAAATATTTGCTTTGGGACGATAGGCGGAAAGCTTGTAGGCTGTATAGCCAGATTTGGTCATGCCAATGATCGCCTTGGCTTTGGTATCCATGCTCAATTTACATGCCGTCAATACGATATTGTCGTTGAAAAAAGTAGGCGAATTTTTGTCTACCGCATTAAATTTATCATAAATATCTGCTTGAGATTCTACGGATGTAATGGTACGGCTCATGCTTTTGATTACTTCGAGAGGATATTTGCCGGCTGCTGTTTCAGCTGAGAGCATCAAGGCATCCGCACCATCTAAGATGGCATTGGCAATATCGTTAGTTTCAGCCCGAGTGGGTCTGGGATTAGTAATCATGCTTTCCATTATTTGGGTGGCTATGATCACAGGTTTACTTTTTTGATTGCATTTCTTTACAATCATTTTTTGCGCCATCGGTACTTCTTCCATATCTATCTCCACGCCCAAATCGCCTCTCGCTACCATCAATCCATCGGCTGCATCAATAATTTCGTCGATATTGTCCAGAGCTTCTGGTTTTTCAATCTTCGCAATCACCTTGATGCTTTTTCCCGCCTTGGCGATCAATTCTTTGAGCTCATAAATATCGGATGGCCTTCGAACAAACGATAGCGCCAGCCATTCTACTTCATGCTTGAAGGCAAACTCTAGGTCAAACAAATCTTTTTCGGTAAGACAAGGAGCGGATACTTTGGTGTAGGGTAGATTTATTCCTTTGCGTGGTTTCAGGCTTCCGCCATAGATTACGGTATTGTATATTTTGGTTCCTTCTACTTTATCCACCCGCAGTTCGAGCTTGCCATCGTCTATCAGTATTGCGTCACCAATTTTCACATCATTCACTATGCCCTGATAGGTGGTGCTTACCATATTTACATCGCCCAACACCTCATCTGTAGTGATGATTATTTGAGCACCTTTTTCAAGAAATACTTCCCCTCCAGCCAGATCGCCTATCCGTATTTTTGGGCCTTGCAAATCTTGTAATACGCAAATATTGGTACTCAATTCCTCATTGAGTTCTTGGATAAACTGAAACACCTCTGCATGTTGCTCATGAGTGCCATGCGAGAAATTTAAGCGAAACACATCTACTCCACCGGTAATTAATCTTCGGAGCATCTCTTTTGAGCTGCTCGCGGGTCCGACAGTTGCTACTACTTTAGTCTTTTTAAAAACAATATTTTCCATAATAAATTGGTTATGCTCTTTTTTAGTTTTTAGGCCAATTTTTCCAAAAAATCCAGCCAATATAGGTTTGCATAAATTATTTTAACTCGTCCATACCTTAACTATTAGCCATACGAAATATCAGAACATTAGGGTTTCTCTCACTCTTTGTTTGATGGGCTCAATTTCGATAAGATATTGGATAAAGTCTACGTTTTTTAAATTTGCAATAATAGATTTGGTATCAAAAGATAAGCCTTTGTCGTCGATTTGTAAGAAAAAGTCAAATTTTCGATATTCGGGTAATAAATAGGCAAAGGCTTGGGAACTTGATTTCTCACATTTGTTGGGTAGCAGCCTTAAGTACCCGTTAGTTGTATGAAAAATAAAGTGGTGTAACCAAAAAATTTGCTCATCTTGATGTTCAAATTCAATTGGTTTTTGTTTCACAAAGTTGATCTTTAAAATTTGGTTCAGCAGCCAAGCTAACTTGTAGTCTTTGCACGCACTTACTATCCCTATCAATAGGTAATCATCAGAGTTAGGTGAAAATAGCTTATTGCTGGGCATGTACTTGTCTACGTTTTACTATGTAAATGGGTAATGAGTTTTACTGAAATTAATATGGCTGCAAGTTCGTAAAGCTATGAAGATTGAAAAAATTGTTTGACAATAAATCATTAAATGTATTTCTTTGCAGGGATTTCAATCTAAATATTTATAAAATGTCTGAAATAGCACAAAAAGTAAAGGCCATCATCGTTGATAAACTCGGTGTTGAAGAATCTGAAGTTACGAACGAAGCAAGCTTCACCAACGATCTTGGCGCAGATTCACTCGATACAGTTGAGTTAATCATGGAGTTCGAAAAGGAATTTAACATTTCCATTCCGGATGATCAGGCAGAAAACATCTCTACGGTGGGTCATGCAATCACATACCTTGAGGCAAACGCTAAGTAATTAACAAACACCGAAAAGAAATTCATGTCTTTGAAAAGAGTCGTAGTAACAGGAATTGGCGCCCTTACCCCAATTGGAAGCACCGCTCCCAGCTTTTGGGATGGGCTTGCAAATGGGGTCAGCGGTGCTGCTCCTATTACCCGATTTGATGCCGAAAAATTTAAAACCCGCTTCGCTTGCGAAATAAAAGGGTGGGATCCCAACAACCATTTCGACCGCAAGGAAGCGCGGAAAATGGATCCATTCACTCAATATGCGATGGTCGCTTGCGATGAAGCTATTATTGATTCTGGCCTCGACTTAAACAAAGTTGACCTAGACCGATGTGGAGTTATTTGGGGATCAGGAATTGGAGGCTTAAAAACTTTTCAAGATGAAGTGGCTTACTTCTCAACTGGTGATGGAACACCCAAATTCAACCCGTTCTTTATCCCAAAAATGATCGTAGATATATGCTCTGGTCATATTTCGATCAAGTATGGATTTAGAGGGCCAAATTTCGCTACCGTATCAGCTTGCGCTTCGGCCACCAACGCATTAATTGATTCATTCAATTACATCCGTTTGGGAATGGCCGATTTAGTGATTTCTGGTGGCTCTGAAGCCGCAGTGGTAGAAGCGGGCGTAGGTGGTTTCAATGCCATGAAAGCGCTTTCCGAAAGAAATGATAGTCCTGAAACTGCCTCCCGCCCATTCGACAAAGACAGAGATGGCTTCGTACTTGGTGAAGGAGCAGGTGCGCTTATCGTAGAATCATACGATCATGCAATGGCAAGAGGAGCTAAAATCTATGCCGAACTCATTGGCGGTGGCATGAGTGCAGATGCTTATCATATCACCGCACCGCATCCGGAAGGCCTCGGCGCGACAAATGTAATGATCAACGCACTTCGAGATGCAGGAATAAAACCTGAAGAGGTAGATTATATAAATGTACACGGCACGTCCACTCCACTGGGAGATGTGAGTGAGGTATTAGCGATACAACGCATATTTGGCGACCATGCTTATAAATTAAATATAAGCTCGACCAAATCAATGACTGGGCACTTATTGGGTGCTGCAGGAGCCATTGAGGCGATTGCGAGTATATTGGCAATCAAACATCAATTGATACCGCCTACGATCAATCATTTCACTGATGATGAAACATTTGATCCGAAACTAAATTTCACCTTCAACAAAGCCCAAAAGCGGGAGGTAAAAATAGCCTTGAGCAATACCTTTGGTTTTGGAGGGCATAATTGCTCCATTATTTTCAAAAAATTTGAAGGGTAGTGTTCCCAATTTTTAAGAATTTTCCCGGAATCTCCTATTTACTTCCTGCTCAGGACAAGGAATTATTTGAAGCACTCAGACTCTTAACAGGATTCAAACCTTCGAATATAGCTCCTTATAAATTAGCCTTGAAGCATGTTTCCGTTGCACAGATAAACATCAATGGATCCAGAGACTCCAATGAGCGATTAGAATATTTGGGAGATGCCGTATTGGGAATGGTGGTTGCAGAGCATCTATTCAAGAAATTTCCCTTCAAAGACGAAGGCTTCCTCACTGAAATCCGATCGAAAATAGTAAATCGAGAATCATTAAATATGATTGCTCGAAAAATGGGTATTTCAACTATTTTGGAGTTAGATAATCGCTTTACCAAAAATGGCCAAAGTCATAAAAGCGTATTGGGAGATTCCTTAGAAGCCATTATCGGCGCAGTATATTTAGACAAAGGATATGCGGATTGCCAGAAGTTTGTGATGCGCAAAATCCTAGAACCACATTTCGACTTAAATTTGCTGATAAATAGCATCGTAAATTACAAAAGCGTGGTGATAGAATGGGCGCAAAAAGAATGTAAAAAAGCCCAGTTCGATATTATCAATATCAGCCAAACCAGACATTACAACGAATTTACTTCTCAATTGTCTATTGATGACCAACCTATCAGTACAGGATTTGGTTACAGTAAAAAGAAAGCTGAACAAGATGCCGCCAAAAAGTCTTGTGAAGTTCTCAATTTGATCTAAAAACCTTTTCTTTGCAACGTATGAGAATAGCAGGAGCTAGCGTAAACCAAATCCCACTTGCTTGGGAGCATAATACCAACACTATCCTATCAGCGATTGAAGATGCCAAAGCGCAGCAAATTAAGCTGCTTTGTCTTCCCGAATTGTGCATTACAGGCTATGGCTGCGAAGATCTTTTTCTGAGCGAATGGCTAGACAAAAAAGCCCTTTCTCAATTACCCAGAATCGTGGCGCAATCACAAAATATTGCCCTAAGCGTTGGCCTTCCCATTCAGATGGAAGGTAAGCAATATAACTGCATTTGCTTTATCGAAAATGGTGAAATCAAAGGTTTTACTGCCAAGCAGTTTATGGCTATAGATGGGGTTCATTACGAATTCAGATGGTTTACACCTTGGCCAAGACATGCCGTTATCCAATTCGAATTTCAAGGAAAATTCTATCCATTTGGCGATGTGACCTACGAGGTGGATGGCAAAAAAGTAGGCTTCGAAATATGTGAGGATTCATGGAGAGGCGCAGCTCGACCTGGATATGATTTGCAGCAAAGAGGAATGGATATCATCCTCAATCCATCCGCTTCCCATTTCGCTATGGGCAAATCCCTATTGCGGGAGGAATTGATGGTTTCCAGTTCCAAGCAATTCAATTGTACCTATATTTACACAAACCTACTGGGCAATGAAGCTGGCCGAATGATTTATGACGGCGAAATCATGATCGCCCAAAAAGGTAACTTAATTAGCAAAAACGAATTACTTTCTTTTAAAAATCACACTATTACCTCCGCTGATATCGATTTTGACCATGCGGAAAATAGCCATGGTAATATCTCGACCATAAAATCAAAAAACGAGGAATTTGTCGCTGCTACTACCCTAGCGCTATTTGATTATCTCAGAAAAAGTAAGAGCAAAGGTTTTGTTATATCCTTGAGTGGAGGTGCAGATTCGGCTACTTGTGCCGTTTTGGTTGCCGAAATGATCAAAAGAGGAGTAGGAGAATTAGGTCTTACATCATTCTTGAAAAAAATGGGGCGGGAGGATATCTTAATCAATCACCCTCAATTGAATGATCATTCGATTATTGCTCATTTGCTCGAATTAGCCTATCAGTCTACTGACAATTCCTCCTACACCACTTTCGATGCAGCTAAGAAATTGGCAGAGTCCATTGGAGCTACATTTCATAACTGGAGTATCCAATCCGAGCTAGAGTCCATGAATGCTACAATGGAAAGGGTGCTAGGCAGAAAACTCACATGGAAACAAGACGATATCGCTTTACAAAACATCCAATCTAGGTTGAGGTCCCCACTTATTTGGATGCTCACCAATATAAAAGGGGCGTTGCTTATCACTACCTCCAATAGAAGCGAGGGAGACGTTGGCTACTCCACTATGGATGGCGATAGCAGTGGCAGCATAGCACCCATTTCTGGAGTTGATAAGGTTTTTGTACGTCAATGGCTCAATTGGGCTGAGAAAACCCTTGGCTATAGCGGCTTGGAAATGGTAAATGCCCAACAACCTACGGCTGAGCTTAGGCCTCAAAGCATGTCTCAATCAGATGAAGCCGATCTTATGCCTTATGATTTGCTTGTGGAGATAGAACGCCTTGCCATTTTAGGTAGATTGTCACCCATACAGGTAATGACAATATTGGAGCAGAAAATGGATTATGAGCGTCCCTATCTAAGGCAATCAGTCAAGAAGTTTTTTCAATTATGGGCCAGGTCACAATGGAAGCGGGAGCGGACTGCCCCTTCATTTCATTTAGATGATTTCAATATCGACCCTAAAACTTGGTGTCGATTCCCAATATTAAGTTCAGGCTTTGAGCAAGAACTCAAGGAATTAGAAAATGCTTAAATTTTAATTAGCAAATCCATTAACTTCGTCGCCATGATCGATCTATTATTATCACAAGTCGTTTGGGATCCAAGTCCAGAAGTATTTACAGGCATCAATATTCCGCGTTGGTACAGTCTTTTATTTGCAGGTGGCTTTGTGGTAAGCTATTTTATCATGACCAATATTTTCCGCAAAGAAGGAAAACATGAGTCTGACGTAGATAGATTGACGATGTATATGGTGATCGGTACGGTACTTGGTGCGCGACTCGGTCATGTAATTTTCTACGAACCAGAACGCTACCTAAGCAACCCAATTGATATTTTGAAAACTTGGGAAGGCGGATTAGCCAGTCATGGAGCGGCTATAGGTATTTTATTGGCACTTTTTTACTACGCAAAACGCACCAAAGGCCAATCTTGGCTTTGGATTATAGATAGAATCGTCATCGTGGTGGCCATTGCGGCGTGTATGGTTCGAATTGGTAATTTTATGAATTCGGAAATAGGCGGCAAAATAACGAATACCGCTTATGGAGTAGTTTTCGCTAGAGACGCTGAAAATTTGATGGAAAAAAGATTCCAAGTGATTGAAAGCGTGGAAGCCAGCAAAGGATCTTCCACGGATCAATTGCAAGCCGGCATTGTCCCAGTCGATTTTGAAATTGAGTTCAAAAAAGGAACTTATACGGAGGAAGAATTGAGTCAGTTTTTGGAATTAGAATTGAAATCACTTTTTGTAAACTCGCCTACTTTGCAGCAAGATTTTATCCAAAGCAATGATCAACCATTAAACTTTACTATAAGCCAACGTGGTGGAATTTTCATAGCTATAGTGGCTGCACAAGGCATAGCCAAGCATCCCACCCAGCTTTATGAAGCCGCAGCCTATTTAGGGATTTTCTTTATTCTTTTTGGCATTTGGAATCGCAATAAATCCAAGCTGCCAGACGGTTTATTGTTTGGTATTTATATGGTTCTTTTTTGGTCCTCCCGCTTTATGCTCGAATTCTTAAAAGAAAATCAAGTGGACTTTGAAGATGGCATGCAATTAAATATGGGTCAATTACTCAGTATACCACTGATTCTTGTGGGTCTTTTCTTTCTATTTAGGGCCTATTCTAACAGCAAAAAAACTCAAGGTACGGGATCGTGACCATGGCCACCCCAAGGGTGGCAACTTCCTATCCTTTTCACAGCGAGCAAAAATCCTTTGAAAGGCCCATGCTTTTTGATAGCCTCTACCGCATACACGCTACAAGTGGGTTGGTAGCGACAGGCCGCCGGAAACAAAGGAGATATCACGTATTGATAAAACCTTACGGGAATCAAAAGCAAAAATGAGAGAATATTAAATTTCATTATCCGTCAACAGCAAAAATAAATCGAGGAGTATTTTATGAAGGTACCACACGGTAAACCAATATTGGTTAACATACATTCAATTTATCATTCTATTCCCTTCTATTTGTTGATCAAAAGTTTACTATTCGATTTCCGAATCATATCCATGCAGGCAGATATTTGTAATATTGCGGGAGTTTAAAAATTGTATCTCGTGCGCAAAAGGCTTTTCTCATGTATTCTATTGACCCTGCTCTGCTTTGCAGGACAAGCGCAAATAAAATCTGACGGGGTCAATAGCTTTGCCGACAGCACGTTAATCAAATCCAATAAGGAAGTTTACATCGACAATATCTTTGTCGTTGGTAACGCTAAAACACGGGAGGAAATAATCCTACGTGAACTCCAAATCGAGAAAGGCTCCATTTATACCCTCGCCGATCTCCATGAGAAAATGGTTCTTGACCAAAGAAAGGTATTCAATACGCGTATATTCCTATCCGTAGAATTCAACTTGCTCAATCTCAATGAGCAAAAAGTGCTTCTGGTAATCAAAGTTGTAGAACGATGGTACATTTTGCCAATCCCTATTTTGAGTCTGGCCGATCGAAATTTCAACGATTGGATCGTAAACCAAGGCGGCGATTTAAAAAGAATTAGTTATGGGCTGCGTGTATTTCACGATAATTTCACAGGCCGTAATGATAGGCTCCGGGTGAATGTGCAGCAAGGCTTTACCAGACGCTACGATATACAATATCGCTTGCCCTACATAGACAAAACTCAGAAACATGGCATTAGTGTTTCCACGCTATTTGCCCGAAACAATATAGTAGGCGTAGAAACGGTAGATCATGTTCCCCGCTTTGTGGATTTTAGAGAAACGGCTAGAGAAATCTTCAATGCTGGAGTCACCTATACCTACAGGCCCAATTTCTATAGCTTTCACGATTTTAGCTTTCGCTACAGCTATACCAAGGTACTCGATTCTATTGCCGAGATCAACCCCAATTACCTCGGCTCAAATGGACAAACCAATCAACGGTTTTTCTACGCAGCCTATCAGTTTCGTCGAGATTTTAGGGATATTATCGCCTACCCTCTCAATGGCTCCCTGCTGAACATACAAGTAGAAAAGTACGGTTTGGGTGTTTTTGATGAAATAGACCATACAGAAGTTACAGCTTCCTATGCTCGATTCTACGATTTGGGCAAAGGGTATTATCTTTCAGGCTTACTTTCCGCCAAAGCCTATATTGGGAATGAGCAACCCTACAATCGCTTTATAGCGTTGGGCTTCAGACAAAACTATGTCCGTGGCTATGAACTAGACCTGATAGAGGGACAGCAGTATTTATTACAAAAAACTACCCTCAAAAAGAGATTGATAAGTAGCCAATACACGCTTCCTAAGCCATTTCATAAAACGCCTTTTAGCACCATCCCTTTTGCGTTTTACCTCAAAGCCTTTGTCGATTCAGGGGTGGTCAATAATGAACTCTTCTACCCTGCCAATCAACGTTTGATCAATCGCTACCTATTAGGCTATGGCCTTGGTTTAGATTTCGTTACCTTCTACGATGTCGTGTTCCGACTAGAGTATTCACTCAATAACACAGGGCGCAAGGGCCTATATTTGAATTTTAGAGCAGATTTCTAATTAATTCATATCCTTTTAAGCACATATTAATCTTACATTATATAATTTCTGATAAAATCATTATCTTGATTAATCATTAATTAGTTACCAATTGAAAATTCTCTTGCTTATATCACTCGTTACGATTGGCAATGTATGTTTCGCACAACAAGATACTTTCTATAGAATCAGTAGTCGCGGAGCTGGAATGGCGCATGCGGTATCCACCCTTGCCGACAGTTATGCGGTATTCAACAACCCTGCTGGCATGGCCGAATTGTCCTCAATTATGGCTAATACGTCCTTTGAGCATCGATTTGGTTTGGCGGAATTGAGCACCCTTTCGGCTGGGGTTGTGCTTCCTTTTAATGTCGGTGCTGGCGGTTTATCGCTTACTCGCTTTGGCGGAGAGTACTTCAACGTGCAGCGTGTGAGCGCAGGCTATGCGAATAGGTTCGGATTAGCTTCCTTGGGCATTCGAGCCAATTACGATCAATTCAATATCCAAGGTTTTGGTAGAAGAGGCCTACTCAGTTTCGATTTTGGTGGCATAGCAGAACTTACCCCCGAGGTGTTTTTTGGAGCATTTGCAAGAAATATTTCCCAATCCAGTTTCAAGGGTTTTTCTGAAGAAACAATGCCTACTTTACTTTCGGCAGGATTGTCCTATCGCCCAACCTCCAATATTATGGCGAATTTGGAAGTAGAAAAAGACCTGAACTTCCCCGTGAATGGAAAAATCGGGATTGAATACCTCCTAAAAGAAGTTCTTTTTGTTCGTCTCGGATACCAAAGCCAGCCAGGCGCACCGCATTTTGGATTGGGTTTTAGCCACCATATCTGGCAAATAGATTACGCCATGCATCGCCATCTATTCTTAGGCTATGTCCACCAATTTTCTTTCGCACTTAAATTCAAAAAGGATGCACAATGAAAGCTGGGATAGTATTCATATTGCTTTTTTTATCCGCTTTGGCCATACAAGCCCAAATCCTACGAAAGGAAAATTTGGACATTGAGCAGTTTATCGAAAGCCTTTTCCCTATTCAAGATGAAGACATAAATTACGAAGACATCTACGAGCAATTGCTACAATATTACCTCAATCCGATTAATCTAAATACCGGTACCGGAGAGGAACTTCGCTCACTGTATGTGCTCGGCCCAATCGAAATTAATAATTTGCTCAGCTATCGAGAAAATTTCGGGCCACTCCTTTCCATTTATGAATTACAGGCCGTGCCGGGCTTCACTTTAGAGGCCATTGAGCGGTTATTACCTTTTGTTACATTGGAAGAAAAAGCATCAGACGAGGGTTCATTACTGAATAGGATCATCAATAGCCAAAATAGATATTTGATTGTACGCTATGAAAGAACCTTAGAAACAAAGCGAGGATATACCCCTCCCGACACTTTATCAGGCGGGAGGTTGAGCAGCCGGTATGCTGGCGACCCTAACAAAATCTACACTCGCTTTAGAAGTAGCCGAGCAGGAGACTACAGCATTGGTTTTACTGCAGAAAAAGATCAAGGAGAAACATTTGGATGGAATCCCAAACAGAAAACATACGGGTTTGATTTCTGGTCTTATCATTTAGTGCTCCAAAATAAAGGCAAATGGCAAACCATTGCTTTGGGCGATTATCAAATGCAGTTTGGCCAAGGGCTATTATTGGGTGCTGGTTTTTTCGTAGGCAAAGGGGCGGAAACCATAACCGCTATTAGGCGAGGGAATACAGGCATTAGACCTTACACCTCGGTACTAGAAGGCGGATATTTCAAAGGAGCAGCAGCTACTTACAAAGCTGGTAAATTCTTGATCACCGGATTCTACTCTAACGCAAGACGGGATGCCACCTTAGGCGAGACAGATGGTGAGATTGAATCAGCGTTTTCAGAGACATTTATTTCCTCCATTCGCACAAGTGGCTTTCATAGAACCCAAAGCGAAATAGATGGAAAGCGCAAAATCAATGAAAGGATTACCGGAGCGAATATCACCTACAAAGACCCAAAAGGTGCTTGGCTTGCTGGTGCTACGGCCATGCTCACCCAATACAACCTCCCGCTTCAACGACAAGATCGCTTGTACAATAGATTCGAATTTAACGGCAGACAAAATTTTAATTCCAGTGCCTATTATTCCTATTCATTCGACAATTTCAACTTTTTCGGTGAAGTCGCCAGCTCCTCTAGCGGTGGTATAGGCATGGTAAATGGTGTATTGGCTGGTCTAAGTTCTACGCTAGAAGCAGCCGTTCTGCACCGCAAATTCGATAAGGATTTTCATAGCCTATATGCCGCCGGATTTAGCGAAAACAGCCGAAATATCAATGAAGAAGGCTTTTATGTAGGCTTGAAATTTACACCCAATCGAAAATTGAAATTGGCCGTGTATGCCGATAGATTTGAGTTTCCTTGGCTTCGGTTTCGGGTAGACGCTCCTTCCAGAGGGCATGAATACTTGGCGCGACTGACCTACACTCCAAACAGAAATGTCCATCTATATTTCCAAGCAAGAGAAGAGTCCAAAGCTCGAAATTTCAGCTCCGAAAGCAATTCCCTCAACTTGGTGCTGCAAGGGCTTAAACGGAACTACATGATAAATGTGGAATTTGGCAATAACGAAAACCTACAGCTACGATCCAGATTGCAATGGAGTACCTACGAGTTGGGAACCTCATTTACCTCTGGAATGACTTTGGTGCAGGATCTCAATTGGCAATTTGGAAAGTTCCGTCTGAGCTCCCGTCTTGCGCTTTTCGATACAGAAGATTACGACAATCGGCAATATGTATTTGAGCGCGATGTGCTATATGCTTTTGCTATTCCGGCCTATTTCGGGGAGGGAATACGCACTTATCTGCTCGGCCAATACAAGTTCACTCGCAATACATCTGTCTGGCTCAAATGGGCTCGCACACGGTATTTCGACCGAGATATTATTGGGTCAGGTTTGGAACGCATCTCAGGCCAACAAAGAAACGATATTAGGTTGCAGTTGATGACGAGTTTTTAGGGATAGACAAAGGAAGACCGATGTCTTTTAGCAATAATTTAAAGGGTACAATACCAAGCTGTAAGAATAAGTCTTCTGAATGCCTGATCATTCATTTAAGAGAATAAAAGGAATTAATAAGTTTAATTCGCTAAAGTATGCAGACTGAGCTATAAACTAAGCTTTGGTTCAAGCCACTATTATAAGAAAGCATCCACAAAAATATTACTCCATTGGGAGTGGACTATTTACAAAACTGGAATGCAATGGATCCAAATGAATAAAAATAAACAATGAATTACCCCTCCCTCAATAACTTCAATCGCCTCAAATAAGCCTGCCAATAGTTTCTTTTGGTGGAATCATTAAGAAATGAAGCAGCAATCATTATTTCAACTTGGGCTGATTTAGAAATCATTAAAATCATTATATCACGATACGTTTTTCCACCGATTCCTGCTTCTTCTGCTAGGGTATTAAATTGAAATGCTATATTCCCTTGGGCTAAATTTTTAGGCAATAGTCCATCCTCCAAAGCAAAGACTTGATCATTTATATGAATTCGGCTATTCATTAAATCGTACGCCGGACTTAGTCGATAATCACCCATTGGTGTTTCTAGCAAGGAGAAATTTTTGAAATGTGCATCACCATTGGAAAACAGATAATTAAAGACCAGAACCTTTAAAAGCTTGGGTGCTTCAATTATATAAGAGGATAAATACTTTTTCATTAATTGGAATAGCTCCAGATAATTTCCCAAATACTTAAAATGTTCGCCATGAGTTTGTGGAGTTCTTAAAGCCAAAGAAGCAAAATCATCTTGAGCTAATTTTTCTATTCCTCCCGCCTTAGATGGGCTTCCTTCCTTTATATCAAAGCGCTTGGTAATGTATGCAGGCGCACCGTCTTTAAAGTAGATCAATGCATTTTCCACAGTCTCGATTCCATAAACCTTTCGTGCAATTTGCATCGTTAAATGCTCATTTGCTGGCATTTGATGAGCTCTTTTGCCAACAGCAGGAATTGGTTTCAAAATATACGCACCTAGCTCTGCTTCTTTCGTTAGCCGTAGCTTATTCTTTTCTAGCATTACAGAAAATTTCTCTTGCACACCTGATATGGATATCCGCTTTCGATTTTCATCAAAAAGCTCATCAGTTTCAGCATTGGAACTAGGTGAATTATAGGGCAAAATATGGTGGACTTTTCTTCCTTGAAAAACCCGCAACAAACAGGCTCTACTGTAGCTATCAAATCCTTCAGAGAGTGTTCCTGGACAATACTTAATTTCTGGCAATTTCATAGTTACTCAATCTTAATCACTCTAATGGCACCAATACTATCATATTTTGCGGTGGTCATCAATATCCCAAAATAGTCGTCAGGCTCGATTCTATTGAGGGTACACACTGCTTGCTTATTGGAGCCCTCGGGAAGCATATTGTAAAAAAATGGAAATAAGTATTTGGAGTAAAATTCCTTTTCAATTTTAGGTAAATTAAGGCTGATGCTTGGCTTGGACGTATTTGCAAGCCATTGATCGTGATACCGAAATGTAAAGGCACCATCATTTCCCTGAGTTAAAATGCCAGCTTCTTCATCCTTAAATAAAACTTTTGCGCTTCTCATTTATCAATAGGTACATTTTTCACCTTTAAGCTAATCTCCAAACCAAGAACATCAGCTAACTTGCGAAGTGTCAGCAGGGTGGGATTTCCCTTCCCACTTTCAAATTGTTTCAGCGTTCGCAAGCCCACACCTGAGAGCTCTGCCAAGGTTTCCTGCGTTACTTGTAAGACTTTCCTCCGATCTTTTATCAATTTTATTAATTCTGAAAAGTGCATTATTCAGCATTATTTTACGCAAGTATACAAACAAATTTAAAATATTCATCAAAAAGAGCGATAAATAGCACTATTTAGCGCATTATTGAATTATTCAAGAAGTATATCAATAAATAGTGCAATATAGCACACTTTTCGCATCAGTTTCTCGTCGGAAATCACACGCTTTTTAATCCTTTATATATCACTAAATGGATGATTCACAAATAGAATGCAGCTGAAAAAGCAAGTTATTTATTGATTTACGTCAAATTTTGTTCTGAATTAGAATGGTCTGAATCTCGGATTAAACGCCTGTGTGCCGACAGGCCGGGATTAATCGATTCCACAGATTAATTTTAAGATAGAATAAGTCGCTGTTACCGTAATTTTCGCAATCTTTAAAAAACTTGATTCAGGCGATAAATAAAAAATGAATGAATACCCATTAAACTGCTTATTTCAACCAAATTATAAAATTAAGGTCCAAAAAAACGCTTATTTCAATAAAAATGTCAGTACACGCTATTTTTACCATTTATTAAAACTTATTTCTACAACCTCTCCCACCTATTCTACTCACCTTAATTTCAACCTTAACTCATTCAAATGGGCAAAGAGGACATTAGCTTAATATGTCCTTACTCCATCAGGTTTGTGAAGATAATTCGATAAACAGAGGTATATTGAGATAATAAAATAATTTATCTCCACCGCAGCCTGGCCAATTTCCTATGAAAAAATGGAGTAAAAGAAAAATCTTCAGAACCGTATGGTTTACGTTTGTTGCTATATTCTTTGTCTGGAATTGGTCCACTTTTCAATCTAGAGATCTTCCAGAAGGTATATTTGAAAGTGCGAATTATGTGACTGTAAATCAGACCTCAGACTATATCACCTTTCAATCTGACACGGTTGATAATGGCTTGGAAGTTATTTTCTTTCAGGGTGGTTTATCTGACCCTAAAGCCTATGCTCCATTATGCAGGAATTTGGCTCAAAACGGCTACACCTGTCATTTGATGAAAATGGATTGGAGATTACCACAATATGACTATCAGAAAACACTCGAATTGTTCGATCTGGAAAAAGGAAATTACGTAATTGGTGGGCATTCACAAGGCGCAAAAATGGCCGAACAGATCGTCTATGAAAATCCACTTGCATTTAGCGGACTTTTTTTACTCGGCACCTCCCACCCTAGAGATATTGATCTTTCGATGCTATACATTCCTACGGTAAAACTTTATGCTGAAAACGATGGCCTGGCGAGTGTGCCAGAAGTAATGGAAAA
>JBDNFI010000012.1:0-81008 GCA_041689935.1 Cyclobacteriaceae bacterium
CTTGGACCTCATAAACAAAGAAAAAACTCAATCATTACGATTCAATACTTTTTTAATGAACCCAAACACTTTAGCACATAAGTCCAAGCGGACGCTTGAACTAGGCAAGAAAGGTAAGTGGGATGCCCTCCTCCACTGGTTCAAGCGTCCGCTTGGACCTCATAAACAAAGAAAAAACTCAATCATTACGATTCAATACTTTTTTAGTGAACCCAACCACTTTAGCACATAAGTCCAAGCGGACGCTTGAACTAGGCAAGAAGTCCAAGCGGTCGCTAGAACTAGGTAAGAAAGGTAAGTGGGATGCCCTCTCCCACTGGCTCAAGCGTCCGCTTGGACCTCATGAACAAAGAAAAAACTCAATCATTACGATTCAATACTTTTTTAATGAACCCAAACACTTTAGCACATAAGTCCAAGCGGACGCTTGAACTAGGCAAGAAAGGTAAGTGGGATGCCCTCCTCCACTGGCTCAAGCGTCCGCTTGGACCTCATGATTACGTCCTCTCCCACTGGTTCAAGCGTCCGCTTGGACCTCATAAACAAAGAAAAAACTCAATCATTATGATTCAATACTTTTTTAGTGAACCCAAACACTTTAGCACATAAGTCCAAGCGGACGCTTGAACTAGGCAAGAAGTCCAAGCGGACGCTTGAACTAGGGAAGAAATTCAGGAGGACAGGCTTGAATGAGGGAAGAAGTAATACTATTAATTCCTTGCTAATATCAGGTAGGCTAATTGAGACTATTTTTAACTAGTAAATAGTTTTTGATACGACTTCAGCCTCGTTGCTATCATTGATTTTATAGATGATTGTTTCTTTTTGTAGGTCGCCTGCTAATGGCTGGTAGGCTACTTTTCTTTCTATGTAGGGTGGCTTCACAGAATAGGTATTTACACTATTGAGCTTTTTTCTATCTTCTCCCTCAAGTTCTGGCAAGGAGATACTTGTTAGCTTATACGGTTTATTGCTTGTATCCAAGTTGAAAATAAAGAGTAATTCATTTTCTGGTCTAATGGAGCTAGTACCGATAAATATTAATTGGTCATAGTTATTGGTATTAAGATCCGCTAATGCATATCGTTTTATATTTGGAAAATATGATATGTTTACTGTTTGCTTTTCCTTGTTTAAGGTGGTTTCTACCGAGAATTGCATGTCTTGATTTTCCAGCGTACTTGCAATCAATGTATAGGTAATATCCTTATCGGTTAAGGTGAGGTTCCACGCCCTTTCCTTTGGTGCGTTTACGCTTACATCTTTAAGATTATCCAAATCCGTGGTTGTAGCGCATGAAACGAACAGCATCAGTGCTAGGTAAAGTAAGTTCTTCATTTTGTGGGTAGGAATTTGATCAGTACTTAAAAAAAGCTTGAGGAGTCAAGCTTTTTAATATTGAATGATTTTACATTTAAAAAGCGACTTCCATCACTAATTCTCCATCAACCGAATGTAGTTTAAATTCGCCGGCTTCATTTATTTTGAAGAGAAATGACTTTTCTGTTTCTGATCCATCTTCCATTTTGTAACCGATTATTCTTTCGATATAAGGGGGTTTTACATTATAGGTATTGGCACCATTTACATTTTCCATAAATGATTTTGGCACATTTGGGAGTTCCAATAAATTTAAACTTTTTGGACTGGCTGTATAATCTAACGTCCATATATAGGCATTCTCGTTTTCAGGTTGTCTTTCACTAGCTCCTATAAAGATTAATTCGCTATAATTATCTCCATTAAGGTCAGCTTTTGCATACCTCTTTAGTTTTGGGTACGTACCTGTTGAGGCTGTTTCTGGACTACTGTTGTATTCCACCATCAATGAGAACTGAGTATACCTATCTTCAGTTTTGTTGGAGGTAATTCGATAGGTAATATCATTGTCTTCTACAATTTTATTCCATCTCGCCTCGGTTGGCAATGTTTCAGTTATATCCTTGATATTAGCAATATTCTCTTCCGTATTGGAATCTGCTGTACATGATGCCAATAGGAGCGTCGAAAACATTATGGCTATTAAGTAACTTGTCTTTTTCATACCGATTCGTTTAGCAAATTGCGTGCAATTTTTACCGATTTTATAATTTCTGAAAATATTTTTTGAGATGACCGTATCTACTACGGTATAAAAAGATTTTTTGATTTTGAATGTTGGATTGAATTATCCTTTATATTTTGTATTTGATCGCATATCAATATAATAGAAAAGGCCTGCAATAGCAGACCTTTTCTATTTATCAATGAAATTTTGAATGATTTATTTCACTTCTTCGTATTCCACATCAGAAACATCGCCACCTTTATTCGGTTCTGAACCTCCATCGGATTCGGCTCCAGCTTCTGGTTGCCCTCCCGCTTGACCACCTTCTTGGCTAGTCGCATACATTTCTTGTGATGCGGCTTCCCACGCTTTATTTAATGCGTCAATAGCTGGGTCAATGGCTTCCAAGTTTTTGGCTTCAAAGGCTGTTTTCAGAGTAGCTAATGCAGACTCAATTCCTGATTTGTTTCCTTCAGAAAGTTTTTCTCCATATTCTTTCAATTGTTTTTCAGATTGAAAGATTAAGCTATCCGCTGAATTCAACTTGTCGATGCTCTCTTTTTCTTTCTTATCAGCATCTGCATTTGCTTCGGCTTCCTTTTTCATCTTTTCGATTTCATCTGGAGTCAATCCAGAAGAAGCTTCGATGCGGATTTTTTGTTCTTTGCCTGTTCCTTTATCTTTTGCAGATACATTTAGGATACCATTCGCATCCAAATCGAATGTCACTTCAATTTGCGGAACGCCTCTTTGTGCTGGTGGAATGCCATCCAAATGGAAGCGACCAATGGAGCGATTATCTTTCGCCATTGGGCGTTCACCTTGCAAAACATGAATTTCTACAGATGGCTGGCTATCCGATGCGGTACTAAATACTTCAGACTTTCTGGTAGGAATCGTGGTATTAGATTCTATTAGTCTAGTCAATACACCGCCCATGGTTTCAATACCCATCGAAAGTGGAGTTACGTCTAGCAATAGTACGTCCTTTACTTCGCCTGTTAGTACACCGCCTTGTATAGCAGCACCGATGGCCACAACCTCATCTGGGTTTACCCCTTTCGAAGGCTTTCTACCAAAGAATTTCTCTACTTCTTCCTGTATTTTTGGAATACGAGTAGAACCACCCACAAGAATCACCTCGTCAATATCACTAGTAGATAAGCCAGCATCTTTCATGGCTTTCCTACATGGCTCTAAACTTCTTCTTACCAAGTCTTCCGATAATTGCTCAAACTTAGCTCTGCTTAGAGTTTTTACTAAGTGCTTGGGCATGCCGTCTACAGGCATGATGTACGGAAGATTTATTTCCGTGCTATTAGAACTGGAAAGTTCAATTTTAGCCTTTTCTGCTGCTTCCTTTAGACGCTGAAGTGTCATTGGATCTTTTCTTAGATCTAGACCTTCATCCTTTTGGAATTCTTCGGCCAACCAATTGATAATGGTTGAGTCAAAATCGTCTCCGCCAAGGTGTACATCGCCATTGGTTGATTTTACTTCGAATACTCCATCGCCCAATTCTAGAATTGAAATATCGAATGTACCACCACCAAGGTCATACACCGCAATTTTCATATCTCTATCTTTCTTGTCCAAGCCGTAGGCTAATGCCGCTGCGGTTGGTTCATTGATGATACGCTTCACTTCTAAGCCAGCAATTTGGCCGGCTTCTTTGGTTGCTTGGCGTTCGGCATCATTGAAGTAAGCTGGAACGGTAATTACAGCTTCTTTGATTTCAATGCCTAAGTAATCTTCTGCAGTAGATTTCATTTTCTGCAAAATCATGGCAGAAATTTCCTGCGGAGTATACAGTCTATCTCCAATTTTCACTCTTACCGTATCATTCGAGCCGCTTTCGAGCCCATAAGATACATTTTTTCTATCGCTCGAAACCTCGGAGAATTTTTTACCCATAAATCTTTTTACAGAGCTGATGGTATTTTGAGGATTTGTAATGGCCTGACGCTTAGCAGGGTCACCTACTTTTCTTTCGCCATTGCCATTGTCAAGAAAAGCCACTATCGATGGTGTAGTTCTTCTGCCTTCGCTATTTGCAATTACCACTGGTTCATTACCTTCCATTACGGCTACACATGAATTAGTGGTACCTAAGTCAATGCCAATAATTTTTCCCATTGTATTTATGTTATTTGTTTTGTTCAGTATTCTGCTATCCATTTATCAATGCATGTGCCAATGGGATTTAATCGCACTTTTGTGACACATTGACAGCACATGGTCAACTTTAATCAAAGTTCGGAAGGGACATCCGCTTATTTGATTCTTCAAATGCCTTGTTCGGCTGATTGTTGTTTTCTAAATATGAAATTGGGAATAGGTATTCCTAAGAATAATTATTTAGACTACGTTTCTCTATTCTAAAAGCTAGCTGTAAGGATTAGCTAAGTTAATATCAATCCAAGCTGATGAGGAATCTCGCAATGGGTGGGTTCACTTTATGCGCCTTCATCAGCGACTAAATTGAATATTTTAGTGAGTTCAGCTGAGGCTCTTTCGCCTGCAATTATGGCACCTTCCACATATCCATTCCAGATTTCAGCAGTCTCCGTGCCAGCCCAATGTATCCTGCCTATGGGTTCTTTTAGGCTATTTCCGTATGTGGATAGTACATTTGGAGGCATATAGGCTGCACGTCCACCGCGAGTCCATTCATCTGCCATCCAGTCTTTTTCATGATACTCGATTACCTCATTTGCACGAGCTCCGAAGTAGCCGACTAGTTGGTCAATACAGGCTTCTTTACGTTCCGATTTTAAGTTTTGACTCCATTCTCTAGCTTTATCACCTGATATAAATCCTGTAATTGCCCCATAGGCCGCATCATGTGGACTGCCGTCAAAGCCAAGACTCATGGGGCCTTGATCGGAAATAAATTCGGCGGAATGTTCATCCTCCCGCCAAAAGGGTGTTTTGAACGTAAACACACATTTAATGACCGAGCCCATGGGCATTTTTTGCATCAATTGATCTTTTTTTCCAGGGAGTGGCGGGTAATAATTGATCCTTGATGCCAAAGCGGGAGGGATAGCCACCACCGCATATTTTGCATTATAAGCGTTATCAATTGTTTCCACAATCACTCCTTCAGTATGCTGATGGACAGCTCGTACAGGCTGATTCAGCAATATATTTTCTCCAAGTGGCTCCGCTAGTTTTTCAGCGATTTGTTGCATTCCTCCTACCAATCGAGTTTGCTGCGCACCATTATTTATCTCGGCAAGGTGCATGAAGCCGCCTCCAGATTTTACATAATATAGAAAGAATAGCGCTGAAATATCTGCTGGTTCGGCGGCAAAAATGGCATTGACTACGATATCAAATGAAGCTTTGGCGCTTTTGGTTTGGAATAGTTGGTTCTTGAGTTGCTCGGCTGTTTGTTGGTCGAATTGTTTATTTTGGATTCGCTGCTTGGCATCACCCAATGTTAGTTCAGCAGCTAATTTCTCTATTTTGTTCATCCCATTTTGCAAATCTATCTGGCTCAAATAGGGCAGGGCTGGGATGGTATTTTTGTAGGTCTTTTTTTTGCCAAAAAGATCCAAAACCTTTTTGCCAGTATTGAACTGCTTGAAAACCTCTATGCCCATTTTGGCACAAAGAGCTGTGATTTTTTCTTGCTTCGGCCCAATCCACTGTCCGCCCAAATCTATTTTGTCTTTGAAACTAGTCTGCTGACTAAGCACTCTGCCGCCAACTCTGTCTCTTGCTTCAAGAGTAAGTACTTGAAGCCCAGCTTTCTTTAAAAGGGATGATGTGGTAAGCCCAGACACTCCAGCTCCTATTACGATTACGTCGATTTTATCCATAACTGCGAAATAAAGCTCAAATTAGACAAATACCAGATTGTATGAAAGATGCCATAGAATAATTGAACGGGTCGCTTCAAAATTAGCTAATTTCGTACATGCAATTTCCCGAAATATTGTTTGAAGATAATCATTTGCTGGTGGTCAATAAGCCAGCGGGATTACTTGTGCAAGGTGATGATACGGGCGATATTACTTTGCTGGACCTTGCCAAGGAATATATAAAGGATAAATATAATAAGCCTGGAAATGTGTATATCGGACTGCCGCATCGACTGGATAGGCCGGTAAGTGGGGTGGTATTACTTGCCAAAACATCAAAGGCACTGGAAAGATTGAACAAGATTTTTAAATCGCGGGAGGTGAAAAAGATGTATTGGGCATTGGTGGAGAAAAGACCAACTATTGAAACAGGGAGGCTTATGCATTATCTAGTGAAAAATGCCAAATTGAATATAACCAAAGCCTACGTAACCGAGCGAACTGATTCAAAATTTGCTGATTTGAGTTATGAATTGCTGCAAGAAGTGGGAGGTAAGTTTTTACTAGAAGTAAGCCCTGTCACCGGCCGGCCTCATCAAATTCGGGTGCAATTGGCTAGTATGGGTTGCTCCATAGTGGGTGACTTGAAGTATGGAAGCCCTAAGCCAAATAGAGATGCAAGTATTTGTTTGCATGCAAGGTCATTACAATTGATACATCCTGTCACTAAGGTGGAGATCAGGATTGAAGCCGATCCTCCCGCCGTTTTCAAAGCATATTTGAAATCCTAGAACGTATTGCGCATAAAAAAAGCCCTAATTCGTGAAAATTAGGGCTTTTGTATGTATGCTTGAAATTTTATTTTGCGGATTCAGCCAATAGAATGAGTTTATTATTAACCACTTCTACCACACCACCATCTATTTGTACGGAATGAGTACCTCCTTTTGTCACGTAAGTTACAGGACCCTTTGAAAGAGAACTAATTATAGGGGCGTGATTTTCTAGTATTTGAAACAAACCGTTGCTTCCTGGAAAGGTCGCAGAGATTACTTCTCCCTCGAATACTTTGCTGTCCGGTGTGATTATTTCTAAAAACATGCTGTATTATTTAGATTCAGCCATTAATTTTTCACCTTTAGCAATAGCCTGCTCGATAGTACCTACCAAGTTGAAAGCCGCCTCAGGCAAATGATCTAATTCACCATCCATGATCATTGTAAAGCCTTTGATCGTGTCTTTGATATCTACTAGCTGTCCTTTAAGACCTGTAAATTGCTCTGCTACGAAGAATGGCTGAGATAAGAACCTCTGCACTCGACGTGCTCTGTGTACAACTTCCTTGTCTTCTTCGGATAGTTCGTCCATACCTAGAATGGCGATAATATCTTGCAGTTCCTTATAGCGTTGCAAAAGTTCCTTCACTCTTTGGGTACAAGCATAATGCTCTTCACCAACGATAGATGGTTCTAGGATTCTTGACGTTGAATCAAGAGGATCCACAGCTGGGTAAATACCAAGCTCCGAAATTTTTCTAGAAAGTACTGTAGTTGCATCCAAGTGAGAGAAAGTAGTTGCTGGAGCTGGGTCAGTCAAGTCATCCGCAGGAACATAAACGGCCTGTACGGAAGTAATAGATCCACGTTTAGTAGATGTAATGCGCTCTTGCATGGCTCCCATTTCAGTAGCCAACGTTGGCTGGTAACCCACAGCAGAAGGCATACGACCCAAAAGAGCTGATACTTCAGAACCTGCTTGTGTGAAACGGAATATATTGTCAATAAAGAAAAGAATGTCTTTTCCTTCGCCTTCGCCATCACCGTCGCGGAAATATTCTGCAATTGTAAGTCCAGAAAGTGCTACTCTCGCACGTGCTCCGGGAGGCTCGTTCATTTGACCGAAAACGAAAGTTGCTTGTGATTTTTTAAGTTCCTCAGGATCCACTTTAGAAAGATCCCAACCGCCTTCTTCCATACTTTCTTTGAAGTGATCGCCGTATCTGATAATATCAGCTTCGATCATTTCACGCAGAAGGTCATTTCCTTCTCTCGTTCTTTCACCTACACCAGCAAATACGGAAAGACCTTCGTATGTTTTTGCAATGTTATTGATCAATTCTTGTATCAATACTGTTTTACCTACACCAGCACCACCGAAAAGACCGATTTTACCACCTTTTACATAAGGCTCGATCAAGTCAATAACTTTGATTCCTGTGAAAAGCACCTCACTTGAAGTAGAAAGATCTTCGAATCTTGGAGCTTGCCTGTGAATAGGTAGTCCTCTTGTCGTTTTTGGAGCAGGGATGCCATCAATGGCTTCGCCTATCACATTAAATAGTCTACCTTTTACTTCATCGCCGATCGGCATTTGAATAGGGCTTCCAGAGTCTGTGACCTCCATGCCACGAACGAGACCTTCGGTGCCGTCCATCGCAATCGTTCTTACTCTTTCCTCGCCAAGGTGTTGTTGTACTTCTAATACAACCTTTTGACCATTTTCTTTAGTTACTTGAAGGGCATCCAGAATATTTGGAAGCTTAGAGCCTTCTGCACCAAAACTAACGTCAACAACAGGTCCGATTACCTGCGTGATTCTACCAATATTTGCCATTGTTAATTGTTTTGTAGAAAGAAAAGCCTGTTTTATGAGAGTGCAAAAGTACGGTTTTGACGCTATCTTACCAATGGTAAGAGCTTAAATTTTACCTCAATATAAAATTTATTTGTTCAAGACTATTCTAAAGGTAGTTCCTACATTTTCTTCGGAGTTTTTCACAGATATTTTTCCTTTATGATAAGTCTCGATTATTCTTTTCACGAGGGTTAATCCAAGTCCCCAGCCTCGTTTTTTGGTGGTAAATCCTGGTCTAAAGACTTCCTTTAATTTCTTTTTGGGTATTCCTTTACCGTTGTCGGTTATGTCAATTACCACGGTTTTCTTATTTTCCTCTTTTACCGAAATGGATATAATTCCGATTCCACTCATCGCATCGACAGCATTTTTACTCAAGTTTTCTATCACCCAATCAAATAATGCCCTATTTAATGGGCAAATAATAGAGGCTGATTCTGCATCCAATGTTATTTCTACTCTACTACTAATTCGCGGTCTCAAGTAACTTACCGTTTGCTTAATTACGTCTACTATGTTTTCTTTCAGCAGTACAGGAGCTGAGCCGATACTTGAAAATCGCTGAGTAATCATCTCAAGTTTGTATATATCCTTGTCGAGCTCTAGGGACACTTCGTCAGTCCATTGGCTGGGGTCATTTTTGATGTATTCCATCCAGGCCATAAGAGAGGAAATGGGCGTGCCCAATTGATGCGCCGTTTCTTTTGCCAGGCCAACCCAAATTCTGTTTTGCTCAGCAGTGCGAGAATAGCTAAAGGCTAAATACGCCAAAAGGATAAATACTGAAATGATTGAAAGCTGTATATACGGATAATATTTTAATCTGTAGAGCAGGTCGGAATCTTTGTAATAAACATATTGATATTCAAACGCCGTATCAGTTTCATCTATTTTTAAAGTGACCATTACGGGTTCATGTGTAGTTTGCATGATGGCTAATTCCTTCCGCAATTTTTCATCTATCTTACTTTGCCCTTGTGTACTGTCTATATCTAGGTTTCGGTAGTATATAGGGTCACCCGATGAATTGGTTAAAATTACGGGTATAGAATTATTCGTTACCACAATTTCTTGAAACACAAACATTAAGTTCTCTTGGAAAGCTGAATTGGCTGTAGCCTCAATTGTACTAGCATAAAGACTTATTAGTCTTTCCTCACGATCCTTTAATTCATACACAAGTTGATTGGTGTACCAGATAGATGCGCCACCGATGACGACGGCAATGATGATCACCACCCACTTTACTTGGGTTCGGTTTTGGTATAAATCTATAAATTGAAAATTTTGGTTTTTCATTTTCGCGCTAATCGCATTGAAGATAGATTCTGGGACGCTTAAAACAAAAAAAGGAGCCAATAGTAGCTCCTTTTTTGTAGAAATTATAGGTGTTTAATTTTTCATAAATAGCCATTTGCCAAGGGTTTTGTAATTAACCTTGGTGCCATGCATTAATATTCCGATCCGGTAAATTCTTCCTGCAAACCAGATAGTGCCCAAAAAGCCTAGGACAAGAAGCACCATACTCAACGCCAACTCCCACGCTGGAACGCCAAATCCAAGCCTGCCGACCATTGTGATAGGCGATGTAAATGGGATAATGGAGAGCCAGAAAGTTACTTGTCCATTGGGTTCATTTAGCACGAACATAAATAGACCGATAATGGAAATAATCAATGGGATGGTGATTGGAAACATAAATTGCTGTGCTTCGGACGGATTTTCGACAGCAGAACCAACCGCTGCGAATAATGCCCCGTAAAGCAAATATCCACCAACAAAATAGAAAAGGAATACCGAGATGATATAGACAAAAGGAATGTTATTCACCATTTCCATAATTTCAGCCACTTTAGGATTCGATGCAAAATCTTCACCAGAAGCCTGAGCCACGTTTCCTGCTACTTGATCCATCATTGCATCGGACGGATTGGTCAAGCCAAAGAAACTGAATACCGCCATGGACAATACTGCAATGAGCGTAATCCAAATGAGCAATTGGGTTAACCCCACAGAGGCAATTCCCAAGACTTTGCCAAGCATAAGTTGGAAAGGTTTCACTGTCGAAACCACAATTTCAACAATCTTATTCGACTTTTCTTCTATCACGCCTTGCATTACCTGTGCGCCATAAATAAAGATGAAAAGGTAAATGAGAAATCCTCCCGCGTAGCCTACTCCAAAGGAAAGACCTGCGCTGCTTTCTACTTCTTCGCCCGTTTCACTTAGGTTGATAGATCTTACCGTAACACTTGTTTTTAACGCTTCTAGCACCGCTGGATCTACGCCAGATTCTTTCAGCTTCATGTCTTCAATCTGATTTTTGATCGTGCTTTCCAAATCACCAATCATGGTAAGGCTGGGATTGGTTTTGGTATAAATGGCAATCCCAGTAGGTTCATAGATATCAAATTCAGGAAGATGCAAGATGCCAAAATCATCACTTTTATTTAGGTCTTCTTTTGCTTCATCTATGGTCATTTCTGACTTCACAAAATAAAAGCGGGAGGTTTCGGTAAAATCAAATCTACCAGAATCATCTATCACTCGAACCACATCTTGGGTTTGAGTTTTCTGTTCATTAATTGCTAAATAAATGAGCCCTCCCATTAAAATTGGAAATATTAATGGGGTAAGTACCGTGGCTATCAGAAAAGATTTTTTCTGAACACGACTTAGAAACTCCCTTTGTATAATTAGTAAAACCTTATTCATAACTTTTCTCCTTTGCTTTAGCTATAAAAATATCATTGATGCTTGGAATCTTCTCTGTAAAAGAATGCACTTCTACTTTGCTGATCAACTCCTGCAGTATTTCATTTGGATTAGTGACAGTGTTAGGTGCTTTAATCAGTGATTTTCGGAATTCATTTCCTAACTCCTCATTCTCTAGCACTTCATAGTCAGCGGTTATTCCATTCAAAGAACCCTTATATTGTACCAAATACTCATTAGCTTTATAGGCACTTTTTATATCTTCAATGGAGCCATCTAAGATCTTACGAGAATGATTGATCATGGCTATGTGGTCGCACAATTGCTCCACCGATTCCATTCTATGTGTACTGAAAATGATGGTTGCACCGTTTTCCTTGAGTTCGAGAATTTCATCTTTAATCAAATTCGCGTTTATAGGGTCAAATCCAGAAAAAGGCTCATCCAATATTAGGAGTTTAGGGTCATGGAGAACAGTGGCGATAAATTGCACCTTTTGTGCCATTCCTTTCGATAGGTCTTCGATATTTTTATTCCACCAACCTTCAATTTCAAATTTCTTAACCCATTTCTTGGTTTTTTCGGTTGATTCCTTCTTGGATAATCCGCGAAGCATACCAAAGTAGATCAGTTGTTCTCCAACCTTCATTTTCTTGTACAAGCCACGTTCCTCAGGAAGATAGCCAATCATTTGGATGTGCTTTTCACCAAGTTTTTCTCCATCTATTAAGATTTCACCCTCATCAGCCATGATGATTTGGTTGATGATGCGAATTAAAGTGGTTTTACCTGCACCATTCGGCCCTAACAATCCGAAAATCGATTTCTTTGGAATGCTCATACTTACGTCTTGCAAGGCTCGATGTTTAGCGTAGCTTTTGTGGATTCCTTTTACTTCAACGATATTTTCCATTAACATAAATTTTTTGGATAATGTGAAAGTAGAAAAATATCGAAATCTAACCTATTTTATGGAGAGGAAAGGTTTGGGAGGATGTGGAGTGGAATATTTTAAGGGTCTTTGATATCAATCCTTGTGTCTAAAAATAATAGAGCCCATGGCTACATTCACGTCGAAGTTGAGCAAGTTCTTGTCATCTCCTGTGTAATACTGATTGGCATACAGGTTTTTCGAAATTTCCTTAAAATTGGATGGTAGGGTAACTGAACAAAGCGGGGAGCTTCGTAATTTTATCAAAATAGGGGCATTTGTCAGGGGCATAATTACTTCTAATTTTCCAGCACCCACACTTGCAAATATTTCGCAACTGTTTTCGGCTTTGTCGGAGAAGTCTAGCAATAAAGACCCAAATCCTACATCTGCCTTGATATGGTTTGCTTTTGATTTATTGATTTTGTGAATTTCTAATGATCCCAAATCTACATTAACTAAAAAGCTATCCATTTCGACACGGTTGGCTTTCCCTGTGAGGTAGCCAACTTTCACATCCGCACTACCCGTGGAGATGCGAAGTTTCTCTACAGCGAGTCCGGATAAATCTAAATAGGCATTGCCAACGCCATACTGTAGGTCTAAGTCATAAGGTTTTTTGTCTGAGAGGTAGATGTTGTAATTCTGCTTGGTTTCGGATTTTTTTGATCCGAGCATTTTCAAGGCAAGTACATTTTCGGCTTTTCCGGTGCTGCCTTGTAATTTGAATTCGGCATGGAGAATGCCCTCCCGCAATTCTGTGCTCATAATTGGGTCTACTAGCTGTGGTTCAGCATTTCCATACACCATTATGTTTTTACTGGTATTGCCTGGGCGAATATAGCAGGAAGCAGATGGTGCGGAAAGACTGAACTTCACTCTTTCATAAGAATTATCTTCGTTTACCGCGAATTGAGTCTTTTTTTGTGATAACGCTGTAAAATGGATACAGATAACTGCCAAAAATAATATTATCCTGTAATGCATACCTGATAGGAACGGTGTGATGTAAATTCTGGTTACATTTTTTTAAATATAAATTACTTTTTGGGCAATAAAAAATGGAACCTGATTTGGCTTCCATTTTCTTCTTTGAGTTTCGTCCTGTTTCCTAAAAGAACTCTTTTATTTTTTCGAAGAATCCTTTTTCATTTTTCCCTGGGTCTGGAGCAAAATTAGGCGACTCTTTGAGTGATTCTAAAGTGGCTTTTTCTTCTTTCGAAAGCTGCTTTGGCGTCCATACATTTACATGTATTAATTGATCACCTCTTCCGTAGCCATTTAGTTCTTTGATACCTTTGCCTCTTAAGCGTAGTATTTTACCGCTTTGCGTTCCTGGTTCTATTTTTATCTTGACTTGCCCATCTATAGTTGGCACTTCTAGGTTGGTTCCTAAGGTGGCATCTATAAAGCTGATGTATAAATCGTAAACGATATTATTGCCATCTCTTTTCAGTCTTTCATCTTCTTTCTCTTCAATCAAAATTAACAAGTCGCCTGCTACACCTCCTGTTGGAGGCATATTTCCCTTGCCTGTCATGGTGAGTTGCATTCCTTCACCTACACCAGCAGGGATTTTAATAGAGATTACTTCTTCAAGAGGTTTTAAGCCAGAGCTGTCCACTCCGGGAGGTCTTTTGTCGATGATCTGCCCTGAGCCTTGGCATACTGGGCAAGTGCTGGAAGAGACCATTTGACCCAGCATAGTATTTACTACTTTGCGCACTTGGCCAGCACCTTTGCAATGAGTACAGCTTTTATAAGTGACTCCTTCGGCAGTTACAAGACGACTTACTTTAATTTTCTTTTCAACTCCGTGAGCAATTTCTTCAAGGCTAAGTTTTAGTTTGATCCGAAGGTTACTTCCTTTACGGGTTCGTCTGCCTCCGCCTCCACCACCAAAGAAGCCGTCGAATGGACTTCCTCCTCCACCTCCGCCACCGAAGATGTCACCAAATTGGCTGAAAATGTCATCCATTGACATTCCACCACCACCACTAAAACCACCGCCGCCATTGCCCATTCCAGCATGGCCAAAACGGTCGTATTTAGCTTTTTTGTCGGCATTACTTAATATCTCGTATGCTTCGGCTGCTTCTTTGAATTTATCTTCTGCCGTTGGGTCATCTGGGTTTTTGTCAGGGTGAAATTTGATAGCAATCTTGCGGTATGCTTTTTTTATTTCATCCGCAGCCGCATTTTTGTCAACACCTAGTATTTCGTAAAAATCTCTTTTAGCCATAATTATGCTCCTATTACTACTCTGGCAAAGCGAATAACTTTATCGCCTAGCAAATAGCCATTTTCAACTACGTCCACAACTTTTCCTTTTAGTTCTTCCCGAGAAGCGGGTATTTGAGTAATCGCTTCATGAAGGTCGGTGGTGAATTCACTGCCTTCTTCTAGCTCCATTTTTTTCAAGCCTTTTTGCTCTAAGGTATTGATAAGCTTATGATATATTAATAAGAAGCCATCCAATGCAAGATCTTTTTCTTCTGAATTCTCAAATGCTTTTTTTGCTCTTGTAAAATCGTCAACTACAGGAAGAAGTGATTTGATCAACTCTTCGTTGGCTGTGCTAATTAAGTCTAATCTTTCTCGTGCCGTTCTTCTTCTGAAATTTTCAAACTCTGAGAATAACCTAAGATGCTTATCTTTAACTTCTGCAATTTCTATTTCCAGTTGCTGTATTTTTTCGGCAGACTCATCAGTAGTTGATTGATTATCATTGGAATTTTCATCCGGATTTTGATTTTCTGGATTATCCTGGATTAATTCTTCTTGCTCTCCCATTATATGTTTTTTGAAATTTTGTCTACGTCGTTTTTATTGCCAGTGTGTGCAGTCTTAGGCAAGAGGTCAAATTGTTTGCCAAAGGAAATTTTGGTGACAATTTGGCATTATAGCAATTGCTTCCAAAGAATGTCCTTTAGTTCGTTTACCCCATCATTTGTCAATGAAGATATACATAGTTTTGGAATGTCAGTGGGGAGCTTTTTTAGTAGCTTAGCTTGTTCTTTTTCAGAAACTAAGTCTGATTTAGAAATAGCTATTACCCTTTTTTTATCTAGGAGCTCGGGATTGTATTTGGTCAGCTCTCCCAGTAAGATATTATAATCCTTTTTCACATTTTCCGAGTCTGCGGGAATCATAAATAGTAAAATAGAATTCCGCTCAATATGTTTTAGAAATCTAATGCCTAGACCTTTGCCTTCAGCAGCACCTTCAATAATACCCGGTATATCTGCAACCACAAATGATTTTTCATCAAAATATCGAACCACACCAAGATTTGGAACAAGCGTGGTAAAAGGATAATCTGCAATTTCGGGTTTGGCGGCTGATATTACAGACAAAAGCGTGGATTTCCCAGCATTTGGAAAGCCTACCAAGCCTACATCAGCAAGTACTTTTAGTTCTAAGATTATCCATTCTTCAATACTGGACTCACCGGGTTGGGCATATCTTGGCGTTTGCTTAGTAGAGGTTTTAAAATGGTCATTGCCCATGCCTCCTCTGCCACCTTGCGTCAACACATATTCTTGCCCATCTTCGGTGATCTCAAAACGAGTTTCTCCCGTTTCTGCATCTTTCACCACCGTTCCTAATGGCACATCGAGTATTATATTTTTGCCGTCTGCTCCCGTTTGATTTTTTGACGAACCATTCACACCATCTTCTGCGGACACGTGCTTTTTGTATTTCAAGTGGAGCAATGTCCACAACTGGGCATTAGCACGCAAAATTACACTTCCTCCTTTGCCTCCATCACCTCCATCCGGGCCTCCTTTTGGGACATACTTTGCCCGCATAAAATGAATGGATCCTGCGCCACCTGAGCCTGAGCGCGAGCAGAATTTAACGTAATCGATGAAGTTAGAAGAAGCCAATGTATTTAGTTTATAAGGAGTTAATAATTTTTGAAAGTTGGCCAAAGATATCATCAATGGTGCCTACTCCATTTACCCTATGAAGCTTGCCTTGCTCAGCATAATGCTCAGCTACAGGGAAGGTTTCTTTTTCATATACTTCGATGCGAGTGGTGATTTTCTCATCATTTTGATCGTCCACTCTGCCTGAGGTTTTCCCTCTTTCTTTGATTCTTTCTCGTAGCTCTTTGTGCGGAACTTCCAATGAGATCATGCAAGAAACAGGCGTTTCCTTTTTGTTCAATAACGCATCAAGGGCTTCTGCTTGAGCTACAGTGCGGGGAAAACCGTCGAAAATAATGCCTTTTACACTGCCATTTTCATTGATCTTGTCATCCACCATGCCAATTACAACCTGATCAGGAACAAGATGGCCGTCATCCATATATTTTCGGGCTAGCAAACCTAGCTCTGTTCCTTCACTTAAATGCTTACGAAATAGATCGCCAGTTGAAATGTGAATGAGATTGAATTCTTCTATCAATTTTGCACTTTGAGTGCCTTTTCCTGCTCCAGGAGGTCCAAACAAAATTAAATTCAACATAGGTTTTTTTTGTTTTGAGAAGGCTTAGCCTTCATTCTTTCAATTGATATATATGATTAAGATTTCTGCCTAAACCATCATAGTCTAGGCCATACCCTACCACAAATTTATTAGGGATTTCAAAGCCAATGTATTTTATATCCAAAGGCTTTTTCAATGAATCAGGTTTCAACAATAAGGTAGCAACGGCTATACTCGCTGCTCCCAATTCTGCAAAATCCTCTAATATTTCTGACATTGTCAATCCAGTGTCTACAATATCTTCTATTATAACTAAATGTCTATTAAATACATTTTCTGTTAAGCCAACAAGCTTTTTTATCTCACCAGTACTTTTGGTTTTGTGGTAACTTGCCACCTTGATGAAGGAAACTTCAGATTCTATACTTATGTTTCTGACCAAGTCTGATGCAAAAACAAATGAGCCATTGAGAATCCCAACGAAGAGTGGCTTTTTGTCCTGATAATCCTCACTAATTTCTTTCGACAATTCACGCACTCTTTTTAGAATCGTATTTTCATCCATATAGATTGAAAATTCCTTGTCTTTCAGCGTAATGAAATTGTTAATCATTAGTTACAATAAGTTTTTTAGAGAATTAATTTGATTGATTCTTCCAATAAATGGCGAAATTACAAACTATTTGCAGAAGAACGATGTCCGAGTGTGATTAGATTAAAAGCGGGAGGAATTAATCCAACTCACTAAAGAACTTTTTGTAGAGGTTCAACATGCTTTTAATATCCTTTTTATTCACCTTTTCGGTAGGCGTATGCGCCCCGTGGATGGGTGCTCCTACAAAACACCAATCGATTGGATAGGGCGAGGTCTGCAATTCGCGTCCATCGCTTGACCCTCCCTCTTCTACCTCCCGCTGATATGGGATTTCTGAACCCTCCGCTATTGAGAGGATTTTGTTGATAAATATCTTTCTCGGTATATTTCTATCTCTCAGCGATATAGCAGCACCTTTTCCATGATACACACCATCCGTTACCCAAGTAATGTCGGAGATTAATGCTTGGTACACGCCAAATTCTTCAACCATAAATTTGGCAAGAAAAGGAACGCTCCCACCTCCATGCTCCTCCCAAGTGCTAAATACCAGTAAGCCATTCTCCAAGGTTTCTGCCAGTTTCAACAGGTTGAATACGCCCAAGCGATTATCCAAATATGCGGAGCTAATGTGATCTTTGGTTTCTTCGAAATGGACTTCATAGGAAAGGGGAGTGCCCGATTGTATTCCTCTACCAAAGTGATAAAATGCATGCCCTTCCTTATCCGAAACAAGCGAACACCTGATCGGGCCAAGGGCATCTTCTCCAACAAGCATGGTGCTGTCCTCCGCATCTGGAGAGCCTACGGACACCAATTGATTTTCGTAGCGGACGGTGAAGCCTACCGTATCGGTATGCGCAAAGGCGGCCACTTTCGGCTTGCCAAACGCCAAGACTAAAGTATCCTGAAAACCATCCCCGAAATACATAACAGGTTTGCTTTTCCAATTGGGCATCCCTTCCTTCACATATTCAATAATGAAATCTCGGATGGCTGCTTCGTTTCCAGACGTTCCTGGTATATCGCAGAGTTGCTTTAGTAGATCAAATTCCTTCATTATTCGCAAAGCTAATCCCAAATTGATTGAAGAATGATTTTTTATCTATTTTTGTCAACCTAAATCATCCAACATGCTATTCAATTTAACAGAATCAGCTTCTATTGCGAGCCATTTCCTTTCTGAAATTCGAGAGATCAATACCCAAAAGGATCGACTGAGATTTCGTAGAAATATGGAGCGATTGGGCGAAATACTTGCCTACGAATTATCTAAGGAATTAGACTATTCTCCTGCGCATGTCAACACCGTATTGGGTGAGGCGAGTGTTGATGAGTTGAGAGAGTTTCCAGTGATCATCACCATTCTACGGGCAGGCTTGCCTCTTTATCAAGGGATTTTGAATTATTTTGATAGATCTGATTCGGGTTTTGTAGGTGCTTATCGGGCGCACAAAGGGAGTGAAACTGAGTTTGTGATCAAAACTGACTATTTGGCTTGTCCGAATGTGGACGATCGGATATTGATATTAGCTGACCCGATGTTGGCAACTGGTCGGTCTTTGGTAGATGGCATGAATATGATTCTGAAAAATGGTAAACCGAAGTTTGTTCATATCGTATCTGCTATTGCTACTCCAGAAGGAATTCGCCATTTGAAGGAGCATTTTCCAGTTCCTTTTAAAATATGGACCGCAGTTGTGGATACTGGGCTAAATGAAAAATCATACATTGTGCCTGGTTTGGGCGATGCAGGTGATTTAAGCTTTGGAGATAAATTATAAATAGAAATTGTAATGCAGGATTATTTACTGCTTTTGGCAGGATTAGTTGTATTGATAGCGGGAGGTGAAGGGCTGGTGAGAGGCTCCACTTCGTTAGCTCTTAAGTTTAGAATTTCACCATTGGTGGTAGGACTTACCATAGTGTCGTTCGGCACCTCTGCTCCCGAGTTATTGATTAGCCTTACTTCCGCACTCCAAGGCAGTCCCGACTTGGCTATGGGAAATGTGGTAGGTTCCAATATTTGCAATATTGCGCTCATTCTTGGGCTTACATCCATTATTTATCCAATGGGCGTATCTAAGAATTCCCGACTTATTGACTGGCCTGTTTGTATGGGAGCATCATTACTTCTGTACTTTCTTACCCTCAATGGGATTCTTTCCTGGGTAGAAGGCAGCGTGTTTGTGCTTTTATTAATCACTTACAATGTGTTTCTGATTCGTAAATCACGAAAAGAAAATACCCGATTAGAGGGCTTTGTGGCTGAAAAACATAGCAAAAATTCTTATTTGAGAGATATTGGTTTTATCTCGATAGGAATAGTTGGATTATATTTTGGAGCAGAGTGGTTTGTGGGAGGAGCTAAGAATATTGCCTCCTTGATGGGAATCAGCGAAAGAGTAATAGGGCTAACCGTAGTAGCCCTTGGCACAAGTCTGCCAGAATTGGTCACCTCCGTGGTGGCGGCATTTCGTAAGCAAATGGATATGGCATTAGGCAATATCATTGGTTCCAATGTCTTTAATATTCTGAGCATATTGGGCATTACCAGCATCATCATCCCTATTCAAGTTTCTCCAGACATCATTCGTGTGGACATGGTTTGGATGCTCATCATCACATTCATGCTTTTTCCAATGATGGTTCTTTTCAGAAAAATTACTCGTGTGGAAGGATTTATATTGTTAGGCACTTATGTTGCTTATGTGGTGACGGTAATGAAATAATATGACCCTAGAACTTTTATTGCAGTATTTTGCAATTTTTTCAGTAAGCATTTTCAAATTTATTGCAGGCCCGATACTGGGGATGACAACCGGCACAGATAGCTGGATTACGGCATTGCTCACAGTGGGAGGTATGATGACTGGCGTAGTCGCGGTCACTTTGGCGGGCAAACCCATGAGAATATTTATCAACAAGAAGTTCTTCTCAAGAAGAAAAAAGTTTTCTGCTAAAAACAGGCGATTTGTAAAGCTTTGGGGGAGTTATGGGGTGTTCGGGGTTTCTTTTCTGACGCCTGTGATTCTCAGCCCAATTGGTGGGTCACTGTTGGTAGCGAGTATGGGAGGCAAAACCTCCCGCATTCTTTTGTGGATGACCTTAAGTGCTATTTTCTGGGGAATTATCTTCTCCCAAGGTATTTTCTTCTTTGCAGATTATTTTAACTCCTAAATCCAGCAAGCTTTTCTTTTGAATTAGGCCTCCTCTAAATCCTCATCAGGCATTATTTCTATGTCCTGTATCAGCACCCTTTTAGATATTCTCTGGCCGGTAGGAGTTGCTGCAAGTCCGCCCAAGGCTGTTTCCTTATAGCGAGCTTCCATACTTTGGCCTATTTCGCCCATTGCCTCTATGCATTCATCCACTGGGATTACAGCATCTACATTGGCAATGGCAATTTGTGCGGAAGAGAATGCAATCGCCGCTGCACTTGCATTGCGTACCACACAAGGGATTTCCACCAAGCCCGCTACAGGGTCGCACACTAAGCCTAGCATGCATTGGATGGTAATGCCCACCGCATTGAAAATTTGATCCACATTGCCACCAAGACAATACACCAATGCGCCAGAACCCATCGCTGCTGCTGAGCCAGTTTCTGCTTGGCAACCACCTACTGCGCCAGATAGTGAGGCTTTTTTCTCTATAATCAGTCCGATACCAGCAGAAATTAAAATACCTTCCAGCATTTTTTGATCACCGGTGCCGTGAATTTCCTGCATGGTAGTAAATATGCCTGGCAATATTCCAGATGCTCCTGCAGTTGGTGCAGCCACGACTTTGCCCATACAGGAGTTTACTTCTTTGGCTGCTAATGCTCGTGATATTAGTTTTTTAAATTCCGGAGTCAATACATTCAAAGGATGATTGTACACCTTTTTTGCTCCATTATTAATCATTCCTGAGCGTGAAGTCATATTTTCTTCTAAGCCCGTTTTTACGGCATCTTTCATCACATCGTATGCCCTTTGTAATCCTTCGTAGATGGCCTCTTTACTAGTTCCTTTCTGCGAGATTTCAAATTCTAGCACTGTATCAAATAAAGATTGATTGTTTTCCTGCGCGTATTTCTTCCAGCCTTCGAAAGAGTCAAATAAAAATGCCATAATACAATTCTTTTAGGGTCTATTCTCAATACGAATGTCGGCAATTTACGTTCGAAGTCCATAGTATTTGCCAACAGATATATTTAATCCCTTGCTATATTTGCCAGATGGAATTGAAAAATGACTTGGTATTAAGAGCCGCTCGTGGCGAAAAAACAGAGAGAACTCCCGTATGGATGATGCGGCAAGCCGGAAGGATATTGCCAGAATACAGAGCTGTACGGGATAAAATGAGCGGATTTATTGAGCTAGCAAAGACTCCTGAAAGAGCTGCCGAAGTAACTTTACAGCCGGTAGATCTGCTAGGAGTAGATGCGGCAATTATCTTTTCAGATATTTTGGTGATTCCAGAGGCAATGGGATTGCCTTATGAAATGATTGAAAAAAGAGGTCCGATATTCCCGAATACGGTCCGTACCCAGGCAGACTTATCAAAAATAAGAATTGCGAATGCTGCCGAGGACTTGAAATATGTCACCGATGCCATCAAAATCTCCAAAAGGGAGCTAAATGGTCGAGTTCCTTTGATTGGTTTTGCGGGAGCGCCTTGGACCGTATTTGCATATATGACAGAAGGCTCAGGGAGCAAGACTTTTTCGGTTCCTCGCAAGCTGTTGTATAACGAGCCTGCCTTTTCGCATCAATTGCTGCAAATGATTACCGATAGCACCATAGACTATTTGAAAGCTCAAATTGCCGCTGGTGCAGATATGGTGCAGATTTTCGACTCGTGGGCGGGGGTATTGCCAGCGGACCATTATAGTGAGTTTTCTATGAGATATATTCGCCAAATATGCGAGGCCATTACGGAAGCGCCCGTGACGGTATTTGCCAAAGGCGCATTTTTCGCTTTGGAAGAGATGGCCGATTTGCCATGCCGAACTATCGGCCTAGATTGGAATATGGGAATTGAAGCAACCAGAAAGATTATAGGTTCGGACAAAACCTTGCAGGGAAATTTAGATCCTGCGGCACTGTATGGCACGCGTAAAGAAGTGCAAAAAGCCACAGAAAGAATGCTGGATCAATTTGGTTCGCATAAGCATATTGCCAATTTGGGGCATGGCTTATATCCCGATATCCATCCCGATAGTGCCAAAGTATTTGTGGAAACCGTGAAGGAGTATAGCTCAAAAATGCCTCGCTAAGTAAGCAGAAGATTTTATTCCAGAATGTTTTTCTTGATCGCCTCTTCCATAAGTCGATCCTTTGGGACAGGCACTACACCGATGTATTCACACACTAAGCCACCTCCTAGGTTTGCCAATGCAGCTATTTGTTTAGCTGGCATATTCAAAGCTAGGCCTATTGCCGCTATGCTAATGACCGTATCTCCCGCACCAGAAACATCAGAAATAAGACGTAGATGGGCAGGAATCCATATTTTCTCTTCGCCTGTATCGTAGTAAAGACCTTTTTCTGAAAGAGTTACCAGCACTTGTTTGGCATCCAATTCCTCCCGCAATTTTTCTACAGCATACTCAATATCTGCTTCATTGGATAGGTCTATATCCATTTTGAGCCCTTCTCGGAGTTCTTTTAAATTTGGTTTAAATAGCGTTACTCCTGTATAATTGAGGAAATTCACCTTCTTCGGATCCACTACTACAGGGATATTGTGCAAATTGGCAATTTCTATGGTTTTGGAAATAATGCCGGGTGTGATAGTTCCTTTATCATAATCTTCGAAAATGATTACATCTGATTCTGGAATCAGTTGAGCAATCAATTGGCTGAGGCTCCTTTCTTCCAATGCTTGAAGCGGGAGGTTGGATTCGGTATCTACTCTGAGCATGTGCTGCGAGCCAGACAGAATTCTTTCCTTTAGAGTAGTTATTCTTTTATCGCTTTGAATAATCCCACGTGTTTGCATCCCACGCGTTTTCATTAATTGGATAAAGTTATGGCCATCCGTATCATCGCCCACGATGGAACAAAGAATTGGGGTAGCACCTAAAGCCAGAATATTCAACGCGACATTGGCAGCTCCTCCTAGTCTACTTTCTCTTTTGATGGCATGCACCACAGGGACAGGAGCCTCGGGAGAAATTCTATCCACTTTGCCCCATATATAGGAGTCGACCATCACATCGCCAATGATTAATGCTTTAGCGCCCTTGAAGGATTCGAATAGATTTTCTACTGAGCTCATAGTAATAATAGTATCAATTAAGTTTCGATAGTAAATCTTTGATTCTTCTTAATGCCTCAATCAGATCGTCGTTGGAAGCTGCAAAAGAAATACGAATACAGTCCGGTGCGCCAAAAGCGCCACCTGTAACGACAGAAACATACGCTTCCTTGAGAATATAGATGGCTAATTCATCTGCATTATGAATGGTGGTATTTTCGTCACTTTTTCCAAAATAATGGCTTACATCAGGAAACGCATAGAATGCACCTTCAGGGTCATTCATTTTGATATTTGGGATATCGCTTAATAGATCCATCACCAATTTTTTGCGCTCTTTGTATACTTTGCCCATGGCAATGGTCGGGCTTAAGTCTCCCGAGATAGCGGCTAAGGCGGCTCTTTGAGCAATACTTGAAATACCAGAAGTGAATTGCCCTTGGATTTTTTCGCATGCTTTGGCAATGCTTACCGGAGCCGAGACATAGCCTACTCTCCAGCCAGTCATTGCGAATCCTTTTGAGAAGCCATTGATGGTAATTACTTGGTCTTTCACCTCTGGGAAAGAACCAATGCTAATATGCTTGCCATTGAAATTGATATGCTCGTATATTTCATCCGCAACAATAAACACATTTGGATGCGTGCTCATCACCTGCGCAATGGCTTTCAACTCTTCTTTTGAAAATACTGCACCTGTTGGATTGCAAGGAGAGGAATAAATAATGGCCTTTGTCCTATCAGTGATGGCGGCTTCGAGTTGCTCAGCAGTTGCTTTGAAGTCTTGCTCCACACCACCATAAATATATACTGGAGTTCCTTCTGCCAATTTGATGATTTCTGCATAGCTCACCCAAAATGGACTAAATACCACCACTTCATCGCCAGGGTTGAGAAGACACATCATTACATTGGCGATCGACTGCTTAGCACCAGCAGATACCACAATATTTTCTGCTTGTGATTCGACTCCATTTTCCTCCCGCAATTTTTTTGCGATTGCTTGCCTTAAGTCTGGGTACCCGGCTACGGGTGGATAGGTAAACCATTTTCCTTCATCAATGGCATCTTTTGCAGCTTGGCGAATATGATCTGGAGTAGCAAAATCAGGCTCTCCAAGACTGAGAGAGATCACATTTACACCTTGAGCTTTCAGTTCTCTAGCTTTGCTTGCCATAGCCAAAGTTGCTGATTCCTCCATATTTTTTATTCTATTAGATAGAAATTCCATAGCACATATTTTCTGATAAAGTAAAGTCTAATTTGTTCCCAAATAAAGGGATTTTATGTCTTGGGTTAAAATTATTGTTCGTAAAGAGTTCTGCTCAGGATGCTCCGTCCTAAGGTTATTTCGTCGGCATATTCCAGCTCTCCACCAATCGGAATGCCACGAGCAATGGTACTCATTTTGATCCCAGCGTCTTTCAGCTTTTTGGTAATGTAAAATGCCGTTGTGTCGCCTTCCATAGTAGATGGGAGTGCGAATATTATTTCCTTTATTTCACTGCCTTCGGCATATACTCGCTGAATGAGGCTGTCAATTTTTAATTCGCTTGGACCAATGCCAGAGACGGGCGATATAATTCCGCCCAATACATGATATTTTCCTTGAAATTGGGACGTATTTTCAATGGCTAATACGTCTTGGATATTTTCTACCAGACAAATCACGCTCGAATCTCTTTTGTGTGAGGAGCATATTTGGCATACTTCAGCGTCGGAGATATTGTGGCATTGCCCGCAATAGTGGATGTCTTTTCTCAAATGTGTGATTGCTGCCGCAAGGTCGATCGTCTCTTGTTCGTTTTCTTTGAGGAGATACAATACGAGTCGCAATGCAGTTTTTTTTCCAATGCCTGGAAGTTTTGAAATTTCATTTACGGCATTTTCTACCAGCTTGGAAGGGAAGTTCATGTAGTTTAGTTGGATTAAAGTACTGCTGCATTGATTCCAGCATCAAGTATTGCATCTTTCATTGGTAAGAGCTCTTCTTCAGTGCCTTTTTTTACCGAACATTTTCCTTTATAATGGATAATCAATGTGCATTGTTCTGCTTGATGCTTGCTATGTTTACAGACTTTTATGAGCGTATCGATTACATGATCGAAGGTATTGACTTCATCATTGAAAACAACTAGCTCTTTGTCATCAACCAGTTCGAGGGTTTCGGTGACTACTTCTTCCTGATATTTGGTTAATTCGATTGTCATATCAACTATTTATTGGCAAAATTAAAAATTATGAACAATTTGGCCGCTTTCTAATTCGCAAATGAATCCATTCGTCACATTATCCATTCTTGCAGCCTATTTTGGAGTTTTGCTCCTGATATCTTATTTCACAGGTAAGGGCGCTACAAATTTAACCTTTTTTACTGCCAATCGCCAAAGTCCTTGGTATTTGGTTGCGTACGGGATGATTGGCGCATCGCTTTCAGGGGTTACTTTTATTTCAGTGCCCGGCGAAGTAGGCGGAACGGCCTTTTCATATTTCCAAGTTGTGCTAGGCTATATGGTTGGCTATTTTGTCATTGCAACTGTGCTAATGCCGCTGTATTACCGAATGAATACCCTGACCATTTATGGGTATTTGGAGCAGCGGTTTGGTTTTTGGTCCTATAAAACGGGGGCATTTTTTTTCATTTTAAGTAGAGTAATTGGGTCTTCATTCCGGTTGTTTTTGGTGGCGAGTGTATTGCAATTGGCGGTTTTCAACGCATGGGATATTCCTTTTTGGGTCTCGGTATTGGTTACCGTAATTCTTATTTGGCTGTATACCTTCCGTGGAGGTATCAAAACCATCGTGTGGACAGATACCCTGCAGACCACATTTATGCTATTGGCCGTATTGGCAAGTATTCAGTTGATTTCCAATGAGCTTGATTTCAGTTTTACAGAAATGATTTCCTCCGTAAGAGAAAGTGAATATTCTCAAATATTTTTCTGGGATTGGAAGGATGGTAAAAGCTTTTTCAAGCAATTCACTTCGGGCGCTTTTATAGCGATAGTAATGACAGGCCTCGATCAAGATATGATGCAAAAAAACTTGACCTGCCGCAATTTAAAGGACGCACAAAAAAATATTTTCTGGTTTAGCCTTACCCTCATTATTGTCAATTTGTTTTTCTTGGTGTTAGGGGTTCTCTTGTATCAATATGCTTTTGCGAAAGGGATTGATATTCCACTGCGCACGGACAATTTGTATCCAATGCTGGCTTTGGATTATTTTCCAACGGCTATAGGCATTCTCTTTTTATTAGGAATTACAGCTGCAGCGTATTCCAGTGCCGATTCGGCCATGACAGCCCTCACCACGAGTTTTTGTGTAGATATTTTAGGGTTAGATGGAAAAGGGAATGAAGATGCAGGCCAAAAAACGCGAATGAAAGTTCATGTGGGTTTTACGATTGTCATTTTTGCCGTGATTATCCTATTTGAAATAATGAATGATCAGAGCGTAATTAATTCCATATTCAAAGCTGCCGGATATACCTATGGACCATTATTGGGATTGTATTCGTTTGGAATAATGATGAAGAGGAATATAAAAGATAAATGGGTTCCTTTAGTCTGTATTATATCACCTATAGTGAGTTATGTCATCAATCTTAATTCTGAAGCATGGCTAAATGGCTATCAATTTGGCTTTGAGGTATTGATTTTAAATGGCCTGCTCACTTATATAGGCTTACTAATTATATCCAAAAAAGCGGGAGGATAATGAAGCTCTGAACGGAATCAAGGCTTTTACAAAAGCTCGATAGCGGGATCCCAAAATAGCTTGTCGAAATCTACTATTTGGTCATTTTCTACTTTTGTACCTTCGGCTTCGAGCATGGCTTGCATCGTATCTGGCGTTTCGAAAAAGTGCTTTCCTGTAAGTAACCCAATTCTATTTACGACTCTTTGGGCTGGCACGTCGGGATGTGGGTTTTTATTGAGTGCCCAGCCAACCATGCGAGAGGAACTTTTGGTACCTAAATAGGCAGCGATGGCTCCATAGCTCGTTACCCTCCCGCTTGGTATTAGCTTTGCGACCTGTAATACTTCTTGATAAAACTCCTTACCTTTCACTTTCTACTTGTTCAGTATTTTTTATCACCGTCTGAACCACTTCTTTAATCTTCCTCAATATTTTCCCTTTTGCTGGATCATTTTGCTGAGTAAGCTCTACAGAAAATTCGTAAGCAATGCCTTCTTTTTTGATATCCTTAATCAAAAGCTCTTCCGAATCATTCACAAGTTGAGATCGGTATTCAGCTATTCCATGCGAAATGGCCGAAAGTAAGGCTTCATCCGTGATTGCATGATTGATGGGCAACTCAAAACCAAAGATGACTTTTCGTAAGCTCAATTCTGAATAGCTAATCACTTGCCCAGTAATGATTGCGCTATTGGGGATTAAGATTTTATCGCCTCCCGCATTTTCCAATACAATATTGAGGAAATTGATGTCTACTATTTTACCATCATGCTCGCCTACCTTAATGTAATCGTTCAGTGCCAATTGATCACCAAACATCATAATGAGGCCATTGATCATATTATTGATGTAATCCTTAGAAAGGATGGCAATGGCAGCTGCCACAATGGTGATAGACGTGAAAAATCTCGCCACATCTATGCCAGTACCAATCAATATGGCAAGGATTAAAATAAAATTGGTCAGGAATGAAGCAATTCTATTGATACCAAGCAGAAATGTGTCTTTAAATTCGGAGTTTCTGTTTTTGCGCTTTTGGTAGAAATAAACCAATATGATGCGCCCAATAGAAACAAGTAAGGCACCTGACAGGTAAAAGAGTAAGCCTTCGATTATGGTGTAGTCAATATTCCATTTGCGTAATTGACTTAAATAGCTACTTTTAAAAAAAAGTAAGCTAAAAAGGATAATGAGTTTGAGAATAAAAAAACCTCTTCTCATCAGTTCTTTTCTATTAAAAAGGTCATTTGTTCTTTTCATAAGAGATTATTTTGAGTCAGAGGTCTAAGTGAAATTCGTTCTTTGTTATGGCTATGAACCCTTTATCTTATAATTACGGTTAATCGTTATCATTAAAAGTAAAATGGTCTTACTTTTGCAATTGGATTAAAATCCTGTGTTCGGTCTGGTAAATATACTGAACAATAATAGAGCAAATGGCAAGTACTCAATCAGCACTTATAAGAAAAACCGAAAAATTACTTGTAGAAGTTGGTCTTATTACGCGCTTCATTGGTCGTTATTTTAAGGAAACTTTTACGGGTCCTTTTGAACTTCGCGAAACGGTAAGGCAATGCTATGAGGTTGGGTATAAAGCCCTCCCGCTTATTAGCGTCACTTCATTGATCGTGGGGTTGGTTTTTACACGCCAATCGAGACCTTCCCTTGAGGAGTTTGGTGCTGCTAGTTGGTTGCCAGCATTGATTTCTATTGCCATTGTACGTGCTTTAGGGCCACTTATTACGGCCATTATTTGTGCCGGAAAAGTAGGTTCTCAAATAGGAGCAGAGCTTAGCTCTATGAAAGTAACGGAGCAAATAGATGCGATGGAAGTAAGTGGCTCCAAGCCTTTTCGATACTTGGTGGTAACGCGCGTCACTGCGATGACTTTGATGCTACCCATATTGGTGGCTTATGCCGATACTGTTGCTTTATTTGGTGGATTTTTATCTGTAAGCGGTACAGAGCTTACTTCTATTCAGCTATATTTCAATCAAGTATTCGAAGCGGTTTCATTTTTGGATATTGTTTCATCATTTATCAAATCGCTCTTTTTTGGTATGTGTATCGGGTTAGTTGCATCTTATAAGGGGTACAACTCATCAAAAGGAACAGAGGGCGTCGGAAAAGCGGCAAATACTTCCGTGGTAGTATCTATGTTTTTAATATTTATACTTGAATTATTTGCTCTGCAAATCACAAATTTGTTTCGTTGATTATGAGTCCATCTGCTATAGATACCACCGAGAATGTAATAGAAATAGTAGGCCTGCAAAAAGCTTTTGGAGATTTGGAGATTCTCAGAGACATTAATCTTGACCTAATGAGAGGCGAAAACTTAGTGGTTTTGGGTAGGTCAGGGCAAGGTAAGTCTGTATTGATAAAATGTATTGTAGGCTTATTAATTGCCGATGCAGGTTCGATAAACGTACTGGGCAATGAGGTGACAAAGCTTAATACAAGGGAGTTAGATAAATTGCGACTAAAAATGGGATTCAATTTTCAGAATAGCGCTCTTTATGATTCAATGACTGTACGAGAAAATTTAGAATTTCCACTGATTCGAAACCATATGCGCAAAACGCGGAAAGATTTAAATATAATGGTGGAAAAATCTCTTGAGGATGTAGGGATGCTGCACGCGATAGATCAGATGCCATCGGAATTATCAGGTGGAATGCGAAAAAGAGTGGGTGTAGCAAGAACGCTTATTTTACAACCAGAAATAATGCTTTATGATGAACCTACTGCTGGCCTTGACCCCATTACGGCACAGGAAATAAATGAGCTGATATTAGAAGTGCAGGAGCGTTTCCAAACTTCATCCATTATAATTACGCATGATATTACCTGCGCAAAAGTGACAGGAAATAGAATAAAAATACTTATTGACGGGCTATTTCAAGAGGAAGGCTCTTTCGAACATGTTTCCAAATCGACTGACCCGCGAATCAAACCGTTTTTCGATTACAACGTTTTATAATATGGCAAACGAAAATAAAAATAGAGTTAAGCTAGGCATTTTTGTGATAGTCGCTATTATCTTCATTACAATTGGAGTTTTCAGCATAGGTAACCAAAGTAAGCTCTTCGTATCCACCTTTACCATACACACCAATTTCAATGATGCGGGAGGATTAATGGGAGGCAATAACGTCCTCTTCTCAGGAGTGAAAATAGGCACTGTCATACGTGTAAACATCGTTGCCGAGAATGAAGTGTCCGTGGAAATGGCCATAGAAGAACGCCTCCGAGAATTTATTAAAAAGGACTCAAATGCTAAAATTGGTTCCGATGGACTAATAGGTAATACCATCGTGGTAATTACAGGTGGCATATCTCAAAGTTCACCTGTAGAAGACGGAGATTTTCTACCAGCTATCCAAAGTGTCGATACAGAAGATATGATGGCTACTTTGCAAATGAATAACGAGAATTTGGTAGGCATTACCGAGCAATTGAGTGTGCTACTCGCAGGGCTAAACCGAGGCGAAGGCACGTTAGGGAAATTATTTAAAGACACTTCTCTTTATACCAATCTTAACCAAACGATAGAAGGATTGGACCAAATCCGCAGCAGTAGCCTAATAGTGACTAATGAATTGCAAATGCTGACAAAAAAACTCAATTCAGAGGATGGTTTAGTATACGCATTGTTTCAGGATGAATCTATGGTGGTTAGTTTAAGAACAACTTTGGATAATCTTGAAAAGACTTCTACCCAAGCTGATGCTATTACAGCAGAAGTGAAATTGCTTACCGAAAAGTTGAATCAGAGTAATAGTGCGTTAGATTTGCTTACCAACGATCCGGAATTTGCCGAGTCCCTAAAATCCATGATGCAATATTTGGAATCCAGTTCTGTAAAACTGGATGAAAATATGAAAGCCTTGCAGTCTAATTTTTTATTGAGAGGCTATTTCAAAAAGCAAGCTAAAGAAGAAGCAAAGAAGAATAATTGAGTCCAAAATAATAAGGAAGGTTAATCGTTTTAGCTAAAAAGTATGATGAGAGTCCTATTCACCCTATGTCTAATTTTTTTATCAACTCAGCTGCTCCATGCACAAAATAGTGAAAACAGGCCGTTGGCTGATTTTTTTGAAATAAGAGTAAATGATGGGATTGAAGTAGAGCTGATAAAATCGGAAAACCCCAGAATAGAAATAGAGACCGAAGGAGTGAGTACCGATAAAGTAGTCACAGATTTATCTAGCGGGAGGTTGAGGATTCGCATGCGCATAGGAATATACCCAGGAGTGCGCGTAAAATGTAAGGTTTATTACAACGAATTATCGTTGATACAGGCAATGGCCGCAGGAGTGATTACAAGCAATGAAACCTTCAAGGTAGACAGATTGAGTATTACAGCAAATGCGGGAGGCATTGTGAACTTGAATGTGGAAGCTCGTCGACTAATGTTAGAGGCCATAGCTGCGGGACAAATTTCTCTTACAGGAGAAGCAGAATTTACCATGATAAATGCAGGCTCTGGAGGACAGATTGACGCTTTTAGTCTGATGGCCAAAGAAGCTGAAGTAAGAGCGAATAGTGGAGCTTCTGTAAACGTGAATGTAATGGATAGCCTTAGTGGCAGGTCAAGCACAGGCGCACAAGTCAATTATAAAGGATCGCCCTCCAGCTTATTCGTAGAAACACAGCTTGGCGGTACAATAAATCGAGCGTATTAGTAAATTGATGTTTCTCAACCAATGAAACCATGAAATCCCTAAAGTCAGCTGTTGTAGTTCTTCTCGTTTTATTTATCGCCAATAGTACACAAGCGCAATCATCGGATAGCGAACAAGTAAAGGAATTAATAGAAAATCTGTTTGATGCCATGCGGGCAGCAGACGGAGTTGCATTTGGCAAATGTTTTCATGAATCGGCTAAAATGATGACAGCACTAGTGGACGAGCAAGGGAATACTCGATTGGCAGAGGCGACTGTAAGTGGATTTGTAGAATCAATTTCCAAAGCAGAAGCAGGAACTCTTGATGAGCGGATTACAGCTTGGGATATAAAAGTAGATGGCCCAATGGCAATGGCTTGGACCAATTATGAATTCTACAGGGGAGATACTTTCAGCCACTGCGGAGTTAATAATTTCACCCTATATAAGGATAATGGTCAGTGGAAAATTGTCCAAATAATTGATACACGGAATAGGGAAGGGTGTAAATAATGTGGTTATTTCCTTAGAAAAACCAAAGCTTAATTGCCAATGCAAATACGGTTACAATAAGGAAACGCTTTATCCATATATCTCCTTTATTGACAGACCATCTTGAGGCCACCCATCCTCCTCCCGCACTTCCCACGGCTAGGTTCAAGCCCCATATCCAGTTTACCTGATCTTCATAAATAAAAACAGCTAAGGAGGAAAACGTAAAAAATAATGCAACAAATACCTTGGCGCTGTTTGTTTTTACCAAACTAAATCCATTGATCATGGTAAGTGCAGGAATCATTAAAAATCCAACTCCTGCTTGAATAAACCCGCCATAGATCCCTATAAAAAAGAAGACAATGATGCCGTAAGTCTGATGTTTAAAATCCATTTTCTCTACTTGGGTTTTAATGGATTTTCCTCCAAATACAGTCAGTAGAATTACAGCTACCATAATAACCGCCAGTATCCGGTTAAAGACTTCGCCTTCTATATTCACGGCGAAAAAAGCCCCTATAAGCCCACCAAAGAAGGAAGAAATACCAAGCCAAATACTGTATGGATAGGCGGAAACTCCCTTGCTTTGAAATCCAGCAACGCTAAAAATATTTTGGATAAAAACGGCTACTCGATTGGTAGCATTTGCAACCGTGGGTGGTAAGCCAAGAAAAATAAGTAATGGTAAGCTTAGTAAAGAGCCTCCTCCTGCAATGGTATTGAGAAAGCCAGACGCAAAGCCTACCACCAATACGAGTAAAATCTCACAAAGCTGCATGGATTAGTTACTTTGTAATTCTGCCAGGCTTTCTATTAGCAAGGTGCAGTATTTCTCTACATATTTGGCGATCTGTTCAATTTGGGACTCATCTATATTTGATCCCTCTAGGAGTGCCTTTCCATCTTCTAGTTTTTGGGCTAAGTCCGGCAAATCAAGCATATCAATATTAGCTTTATGCTTATGTCTGATCTCTCGCAATCGATCCAAGTTTTGCTCTACCAAATATTGATTGTATAGAGTCATTAGTTCTTTTAAAGAGCTTATATAGAGCTTTATAAGCTCTTTCATAAAGAAAGCATCTCCTTGGGTCAGAAGAATGATTTTTCTTTTAATTTTATCTTTTGGAATATGAATTTTATCGCTTGTAGGGTCTTGTAGGTTTATTTCATACGGTTTAGCATATTTGGAAATAATGGCAAATAGTTCCGGTGGGCTAAAGGGTTTAGTGATAAATTCATTCATGCCAGCGTTGGCAACTTTCTCTTTTATTTCACCAAAAGATGCCGCAGTGAGGGCAATGATAGGTATAGTCTCATAATGAGAATTTATTTGTCTGATGGATTTGGTAGCTTCAAAGCCATCCATTTCTGGCATTTGAAGATCCATCAATATTAAATCGTAAGACTCTTTCTGAGATTTTTCCAAGGCAATTCGGCCATTATCAGCTAGGTCTGGATTGATTCCCCATTTTTGAAGATATTTAGTTGCTACTAATTGGTTGACTTCGTTGTCCTCCACTAAAAGCACCTTCATTGAAAAATGTGAGTTGCCAGTCAAATTCAAAATAGTTTTTGATTTTATAATTGATTCAAAGCTTCACGCTAAGCAAAGGTGCAAGTTATCGTTTTTTCTATTGCTAGAAGGATACTGTTTTCAAATATTTAGAAATTAAGTGAAGTTTCTAAAACTCAATTTCAGATATATTGTTATTACTCAATTAAAGCTCTAATATTGTGGTAGTTCATTTATAATTAAATTAAATTGTAAATTATAAATTTTAAAATTATTTTTATGCTTGAAAAGAAATTAAATTAAAATTTTGTGAAAAAAATTAATTTTGTAGTAATAATTAGCTTTTTTATTTTGTCAAACAATGCTTTTGGTCAGGAGAGCGTGCGAACCACAATTTCTATTGGAACCAATCTTTCACTATCTACCATCAATGACAAGGGGATGAGTTCTATTCAGTATGATGGATTTATTCCTAGTATTCACTCGCGTTTGGAAAGGCGTAAAGTTAATTCTATATCAACGTTCTTTATTAGTGGTGAAAAAGGAATATTAACTCCAAAAGGGAATAAAAATGGAAAAATTGGAACTGCAAATCAGAATGGTTTTACTGCAAATTATTCTTATCTGAGGAAAATAAATTTAACGCAAAAAAGATGGGCAATTTACACCGGGTTGCAACTTGGGACACTTCTGAGAAGCAGATTGCACAACAACTTAGTAAATAGTGCTAGAATTTACGAAAATATCAATCACATTGGTCCAGCAATATATGTTGAAAGGAAGATTAATTTGTTCCAAATGCCTTTAGATATTAGCGTCAGGATGAATGTACCAGTGTTTGCTGCAGTTATTCGACCCTCCGTAACTAATTTGGGAGACTTTCTCGGGAGAAGAGATGAAGAATTGAAAGACAGATTCCAAGAGCACGGTTTTACATCCTTTGGCAACCTATTAATGATTCAAAATGAAGTGAGTTTAAAATATCAATTGAACAAATCGGATGCGCTTGCCATTAACTATTCTTGGCAATACCTTGATTATTCAAAGGTCAATAGCTTACAGTATGCCAGTCAGGTAGTTGGCGTTAGTTATGTTAAAGGTCTTTGGTACCAAAAAAATGAATAATTTATTCCAAAATGTTATGAGTAGATTAATTAAAGTTTCTGGATTAAGAAAAATGAGGTTATTAGTAATAATCTTAGTTTTGGGCACATTTACCAGCTGTGAACTCGTGTTGCTTGACGATACACAACCAAACAATCCAGCGGGAAATTTTGATGCCTTGTGGAGTATTTTGAATGAGCGATATGCATTCTTTCAAATAAAAAATGTTGATTGGGATTTGACTTACGAAGAGTTCCGACCAAAAATTAATAATGAAATGAGAAATCCTGAACTCTTTGATGTTTGTTTCGAGATGTTAGAAACCCTTCGGGATGGACATATTTTTTTGAAAGGGGATGCGAACAGACGAGAATATACAGTAGTGCCAGTATTGGATCAAGGTGTGTTTAGTAAAAATGTGCTTTTCACTACTTACCTGAGAGAACAGACAGAAGAGATTGATGGTGCCATTTATAGAGATTTTAACGATATTGGATACCTTTATTATGAGAGTTTTACGGATGATTTTACTCAAAGTGGCCTCGATAAACTCGTAGATAACCTAGCCAACAAAAGAGGATTAATAATTGATTTAAGAGGAAACTCTGGAGGAAATCCAAAAAATGCTTTCAGACTTGCAGAGCGTTTGGTGCCTGAACGCAGGGAGGTTATCTACTCGCGAGAGAAAACAGGGCCAGGAAGAGAAGATTTTTCTGAAAGAGAAATATTCAGTGTCGACCCAAATTCTAAGCGTTTCGATGGCCCTATTACCATCCTCACAAGTAGTATCACCTTCAGTGCAGCTAATTTATTCGTGGCGATAATGCGAAATTTTGATCATGTAACACTTTCGGGTAGACCTACTGGTGGAGGTGGAGGAATTCCTGCCGTGTTTGAGCTTCCGAATGGCTGGACATTTTCCTATAGTGCATCTCTCATTACAATGCCCGATGGCTATGTGATTGAAAATGGATTCGATCCAGATTTTTTCGTTCAAATCAGTTCAGGGTTTGTACTGATAGGCAGGGATACCATTCTTGAATTTTCAATCAATAATTTGCGAAATAGGGCGAATTGAAATTTCTATTTGCCATAGCGTTTTCAATCCTTTTTGTAGCCTCATGTACCGCTCCGAAGGAAAAGGAAATTGGGTATAGAGCTGTTGATTTCGAAAGATTTGGTGATTACTGGTATAAAGGGAAAGCCGAGCTAAATGCCTACCACCTCTCCCAATTCCGCTATGGCCAAGTAGTAGAAGGAGAGGCCGTTTTAATTTTTGTGACAGAGGATTTTTCTCGTAGCAAAAAGGTGAAAGTGGATGAGATTGACAATGAAGATATGGCTCAAGTAAAGGTGATGAAACTAAATGCCACCCGCGATTTTCTTACTGGAATATATCCTTATCATCTGATGTCCTCTACCTTTACACCCATTTACGGGGATGAGCAAAGTTTAAAAATAACCGCCTCCTCACAAGAATGGTGTGGGCAATCTTTTACCTTGATAGAGCGGGAGGATAAAGATTTCAACGCTATTCTTCATTCATATTTCGAGTCAGAAGCAAACTATTCTTCCACAATTTCTGGAGTACTGGAAGATGAGCTATGGAATTTAATTCGCCTAAATCCAGATCTACTGCCACAGGGTGAATTTATGGCTGTGCCGGGCGTGCTATCCCAGCGTATGTCGCATGCCGAATTGATGCCGTACAAAGCAAATGCAGAATTGGTTGATTCAGGAATAGAATTTATGGAAGTAGATCGCCCAACAAAAAAATATAGTATTCAATATCCCGAAATAGGGCGAGAGTTAATGATTTATTTTACTGCTTCATTCCCCTTTGAAATCTTGGCTTGGGAAGAAAAAGCATCCTTCCGGGATCAAGCGTATACTCGCGCCATCCGCAAAGGGAATTTGATGCTAGACTACTGGAAAAGAAACGCCCCAGCAGATACCGTTTGGAGAGATTCGTTGAAGTTGCGATGAAGCCCACATTTCATTGGGAATTATTTTACTGATTTTAGAAATTACTGAATTTACTGTTTGGAATCCGAGTAATTCACTCATTACATAAAAAAACTACATTTTATTGCTCATTTTAAGGCTTTTATCTATATAAAGATTCGTGCAAAATTTGCTTTCTTAATCAACAGTAATGACTCTTTGTAAATGATAATAAATCACTAAGCATCCTTCAAAAATGAATTCTTTATCCGGCCTCTTAGAAACAAAAGTTTGGTTAAAGAATAATTTGAACCTGTTTTGTTGTTTGAAAAATAACTGTTGAAATATTAGTATTAATCATATTTTTTTTTATAATTTAACTCAGCAATTAAATAAAATGAAAAGAATAAAGCTGTTATTAATTTTGTTTATTATTTCATTATTTTGATTAAGTTTAAATGCTGATCCATGTGGAGATAAGTGTAAGCAAGATTTAACTATCAATGCTAATGGTTATTGTAATACCACGCTAATCATGTGTCATGAATCTTCAACTGGTGAAGTTTATGTAATGCGGTGCACTATAATTGTGCCTCATATTAATGCTGAGGAAAAAAGGTGCAAACGCCCTCTTTGGATGGAATAATTTTAAACGTAATAAATTATGAAAAAATTAATTCTATTTTTTGCAACAATAACACTTTATTTAGCATTTCCTAATGAATTGAAAAGTGGAGATTGTGGAGCTTCTTGTAGTTATACTCCATTTGACTTTGGGTATGAATGTAGAGAGGTTTTATATCTTTTTAATGGTCAATTTTATTGGGTAAATATGTGTGTGTCAGATACTATTCTTACTCCATTTAATAAGGTTGGAAATTGTATTATTCAAATCAAATAGTAAAAAAATCATTCATTTTTATGATAGATAATTTTTAGTCTAACTTATTGCTTTTACTTAGTTTTCTATTCTTAGTAAGCTGTAATTCCAGTAAAGGAATAGAGGATCCGTTAAAAGTTAAGGTGAATGAAGCGACGTATCTTTTAGGGGAGGAAAAGTTAGTGCTTCCGTTAGACTATGAATCGGGTGTTGATTCTTATATTAGGGGATACGTGGATTTTGACAGATATTTCTTCTATAATAAAAGCAATAAAAGTATATATACATACTTATTACGAGACTCCCTTTTCGAACTCGAATACATTACCCAAGTTCCTTTGAGTTTGGATAGCCATTTACAAAGAGTTGCTGAAGTATATTATCATAATACAGATTCGATTTTCGTTTTTGATGATCGTAATTTATATGGGGATCGTCCTGATTTGTTTCTTATCAATGTAAATGGAGAGATACTTAATTCCTATAAACTTTCTAATGTCACGAATGGTGATGTAATGAAACTCGATAGACTGTATACGATTACAGGTCCCACTGTGTACTATCATAAAGGTAAAATTTATATGGCCACAAGTTTGAGCGACCAAACGACCAAGGAAAATTTGAAACCTCTTTTGATTTATGATTTAGTTACAGGCGAAAAGACACTTCGTGGGGAATTCCCCTTGCTCCCCACTACTCCAATTTTTGGTCAATTTACTTACTCTTTTCAGTTTGTGTTTGTTCCAGATAGAGAAGAATTATATTTCTCATGGGCTTATGAATCAGACTTATATCGTTATAGCTTGGTGAAGGATACTTGGGAAAAATTTAGATTTAGTGCAGATGAGTTTTCTAGGCCAGATGAAATGACTAAAAGGGACAATCTGCGATCCTATACTGAGTCTAACTCTTGGTTTTACGGCGTTTTTTACGATTACAAAACTAAAAGATTGCATAGACAATTGCTTTCTAGTCTTACTGAATTTAGCCCAACGATGAGTTCATCTAATTTGGTTCAAGGCTTGGTATTGACTCCTGATGAACAACGAATGGTTGTTTATAGTATTGATATAGAAACAGGAAACTATGATGTAGTACATGGGTTTAGTCATTTTAGGACAATATTGTTTCACCCACGCCTCGGCCCTCTAATGCAAACACAGTTAAATGAATCTTACAACCTAGATGTAGAAGATTACTTAATTTTAGCCCCTATTGTTATTCAATAATTTTACAATTTCATTAATTATGCGATTATTTTTATCCTTTTTGATTCTTGCAATTGTACTTACAGTTGCATTTGCCTGTTCAAATTTGGAGGAGGCATATGAAGTAAAAATTACTAATAAGAAGGTTCAGGTAGGAGACATGTTGATTGGGATTAAATTAGATTCTGTCAGTGGATCCTACTACAAAATAAAGGGAATTACTCCGCTAAATGAATATTATTATTTTAATCCCTACAATTTAAGTATTTATCTATATGACTTAACCGACAGTATCAATGATGTTAAGAAAAGAATAAGAATTCCGTTGGATGCCTCAATCAATTTCCGCAATGTAGACGATATCTGCTATCATAATCAGGACTCAATATTTGTATATGATAACTCAAATGAAGAGGGCTCGAATGCTGACTTATTTTTATTGAATGGGGAGGGAGCTATTGTCAATTCATTTAATGTTTTTGACCTGAGTCAAGGTGATCCTATGAGGGTTCCAAAGGATAATGTTTTTAACGGGCCAACGATGATTTACCATAAAGGGAATATGTATTTTTCTGCATTGCCAACTAGTAGGACCAACTCTGATAAAATTGCGCCCTTATTGAAATACAACTTAGCAAAAAGAGAACGAAGTCTTTTGGGAGATTTTGAAATAAAAATACCAGATTCTTATCATTACGTACAATTTACCATGAATGGTTTTATTGATTTCAATCCGAAGACAGAAAAGATATATTTTTCCTACGCTTATGATTCTGATTTATATGTTTTTGATATCAATAAGCAAGAATGGAAAACGCTTAGGTTCATGGCTGATCTGTTCAGAAGTCCAGATGGTATTGGTACAGCTGAGGTTATTCCTTATATACAAGAAAATACATGGTTTATGTACCTAATGGTTGACCCTAGAGATAATACGGTGCTTAGAAAACTCTCTATCCCAAATGATGCTTCATTGCCTGATGACTTTGATAACAATTCGATGCTCCCGCCACCGTTATTTAATCAGTGGTTATTCAAAATTGATCCAAATACAGGTGATTATGTTCAAGTTTCTGATTTTGACTTGCGTAAAGTAAGGTTTATTCATCCGAAATGGGGACCTATGATTACCGTTCAAGTAAATTACGATTCTTTAGGTCTTGATCCTCAAGATTATATATTCTTCTCGCCAGTTGATTTTTCTGGTCCTGAATAGATTTGATTGAAATTCTAGATAACAATTAATCAACAAATTTTCTCTTAATTAGTATTGAAAAATCATCCTCCCGCGATCAAATATATACGCGTGCCACCCGCAAAGGCGATTTGATGCTAGATTATTGGAAAAGAAACGCGCCAGCAGATACAGTTTGGAGAGATTCGTTGAGTATGGATTGATTTCCCAATTCTAAGCTGATACTACTTCATCAAGCTTCATCATCAATAAAGCATTTATCGAATTAAAAATTCTGAGCTAAATAGAAATATAGTGGCATCCCAACAGTAATGTTTATCGGAAAGGTAACCGCCAGAGCCATTGGCAAGAATAAACCAGGGTTAGCTTCAGGCACAGATATTTTCATGGCAGCAGGTACAGCAATATAAGAAGCACCAGCGGCTAAGATGGCAAACAAGAATCTATTGCCTAGATCATCGGTAACTACTGAACTTATAATGGCAACGATGCTGCCATTAACCAATGGTATTACTATCGCAAAAATGAGCGGGAACCAGCCAAATGAAAAGAATGCTTTCAATTTCCTACCACTTGTTATGCCCATATCCAACAGAAAGATTGCCAAAAACCCTTTGAACAAATCATTGGTGAAAGGTTCTATCCCTTCTGCTTGTTGCGCATTTGCCAAATATCCAATGATCAAACTCCCCAGAATAAGCAACACGCTGCCGTTGGTAAATGAATGACGGAGGACGGCGATTTTGCTAATACTTTTATTCGAAGTTTCCTTATTGAAAATTGTGAGTAGCACTAGCCCAACAATAATCGCTGGCGACTCCATTAAGGCCATAATAGCAACCATATGCCCCTGTGCAACTAATTGTTGCGATTCTAGAAATGATACTGCCGTCACAAAAGTAACCGCACTGACCGAACCATAAGCCGCTGCGACGGCTGCCGAATCATACACATTTAATTTTATTTTGAGTATCAAAAATGTGTAAACTGGAATGATCACTGCGATGGTCATACCAAACAACATTGACCAGCCTATTTCACTTGTAATAGCTTCGTGAGATAATTCTTGACCTCCTTTAAAACCTATGGCAAAAAGTAGATAAAGAGAAATGAATTTCGATGAATTGGACGGTATTTCTAAATCACTTTTTAAATAAACAGCAATTATCCCAAGTACAAAAAACAATAAAGCAGGATTGGTTAGATTTTCAATAAGTAGGCTGAAATTCATCTTTTATGTTCTGTAGGCAAGTCTGATTTTTAAAAAGAACCAAGGTACTCATTTCCTCGGAAAATTATTTATTGGAAATCCGATAGGAACGATCGCTTAGGTTACTCAAATCTATCCATTATTGTTTAGGGCAATGGGAATTAAATTCTTTTAGACCTTTTTTATTGATGCCGCATGTTTCTCTGAACGAGTTTTACTTGCTTTTGCCTCCATTAGGGTTTGCATGTGTTTTTCAACCTCCCGCTTAGGATTTAGCATTCTGTTGCGAGCTATTCGATCTTCTCACTCAATGCGCTCTATTGAAATAAAGTTTTTCAATTAGGGTAATTGATTGACCTTAAGCCAACATTCAATAAGATTTGCACAACTTCTTCATCTGAAAATTGGGTTAAATTCAATCTCAACAAACTCATTCAGGAAGTCCAAAGGGTTTACAAGCTCAAAACCAGAGCTTCCGATGGGATTGCTTGCTATTCGGCAATCATTTCCGTGAATTTTTCTGGGACTAAAACGAAAAAAAATATCCGAATGCAAACTCTTCATAGTTGCATCCGGATATAATTAGTTGCTGATGTTACTGACCTTGCCCTAAAGAATAGGCGGCTTTTCCATCAAATGAATAGAGATTTTCCGTTTTGATAGTGTCAATATTTTCCTTGATCGAATTATTCAAAAGATCAATGATGGAAGATTTATTGAAAGCAGCACCTTGGGTAGGCTCAAATCTACATCTCCAATGATCTGTACAAAAAGTTTCTTTAAACCCATTTGGCCAAACTTTGATGCCTCTATTGGTGATCATCTTCAGTTTGATATGGTCACTTTCTATCGTTTTTAGTTTATCAGCAAGTTCGTTTGGCTCAAGCCCATTCCAATGCACAAACACATCCACACCTACTAGTTGTTTATTGGCAGCTGGTCTGCGTTTATATTTTGGAAGCGACAAGGCCGAATCTGAAGCATAAGAAGCTTGTTTAAGAATGGTCGGCCTTTGGCCAAGATTGCCAATGACCGCTTGAGCAAATTCCTTCGTTCCTACTTTTGACGTGCTTAAGCCTTCCCCGTAAATATCAGCTGTATGAATGCCCTGCTCTAGGGTAAGCAACCATGCATTTTGGATGGTTTCGGCTATCGACGATTGCCCGATATGATTCAACATCATAACGGCACCTTGCAATAGGCCTGAAGGATTAGCGATATTTTTTCCGCCAATATCTGGAGCCGTTCCATGGATGGCTTCGAACATAGAGCACTCCTCTCCAATATTTGAAGAGCCTCCCAAACCAACTGAACCTGTGATTTCGGCGGCGATATCCGAAATAATATCGCCGTATAAATTTGGCATTACAAGTACATCAAATCTTTCTGGCGATTCGGCCACTTTAGCCGCTCCGATATCCACAATCCAATGCTCTTTAGTGATTTCAGGGTATTCCTCTGCGATTTCATCAAACACTTGGTGAAACAAACCATCCGTTTGTTTCATAATATTATCTTTTGTGAAGCAGGTTACCTTTTTGCGGTTTTGTTGCGTAGCATATTCAAAAGCATATCGAACAATTTTTTCACAACCAGGACGGCTGATCAATTTTAGGCATTGTACCACTTCATCAGTTTGTTGATGTTCAATACCTGCATATAAGTCTTCCTCATTTTCCCTTATAATGACCAAATCCATTTTAGGATGCTTGGTTTGAATGATAGGGTGCAAACTCATGCAGGGCCTTACATTAGCATATAGTCCAAGGAATTTGCGGGTGGTTACATTTAAGCTCTTGTAGCCGCCACCTTGTGGAGTGGTAATAGGTGCTTTCAAAAAGATTTTGTTACGTCTGATTACGTCCCAAGAATCAGCACTAATTCCGGAGGTGTTTCCAGCCAAGTAAACCTTTTCGCCAACCTGTATTTCTTCAATTTCAATTTTTGCTCCCGCTGCCAAAAGTATTTCTAATGTGGCATCCATAATTTCTGGGCCAATTCCATCACCTTTTGCTATCGTAATTTTTGTCATTTGAATCGATTTTTTTTTCCAATCTTGCAAAGATGACTATTTCATTACATAATTTTTTATTTATCTTTATAATGGAAAGCATAAATAAATTTTATGAATTATACTTTAAATCAGCTACGGATTTTTCTCAAAATTGTTCAAACGCAAAGTGTTACGAAGGCCTCCGAAGAAATGCATTTAACCCAACCTGCGGTTTCTATTCAGCTCAAAAACTTCCAGAATCAGTTCGATATTCCTCTTACAGAGATAGTTGGGCGAAATATTTACATCACAGAATTTGGGAAAGAAATTGCCGAAGCTGCGGAAAGCATCATAAATCAGGTCTATGCAATCAATAACAAAACCTTGGCTTACAGGGGACAGATGGTGGGTAGGCTAAAGTTTTCGGTGGTGTCCACTGGAAAATATGTGATGCCTTATTTCCTTACGGAATTTATGACACAACATGCCGGGATACAATTAGTGATGGATGTAACCAATAAGAATATGGTTATAAAAAGTTTGGAAAATAATGAAGTTGATTTTGCCCTTGTTTCGATTTTGCCATCCAATCTTCCTATCGAGAAATTAGATTTGCTTCAAAACAAATTGTACCTCGTCGGCAATACCAAATCAAAAATTAAGAAGTCCCTCAGCCCACATGAAGTCTTCCAAAACTTACCGTTGATTTTCAGAGAAAAAGGCTCCGGCACGAGGCAAACAATGGAAAATTTCATTGAGGGAAACGATTTCAAAGTATTGAAAAAAATGGAACTGACTTCGAATGAAGCGGTAAAACAAGCACTATTGGCAGGTTTGGGCTATTCGATTATGCCCTTAATTGGCATTAAAAATGAACTGCACACGAAGGAGCTACAAATAATTCCTTTGAAAGGGCTGCCAATCAGAACAACTTGGAGCTTGATTTGGCTAAAGAGCAAAAAACACTCGCCGGTTTCTTTATCCTTCTTATCGCATTTGAGAGAGCATAAAGCGCAAATTGTTCAAGATACCTTTAGCTGGTATGAGCAGTATTAGGTGGGCTTGGCTGTTTCCGTATAATATCTGTGAATCTTAGACCCTGAGCAAACCTCGAAAACCTCTTGCACCATCATATGACTCTACTTCACTGTGAGAAATAAAAACGGATCCATAGCGCCAATCGCCAATTATCGCACCACCTAGTTTGCGCATGGAGGGCGGTGTCTTAAGCCAACTCGAGGTTTTGGTATCCATCTTTCCAAGCTGCTGTATTTGATGGTATTGTGCAGCCGATAAAAGCTCAATACCCATTTCAGCTGCCATGCCTACAGCACTATGTTCAGGTTTTAATTTTTTTCTTGATCCCAAAGCTTCGTGATCATAACAAACACTTCGGCGGCCTGCGGGACTTTCGGCTGAGCAATCACAAAATACAAACTCATCAGATTCTTCGTAATAGGCTACCACATCTGGCTCGCCACCCGTATCTTCCATTTGGTACAGCGACCATAGCTTTTCGGGCTTCTGTTCAAGTTTGGCTTGTATATCAGCCCAATTCAGTTCTATATGGCGTTGCGGATTTTTTCGAAACCGCTCGGCTAAGGTTTTGAGGAGGGTATCTTTTTGATCGGAGGAAAGGCTGGTTTTAACGGGCATTTTTGAATGAAATTTAGTGAAAGTTTTTTGTTCACAAATTTTAACTGTTCACGTTACGTGAACAAATAAAAAATGTGAACAAAATTTTTAAAGACTGAGTCTTGCGTAGACTTTATTCCTTTTTCTCTTCGTTCAATCTATCCCGATCAGTGAAATTGATTTTTACTATGTCTAATACTATCAGCCATTCTCCTCATTAGTATTCTTTCATTCATTGCCTCTCTAGCAAATTATGCATTGAGGTCTAATAGAGTGGAGGCAATATCCTCCCGCAGTTTTACGGTAATTTCTACCTCTTTGGCAAAGCTCGCCCATTGATTCACGGTTTCATTAATTTCATCAATTATTTGTGATGCTTTTTTACATCGGATGGATTTCCCAATGACCATCAAATCTGTTTTAGTAATATTTTTCCTTTTACCATTTACGCTCAAAGCATGCTGACTTACCCATTCGCTACCTGGCCTGTAAGCATGGCAAATATCATAGGCAGGAGCCAACTCCCATTTGCTATTTTGTTTTAGTAGGAATGAGAAATTCTTGGTATGGTCGTCACAATTACGAGCGATTACATTAAACACCATTCTTCTAAACATCTGTTCGGCATCAGTATAGCTCAGTTTTAACTCACGCATACACTGAAAAAGCTGCTCATAACTAAAGCTATTTACGAGGTTGAAATCGAAATGCTTTAAAGCGCAAAAGGTTTGAACATGGTATTTTGCCTCGCCACCTGCCCGGTCGAAACGCTTAGTCATAAAATGAGCCCGACCATTTTCTTCCAAAAGGCGGGAGGGCATCATCTCTATGCCACATTTTGTTGCCATGTTGAAGTAGGCCATTTCTACTCTTCCATACCCTTTGCTTGAGCCTAATTGCACATCGCTTACGCCATCTAGTTTAATCAGCCAATGCTCGTAACCCTTAGGGGCTTTGGTTTGGCCTGATTTTACTTCTCCAGTTTTTTCGTTCCACGCTATTACTGCCTTTGGACGAGCACCACCGGCAGAAGTGCCAATTTTCAAAATATCCAAAACCGCTTCTTTTTCTTCTTTATTTAGGTTGGTGGTAAATGCCTCCCGTAGGTTGAGCATTTTTTGGGCGGTAGCAACCAAGCTATCAATTTCTATGGAGAATGAGCGCTTGGTTTCGGTGAACATAACTGGTTCAAATTCCAATGCCCCCATACCACGAGTGCCGATGAAACACAGCATTTCCACCGGATTCATACTGTCTTGTGGGCGACCTTGCTGTGCCAGCCAAAGGTTAATCATTTGATTCCCGTATTTATCAGGCAATGCATCGGCTAATAGACCGGGTAAGCCTTTGAAGGTGTCGTTTTCTGGGTCTCTATCTTTTCGCAATTCTGGAAATGAAAATTGATTCCTATTATCGGAAATAGGCATTTTGAGTGGCGACAAATCCCAGCCTAATTGCCTGAATTTGGGGTCATATTCAAAAGTAGCATAGCCTGTTTCTGGAGCCCAGGCAATAGCGCCAACTAATTCACCCCATATTTTTACTTCTGCTACTTGCATTGCCTACCAATCTATTTCTTCAGAGTCCTTGGTGTTTTTTGTTGATTTGCCTCTTGCTCTATGGCGTTTATTTTTTTGCAGTTTCGCCAAAGCCAGAGGGCTTAGGGTTTCTTTTACTTCAAATAGGCTAAGCACCTGCAATTGATCCAAAATCCTCAATACCTGTATAAGCGTAGTCAAAGTTACTGTTTCGCCTCTCTCCAGCAAACTCAGCGTAGACCGACTGATGCCGGCTGCTGCTGACAATTCATCCTGAGTTTTATTCTGCTCCATCCGGTGATGCCTTACAAATAGCCCAACGTATTCGGTAAGCACTTTATCGCTTATAGAATGCATTTTGTTGAATGATTTATCAGTCATAAATGGCATTTTTATGTATTAGTGAATGATATATCATGCGAATGTAGTGCTTTTTTTAGTAAAACAAAAAATGAATGGAATATCATTCATTAAGCTACTTATTTGACTATAGTGACTGATATATCATTCATTTTTATATTCTAAAGCCAAACTACGAAAATCGAAGGTGAATATTACGTTTTTATTTGTGCCACTAGTTTTAGCTGTGGTGGTTTATGTGGTTGATTTTTCTCAGGTGTGACAGTTTGAGAACGGAGGGCGGATTGCAAATCCTATTTTATCTGGCTTCGAGATTACAAATCTCGAAGAGGTGGATTAAGTCGGCTTGCAGAGTAATTACATAATTCAATATTTCTGTTTGCTTGGGATTACGCCTCTAATTCCACCCGTTGGATCATCTACGTCACCGCCATATCGCGGAATTAAGTGGATATGAACATGGTCAATAGTTTGTCCAGCTTTACTTCCGATGTTTATGCCAATATTAAATCCATCAGGTTCAAATCGTATTTTTAAAAGCTCCTTGACTTTATTGAGAACAAACCAGCAAGCAGATTGCTCTTTAAATGTTAAATCAAAATAATTGGCACAATGCTTTTTGTGGATAATTAATGTGTGCCCTTTATTCACTGGATATTTATCAAATATGGCATATACCATCGCAGATTCAAGAATTAGCTCGCTTTCTGATTCTGGATTACAAAATGGGCACCCTATATTTTCGACTCGACTAATTTGATTAAAATGTCTGTACTCATAGATTTCACAATTATCATTTCTGTAAAAGGATTTTGAATTTAAAATCACATTACACTGATAAGTTTGCTTTTGATGAATTTTATGAGTTCTAAAACCTTCAAATTGCAGATCCCTCCTAACTGCGATATAAACTTTTCCAGTTGGTTTTACTAATTGAGATAGCTCCATCAAAACAATAGCTTGCTCCTCTGGTAGGAGTACATTCAATACGTAAAAGCAAAGTATTGTATCAAACTTTCTTTTTGGGTATTCGGGAAAATAATGCTTGTCGTACCCAGTAATATCAATTCCTTTTTCTTTCATCAACTCAACGTCTTTTCCAAAACCACACCCGAAATCCAATACTTCTCCTTTTAGCAAATTCTTATTTAAAAGGAGTTTTGCTGGGAACGAAAGAGCATGTCTTTCTTTAGCGGTGAGGTGATTATAATTATTGAATCCCATTATTTCATAAATTCAAAGCCATTGTTTGATGCAATTGTGATTAATGGTTGTACGTTTTCAAGAAATTTTTCTTTGGAAAAGCCCTGATTTTGATCTGGGAAGATTGTTAAGTAGTCTTGAAGTATTGTATTATTTGGGCTATTGTGCTTTACAATATCAAATGCAATTTTTTGTAAATTGAAAAATGAATCAAAATACAAATCAAGAGGTGGGAGTTTGTTACCCTTTGAGCTATTGTATGATTTGTCTGCAGGAATTAAATTCCAAATTAAATCGTGGGAGACAAAACTATAAGGAATGAAATGTTCGAGAGCATAATTTCCCTTACAGAGATCTTTTCCTGTATAGATGCATTTAACTGATCCAATTTCTTTAATAACTAAATCCCAAAATTGAGATTTTTGCCGATTTAAGCTATTCCTTTTAGCGGCCTTAATCAATTTATTTGGTATGTCAGGTACATTAGGGTTTTTTGATTGAAGAAACAAGGCAAGATTCCAATAACAAAAACCTTTAATTACTCCTGTTGCTTTTTTTAAATATTTAATCCATTGAGGGTTAATAATAATGTGATCGTCAAACAGAGCATATAAGCACCAGTTATTAAAATCCTCAGACTCTGAATAAATTCGTTTCGATCTTTGAAAGTCAGTTTCACCTTTCAATTTCGGAAACCAAGGCGTTAGAAACCAATGCGGAACATTGTTATTATAATGTTTAAGTATCTTTAAGGTGTCACTATTTGTTGTCCTTGATAATTTTTGGAAAACCAATGGTTGTCTTTCATCAATGGAAATTTGTTCAATTTCTTTTATATCTCGTATTGAATCTTGCTTTCCAAAGGAAACCTGAAAGTAGTTTACCGTATGCCATGCATTAGAAATCATTCTTGCAAATAAATCCTTTTTCGCAATTTTTGATTGTCCCATTTCAATTTCTTCTAAAATGGATATTAGCCAATAAAACTTATATGTTGCAGATGTCTTATTAAAACAAGCAGCAAGAATGTTTATTGGCAACTCTTTTGAATCAGGTAAGTTGCTCATTTCAAACTCTGATTTCATTCGTCTCATATTCCTTAAGTGTTTTGCCACTTTTAAGTTTCCATTCTGTTAGACCATTTGCATTTCGCCCTAGAACAATAGAGGCTGCAGTAGAGGGGCTGCTAAAAATGTAGTCCTCAGGAAAATCTAAAAATTCCTTTCTATCAATTAGTACGCCTTCGTCAATTAGTTTTTGGCGAAATGTTACAAAATTTTGTGTCATCGAAACCACAATGGAACCCGCAGCTTTTGAACCTTTAAATACGACAAACCCATCAGAACTTGGCTGTCCTTTGCCATCAGATCCTCGTGCAGATTTAATGAAAAATGTATCTTGCTGTTGTTTAGGTCTAAATTCTCTTTTTTCATCAAATACTTTATGGCCTAAAGTGTTAACCAACATTTTGATGTATTCTATAAACTCTTCCATCTCAGCTCTATCAGGTTCTGAAATTGACGATTGAGTTGGAATTATAGAATTATCAACTTTATATCGATTGGCAATTTTCGCGATGTCGTGGAGTCTATTTTCTAAGTATTTGATATGAGCCTTATTTAAGTTCTCATCTTTGCTGATAAATACTATTGCTTCGTTCCAAAAATCTTTCTGAGTTAGTTGTTGATTAAGGCGTTTCAATATGGATTCAGCTTCACCAATATATACTTGATCTTTTCCTTCATCATCCTTCCCAAATAACAAGTAAACCCCAGTACTGGTCAGGTCATCTCGGTCTACGCAGTCCTTAATTTTTATTCTTGGAATTTTATAAGCTTTGCCTGACCAGTTAGAAAGTTCACAGCTCATCCTTCCATTTGGATCTCCATCAATGAGAAATATCTTTATTGTTTTACCGAATTTCATTTTGGAAATGTTGTCTACCAATAAAACTACCTCTTTTCACTCAAAAAATAAAATAGCAGAAAGCCATAATTGTAGGAGTTCCCAAGCTCAACGCCTAAAAAAGCAAAAAACCCTACTAAAGCTAGCAGGGTTTTTTGTTGATGCAGAGGAGGAGGGATTCGAACCCCCGGTACCTTGCGGTACAACGGTTTTCAAGACCGCCGCATTCGACCACTCTGCCACTCCTCTGTGTTTTGCAGAATTTCGAGCTGCAAATGTAAAAGAAAATTGATTGAAGACAATACTAAATCGTAATAATTTCTTGATCTGGACCATCTGTATTATCGCTAAGGACTTTGGCGCGATCCAAGGTGGCATTCAGTACGAAGCCTAGCAGAATAATCACCGCCAATATATAAAACCACACCATCACCGCGATCAATGCGCCTATAGAGCCATATAGCTTGTTGTACATCCCGAAATTGTTGATGTATAGCGAAAATCCTAATGAAGCTAATACACTAAGGAGTGCGGCTAGCACTGCTCCCCAGCTAAAAAAGTGCCATCGGTCGTGGATGGCAGGCGCGAAATAATAAATGGTAGCGATCGCAAAAAGGAAAACCACAAAAATGACTAAAAAGCGTAAGAGATAAATCAAATAGATCATATAACTCGCGTCGAGGATGTCCTGAGGATATACATAGTTGATTACCGCCTCGCCTACTGTGAGTAGAATAATAGCCAAAAACAAAGTGAATGCTAAAATACCTGTGAGGAAGGCAGCCATCATCCGCGTTTTCAGAAAGCCCCTAACCTCCCGCGTTTGATAGCAGGCGTTGAATGCTTTGATTATAGACATGGTGCCATTAGTGGCCAAAAAGGTGGAAGTCAAAAAACCAATAGTCAGCAAATCTCCTCTTGATTTACTTACAATATCTTCTATCGTTTGGCTTGTAAACTCATACACCGTTGCTGGTAATACTTCTTTCAAAAAACCCAAAATTGCCTGCTCGCTAAAGGGCTCATAGAAATACTGTATATACGGAATGAGGGTAAACAAGAAAATGATGGCAGGAAATATAGACAGCGTGAAATTGAAGGCAATACCGTTGGCTTTATCCCAAATGTCGTCTTTGGTGAGTTTGCGAGCGAAAAGCTTGAGAAACTGATATAATGAGAAGGTATCTTTTATCACCTCTATCCCCTCCAAATAGTTGACGCTTTTGGTGATGATTTTCGATGATTTTATCTTCTCAAGTAGATTAGTCATGGTACAGTGGCTTCAATACCTCTACCAGTTTGGCAGGTGGCCGGCATGGTTTGCCTGTTTCTTTGTTTATAAAGGCCAAAATCGTTTCTCCCTCATGGATCAGCTCCTGATTTTCATTGTAAAATAGGTATTTAAATACAGACTTTACGCCAAGCATTTTCGGCAGCGATACTTTTATGGTAATAAGCTCATCGTATCGGGCGGGCAAAAGATACTTCGAGTAGTTTTCCAGCACGGGCATCAGTATGCCCTCATCTTCAATTTCCTTGTACGAATAGCCCATGGTGCGTAGGGCTTCTACTCGCGCCACTTCGTAGTAGGTGGCATAGTTGCCGTAATAGGCAAATCCCATCTGATCGGTTTCCGCATAGCGAATTCTCAAAGTTACGGTAGCTTCAAACATGCGGTTCGTTTATTGGTAAATTCGAGATCGATTGAGTGCCGCCTGATATCTCCGCGCATTGCGCAGATGCTCTCCCAAGTTGTTGGTAAAATGGTGATATCCTGAAAAATCCTCTTTGGCGCACATATAAATATAGTTATGCTTGGCCGGATTCAAAACTGCATCGATTGCATAAACGGGCGGGAGGTTGATTGGCCCAGGTGGCAAGCCTGCATACTTGTAGGTATTGTAGGGCGAATCTATCTCCTTATGGATATTCAGCACACGCCTAATTTCAAAGTCGCCATGCGCAAATACCAGCGTAGGATCGGCTTGCAATGGAATGCCTCTTTGCAATCTATTCAAGTAAAGGCCCGCAATCGTTGGGCTTTCGTCCCGTTTTTGCGATTCGGCATTTACGATAGATGCCAGCGTAATCACTTCTGAAGGCTCCATACCTAAGTCTTTGGCTTTTGCCACTCGGGTATCTGTCCAGAAATCCTTGTATTCCCAATGCATTCTGTCTAGCAGTTCATCCGTGGTAGTAGTCCAATACACCTCATAGGTATTTGGGATAAACATGCTGATAAAATTTTGCTCTTCAAAAGCGTATTTCCGCCATACTTCGGGCTGCTTTATTCGGACTAAAAAAGAAAGGCTATCTATTTGAATTCCTTTGGTGATTTTGCCAGCAAGATCCTCCAGCGTACGAATGTTGTTAAACGTAATGCGGGTGGGTATCTGTGCTCCCGATCGTAGCAAGGTTACGGCTTCAATATTGGTCATGTTGCTCTCTAGTTCATAAAGGCCAGGTTTCACCAATTGGTCGTAGTCCATCCACTTGGCGACCAAACTAAAGGTAACTAAGTCCTGTACGATATCTTCATCGTAGAGCATATTCTGCACCTGCTTGAAATCCGCATCCTTTGGGATTAGGATTACACGAGCTTCTTTATCTACAAGCACGTTGGGCGTTTTTACAATCTGATAGCCATAAAAAAGGCCGGTAGTCGTGATCATGGAAAAAACGACCATGCCTATCACAAAAATTTTGCGTCGAAGAGAAGGTTCTTTATCTGATGTTTTCACTGTATATCTGTCAATCTATTGAGCAAAATTAAACAAATTACCCGTGTGGCAAGGTTCCTTTTATCAGCTATTCCCGATATTTCGAGATAATTTCTCGGGCGGTTTCAGCTTATTTTATGAAAAATTCCTTTTGCTCGACAAGCTGCGATACGCATAATCCGCTATCAGTAAGCTGATAATAGCTAATGTAGCCAAAATAAGTGAGGAGTTTCCGAGGCCAAAATCTAGATATTTGATGAAAGAAAGGAGGGACTGAGAGAAATTATATTGATCTGGAATGGAGTAGCTAGTTGAGCTGAAAGTAGAAATCAACCATAAGAGTAGGGAAAATAGAGATAGTCCTCCCGCAAAAAGGAATGGCATCAAGTTGGATTTGCTCTTTATTTTTAATGGAGAAGTCTTTGGTTGAAGCATACTCATAATGCTATCTTCCAAATGACTAGGAGCTTTTTCCTGAATTGACTTTTTCATCAAGTCATCCCATTTTTCCATTTTATTATTCTCCTGTGTATTCATACGAGCAATCCATTTTTCTCAAATAGTTCCTTTAAAATACTTCCCAAACGCTGTCGAGCTCTAAATATACTCACTTTGGCGTTTGAGTGGCTCATGTCCATAATCTTGCCTATTTCTTCCAAGCTCAAGTCCTCCATATAATACAGCGTGATGATGCCGGCATCTTTCGCGTTTAGAGTTGCGATGGCTTTATTCACCAAGGCTTCCTTCTCGCTTTTGTCCGAATCGCCCGCCAAATCTTCAAATTCCAAATTACTTTCTTCCAATGGCTTGGTTTGGAGGGTATTTTTTCTTTTGCTGCTCAAAGCGAAATTCACCACAATACGATAAAACCAAGTAGAAAATTTCGAATCGCCTCGGAAGCTATTTAATGATTGGTGTGCTTTCAAAAAGGAGTCCTGCACCACTTCTTCTGCTTCCATACTATCGCCAGTCACCCTGATGGCGATGGTAAAGGCAAAGTTTTGATAACGGGTTATTAGCAGTCGAAACGCTTCATTATCTCCACCGCATATTTTGGCGATTAGTTCTTGGTCACTTATCATCATGGAATGATCTATGTGATGCGTTTTTTTATGAAAAGTTACACATTTGGCTTTAAATAAAAATTATCCGTGTCAAGTGTAACCTATGGCCATTTTCTGCATCCTATCAGCACAATAAATTTAAAATTATGAATCCTATATTTGTTCCTATTATTCTTGGAGTAGCTGTATTTACCATGATCGTTTTTCTTAGAAAATATGATAACGATGAGCGCATGGCGATGATTGAAAAAGGCTTAGACCCAAATGCACCTATGCCAGTGAAAACCTCAGGTGTATTGCGTTTCGCATTACTAGCGATTGGCATTGGCCTTGGAATATTGGTTGGCTACTTCATTGTAGAATTTACCCAATTGACTGAGCAAGTAACTGTTGCCATTACCATTATTTTTGGCGGACTAGCCTTATTGCTAGCCTATTACATTGAGCAAAAACAGAAAGATTCTTAAAAGAGAAAGCCCCAGTGATTTTGCCAGAGTTTATATTCCGAATACAGCGGGAGGATAAATGATCTTCATGTTGATTGAAAATCCATTTACCATTGCCAATGGAACGCTCACTGATCTGCCAATAAAAGAAGATTAATCTTTTATGCATTCTGTAGCTCAATGCTATTTATTTAGCCTACAATTCCTGATGCGCACAATTGATCTATCGTTGGGTCTGGTCGACCACCTTTTGGCTCAATCGTGATTGAAAATGCAGAAGCTTTAGGAATATCCTTCATCTTCAAGAATGAGCCTTGATCTCGATCGGCCAATATGCCCATATCTACAAATTGCCCATCTATAGTTGCCCATAGTTGATAATCTTTATCATCGGGCAAGGGGGTAAGATTATTTACCATTAGGAAGGTCGCTTCGGATTGCTCATTCCACCATACCGAAAGGCTTGCAGTAGGCTGGATTTGCAAGCCGATGAGACCTATTTTCTGATAATTTGGATCAGCCGAAATAGAGAAGGCAAACTCTAATTCACTCAAGCGTATATTATTGAATTGTAGCTCTTCGGCCATTTGAGTATGCTCAATGATCAGTTCATTCAATCCATCTTCTGTTTGGTAGTACATCTTCCCAAAATATACGGCCACAGCAAAACCTGCAATGGCTAATACCATGCTAAATGCACCAATCTTTTTCCAAAATGTAAATCTGGAATGATCGGTCTTTGGAGTAGGAGAAGTAGTGATTTTGCGATTATTATCAGGTGTGTTCATTTGGATATCTATTAGTAGGGCGCAGCAAACTGCAGTTATTTGCCTCCTTCTACTCGATGTGTTAGTATTTTTTTCGGACGATCTTTTGCCGATAAAGCAATCGAGTATTGTCTATAAAAGCTCATCCAACGGCTTCTTGTCACTGACAAGCCACCGTTGGATGAGTTTAGTTCTGACGGATAACGAAGCTTCAACTATTATAAGTGAATCACTTCATCGTAAGCTGCCGCGGCCGCCTCCATGATCGCTTCCGACATAGTTGGGTGTGGATGAACTGATTTAATGATTTCGTGCCCAGTAGTTTCTAGCTTTCTAGCGACTACTATTTCGGCAATCATTTCCGTGACGTTAGTACCTAACATGTGCGCGCCAAGTAGCTCACCATATTTGGCATCAAATATCAATTTCACAAAACCATCTGCAACACCTCCCGCTTTTGCTTTTCCGGAAGCAGAGAATGGGAACTTACCCACTTTGATATTGAAACCAGCTTCCTTAGCTGCTTTCTCAGTATATCCAACCGATGCAACTTCAGGAATGCAATAGGTACAGCCTGGAATATTATTGTAATTGAGTGGCTCTGGATTATGACCCGCAATCTTCTCTACACAAATAATGCCCTCAGCAGAGGCCACGTGCGCTAGGGATTGGCCTTTTACAATATCGCCGATAGCATATACGCCGTCTACATTTGTTTTGTAAAAATCATCTACGATTACTTTGCCTTTCTCGGTTTTTACGCCAGTAGCTTCCAAGCCAATTCCTTCTATATTGGTCGCAATCCCTACCGCTGAAAGGACAATCTCGCATTCTATAATTTCTTCACCTTTTGGCGTTTTTACGGTTACTTTACAGCCTTTACCTTTGGTGTCTACTTTGGTTACTTCCGACTTGGTCATGAATTTCATTCCCGCCTTTTTGTAAATCCTCTCTAGTCCTTTTGATACTTCTTCATCTTCGACAGGAAGTATTCTGTCCATATATTCTACTACAGTTACTTCCGTACCGATGGAGTTGTACAGATAAGCAAACTCCATCCCGATAGCGCCAGAACCAACTACCACCATAGAAGCAGGCTGCTTTTCTAAGGTCATCGCTTTGCGGTATTCAACCACTTTTTGGCCGTCGATAGGTAGGTTTAGCAGTTCTCTTGCCCTCCCGCCTGTTGCCAATATGATGTGATTTGCTGTGTATTCTGTGGTTTTGCCACTATCGTCTTTTACATCTACTTTCTTGCCTTTTTTCAAGGTGCCGAAACCAGATATATGGTCTATTTTATTCTTTTTAAGAAGAAATTGGATGCCTTTGCTCATTCCATCTGCCACATTTCTACTTCTCTTTACCATGCCTGTGAAATCTGGACTGGCGTTTTCTACATTAATGCCATAATCTTTGGCATGCTTGATATATTCAAATACTTGGGCACTTTTCAGAAGGGCTTTTGTTGGGATACAACCCCAATTGAGGCAGATACCGCCAAGTTCGGTTCTTTCCACTACCCCTACTTTCATTCCTAGCTGTGAAGCTCTGATAGCGGCAACATAACCACCCGGCCCACTGCCTATTACAATCAAATCGTATTTTGCTGACATATTATGAATTATAGAGATTAATTATCGATTAAAATTCAGATACCAAAGTTACGCTTTATCCATAAAGTAAAAAAGCCACTTGTGACACGGATGAGAATTGATTTGGCTTATTCGCTTAAATTAATCCTCAATTAAGCATTTATGTTTAATATTGTTGTTGAGAATCATTTGATAGAATTAAAATTAGAACCATGAAGTTATTAGAGGGCAAAACCGTACTGGTGACGGGCGCATCGAAAGGAATAGGCAGAGCCGTGGCAGAAAAATGCGCACAGGCTGGAGCAAATATAGCATTTACCTACCTGTCTAGTGTGGAGAAAGGGCAAGCATTGGAAGAAGAACTGAAAGCATTTGGTGTAAAAGCCAAAGGGTATCGCTCTGATGCTTCCAATTTTGCGGCAGCCGAAATCTTGATCAACGATGTAGTAGCTGACTTTGGGAGCTTAGATGTGCTCGTAAATAATGCGGGTATTACCAAAGATAATTTGCTGATGAGACTAACGGAGGAGGCTTGGGATGAGGTGATAAATGTGAATCTGAAATCTTGCTTCAATACAGTAAAAGCAGCGACGCGTACTTTTATGAAACAAAGAAGTGGTTCTATTGTGAATATGACTTCTGTAGTGGGTATAAAAGGAAATGCCGGACAGGCAAATTATGCGGCTTCTAAAGCAGGCATTATCGGTTTTACCAAATCTGTAGCCTTGGAGCTTGGCTCAAGAAATATTCGCTGCAATGCCATAGCACCAGGATTTATCGAAACAGAAATGACAGCCGCGTTGGATGATAAAACAGTGCAAGGCTGGAGAGATGCCATCCCATTGCGACGTGGGGGCTCACCAGAAGATGTTGCCGATTGTGTGGTTTTTCTTGGTTCAGATATGTCCTCGTACATAAGTGGGCAAGTGCTGCAAGTAGATGGCGGAATGCTAACCTAACGATCAATGGAACGAATCCTAAGACCAAATTTTACCACATAAATAAATTTTGAAACCAAAGTCCTATACCTCCGCTTAAGCTATTATGACCAAAATACTATTTGAGTATTCGCCGTGGTTATTAATTCCTGCCGCAGGTGTAGGTTTTTTGTTCGCTTGGCTGCTTTATGCCAAAAAAGGACCTTGGCCAATACGTATCCACAAATTGCTTTTCGGCCTACGTGTATTGGTGTTCACGGTAATTGCCTTCCTTTTGCTCGGCCCGCTCCTTAGGCAGATTGAAAATTACTTTGAGAAGCCTGAAATCATTCTTGCCTGGGACAATAGCCTTTCAGTCAGTGCAGGGACAGATTCTTTAGCCCTTGCCAATTTGCAGGGGCGATTGATTTCGGAAGCAGCTGTTTGGCGAGAAAATGGCTTCGATGTGAATATTCAAGCCTTTGACCGTGATAAGGAGGCCTTCGGAACCATCCCTAGTTTTTCCTCCCGTCAAACTAATCTGCACGACCAGCTAAAGAGAATTGAAGAGCAAAGTGAAGGAAATAACTTACGCCAAGTCCTACTTATTTCCGACGGAATTAATAACGCAGGACTCAATCCATCTTTTCAACTTTATGGCTTTAATCTAAGTACTTTTGGGCTGGGAGACACCATTCCAAAAAGAGATATTCTGATTAGCTCGCTGCGCTTTAATAAAATCAGTTATAAAGGTTCCAGATTTCCAATTGTAGCTGAAATTGCTCAAAATGGCTACGAGGGAGTAAGTACGCAAGTGCGAGTATTAAGAGGCGGGAAGGTAATTGAAAGTCAAATTATTTCTTTTAGCTCTGGCGAGAATTTCAAAACAGCGGAATTCTTGATTGAAGCAGAAGGCGATGGCTTACAAACCTACCAAATTGCCATTGATCCAGTACAGGGGGAATTTACACGGGAAAATAATCAAAAATCAGCCTTTGTGGAGGTGATAGAGGCAAAGCAACAAATTTTAATAGTAGCTGCTGCCCCACATCCAGATATAAAAGCACTTAGAAGTGTATTAGAGCAAAGTAATGCCTATGAGCTCACCGTACACATTCATGGCATTGATGATTGGGTTTATACTGAAGAATTTGACTTGGCCATTTTGCATCAACTCCCAAGTAGGATAGCGGATGCTAATTCAATTTTGGAGCGAATCCCATCCTCTACTCCAAAGTGGTATATCATGGGTAGCCAAACGGATTTGAATTTATTTAGCCAAATGAATGGGTTGATGGAATTACGCCGGACTTCCCCACAGCCAGATAGAGTATTTCCTGCCTTTAGCGATAATTACGATCGCTTTGTTTTTGAAACAGAGCAAAGAGACTTCCTTCGAAACCTCCCGCCCGCTGCTGTGCCGTTTGGAGAATATATCATTTATCCAAATGCTGAAATCATGCTTTTTCAGCGCGTTGGAAATGTGCTTACTGATAGGCCATTATTAATGACTGGAATGGTAGGCGATGCGAAAACTGCGGTGATGATAGGCGAAGGCTTGTGGAATTGGCGAATGGACAATATAAAGCGGGAGGGAACGGAATTTGATCAGCTTTTTTCTAAGCTTATACAATATTTGGCCGCTCGTGAAGACAATCGAAAGTTTCGTTTCTATCCAATCAAAAATGAATGGGACGAAGGCGAAACCATTGTTTTCGAAAGTGAAGGGTATAACGATATCTTAGAAAAAATTTATAACTATCAGGTAGATATTAAGATTACGAATGAAGCGGATAGCTCAATGGAGTACACATACGAGCCAACTGCTAGTTCGGCAAGATATCGTGTTTCTGGTCTGAAACCGGGCATTTATCGCTATGAGGGAAGGACTAGCCTGCAAGGAAATGCTGAAGTAGATAGAGGAGAATTTCTGGTAACAAGACGCGAGGTTGAGCTGAACAACCTCACGGCCAATCATGGCCTTATGCGCTCATTGGCGACGAACCACGGTGGAAAATATTACAATATCAACGAAGTAGATGCCCTTATTGCTGATTTTGAAGCCCTTGACCCAACACAAAGAATTATAAGTGAGGAAACATTTTTACCTGCTAATCGCTTGCTGTGGCTGTTTTTATTGATTGTATTGATAGCAGGTGTTGAATGGTTTTTAAGAAAATATTACGGATCTTATTAATTGGTTTTGTATATCAAAACTAAATAATTAATTTCGGCGTATGAAGTCATATTTCCTTTTATTAATTTTGTTTACGGCGATTTCCTGCACCGATCACAAAAAGTCTGGCGATGAATACTTTGCTGAGGGAAATTACAAACAAGCTATTAAGCATTTTGACTATATTATCGAATACAACCCATTCGATAATCAGACTATTTTCAAACGTGCCAGAGCCAAACAGGAACTAGAACTGTACGAGGAAGCTATAGTTGATTTGGAACGGGCGATAACGATAGATAAGAGTAATTTCAGCTATTTTTTTACACGTGGAATGTGCTACTGGGGATTGGAGAACATAGAAGGTGCCGCTATTGATTTTCGAAATGCTTCTAATATAAATAAAAAAGACTTTGATTCATTTTTGATGCTTGGTAGAGCCTATATAAAATTAGGCGAAAGAGCAAAGGCTTACGATGCGATGGAATCTGCGGTAGAATTGGATGAGGAAAATTTGGGCGGGAGGTATTATCGTGGAATCGCACGTGCCAGATATGGCGATATTCTAGGAGCGGTAATCGATCTTTCCTACTATTTGAATGAGAACAAGGATGATACGAATGCCTTGTACAATCGTGCCATCTGCTATATTGGGGAAGGATTTTATATGGGAAGCATAAGAGATTTCACCCGATTATTAGAGCTCGAACCGGACAATGATCTAGCAGCGGTGCATCGAGCCATCTCTTATGCGCGTATCGGCAATACAGTTATTGCCTGCCGGGAGTTAGGTAGATTGGCCAAAAAGGGAGACGAAACAAGTATAAAACTATTGGAGGAATATTGTAGGTAAATGATAAGCATCTCTACTTTCTACTTTCACACTTTTCGAGATAGTGTCTTTATCTTTCCTCTTTAGCGTCATCATCTTAGCGAACTCCGCGCTTAATTTTTTTTATTAGAAACCACACCTGCTGCAAAATTTTAAGCAATGGGCGTTTTTTTATTAAGCAGTTTTTTAGAGTAATTTACTTGTAGGAGACACCTGGGAAACGTTCCTACTGGTAATGAAGGTCTCTGCGCTTAAATTCCTTGTCCAGTAACTGTAAGTCGCGCATAGATTTTTCTATTCTACATAAAGTAATCTTACTAATTATTTAATCATAAGAATCATACTTCAGACATTCTTAGTGTTTTCACCCAGCAAACTCCATGTTTGATTTTCTATATCAGTAGCCACAATTGAATGAACGATTATTCTAACATCACCTTATTCCGAATGCTTAATTCACAAAAAAAGGCTGTCTGAATTAATAGACAGCCTTTCGATATTCGATTAATAATTGATGCTATTTTTCAGCGTCCTTATCTACAAGTCCTTTTTTAAGGCTAACGACTATTTCTTCTGCCCCATCTACATGGTCGGCCAATAATGTATCACCCACCTGAATTTCTCCTCTAAGGATTTCCTCTGCAATCGGGTCTTCCAAATATTTTTGGATCGCTCTATTGAGTGGTCTTGCTCCATATTGTGGATCATATCCCTTTTCTGATAAGAAATCTTTTGCCTTTTCGCTGAGTTCAATTTCGTACCCTAAATCCTTGATACGAACAAATAGCTTGCTCAAAGAAATATCAATGATTTTGTGAATATGCTCTTTTTGTAGAGAATTGAATATAATCACGTCATCCAAACGATTCAAAAATTCCGGACTAAAGGTCTTCTTGAGGGCTTTCTGTATGGTATCTCTCATCACATCATCTATTGCTTCTTGTTTTGTTTGTGAGGCAAAACCAATTCCCGCACCGAAATCCTTTAGATCGCGCACGCCAATGTTGGAAGTCATTATGATAATGGTATTTCTGAAGTCAACTCTTCGGCCTAAGCCATCTGTTAATATCCCATCGTCTAATACTTGAAGAAGGATATTATACACATCTGGATGCGCTTTCTCAATTTCATCAAGTAGGATTACTGCGTAAGGCTTACGTCGAACTTTCTCGGTCAATTGTCCACCTTCTTCATATCCAACATAGCCTGGAGGTGCTCCAACCAAACGGGAGATCGAGAATTTCTCCATATACTCACTCATATCTATACGGATAAGTGAATCGTCTTTATCAAAAAGATACGTTGCAAGAACTTTTGCTAATTCAGTTTTTCCCACACCTGTTGGGCCTAAGAATACGAAAGAGCCTATTGGCTTTTTCGGGTCTTTGAGACCAACCCTTGTGCGCTGTATTGCTTTAGTCAATTTCTTAATAGCCTCTTCTTGGCCTATTACTTTGCCTGCAAGTGATTCACCCATTTTCAGTAATTTTGCACTTTCATTTTGCGCAATTCTATTTACCGAAATACCAGTAATCATAGCAATTACTTCTGCTACATTTTCTTCGTCAACCGTATAGCGTTGATTCTTGGTTTCTTCTTCCCATCGAAGTTTTGCCGCATCCAGCTCTTCAAGAAGTTTTTTCTCTTTATCGCGGAGCCTTGCAGCTTCTTCGTATTTCTGGCTTTTTACAACATTATTTTTATCTTTCTTCACATCCTCTATGTCCGACTCTAGCTGCTCGATATCAGCAGGAACATGGATATTTTTGATGTGAACACGCGCTCCTGTTTCATCCAAAATATCAATTGCTTTATCAGGAAGAAAACGATCGCTAATGTATCTGTCAGACATTTTGACACAAGCTTCAATAGCAGCTTGGGAATAGTTAACATGGTGATGCTCCTCGTACTTATCTTTTATGTTTTCAAGTATTTGGATGGTTTCATTTATTGTGGTTGCATCCACCATCACCATTTGGAATCTACGAGCAAGAGCACCGTCTTTCTCTATATATTGTCTGTACTCATCTAAGGTAGTAGCACCGATACATTGGATTTCGCCACGAGAAAGCGCTGGCTTGAACATGTTACTTGCGTCAAGAGAGCCTGAAGCACCTCCCGCTCCAACAATTGTGTGCAATTCATCAATGAAAAGAATGACATCTTTCGATTTTTCCAATTCATTCATTACCGCCTTCATTCGTTCCTCAAATTGGCCACGGTATTTTGTTCCCGCTACCAATGAAGCCAAATCAAGCGTTACCACTCTTTTATTGAAAAGGACTCTTGAAACTTTTTTCTCAATTATTCTTAGGGCGAGGCCTTCTGCGATGGCAGTTTTACCCACTCCAGGCTCACCTATTAATATTGGGTTGTTTTTCTTTCGACGGCTAAGGATTTGAGCTACTCGCTCTATTTCTTTTTCACGTCCCACAATCGGATCCAACCTGCCATCTTCTGCAAGTCTGGTCAAGTCGCGACCAAAATTGTCTAGCACTGGTGTTTTGGATTTCTCGGCACCTTTAGCAGAACCCATGCCTCCAGCAGAGCTGCCCGAGCTACCGAACACTTTGCTGCTATCATCGTCGTTGCCATCAGTATCGGAAGCAGCCATAGGGCTGTCCGATTTATACTCAAGAAGTTCCTTTACCACATCATAACTTACATTATATTTTTCCATCACTTGAGTAGGTAGGCTATCTTCGTCGCGGAGAATTGATAATAATAAATGCTCCGTACCGATTAGCTGGCTTTTAAATATTTTTGCTTCTAAATAAGTGATTTTCAGCACTTTTTCAGACTGCCTAGTAAGAGGGATATTTGCTAAGTTTTTGACGTTATGCGATGCAGTTCCCTTAGTAGCTTTTTCCAAAGCCTGTCTCATTTCATCTAACGGAACGCCTAATTTTTTCAGAAGAGATACGGCTACACCTTCGCCCTCCCGCAATAACCCAAGCACCAAGTGCTCAGTACCAATATAGTCATGCCCCAGGCGCAAAGCTTCCTCGCGGCTAAGGGATATTACTTCTTTTACTCGATTCGAAAATTTTGCTTCCATATTATATATCTATAAAGCCTCTGTACCTGCTAAATGTAAATGATTCAGTTTGAAAATACCACTTAAGGAAGGATAAAAATCATGTAGGAAAAACGTGAAAACCCTACATTTGTTTAATTCTTCTTCCTAATAGATGCCAAAAGCAAGGATTTTGCTTGGGGTCCTTCACAAAAGAGGAGATCCAGAATCGATAGGTTGTTCGCAAAGTCTGCGCCAAACACTTGATAGTATGACATTGGGTCAAATTCTAAAATATCATGAATCGATTTATTAGGTTGAAGACTGTTTCTTAAATCGATCACGCTTATTTCAGGCTGTTTTTCAAATGTTTGTGTATATTCTACGTGAACGTTGAAATTCAATAATTTAAGACATTTTGTCAGGATTAGCCTGTTCAAATCCAAAAGGCGGGAGGGTTTAGCTTCAAGAATATCTCGGATGTCATTTTCAAAAAACTCGAAATAGGGAGCATTTCCGTATCCCGACTGGATGGTGCGCCAATGAATATCTGTCCATCTTTGAGAATAATCAATTTCTATATCCTTAATGGCCTGTTTGCTACTGCCTGTTACAGGGACGGAAAGAGCCGTAACATTATTTGCAGTCTGGATGTAGCACCTATTTCTATAGCTTTGCTTCCTGAAGTTCTCCTGCGTTTCTAACCGGATAGTATTGAAGCGCAATAGTTGGGCAAACCAAGCAATGCTTGGGAAGTAATGCATTTCAATAAGGGCGGTAGATGTTTCTGCTGGCACTGTTTTGTTTTTTTTATCTATGCCAAGGAAGCCTGCTCCCTTGATTACAAGAATTCGTCAATATTACCCAAGCCTTCGCGTATTACTTCGATTTGGTCGCCTGAGCAATCCACTACTGTGGAAGCTACATTTTTGCCATAGTCGCCATGAATGACGATGTCAACCTGATTTTTGAATTTCTCATAAATCAATTCAGGATCAGTAGAATACTCAATCACTTCGTCTTCATCTCGAATGGAAGTGGTGATAATTGGATTGCCCAACCTTTCTACAATCAATCGAGGAATCTTATGATCAGGCACTCGAATACCAATAGTCTTCTTTTTGGTATTTAGTATTTTGGGGACTTTACTGCCTGCATTCAGGATAAATGTAAAGGGGCCTGGAAGTGCCTTTTTCATTACCTTATACACTGGTGTACTCAAATTGCGAACATATTCGGATATATTACTCAAGTCGCTGCAAATGATAGAGAAATTTGCTTTTTCGGGTTTCAGCCCTTTCAGTTGAGCTACTCTTTGCACAGCTTTTTGATTGAAAATATCGCAGCCCATCCCATAAATAGTATCAGTAGGATAAATGATGACACCACCATTGCGGAGTACTTCCACAATTTGATCAATCTTTTTATCCTCAGGATTTTCCTCGTATAGACGTATAAATTCCGCTGACATAGTTTATTATTTACCCAAAGTTAAGCTTTTTTTATTTCTGGCATGGCTAATTTCACGAGGCATAATTGGATTCTGAGCAAAAACCTACTTGACGAAGATGATATTATCCTCCCGCCATTTTGTAATATAGCATTCGGATTAAACGTAATAATTATGCGAAAGAGTATCTATTCATTTCTACACCTAATTTTCATTTTCAGCTTTGCTTGTACTACCCAAGCACAAGAGCTCAAGACTATTTCCATCAATAATGCCACCGAAACTTCCCTCTTTCTCAAATGGAGTGAAGAACGGGTACCAATGATTTCTGCTCATAGAGGTGGGCCAGCACCAGGATTTCCAGAAAACTGTATTGGGACATTTGAGAATACAATCAAATATACTCACGCAATTATTGAATGTGATATTGCGATAACTTCGGATGGGCATTTGGTAATGATGCATGACAATACACTGGATCGCACTACTAACGGTACAGGTAAGGTCAATGAGGTGACGTTGGAATATATTCAGTCATTATACTTGAAAGATGATGGGGGCAATTTGACAAATTTTCAGGTACCAACATTGCGGGAGGTTTTGGAATGGGGTAAGGGCAAAGTGGTTTTTACCTTGGATGTGAAGCGTGGCGTTCCTTTCGAAAAAGTTACTGATTTGATTATCGAAACAGAAACCAGCCATTTGTCGATAATGATTACCTACAATATGGAAGCCGCCATGCAAGTGCATGAATTGATTCCTGATTTGCCGATTTCTATGTCGCTTGGTAGTATGGATGCCATCGAACAATGGCGCAAAACAGGTATTCCTGCTGAAAATGTAGTGGCGTTTGTCGGCACCTCCGAAAGAGATGCCGAGCTATATGATGTTTTGCATAAAGAAGGAATTTACTGTATTTTAGGTACTATGGGGAACTTAGACAGAAGCGCGGCTACAAATGGCGATGAACTCTACGCCAACCTGATTCGAAATGGTGCAGATATCCTATCTACAGATAGACCAATAGAAGCTGCCAAAGCTCTTGCGCCAATGGTCAACACAGAAAGCAGATTTTATCAAAGATTTTTCAAAAACTAAAAATGATAGATTTAAGAAGCGACACCGTTACAAAACCAACACCTAAAATGATGCAGGCAATGATGTCTGCAAAAGTGGGTGATGACGTGTTTGGCGAAGACCCAACGGTAAATGAATTGGAGCAGAAATTAGCTGCATATTTCGGTATGGAGGCAGGGCTGTTTTGCCCGAGTGGCACCATGACCAACCAAATTGCTATTCGAATTTTGACCCAAGCTCAAGATGAAGTGATTTGCCATAAATACTCGCATATTTACCTGTATGAAGGTGGTGGGCTTATGGCAAACTCACATGTTTCTGTTGCTTTGCTGGAAGGTGAAAATGGAATTTTGAGCGTAGAAGCCATAAAAGGAGCTATCAATAACCCAGATGATGTTCACCGTCCGCTTAGTAGAGTGGTAGCTTTGGAGAACACGATGAACAAAGGTGGAGGAGCAATTTATCCGATGTCCACCATTCGTGAGATCAGCAAAATGGCGAGAGAACATGGTTTGGCGATGCATTTGGATGGAGCAAGACTTTTCAATGCATTGGTAGAAACAGGCAACGATCCATTAGAATATGGGCAATGGTTCGATACTATTTCTATTTGCTTATCCAAAGGATTAGGTTGTCCTGTAGGTTCGGTTTTGCTTTCTTCCGCTGATAATATTCGCAAAGCACGGAGAGTGCGCAAAGTATTTGGAGGTGGCATGCGCCAAGCTGGATATTTGGCTGCTGCGGGTATTTATGCATTGGATAATCATGTAAGCCGCCTCAAAGAAGACCACGATAAAGCGGCTAAATTAGGAGAAGTTTTAGCCACACTTGGTTGGGTCGAAAAAGTGAGTCCAGTTGCAACCAATATTGTCATCTTCCATTTGATTCCAAGCTTAAATAATAAGGAAATCCTTACCAAACTTACCGAAGCGGGAATTGGTGGAGTACTCTTCGGACCTGGTCAAATTCGCTTAGTTACGCATTTGGACTTTAGCGATGAGCAATTGGCGCAAGCAATCGAAATTCTGAAAAGGTTCGAACCATGAGTTTATTCGCTTCATCGGCTCCCTTAGCCGAGCGGATCAGACCTGAGGCGCTCGATGATCTCATAGGTCAGAAACACTTGGTAGGGCCAGGAAGTGTATTACGTTCGGTCATCAAATCAGGACATGTGCCTTCGCTGATTCTTTGGGGACCTCCTGGAGTGGGCAAAACAACGCTTGCGAATATTATAGCCAAGCAAGTGAAAACGCCTTTTGCGACGTTGAGCGCGGTAAGCTCTGGCGTAAAGGAGGTGCGGGAGGTAATACAACGAGCCAAAAATACAGGCCGAATTATCCTTTTTATAGATGAAATTCACCGATTTAATAAATCCCAACAAGATGCTTTGCTGCAGGCCGTAGAAAAAGGCTACATCTCCTTGATTGGGGCGACTACGGAAAATCCATCTTTTGAGGTAAACGCCGCATTGCTTTCTCGTTGCCAAGTGTATATTCTCAAAGCACTCGACGAAGCTGATTTGGTTAGCCTAATGAAAAAAGCACTCGAAGAGGACGAAGTGCTTGCAAAGAAGAAACTTGTACTTACAGAAACGGCAGCACTTATTCGCATTTCTGGTGGAGATGCCCGAAAGCTTTTAAACTTGCTGGAAATCGTCGCCGATTACTTGGATGAAGGAGAAGAAATCCTCGATGAAAGTGTGATGAAAATCGCACAGCAAAAAATAGCCATATATGATAAATCTGGAGAGCAACATTATGATATCATTTCTGCATTTATCAAATCCATAAGAGGCAGCGATCCTAATGCAGCCTTGTATTGGCTTGCCCGAATGATAGAAGGCGGGGAGGATGTGAAATTTATCGCCCGTCGATTATTGATTTTGGCCTCCGAAGATATTGGCAACGCCAATCCAAATGCGCTCCTGCTTGCTACCACCACTTTTCAAGCCGTATCGATGATTGGTTACCCGGAGTCTCGTATTATATTGGGGCAGTGTGCTACCTATTTGGCATGCTCACCCAAGAGCAATGCGGCCTATTTGGGAATAGACAAAGCCTTAGCCGAAGTACGAAATACTGGAGACCTACCTGTTCCTTTACCTATCCGAAATGCACCCACCCGCCTTATGAAAGATCAAGGTTATGGAAAAGGCTACAAATATTCACATGACTTTCCAGGCAATTTTGCCTTCCAAGAATTTTTACCTGATGAACTAAGCCGTACCGTATTTTATGACCCAGGTAAGAATGCGCGGGAGGAAGAATTTCGTAAACAACTCCAAAAGCTTTGGAAGGATAAATACGACTATTGATCCCTATCTTTGGAAGCTAGGTAATATCTGGATTCAACGAGATTTCATCTGGCATATAGTGCTTGTGCCATTTGCTCAATTTCTCATTGGTTTGATGATTCATTTGCGATACTTTTTGGATCCGATCAATGACAAAGACATGCTCATGGCTCATTTGGACTTCATCTAAAGGCCCTCTCGGTGAAATTAATTTCACGAAAATCGGTGCGGTTTCTATGCAGATAAACAGAAGCAAAATAAACCAGCTAGCGGTTGCCATCACCGAATTCTTCTCTCCCAATCTGCCCAATGCCTCCAATCTGGCAGCCATTCCATCATAGCGATCACCTTCTAAAGTGAGTAGTTCAGCTTGGAGTTTTTGATACACGCTATCTCTCGCCACGAGCAGTTGGGCAATATTCATTTTAGCATCTGCTTCGTAGCTCTTAAATTCTTCTCCAGCTTTGTCTGCATCAGCTTTTTTCAATAAATAAATTGGGCCAAGATTTTTCTGCATAGAGCCGCCAGTGCCATCGGCTTCCTTCCGAGCTTCTTCGGCCAATATGTCCTTGCGGTTTTGGGCAATAGCAATTTTTCCTTCCCAGTCGCTCACAGCACTATCGTAGCTTGCAAGGGTATTTGTAAACCGCAACGAAATACTTGCCTCCTGATTTTTCTTTAATTCTTGCTTCATCAACACAAGCTCCGAAGCAATTTCAGGTTCAAATATTTTGAGCTCTAGCGGACGGGAAATCACAATGGCCAATACGATAGCTAATAGCAAACGAGGAATAGCCATTGCCCATTCGCTTCGTCTACTTTTGCTTTTTTTCATACTCGATACGATATATCGATCGAGATTAAAAATCATAGCTCCCCATAATAGGCCAAAGCCAACGGAAAGAAAGATGTTTTCACTAATAGTATAGAGCGCATACCCAGAAGCCAAAAAGGCGAATATGGCTGTAAACAAAATGGTGGCTCCAATACCAGCGTATTTATTGATTTCACTTGGGCATCTTTTGATATAGCCCTTGGGAACTCCAGAACAGAAAAGAAAGAATTGCTGCATAATGCGAGAGGATTTTGTTCAAGCTTAACGAATAAGCTATATGCTTATTTTACGTGCAACAAAATTCGATTAACCGAGTGATTTATTCGACTGATGGGGTGATTTTGATGGTGGGGTTAGTTGGATTTCAATGCTTCAACATTATTAATCAGAAAAGAAATCAACTGAACATATTAAATGTAAAATCAGAAAACTGAATAAATCAATTGTCTATAAAATGGGTAGATTTGATTATTAGCATTGCACACATTTCAATGGCGAAAAAATATTACGAGAAATGGATATGATCAATAGGTGAATTTGAAGAAAGATTGATCCAAATTAATTATGATTCCAAAACAGATGAAAAAATTTTGGAGCTCTATTATGAGGATGGAGTAGTTACACAAATGAGAATTCATTTGGCTGATGCTGATGAAACGGTGAAGAACAAAACCTTAATTATTAGCAAGACTCATTTCAAGGAGAATGTCCACCTTTCTTATGAAAGGCATTTTACAAGGAATGAGCGAGAGGTAGTAGAGGAGTATTCGAATGATGAAATGGCCTTTTATTTTGAAACTGAGCGTAAGGACGGCTTTGAAATATGTACTGGATTTTATCCAGACGGGAGCCTTTTCTTTGTTGAAAAAACAAGCTACAATAGTTTAGGAAAAGCAATTAGCCGAGACAATTATATTCATTGTGAAAATGGCACTGTAAGTTTTGACACATATGCTGAAGATGAGTTATAACTCTTCATTTCTATCTTCCTCTTTCTTCATAAACCCAAGGAATCAAGGTTTGGCTAAGGATCATTAGCAGAAGGATGGAAATGAGGTTGAGAATTAAGCCGGCCTTTACCATTTGTTTCATGCTGATATAGCCACTAGAATATACAATGGCATTGGGAGGTGTGGATACGGGCATCATAAAAGCATAGCTAGAAGCGAGGGTTACAGGAATTGCCAACATGAGTGGTGGAATATTTAATCCATCGGCAATCCCCAAAACGACTGGAAGGAAAATTACACAAAGGGCCACATTGCTCATAAGCTCTGTCATAAAAAGCATAATACTAGTGAGCACAAGTAATAAGAGCCATAGTTCCCATTGGCTATTGCCCGATACGGCTTCGCCTACGGATTGGATAATGCCAGTGACTTCCATGGCTTTGGCCAGTGTTAGCCCTCCACCAAAGAGAAGTAAAATGCCCCATGGCAATTCTTTCGTGGTGGACCAGTCCATAATGAACTCGCCTTTTTTGAGATTCACTGGAACAATGAACATTAATATTCCTCCCGCCATTCCTATCAGGGTGTCGTTGAGGAGGTTTGTTCCAAGTATATTATTAATTGGCGACCGAAACATCCAAGTAAGAGCTGTGAGTATAAATACGGTAGCAACTAATCCTTCTGCTCTACTTATTTTCCCAAGGGCGAGTAATTTATTTACCACTAATTCTCCAGTATCTTTTTGTCCTTTTATTTTATTGGGATAGAGTATTTTCGTTAACAATACATAGGTGATTGCAAGCATAATTACTGCTGCAGGTATGCCCACAAGCATATATTTACCAAAGGCTAAATCATAATTATAGAACTGATCCAAATAGCCAACCATTACCACATTGGGAGGAGTGCCGATAATAGTAGCAGTGCCACCAATATTGGCGCTGTAGGCAATGCTGAGAAGTAATACGAGTGAAAAGTTTTTAATACCTGCTGGGTTTTCAGCAGATATCCTTTCGCCTAATAGTTTCACTACACTCATAGCGATAGGCAGCATCATTACAGCCGTGGCGGTATTGCTTATCCACATACTGAGGAAAGCCGTGGCAATCATAAATCCAAGTATAATCGCATTTGGATTGGTGCCAATCATACGGATAAGGTTGAGCGCAATTCGTGAATGGAGATTTCTCTTTTCCATAGCCAAAGCAATTAGAAATCCGCCCATAAATAGAAATACAATTGGACTGGCGTATGGACTAGAGGCTTCCTCCTGCGAGAAAATTCCGAGCATAGGCAGCGCAATCATTGGGAGCAGCGCTGTTACAGGCAGTGGCATTGCTTCTGTAATCCACCATGCTACCATCCAAGCAGCTAGGGCAATCACTTTCCAGGCCTCTGGGTTGAGTCCTGCTGGCACTGCTGCATTGAGAAAAATTGTGAATACTAATGGACCCGCAATGAGCCCAATTGCTTTTGAGATTGAAAAATCAGAAGGAGTATTCAAATCCATCTATGCTGGTGGCCTCTTTAAATGTTGGTGAGCTTCATTTTAAATAGAATGGGTAATTTCTATTTTTTTGGCCGTAACGCAAAATGATTTTACAAAGGCAAGCAGCTGAAAACTTCTGTTTTATGCTAAATCAGTAAGTAAAGGTAATTTTTGAGCAAAAAAAAGCTGGATCATACGAACCAGCTTTTACATCGAATTGCTTTTTGTTATTTCTTGTCGAGAATTTGCTTCACGGCAGCTAAGGACAACGCAGGCACCAAGCTCATACGAACCATTTTGCTAAAGATATCTTGATCCTTATCTTCTTCTAATGAAGGAGAGGTTGAAATGGATTTTTCAGAAGAAGTGGCCATCAATTTATCCACATTTGTAGATGGATTTATAGCTTTCATCGTTATTGCACCTGCCATTAACAAGGCAAATAAAGCACAAATATTTTTCTGATTTAATTTGAAGAGTGATTTCATGATTATTGTACGTCTAAGTGCTAACGGATTCACTGTTATACTGTTTCAGAATTAGTTATAAAATTTCATTTTTAATTCTACTGAGGAAGAATGTGGCTGCAATTGGTGGGAATCGCAGCCATCTTCCTCATCGAACCCAAAACATTATCTTTCGATCATGTAGTAAGCGATGCCTTGGTAGTCAATTAGTAGCGAACTTTTGCGGAGTAAGGAGCTCAATTTTGCGTTGGTAATTATTAGCATATTTTCTACAGTTCCTTCGTAAACCAATTCATTTTGCTGATCTACTATTACAAACGTTTTTTCAAGATGAAGAGCATGACTAGCTTCTGCTTGTAACTGCTGAGAAATTTCCATTAATTCGGCTTTCATTTTCAAATCGAACCAATTTTGTTCTCTCACGAAAGGTTTTGCCTTAAGCGTATCTGAGGCATTCACATTTGCACTCATTAGCACAAGCACTCCCAAAAGGATGGCAATTAATGCACTTATGTTTTTCTGATTGATGATTGTTAGTGATAAAGTTTTCATGGCTATATAAATTTTTGATTTTTTCGTTCTGTTTATGCCAGACAATAGCCAAGCTACGTGCCATGAAAGATTATTATTATTAAGTAATTGTAAATCAATTAATTATATCTTTTTGTTAATAGCAATTGCTGTCCGATAGCGTACGCTATCGGACAGTTTTATTTCATTACCGTACACCTGTTTGAAATTAGCGGGAGGGTTTTATCGAAAGTCCTTATTTGGAAGGGATAAGTAGCAATTTGCTTTTGCGGTTTTGCTGGATGTCGGCTTTATCCATTAGTTGCCATCTGAATGCACCATTTGCATACATTTGGGCTTGGTCGCTATAGTGCTCGCTTAGTAAGTTGCCCGATTGCCCAGTGGGTTGTACAGACCATGACTTCTGGATTTGGCCCATGTCAATAATTATGCGCATTGCAGGGCCGAAAGTAGCGGTATAATATCCGCTGGAGTCGGGCTTGAAGCCTACATTATTTATTACTTCATTACCCCCTTTCAGTGCGATAGGTCCAACATTGAAATATTTACGAAGGCGTTCATTTTCGCCAAATGGATGAGGATGCTCTACGCTATGAACGGCTCCCCAAGTCCATTTGTCAGTATCGCGGCCAAGCTGAATCTCCAAAGCCGCGCATGTTTCAGAAAAGGCTTTACTCACAATCTCATTTCTGTTTTCTTGGGTATTGCTATTTACGTTGTTCCACCAAATGCTCGTATCATTTTCCATAAAGACTCGAGTGCTCCGTTTTTGCAAATGACTTCCGATATAGGTACCAAAAAGCTTCTGACCCATTTCATCTTCAAAGGCGTATTTTTGAATAAGGTAAATCCACTTTTGTATAATTACAGCACCTTGGCTGTTGATGGAGTAATTGCCATCCCAGTTTTTCAATAGGCTCAATACCGACATTTCATTTGCAGATAATTTTGTTTCCATCAATAAAGGAATCAGTATTTTACTAATATGTAAATCCTCTGCCGCATACACATCGTTAATCATGGTTTTCATTTTTTCGATGGTCCATTCATTCTCCTCTTCAATGAGCTGAGTAATTCGCTTGGCTCTATTTTCAGGCACATAATAGCCCGGATAAAGGTTGCCATCCATTCCTTCTGGTTGATTGTTTGCAGAATATACGTAGCCCCAAGGTGGGTTTTCAGCATGAGGGTTCATCTCAAATGGAAGAAAACCGACTGGTTCTTGCGCAGGGTCACTGCCATCCAGAAATAATTTACCGCTTTGGCCTTCAGGTCTTTGCCAAAGTTTGGCGGTCGTCCACCAAGCAATGTTGCCATCTACATCTCCATACATTATATTGAGGCCAGGACTATTGATCATGGAAGCGCCATTTTTCACTTCATTCATGGTGCTTGCTTTTATGATGTTGTAGGTTGCTTCCAAGTTTTGGTTGGGCAATTGTAAATAGCTCCACGAAACGGCCACTGGCTGGGTATAAATGGCCGCGATTTGTGGAATCACAGCGTTGATAATTGGGCCGTGTTTGCTTGATCTCACTTCGAAGCTAATATCATCACCATCTTTCACGCTGATGATTTCTGTGCGGGAGGTAAAACTGAGTTTTTCTTCGCCATACCAATATTGATTTGGGTTTTCTGCTACAGGCTTTTCTATGTAGAAGTCCGTGTCGTCATTTTCGAACATGGTGAGGCCAACAGCCATAAAGCGATTGTGCCCTAATAGTGGGAATGGAAAGCCAGCGGCGTAATTGCCATAGCTACTTAGTCCGGGCGCTTCAATATGAGCCTCATACCATACAGAAGGTTGGCTAAAACCCATGTGAGTGTCATTGGCGAAAAGCACTTTTCCTCCCGCCGTTTTGGATGGGCCTATCACCCAACTATTGGATCCAAGCCAAGGCGCAACAGGCAAATTATCGAGTATTTGCTGAGTGTGCGTAGAAATGGAAAGAAGATTTTCTGCCATTGCTGGATCAAAAACGGGAATTTTTTCAGCCAATTCCTCCCAGTCTATAATCAAGTCTTTTAAATAATCATTGCCTAAGGTATTCATCAAAGTACTAACTAGTGGATCTTCCCGAAATCCTTCTGCAAAGCCAAATGCCATAAAACCGGTGGTGAGATACACATCTTGCAGCGTATATGGCTCCACTGGAATACTTAATAAATGGAATTCTATAGGCTTGGGACCATTCTCCATAAACTGATTTACACCTTTGATATAAGCAAGGGTATTTACCTGCCAAGGTTCATTTTGTTCATTCGTCCAAAATTGTTCAATGGCCTCCTCGGCTTGGAGGGAAATCCCTAAAGTGCGAAAAAAGGTATCCGTTTCGAGCAATTCCTCTCCAAAAACCTCCGATAATCTTCCTGAAGAAACTCGCCTCAACATTTCCATTTGGAAGAGGCGATCTTGCGCATGCACATAGCCCAAAGCAAAATGCGCATCTTCTTCCGACTCGGCAGTAATATGAGGTACGCCGAATGTATCAAAAATAATTTCAACTTCGGATGCTAACCCATCTATTTTCAGCGTGCCTTTATAGGTTGGTTTGAGAGAATGATAGCCAACAAAAACCGTAATGGTAAGCAGTGAAATCACCAAAATAAGGCCTAGAAGTACTTTTTTAAACATTTTGATTGAATTTGCCACAAAGTAGAAAAAAATAGAATACGGGTTTAGTTTTTTGTTGAATTTGTAATGAATTGTCATCGGGTGTAATTCTTCTTTGTGTAAGCGGTCAAATCTTCTATTTTTGTGAAAAATTAAAATTCGCTACATGAGTGTATTAGTAAATAAGGATTCGAAAATAATAGTACAGGGCTTTACAGGTTCCGAAGGTTCATTTCATGCAGGTCAAATGATCGAGTATGGAACGAATGTAGTTGGTGGGGTAACTCCAGGCAAAGGCGGTCAAACGCATTTGGACCGTCCGGTATTCAATACGGTATCAGAAGCCGTAGCAAATACAGGAGCCAATGTTTCTTTGATTTTTGTGCCACCCGCTTTTGCAGCAGATGCCATAATGGAAGCTGCCGATGCAGGTATTGCCGTGATCATTACCATTACCGAAGGGATTCCAGTGAAGGATATGATCCAAGTGAAGGAATACTTATCTGGTAGAGACGTGCGTATGATTGGGCCAAACTGCCCAGGTGTAATTACTCCAGGCGAAGCTAAGGTGGGGATTATGCCAGGCTTTATTCACCGAAAAGGAAGTATTGGCATTGTATCTCGTTCTGGTACACTTACTTATGAAGCAGTTGATCAAATAACGAAAGCAGGTCTCGGGCAGAGTACTTGTATAGGTATAGGCGGCGACCCAATTATTGGCACTACCACCAAAGAAGCTGTGGAGCTGTTGATGAACGATCCAGAAACTGAGGCGATCGTAATGATAGGCGAAATTGGTGGTAGCATGGAATCAGATGCTGCTAAGTGGATTCAGCAATATGGCACAAAGCCTGTGATTGGATTTATTGCTGGGCAAACAGCTCCTCCAGGCCGTAGAATGGGTCACGCGGGTGCAATTGTAGGTGGCGAAGATGATACTGCTGCTGCAAAAATGAAAATAATGGAAGAATGTGGCCTTTTGGTCGTGCAATCTCCAGCCGAGATAGGCGATATGGTTTTGAAAGCCCTAGGGAAATAAATTTAGATCAAACGAAAGTTTTTAGAAAAAGCGAGCCTAGGTTCGCTTTTTTTGTTTATTTTGGTTCATATTTATTTATATTTTTCAACTATCAATTATTTCCACCATGTTTGGATTAGGCATTATAGGAATCATTATTTACTTCTTCACGCTGATAGATGTACTCCGTAGTAATTTCTCATCAAGTACAGATAAACTAATCTGGATTTTAGTGGTCATTTTTCTTCCATTACTAGGTACGGTTCTTTGGTTTTTGATTGGGAGAGGAAAAACTTCAAGGTAATTTTTAGAAAATTATTAAGCATGACCCAACCAAAAAAGGAAAAGTCATTTTTGGTATTGCTTAGAGAAAAAATGGCGGATTGGGCTATGCAATATTTTGAATGGCTAAAACTTCGCCCAAACCTGAGCCTATTCCAGAAACTGTTGCATCTGCTCACTCGCATCATTGCGAGCATTTTTGTGATCGCCCTTTCGCCTATTGTTTTCCTTATTGTATTCATCACTTTCTTCGCAGCAGGATGAAACGCTTGGCAGTCCATTCGAAGCTATATTGGTTTTTTGTAGCCTTGTTTCTCCTTCATCAAATGCTGCAATATGGTTTCGGCTATACTATTACCATAGCAGATGGCTATTTGGATCCTTTTACAGCACCTATTGTATTGCTCGGTGCCTGGCAGTTTGAACGAAACTGGTTTTTTGGAAAAAAGGCAATTACCTCCCGCCTTTACTTAATGGAGATAATTGCCATGACCGTTTATGTCGCTTTGGTTGGTGAGTTTCTTTTCCCATTACTTTCTTCCAAATTTTATTACGATCCCATTGACTTTTTTGCCTATGCTTTAGGCGGGTTATGTTATCAAATCACCCTTAATAAGCCGGATGATGCGCTATGAAAATGCCTCTTGAACTAGGGTCAAATTCCTGTATGTTTGCCAAATTCACCTGAGCAATTTTGTAACGATAGTTTTTGTTGATGTGGGATTCTTCCACGTCGATCAGCTCTAATTCACTCAAATCTTCTTCATTCTTGTATCTGATATACAGTCTGATGTTCAGATCGTTCGAAAATTCCGATGATTGATTTTGGCGCGCTTTTTTGTATTCGTAGCGGTATTCATAAGATATTGCCGAAATGTCAGATAATACCGCCGAAGCAGTAGGAAAGCTACCCGCTCCCTTTCCTATAAAAAACTGACTATCAGTAAACGCAGCACCAATTTGTACCGCATTATACTCATTCTGAACATGGTAAAAATGGCTTTGAGTAGTCACAAATTCTGGAATGACCCAGCCATGGATTTTCCCGTTATTTTTATAAGCTTTTGCTATCAATTTAAGCTTTAGACCTTTTTCGCGAGCATAATTGGTGTCTTCGGCGGATAAATGCTGTATGCCATAATTGAAGATTTGATCGGGATGGAGGAATAGGCCAAATGTATGGGCGATAAGGATGGTAAGTTTGAATTTCGGATCGAAAGCCTCCACATCTAGTTTGGGATTGCTTTCTGCAAAACCTAATTTTTTGGCAACAGAAAGTACTTCCTCATAGCTTTTTCGGTCTTCAATCGTGCGTGTCAGGATGTAATTGGTTGTGCCATTACAAATCCCTTCAATGCTACTGAGCAAGTCATTATCGTAGTATTCTTCCAAATTTCGAATCACTGGAATACTCCCGCACACGGACGCTTCGTAAAGGAAAGGAACTCGGTAAGCTTGCTGTAAAGCATGTAGTTCCTCCAAATGCTCAGCAATCATTTTCTTGTTTGCCGAAACCACAGCTTTACCACGTTGCATAGCCGTTTTCACGATTTCGAATGCTTCGTCCGGATCGTCAATCAGCTCCACCACCAGATTGATGTCTGAATTGCCCAAAATATCATCTTTTTCGAAAGTGAAAATGTCGATCCCATCCGGTCTGTTCTTTTTGCGGTCTTTCACACATATTTTTAAAATCTCCGTTTTGAAGCCGGGAGTCTGTTTCAGGACTTCGAATAGTCCGCTACCAACGACACCAAAACCGAAAAGGCCTATTTTTAATTGTTTTTGCATGGAATAAAAGTTCTAAGTATTTCTGTAATTTTTTCAGTTTCTATCAAAAAGCCATCATGCCCATAAAGTGAATCCATAATGCTGAGATGTGACTGAGGAATATATTTCGCAATCAAGGCTTGTTCGGCGGGAGGAAATAGTACGTCGCTAGAAATGCCAATAATAATTGCTTGTGCTTCTATCTGCGCTAATGCTTTAGCTACGCTCTCTCTTCCTCTGCCTACATTATGAGAATCCATAGCCTTCGATAAGTGCCAATAAGCGAAAGCATCGAACCTATTGCTGAGTTTCTGTCCTTGGTAGCGTTGATATGACGACGCTCTAAAGTCCTTGATTGCTTCAATGTCATCTTGCTGACTTGCCGCGTAGGTTTCGTATTGTCGATACGAAAGCATGGCAATCGCCCGTGCAGCTTCAAGTCCCTTTTTTCCAGCGTTGGGATTATTTTCTTGCCAAGTTTGATCTGCCTCTATGGCCATTCGCTGCGTTTCATTGAAGGCTCTTCCCCAAGCTGAGTGCGAAGCATTGCTCGCCAAAACACATATCTTTTTGAAAATAGTTGGTTGCATAATGGCCCATTCCAATACTTGCTGCCCACCTGTTGAGCCACCAATTGTTAAGTCAATTTGTTCAATTCTCAATTCTCTCCTGAGTAGATCATACGCGCGAACAATATCACGAATAGTTACGCTCGGGAAATCATGGTACCATGGCCTGCCCAACTCCTCAGAATAGGAAAGAGCGGAGGTACTTCCATAGCAAGAGCTGATCATGTTGGCGCAAATTATCGTGAACTCCTTTGGGTCGAATAGGCAATTTTCTCCAAAAAGGCCTTTCCACCAGTCCAATACATTCGAATCGGCAGTCAGTGCATGGCACACCCAAATGATGGGCTTGCCATGCGAAATTTCTGCGCCAAATTGATGGTAAGAAATTTCCAATTGCGGTAATTGTCCTCCACCTTCCAAGTCGAAGGACCTATCGTATATGAATGTACGCTTTGTCAATTTTTGATTAGTCTAAGCCAATACTTGATTTTTTACCTTGGATAACGCTTGCTGGAAATCTGCTTTTATATCCTCTATATGCTCAAAACCAACAGATACTCGCAGTAGCCCTGGTTCCACGCCAGCAGCTTTTTGTCCTTCCTCGCTCAATTGCTGGTGAGTAGTGGTAGCTGGATGAATGATGAGGGTTTTGCTATCTCCAACATTGGCTACGTGGCTAATCAGTTCTAGATTATTTACTACGGTATCGGCAAATTCTTTTCCATCCCTCAGCTTGAAAGAAAGTACGGCACCAAATCCATGTTGCAGATACTTTTTGGCTAATGCATGATATGGACTAGAGGCTAAGCCAGGGTAATTTACGTAGGCTACATCTTCATGACTTTCAAGCCATTCGGCTAAGGCTAAAGCATTTTCAACCGATTTTTGCACCCGAAGCGAGAGAGTTTCTAGTCCTTGCAATAAGAGGAATGAATTGAATGGGCTCAAAGCAGGGCCAAAATCTCTAAGACCTTCTACACGAGCTCTTATGGCAAAGGCAATATTTGGCAGCCCAAGAGGATTGCCTTCTCCGAATGTATCCCAAAATTTTAAGCCTTGGTATCCTTCAGAAGGTTCGGTGAATTGAGGGAATTTGCCATTCGCCCAATTGAAATTCCCTGCATCTACAATCACTCCACCAACGGAAGTGCCATGGCCCCCAATCCACTTTGTAGCAGACTCTACTACGATATTTGCCCCATGCTTGATGGGTTGTACCAAATACCCTCCCGCTCCAAACGTATTATCTACGATCAATGGAATTTCATTTTTCTTAGCAATGGCTGCAATCGCTTCAAAATCAGGAATATTAAAGCCTGGATTGCCAATTGATTCGAGGTAAATTGCTTTCGTCTTTTCATCAATTAGTTTTTCGAATGAGGGCGCGTTATCTCCATCTGCGAAGCGCACTTCTATGCCCAATCGTTTGAAAGCTACTTTGAATTGATTGTAGGTGCCGCCGTACAAAAAGCTGGTGCTTACAAAATTATCTCCTGCTTGCAGAATATTGTTTATCGCAATGAATTGTGCGGCTTGCCCAGAGCCGACAGCCACCGCCGCCACACCACCTTCCAATGCCGCAATTCGTTTTTCGAATACATCGGTTGTCGGGTTCATGATGCGTGTGTAAATGTTTCCAAATTCCTTCAGCGCGAATAGATTGGCTCCATGTTCGGAATTATTGAATACATAGGAAGTGGTTTGATAAATAGGAACAGCTCGTGATCCTGTAGTTGGGTCGGCTGCTTGGCCTGCATGCAGTTGCAGTGTTTCGAATCTGTAATTAGTTGAATTTGACATTATTGTAGATTTTGATTTCGGAAAATAGGTAAGTTAGGGACATATTTCGGCCATTTATTGGCAGAATTGAAATGCAGAGATTTGAAGCTTATCGCTTGGGATTAGCGACAACATGGCATCAAACAGCAACAATAGTTGAAGCTTGAAATGCGTGTGCTGAATAATAGCGAAATAGAAATTCGCGCAGCTTGTGCGAAATCTAACTTGCCAAAATAGTTCGAGTGTTGTGTGTTCATATTGCAACTGTTTTATATTCTTCCGACACCTTGTCGAAATCAGGAATTGGCACCTTGCCGTTAAGCTATGCAGGTTGCCAGAGGGTCATCAAGCCTGTCTCTCACCTCTTCTCTATAAATCAATCGCTCTCA
>JBDNFI010000013.1:0-7313 GCA_041689935.1 Cyclobacteriaceae bacterium
AACTATCAAATAACTTCCTTTTTACTCAAATCACAACCTCGATAAAAGTATCTCCTGCTTTCACGCCACTATCAAATAACTTCCTTTTTACTCAAATCACAACGGTGCTGTGGCGTGGGTGCTGTGGCGTGGGACTATCAAATAACTTCCTTTTTACTCAAATCACAACTAAAGACGTGGGCGGCTACGTGGGCGGCTAACTATCAAATAACTTCCTTTTTACTCAAATCACAACATGCTATCGGTATTAATTCAGCTCTATCTAACTATCAAATAACTTCCTTTTTACTCAAATCACAACTCTAATGTACCCATTGCACAACAAAAATATAATGTCAAATAACTTCCTTTTTACTCAAATCCCAATAGACTAAAAGGAGCGATACGATTAAATAAAAAAGGGCTTTGTAAGCCCTTTCAATCTAATTTAAACAGTATTTTATTGATAAACACCCATTGCACAAAACTTATCAATCCGCTGATCAATTCGCTTTTGAGGGCTGAGTTTATCTAATTCTTTTAATTGGGCCAGGATTACTTCTTTCACTTTGTTGGACATCCATGTTTTGTCTCGATGTGCGCCGCCTAATGGTTCAGGAATAATGCCATCGATCAACTTATTCTTCATCATATCTGGAGCGGTCAATTTCAATGCTTCTGCTGCTTGTTCTTTATAATCCCAGCTTCTCCAAAGGATAGAAGAGCAGGATTCTGGAGATATTACCGAATACCAAGTATTCTCAAGCATCAGCACTCTATCGCCTATGGCTATCCCTAATGCGCCACCAGAAGCCCCTTCGCCTATGATGATACAAATCACCGGAACGGTCAATTTGAACATTTCGCGTAGATTTCGGGCAATTGCTTCCCCTTGCCCTCGCTCCTCAGCTTCAAGACCCGGAAATGCGCCTGGCGTATCTATCAGCGTAACAATGGGTTTATTAAATTTTTCAGCCAATTTCATTAGTCGCAGTGCCTTACGATAGCCTTCAGGATTGGCCATTCCGAAATTACGATGCTGTCTTTGCTTGGTATTGTGCCCCTTTTGCTGTCCGATAAACATGACCGAGCGGCCATCTAAGGTACCAAAGCCACCCACCATCGCTTTATCATCTTTTACTTGGCGGTCGCCATGCAATTCGATAAAATCGTCGGTGATATCATAAATATAATCGAGGGTATAAGGGCGCTCCTGATGGCGAGAAAGTTGCACTCGCTGCCATCTTGTTAGGTTTTGAAAGGTTTCTTTTTTCAAATGCTGGATTTTACCTTCCAGTGATGCGATATCTTTGGATACATCCACGCCGCTTTCCTTTGCAAGGCTTTTCATCTCCTCTAGTTTGCTTTCTAATGCGACGATAGGCTTTTCGAAGTCTAATACCATATTTCAAATTTTAAAGTACAAAAATACATCAATAAACTTGCGATGCTATGCCCTAATAAGATTAAATGATTGCTTCTGCCTTGATCTAGCAAAGGGAATATTGCCAAAAGCATAATAAAATACTTGCTTCAGATTTGCTGAATATTTCCTAAACAGCTAATTCACAAATCCTCCCACTATTTCCTGTTAGGCTCCTTGCTTTATTTTCACCTTTTGGGTTTGGGTAATCCCCGCTGCTTTTTCCATACCCACAAAATACCAGCTTACTGATAAAGAGATTCCAAAATAGAAAATTATTAAAGAATCGCCTCCGGCTAAAATCTCTGACAGATTAAACCAACCATCTAAGTAGAAGATGATAGCAAGTCCCGCAATGGCTTTCACTAGCTCTGCTCCCGCTGCCATTGGGTGTTTATCCATCAATGTGGTAAATGAAAATATGGAGATCATCAAGAAGGCTGCATAAATCAATATGTGATTGTATTGGATACTCGCAAAGCTAGTAAGCACATGAAAAACCAATAAGAAATGTACGACCAATTGCACCCAGGCCCAATTACGCAATTTTTCAGAAGGCTTTGAGTCATATTTTACTTGCTTGGAAGGCTCGGTAATGACGGTATATTTAATTTTTTCTTTTACATCTTCAGGTCTCCAGCCTGTGGGCATAAACCAAATTCTAATTTTATCCCAAATATTGCGCGTGTGCCAAGCGTCCTTTACCAATGCCCAAAAATGCATGTAATTGATGATAATTGGGTTCCAAGTATTGGCTGGACGCTTGGTGCCATATACAGGAGCCACATCGGGCAATTCCTCTTGAAATGTTCCGAAAAGCTTATCCCAAACGATGAAAATCTGCGAGTAATTTCTATCTAAATAGATGTCGTTGATAGCATGGTGTACTCGATGGTGTGAAGGCGTAACCAATATATGTTCTAAAAAACCCATCCGATTGATGAGCTTTGTGTGATACCAAAACTGAGCAAATAGGTGGATTGGAGCAATTACAGCGATGATTTCGGCGGGAACGCCAATGAGTGCCATTGGAATGTATAGAAAAAAGAAAACGCTAAAGATTGCCGAAATAGATTGTCGTAGCGCGCAAGAAAGATTAAATTCTTCACTACTATGGTGAACGATATGCCTGTTCCATAACACATTGATCTCATGCTCAAACCGATGGCCCCAATAGCCAGCAAAATCAATCCCGATAAATGCGGCTATATATAGCCAAATGCTAGATTCAATCTCGAATATGGCAACTTTCCCAACCATCCATTGATAGCTAATGATAATGATGGAAAGTCCCATCAAATTCTTGAGTGTGTTGGTCATACCCGAACTCAAACTGGATATGGTGTCCATCCCGACATTTACCTTTTTGCCCAATTTACGTGCAACTATTTCTTCGGCAATAATCAGAATTAGAAAAAATGGAATGGCGTATGTTAATGCCTTTGCATAAAGCTCCATAAGGGATAATTTTTTTGTTTGAACGTCTAAGCAGCGGAATTGAATGAATGTTTCCTTTAATACAATCAGCTAAAGTACAACAGAATGATAAATTGAAAAGTTTATTGGCGAAATTATTATTTGAGCAGAAGAAGCGGGAGGATTTTATCTGTGCCTCAGCATAGTAGCGATTAGGTTGGTTTGGCCAATTTTGCCCTCCATTTTTATACTCCAAAAAGATCGCTTTGGGCATAAAAAAAGCCTGCAAACGTTAATTTACAGGCTTAATCTACTTTGACAGCGGAATGGACGGGACTCATATCCCAAATTCTTAATTTCAAAAAGTGCATTTAAATAGGTTTAAACGCTATTCAGCCATTTTTTGCACCCCGCATATGCACCCCATGTATGCACCCCATAAATTAGCTTTAAATAGGTATAAAGGATACATTTGAATTCAGTTAAATCAATAAGGGTGTTTTTTGCACCCCAAATCTAAATTAAAGCTAAATGAATATTGATTTAAATCAACTATTAATTATTAAATCAATTAAGAATAAAGAGGGAAAACAGCAATTATTAATACAAATTAGGGCTAAATTTAATAATTCAAAAGAGCGATTTAAAATTAATTTGAAAGATGTTGATAATAGTAACATCTACATTTTTAATGATTCTAAACAAAAAAACACCGTAATAAATGACCCAAAAGCAATTAGAATTAATTTCTTAATTAATGAATATTTTAAATTGATTGAAAAGGAAATTCATTTTCAAATTTATAATTATGGAAAAATCAATACTAAATTAATAAAGCAAAAAGTTTTTAATAATTTAAAAAATAGTTTTGAAGAAAGATTAATTGAATTTTTAAGGAATCAAAATTTGGTGGTACTGCCTGAATTATCAAAAGGAAATAATAGTCCAATACAGGTTTCTGATGAAGTTAATAAAATGGAATTCAAAGAAGCTATTACAATTGATGCTGATGGGGATTTTGTAGAAATAGATAATTTACAAGAAGAAATAGCAAAGTTTAATTTTCAACAAAAAATAGATAAAGAGATTGAGCAAAAGATAATTGAAAAATTAACTAACCAAATTTAAAAGAATACTCTTGTTTTATAGGGGTCGAAACAGTAGGCTACTAACTCACTTAAACTACATTTTTCATGGTTCCATTATCTATTATGTTAGAGAACATAATTATGAGACAGGGAAGTGGTGTGAAAAATCTGAATTCAATAATATTAAGGAGAAATATGAAGCTGAAGGATGTTCTGTACGGATGGTGGATATGGTGAAAGAAAAACAAAAGTTAATAGAAAGAATTAAGGAACTTGAAGAGAATTTGGGCATGGAGTCTACCCTTCACCGCCATTTCACCAGCAAATTTTTAGGTAATTAAAATACTACACAAAAAACTTAATCTTAATTAGTTTTTTTATCGATATCAGGGTCATTATTTGAAGAAGTTTTGATATTGAATTTTATCAATGGAGTTTTATTTAGTTTATGGGAAAGCTCCCATTACTCGAAGCTTCTTATCCCAACGAATTCACATACTCGATTTTCTGGTTGGTAATTTTTATTTTTCTTGGTCATCTTGATTTCATTATTTGAAAGATTAAAATTAAGAAGCTTAGCTACTCACTAAAAAAGTTATTGGCTTATTCTAAAATTTAAACACTTTTAACTTCCTTACCTTTTGTACCGTTGCAGGACTTACCCCTACTATTTTGGCAGTATCTCTTATCGAATGCCCTTTTTGCAGATATTTAGTTATCTCTTGACTTTTTGCCTTTTCTAAAAATTCAGACTGTCTTTCATTTGTTCCTTGTGGTCTTCCAAGTTTACCACCTCGAAGGACATACATTTCACGCCCTACCCGTGTTCGCTCCTTAATATTTTCTAGCTCCATCTCATACATGGAGGCTAATACACTGCTGAGCATTGACCAGATTGGGTTCTTTTTTCCGTTTGGTCTACTCTCGATGCCAATATTTCTTATTTTAACATTTACTGATAACATATCTAGTGTACTAAGTGTAGAAATTACATCTGCCATATTGCGACCAAGTCTACTAAGCTCCTCAACCACCAAAAGCTCTACCTTACGCTCTTTTATTAACTCATAAAGCTTTTTTGCTTGTGGTCGTTCTGAGAATGGGATGGTTCCTGTACATTTATCAAGCAAAGTAAGGTCATATTTATTTGAATCAGATTTGAATCGTTCACCTGATTGTTGGGTCGTACTAACTCTATTATATTTTACCTGCATAGTGTGCTAATTTAAAATTGAATATAAATATAGCACATTATACGCATAATTGCAAGCTTTAAGCTTCTTAATTAGCGGTTTTGCTGTGCTAATTTTATTTATGAATTAATGCGACACGTCTGGCGATACACTATCCCTAATGGTGGAATTGCTAAATGAAGAGTTTATTAAAATTACCTTTGAACTCATTGGAGTTGTAAAGTAGCCATTAAATTTATTAAAATATGAAACATCGAGTTGGGTATGGTTATCATTAGTTTGAGTAACGTGTAGAAATCCTAATGAAAATTTAGTAGTTATCACTTGACTTCCTACTTCTTGCACTTTCAAATACTCCACAAGACTCTGATTAATAGCTAATTGAATAATACTTGATTCATCAACATAAATTATTAATCCTAGTTTGCATGGTAGTTCTTGCGTTAAATGCTCAGGCACCTCCGCAAAATGAATGTCCTTGGATTTTAACATATTCTTATAAGACTTATAAACCTCATAAGACACTTCATCTGGTAGTGCCAAGCCACCAATTCTTGCGGGAAATAGAACAAACATTTCTTCCATGTGCTTTATATTTAATTTAGTAATAAAGAATAGCTTTTCAATAACTCATAATCTGAGTTTAGGCTATCGTTAAAAAGCAAGTCTAGCAGCTGGTTGTATTTATCATTATCTACAGCCTTACTTTCGACCAATCTAAAAGCATCATTCAAGTCCTTCTCTCGTCCCAACAAGAGTTTTATTATGAGGAGTAGTTCTGGGATTATAACTTTGACTTTAATAGAATTCAATTCAACACTGTGACAATACTTAAAGGCATAATTGATAAGGTCGTTGCCGTCTCCTGGTTTTATAACATCAACATTGTAGATAGGTATTTGATATCCAATAAGGGAATTGGTCATCAATGGTTTGTATTCCAAATCATCATTCTCTAGTTGTACAATTATTCTCGCTAAATCAAAATCACTGGCAACTAAATCAAAATCGGGTGTTAACTCACGTCCAGGACAGTAAGTCGCTATTGCACATCCGCCAATCATCACTAAATTCTTTAAAAGTCCATTATTTGAAAGCCATTCTAAGCCAGTAAAAATTTGCTTTTTCTCAAATGGTCGGAGCTTAGATATCGCACTATTAAGTAAGTCTGAGGTGATTAATTCCATAAAACAGATGATGATTTTAGTGATTAGAAAGGATGACCAAATTTTGACCAAATAAATTATAGATTCAATTATTTGACCTTTAAATACAAAAATATGTAAAGTTTAGTTCAATTAGACAAGAATCGAAAATAAAAAAGGGAAATCAATTATGAATTGTAATATTGTAGCAGAAATGTCGCTAGGAAGTCAATGGAAAAAATAATTTGGGAAATAGACGTAAAACATTATAATCCAGGCATTTAGGTGCCTATCAAATACATCAAATGATAGTCTCATTAAGGAACAAACTAGCCAAAATTTATGTGATATAATTGATAACCTTTTATAACTAAAATTCAGATTTTTCAGTTGATGCCATAGTTTAATCATTAAACTTTAACTCTAACAACTTGCAAGACTAAACCATAGTAAAGAAATAAATTTTAGTATAATAGAATGTTTAACCAATTACACTTTAAAAGAATTCTAAAGTTGGACAAAAATTGAGCACTTACATCAAAATAACCTGTCCGTGTTTCTGTAATGTCATAACAATGAAATGATTATTAATTATATCTATGAATAACTTCAATTCAGCAATGCAAAGACAAAACATCGAATTAATAATTTAAGTGGAGTGACAGCTTTTTTTTCACCTTGTCAAGGTTAAAGGTTGATTCTGAAAATTATTATAAATCATTATAATCTAAAAAGCTAGAATGAACGCGAGTTAAGTATGCTACTAAAAAAAAGAATAATACAAAATATCACTAATAAAATACATCCATAAATAAGTAACTTCGAATCATTCTTGCCTAATTCATTAAATTTAGGACTTTTTGAATCATACAATAATTCCTCATTTGGATTCTCTAAGGAAGTAATTTTAACATCATCGAGTGAATCATCAAATAGGCTTTCCAAACCATCATCTAAGCCATAAAATTTCTTGAAAAGTAATTTTTTTAAATGATTATATTCTTCATCATTTATTTTACCGTCTTGTTTTGACTTATATAATTTATCTATCTGCTTTACAATACTAGCC
>JBDNFI010000014.1:0-11681 GCA_041689935.1 Cyclobacteriaceae bacterium
AAATAATTATTGAGTATATTTGACATCGATATTGGCTTGTTTTGCGACTTCAAGATACTGAATTTCAGTATCTTGACCAATATCATTCCTGTTTTATTTCATCGTTTAACAGCCTAAGTAATTTCACCCAACGGGTTAAAGTAACTGTTTTATTAGAATTTGCGGGGACACAATTATTCAAGCATAAAAAAAACCCATATTAAAGGGCTTTTTTTATGCAAAATCAATTGAATGGATCTAATATTTCAAAATAGCTAATTCCACCCGCCTATTTAATCTGCGGGTCTCTTCTCGGGCGTTGGAAGCAACGGGCTTTTTGCCTCCGAAGGCTTCGATTTCTATTCTTTCTGAATTTATGCCCGAATCAACCAAATATTGTTTCACTGTGGCAACCCTATCTTCAGATAATTGCTGATTTAATTGAGGATCTCCAACACCATCAGTGTGGCCACTTAATAAGATTTCAAGGGTAGGATTTTCAATCATCACATTTCTTATGCTATCTAATGCAGAAAAAGAAATTTCCAACAGTTCCGCTTTACTTTGAACGAAAAGCATATTTGGTAAGGCAATTGTGATACCCGTCTCAATCGGGGTAAGTAAAACAACAACTTCAACAATGCCATCTTTCTCTAACTCCTCTACTTTTATGCTTCCTTTCTTAGAATAATAACCTTCTAGTAAAACTTCATAATTATATATATCGAATTCAGGATTCTCAATTTCGAATTTTCCAGTTTTAACAGTCGTTAATGTGTTGGTTTTTTTGCCGACCACAGTATTTACGAGTAAATCAGCCACCAATGGTTCCATCGTTTTTTCGTCGTATACATAACCAACTATTTGCAATATTGGTGGTAAGTCGGAGGTTATTTCAACGGTTACTTTCTCCAGTTTGTCTAACGGTCTTGACGATCTCAACGGAATTTTGACTAGCGTATTAAAGGTGTTGATAGCTCTGGCTATAGGTGTCATATACATGATAATTGGCTCAGTCCCTTGATTAATCCACTCATCACTTTGGATTTGATCAATGGAATTATAGTAACCATTTGCCTCTGCAAATAAATGCAAATTTGCATTTTGAGCATATATTTGGTACTGGTAAGTACTATTAGCTAAAGCCTCCAAATTGGATATATTTCCAGTTGTATTTACCCCCATTCCCAATGTGCCGTGGGATATTAATTCGTTGGTGAACTTATCTTTCTTGATAAAAGTCAAATTCAATGGCAAATCTAAATTATCAAGATCCACATCAATAATCACTTTTATAGGGTCTTCCTTTTTCTCAAAGAGCACAACAGGTACTCTTGACATAGTGACAGATAGGGTAGGAGCATCACTCGCCTGTGCTGCGATAGTCCGTTGTGGATCAATTTCATTTAATTTGGATAAGTAAAAATCATGATAGAAGATCGAATCTCCATCTGAGGGATACTCACCCAGATCTTCAATTAATTGATTATACGATTCGGCTCTTACTGCTGCATCATAATTTATTTCAGGTATGATGTTAATGCTATAATTGCCTTCCTGATCAGATTTCAAAGCTGACTTGCGATCAGTATTATTGGAAGCCAATAAGGTTAATTCAGCAGACAAAGGGAGTTTAGTATTTGCATCAAATACTCTTCCTTTCAAAGTAACTGTCCGCTGAGGAGTAAGCTCAGGAGGTACTCGAACCTCATATATATCTCGGGAGCCGGCTCTAGAACCTTGCTGGGAAACTACATAAGCAATATTGCTATTTGCAGCAATGGTGAAGTATCCATCCCACTCCGCAGTGTTTATTGTCGCCCCGAGGTTTACAGGAGCGCTCCAATTTTCCCAAGTATCATCCAATCTCTTGGTATAAAAAATATCGCTTTTGCCAAAGCCACCGTGACCCTCCGACGCAAAGTACATGGTTAATCCATCGGGAGCAATAAAAGGTGAAAACTCAGCTTTAGATGTATTTAATGCTGGACCAATATTCTTTGGCTTTGTCCAATGTTGATTCCCTTTGTAAAAGCTTATGTACAAATCTTGATCGCCAAGGGACTCTTTGGTTTCAATTGCCATTAGCATTACATCACCATTTGGACTTAAGGTGAAATCAACAAAGTCATTCAAATTCACAAAAGCCTCAATATTTACCTTACTAGGCGTATCCCAAGTATTAGTTGTCTTCTGAGTAATCGAAAGGCCGTTCCCTCCATCACCATTTTCAGTATATTCGTTGATGAGGAGCAATTGATTCCCATTAGCAGTTATGGCAGTTACGCCATTTGGGTTTCTGTTGTTGAGCGGAGAGCCAATATTTTTGGCCTCAGACCAAGCTCCATTTATTTTTTCAGAGTAATAGATGTCTGCCAAATCTTGAGCACCTCCCGCATTACTTGGCGCGTATTGTCTTGTGAAATACAATCGAGATCCATCGGAAGTAATTATTGGCTTCACTTCGTTGAAAACTGAATTTACACCCAAGCCAAGATTTTTATGATAAACTTTTTGTGATAGAATTTCGAGCCTCTGATCTTCACCTATATCCTTCAAGACATTATTTCCTAGGGAAGGATCAGTACTTGCAGTAATTCCTACTGCATCTATTTGAACCCATCCATTTTTCAAAGCAGCATTTAAACGGACTTCTACTTTTACAATTTTCGTATCAATACCAGAAACTGGAATGGATAATACACCAAAGGGACTATTATTGGCGTAACCCTCTTCATAAATTGGATATCTATTTTTATTCTCATCATACAGAAAAACTCTTTCGATTCTTTCTGGATTAAAATTTTCGAGGATTATTACCTGTCGAACAATTTGTGGTGTATTGAAAGTAAGAATAAAACCACCACTTGATTTTTCACTTTTAAGCCTGAAGGCTTTTGGATTTAACTCTCCGTAGGGCATCGCATCTGGCGCACCCAACACACTATTTGCAGACCATTGATTATTATCAAAATTATTGCTTTGCTCTTCGACACCAGTAGCCCATTGGATCGTTTGTCCAATAGTATTGGATGTAGCAAAAGCTATTGCTATAAGTAATATGATAAATTTTCGAAACATGAAATGGTTTTAATTCAAAATTTATAAAACCGGCGATTTGTACTATTCTTACAGCAAAGGTTGGAAAAAAATTCCTCATTCTCAATGTATTTAGCGTAAAAGCTGATGAAAAGTTGTATATCAAATCAATCCAAATATGGCCTTAAAGCAATATTCTTGCCGCTTATGTCGCTTTTTATGCGGCAGAATATTGAAAAGCAGCAGTATATTAATTTTTCAATATTGTGAGCTCTACTCGTCTATTTAGCCGCCTTGTTCTTTCGCTGGCATTACTAGCAACTGGTTTTGTGCCTCCAAATGCTTCAATAGAAATTCTCTTTTCAATTATTCCTTTACTTACCAAATATACTTTTACGGCCTTTACTCTATCTTCTGATAGTTGCATATTAAGGGCTCCGTCTCCAATACCATCAGTATGTCCACTGAGCAAAATTTCTACACTTGGATGTCTAATTAAAAAATTTGCTATACTATCCAATTCTGGATAAGACCCATCTAAAAGTATATCTGCACCTTGCAAAAACAAGATGTTTGGCAATGTTTCTGTCTTTCCTGTTTCTATGGGAGAATGCACAAATGCCAGATTCATACTTCTGTCTGAATTTGATTCTTCATAGTTTATACTACCTTCTATATTAAAATATCCGGTTGCGTTACTTATGTAATTGAAATCTATTCCGTAAGGCACGTCTAGCTCAAAATTCCCTTCCTTATCGGTAGCAACATTAACAACTAAAGAACTATCACCAATGGCTGAAAACATGATATTACTGGTAAGAGAAGTCCCATCAATAGAACTAACGGTACCAATTATACGTAGTAATATTTCTGTTCCACTTGCAGCATCTTTTACCAATACTCCAGCGGCTGTTTTATCATTTATTTGGCCTTCATTCGCATTAGCAACTACACTTTTTGGATTCATTATTTCATCCAAGGATTTCAAGTAGAATGTCTTTTCCACAATCCCTGTTTCAGGGTAATTAAGCAAATCAATCAATTCATTTACAGGCCCATATCCTGGTGCGAGACTTCTTATTTGGTACTGATCTTTTGAGGGCAAAATAAATTCAAATTCGCCATTTTCAGCATTTGTCTCTGCACCGGCAGTTTCAAAACCATCTAAAATCGATTCAACGACCAATTTGGCCTGAATTGGCTCTAAGGTATTAGCATCCAAAACTCTGCCCATCACTGTGAGGACCGGATCTGGCATAACCTCCGGCGGAATAGCTACTACATATATATCTCTTGAGTTCTCAATACCTCCCTGATCTGTAACTAGATAGGCATAATCACCTGAAGCTGGGATGGTAAAATAGGCCTCAAAACCAGCAGAGTTAATGGTATTACCCAGGTTTTTTGGAGGACTCCAATTTGTCCATGACTTATCAAGTCTTTTGGACATATAAATATCCGGACCACCTTTGCTATTGTGTCCATAAGAAGCGAAATACAATGTACGATTGTCTGGTGCTAAGAAGGGCGAAAAATCCGCTTCCGGAGAATTTAGCGTAGTACCTGTATGCATAGGTTCAGACCATTGATTGTTTCCCTTATCGAAACTCACATACAAATCCTGATCGCCCTTGGTGTCTCTTCTTTCTACTGCCAAAAGCATGATTTTCCCATTTGCGGAAAGAAAATAATCTCCAAAATCACTTCTGTTGTAGTTATTATCAATTTCTAATGCTTCGGGAAAACTCCATGTACTTCCATCTCTACGAGTAATTGATAGACCCGATTCGGATCTACCTCTTCTGTCGTATTTATTGATTAACAAAAGAGTATTTCCATCGCCTGCCACAGCAATTACTCCATTGGGAAATTTATTATTTAACGGAGCTTCCATATTCTGAGCCATTCCCCATTCTCCACTCTCGATTTTTGCTACATATATATCTTGGTCGTCCTCTTCTCCACCTAGATTTTCTGGGTACTGCTGCCTGCTAAAGTACAGCGTTTGTCCATCCGCAGTAATGACTGGTTTTACTTCTGCATAGGGTGTATTTATTCCATCTCCTACACTTTGTCTTGCGAAACCCTTAGATACGTCTGGTTTCAATGATAAACCCTTGATTGCGACAGTTTGGATAAAACTAGCACTTGTATTTCTGGTTAATTCGAGTGCTTTCACATCTAGCTCTCTTCTTCGTGTAATTAATTCTAATTTTGCAGCCGTAATATTTCCGTCGATTACTTCTTCTTTTCGATTGGGGAGTGCTGCCAACTCATTAGGAATAGGCGGGAGGCTAATTTCATTTCGCTGAATTTGATTATTTCCAATTAGAGCATTGGGTGATGAAGCCTTCTTTATAGCTTCCGCTGCTTTTTTTGCATCATCCTCAGCTTTACGCAATTCAGCAAGGCGAGCGTCTTGTATTCTCTTTTCCTCAATTGCTTTTATTCGGTTAGCTTCTTCTCGTGATTTTTGTTCGGCGAGTCTCTCAGCTTCTTCTTTTGCTTTCTTTTCAGCTTCAATTTTAGATTCTTGTGCCTTTCTAATTTCCTCTTCTTGCTTTTGAAGTACTGCTTGTTTCAAAGCCGTTGCTCTTTCGCCTTCTTTTAATTGCTCTATACGTTTTCTATCTTCATCATCCCGCTTTTTTCTTTCTTCTTCCTGCCGTTTCTCTTCTTCAATTCGTATTTTCTCTTCTTCCTTCCTTTCTTCTTCTTCAATTCTACTTTCTTCTGCCAGCCTTTTTTCTTCTTCTTCTTTTCTTAGTCTAGCCTCTTCTTCAATTTTTTTCTCCTCTGCTTTTCTTAATTCTTCTGCTGTTTTTGCTTCTTCTAAAGCCTCTTTTTCCTTTTCACTCAATTCAGAAGATATTACAAGGGTATTCTGAATAGCAGCAATTGGTTCTGCAATAGCTTCATTGCTTGCTTGACTATTCAACTTTTGCAATTCTTGCTGCACAATGGTCGTTGTAGCATCAGATACGCCTATAGCATCTATTTGGCTCCATCCTGGGGCTTGGATTGAAATCATGTTGATCTCAATTTTCATTATACTATAGTCTGTTCTTTTGCCTAGATCTATAATGAAATTTCGCCAGGGTTCAGCTAAGTTTTGTGGCTTACCATCATAGGCGGCGTACTTGTCATTGTTTTCGTCAAATAAAATAACTTTAGTAATTCTTCCTGGAAGATAGCTTTCTACAATCCAAATTTGACTGGCAGGGATAGGCTTATCAAAAGAAACCACGAGCCTTCCGTAAGATTTTTCCGTCTTGAGTCGGAAGGCTCGCGGATTTAATTCACCATAAGGGAAGGCATCTGGTTCGCCCAAAGAAACCTGACCTGTCCAAGCTAATCCGTCAGATTCGAACGGATTATATTCAAATTCTACTTTGGTGGCCCAAGTGATTGCTTGGCTAATCCCCAAGTAGGGAAGGGTAAGCATACATGCTGTCAGAAATATGATTACCCTTTTTTTCATTTCATTTGGTTTTTCTAGCAATTACTTTTTCTGCTGCGGCCACAATGCTTTCGGCAGTTAGACCGTATTTGCTCATTAGTTCGGCAGGTTTTCCACTTTCTCCAAATTTATCTTTCACGCCCACCATTTCCAAGGGACTAGGCAAATTGTGTGCAAGTATCGACGCAATACTTTCGCCCAATCCTCCCGCTATTTGATGCTCCTCCGCACTTACTGCACATTTCGTTTTGCTCACTGAATCGATAATAGCCTGTGCGTCAATTGGTTTTATAGTGTGAATATTGATGATTTCAGCACTTATTCCTTTTTGAGCAAGAATTTCCTCAGCAAGCACCGCTTCCCAAACTAAATGGCCGGTAGCGAATATGGTCACATCAGCGCCCTCTACCATTTTCCAAGCTTTGCCAATTTCGAATTTCTGATTTTCTGGTGTAAAGATAGGAACCGCTGGACGGCCAAATCGTAAGTAGACCGGCCCTACAAAGTCAGCAATGGCCAATGTAGCAGCCTTGGTTTGGTTATAGTCGCATGGATTGATGACGGTCATATTTGGTAGCATTTTCATCATGCCGATATCTTCAAGTATTTGGTGAGTGGCGCCATCTTCACCTAAGGTTAAGCCAGCGTGCGAAGCACATATTTTCACGTTTTTTTCAGAATAGGCAATGGATTGCCTAATTTGATCATAGACTCTCCCTGTAGAAAAATTTGCAAATGTGCCTGTGAAAGGGATAAAGCCGCCTGTTGCAAAACCGGAGGCTAAACCAATCATATTAGCTTCTGCTATGCCAACTTGAAAAAATCTCTCTGGAAATTCTTTTTTAAATGCACCCATTTTTAACGAACCCGTAAGGTCTGCGCAGAGACCTACAACTTTAGGGTTAGTACGTCCCAATTCAAGTAGCCCATCTCCAAAACCTGAGCGAGTATCCTTCTTATTTGTGAATGTGTATTTTGGCATTTTGTTGTTTCTTTATGATTTACGATAAATTGAATTGGGTTAATAATCTCCTAGGCTTTCTTCCAACTGGCCGAGTGCATTGGCTAATTGCGCATCATTTGGAGCGATCCCGTGCCATTCGTGGCTGCCCATCATAAAGTCTACTCCATAGCCCATGTCAGTGGTCATCAAATTCAGAATGGGTTTTCCGTTGCCGGTGATACTTCTGGCATGCTTTAATTTACGTAGTAAGTCTTCCATATCGTTGCCATTGGAATGGATCACTTCCCAACCAAAAGCTTTCCACTTTGCTGTTAAATCACCAAGCGACATTACTTCCTTGGTAGAACCATCAATTTGTTGGCCGTTAAAATCGACCGTCGCAATCACATTATCTATTTGGTGATGAGCTGCATACATGGCCGCTTCCCATACTTGCCCTTCTTGTAACTCACCATCACCCATTAGTACGTACACAAAATTGTTGTCTCCATTGAGCTTTTTGGCTTGTGCCATACCAAGTGATACCGAAAGACCTTGACCCAGTGATCCTGAAGCTACTCTAATTCCTGGCAGATGCTCCTCAGTAGCTGGGTGGCCTTGAAGCCTCGAATTGATCTTTCGGAATGTAGCTAATTCTGACACTTCGAAATAGCCGCTTCTGGCAAGCACACTATACCATACAGGAGAAATGTGCCCATTCGAAAGAAAGAATACGTCCTCACCAGCACCGTTCATTTGGAACGGTACTTTCTTATTGAGAACTGAAAAATACAGAGCCACAAAAAAGTCAGTGCATCCTAGTGAGCCACCTGGGTGGCCAGATTGTACGGCATGGACCATTCTTACAATGTCTCTTCTTACTTGAGAAGCAATTCGCTTCAGTTCCGAAATGTCGGGAGCCTTGTTCATTTTTTGATTTGGTTTGGGAAATTAGGTAATTTGGTTTTCAAGGTTTTAACTGGAATGGCCATTCATTTCAATGGATGGCCTAATAATTTTATTTCAAAATTTGAGCAGTATGATCTTTGGGTTTCACCTTTTCGATAATCTCTAAGATGATCCCCTTTTCGTCAATCACAAAGGTAGTACGAGCTGTTCCCATATACTTTCGGCCATACATTGATTTTTCTACCCAAGTACCAAACTGGCCATGAATACCTTTATCCACATCTGCAATTAGGCGGAAGGGTAGGCTTTGCTTTTCAATAAATTTTTGATGCGATTTTTCATTGTCTGAACTGATTCCAACTACTTCATAGCCAGCCGCAATGAGCGAATCGTAATTATCTCTGAGATTACAAGATTGAGCAGTACAGCCAGGAGTATTATCTTTTGGATAGAAGTACAATACCAATTTTTTACCTGTAAAATCTTCCAATGCAATTGCATTTCCTACCTGATCCACGCCTTTGAAATTGGGTGCTTTGTCGCCTATTTGTAGTTTCATTTGTTTAGATTTTATGATTAAAAGTTTGAATGTTTCCTGCATTGTCTATAACCACCAATTTCAAATCACCACCGAAAGGTAAATTTGGGTCTGGTGTATCCGTCCATATTAAGTTCTTTTTGGATTCATATTTCATCAAAATCCATTTACCATTTAGGCTAGCATTGAAGCTACGAATACCAGACAGATCGTCGGTAATTCGGAAACTTATCAAGGCTGCTGTATGGCTTAATGTCTGAATTTGCGGTGGAGTTATATCCTCCCGCAATGTGTATTTGCCTAATGTTCTTGAGCTAAATGAGATACTGTTTCCTGCCCAATTGCCGCCAATATATGCGTATCTATTATTTGGTTTTACTTCGTATATGGCAGTTTTAGCCTTATTTGCCACCTCATTTTTTGGTGTGTAATTAATGGTAAAACTATTTAGAAAAGGAATAACATCTTCTCCTAAATCCATTATCCCGTTCTGCTCTGTAGCTTTCAGATAAAAATCATCAAACGCTGCATTTGCGGGAAATTGAATGGTAAAACTAGCTCCTCTGAAAGTAAAAGCTTTGCTGGATGGCACCATCGCAGAAATACGCGGGAGGATGGTTTTGTTGCCAATTTGTACCGAGTCGGGTATTCCAAAGCGCAAATCCCACAAATAGCTGGATTGAGTAGTATTGCTATAGGATGGCTTTATCTTGTAGGTTGTGCCTTTTACGAATAAACTAGCTTCTTGATTTTTACTTTCGACAATGGTTAAAATATTGCCCATCAAGTTTACTTGCCCTACAGCTCCAGCAAGATTGCCATTGATATTTTCACTTGGTTCTTTGCCTAGCAGTAGGAATTGCAATGTGCTGCTATTGCCATAGCTATCGGTCAATACTATTTCGATATTTTTCCGCTCGTTGCTATTTATGGAAACAATTCCCTTTTCAATTACCTCTAAATAGAAGTTGAGGCTATTGCCATTATCGATATACAGTTTATTGAATCGCTGACCTTTTTGCTGTGCTGTAGCATAATCAGCAAGTACTAAAATCTGCCTTTGTAAATCAAAATTTATGTTTTCAATTTTCTGTTTGAAATGAATTTTGCCATTTACCTTCATTTCAATTTGGTGAATGCCATTCTTATTAGCCGCACCATTTAGTTTGTCATGCCCCAGTATTTCAATTCCAATCAGCCCATTTACTTCTATGGGCGTCGTAAAAGTGTAGTTATTGCCTACTCTCTGAACTGGAAAATCCATCCTCTCAAATTGATTATTGATTCTCGATTGAATATCCATTGGTCTGAGAGAGAACCGCTCCACGATGGGAGCAATATCATCGCTTATTTCTTGAAATTTGTAGGAAAGAGGATCTAAGACGATTTGATTGGCATTTCTAATTTCAAAGTGCAGGTGAGGGCCACCTGAGGAGCCTGTGTTGCCCGAAAGGGCGATGATTTGCCCTTTGGTAATCGACAATTCTCCTGCTTTTGGATATAATTCTACGTCGAAGCTTTCGCGATTGTACTGAGCAGAGCGCACGAAACTTGCCATTGGCTCTTTAAACTCCATCAAATGGGCATATACGGTGGTATAGCCATTTGGGTGCTGTATGTATATGGCATTTCCATATCCCGAAGTTGACGTTCTAATCCGACTGATATAGCCCTCGGCTGATGCGTACACATTCAATCCCTCCCGCCCATTGGTCTTAATGTCCAAGCCAGCATGAAAGTGAGAAGCTCTAAGCTCGCCCATACTGCCCGAAAGGTAATTGACTTGCCCAGGTTGAATGGGAAATTGGAAATACCCATCGGGCACAGCCTGTTGGCCCAACGTGATGAATGGGATACAGAATGCGATTATGAACAGCTTACTTAATTTCAAAGGCGAACATTTTTTGATTTTCCAGATATCCAGTCAATATATTTCCTATTGCTATTGAACCTACACCTTCTGGTGTTCCTGTAAAGATAATATCGCCTTTCTTTAAGGTGAAAAAAGTAGAAACATAGGCAATGATTTCATCTATAGGATGTAGCATTAGTGATGTATTTCCTGTTTGGCGTGTTTGGCCATCAATATCTAAATGGAAATGAATATTTTGCACATCTTCAAATTGAGATTTATCGACAAAATCTGAAATAGGAGCAGAGCCATTAAAGGCTTTTGCTTTTTCCCAAGGCAAGCCTTTATCCTTACATATTTGTTGAATATCTCTAGCGGTAAAATCGATCCCCAAACCAATTTCATTGTAGTATTTATGTGCAAATTTCTTGTCTATAAATTTACCTTCTTTGCATATTTTCACCAAAACCTCCACTTCGTAATGGATATCCTTACTGAAATCAGGATAAAAAAACGGTTCATTATTCCTTAAAACTGCCGTATCGGGCTTGAGAAATACTACTGGCTCCGAAGCCTGCTCATTTTTAAGTTCTGCGATATGAGCAGCGTAATTTCTACCGATTGCAATAATTTTCATTTAATAAAAATTAATCAAATTGATTATTTTGAAGATTTGTGGTGGCCAATCTCTTACTATGAACTGACCGAAAGTTATTAATTGACTAAAAATTACCCATTAGACAAAATTAACTATTTATGCGGGTAATTGAAGGCTATTCGATAATAATCCATTTCAATTTTATTAGTGGTATACTTTAGCCCCCAATAAGTTCGGAGTGATATTTTAAATTTCAAATCATTCCTTTAAGACATGAAATACAAGAAATGGAGTTTAAAAGAGAAGTTAGAGATTCTATCCTCATCCGAAGAATCAGGAATTGTTGAAACCTGCCGCAAATAC
>JBDNFI010000015.1:0-18233 GCA_041689935.1 Cyclobacteriaceae bacterium
ACGAAGCCACTAAAAAGTGGACAATGCCGATTCGAAATTGGGGCGTAATCCTAAACCAATTTATGATTATATTTGAAAATCGTTTGAAATTTTAACCATCCCTAAATGCTACTTACACACTTCTCGGGATAGTGTCTCAATGTTAGAAAACAGCTCCCTTATTTTTGTCACAATCGATTTTATCGGTCTTTTTTTACTAATCGCCTCTTGGAAAATGGCGGGAGGTGCGAGAGCTATTTACGCTTTAGGCTTTTTCATTGTTAGTTTGTTTTTATTTTATGAAGTGATTATTCAAACTACGTTTCTATCTAAAATTAATAGCTTAAGCGAAGGGTCTAATGTAGTCGTTTCGTTGATTGATAATCTCGTTTCAAATTTAATTTGGTCTTTCTTTATAATATCCTTTATCCTTATTGCCATTTCAATCGGGCTCCTTGGCAAAGGAAAGGTTGTGAAAATTGCCGCCATATTGGCTATTATCTTCCTCACATTTCTTGGGCTAATACTTCCAGCCAGCTTATTGCCATTTACAATCTTTGGAATTTTGGGCTTATTATTTATTTATCGTAAAACCTTCGAGCACAATTTTTTTGAGGGAATGAAAATATTACTCGCTAAAAATTCTTGATGGTATAGATCCTACTTGTGCTTATAGCGAAAGCAATCAATCAAATGATCGTTTGCCAATCCGCAGGCTTGCATATATGCATATATAATAGTGGAGCCTACGAATTTAAAGCCTCGTTTTTGTAAATCCTTGCTCAGAGCCTCCGATTCCTTCGTCTTTGCGGGCACTTCCACCAAGCTTCTCCAAGTATTCTTAATCGGCTGTCCATTCACAAATCTCCAAACATAAGCATCAAAGCTGCCAAATTCCTTTTGGATATCAACAAATAGTTTGGCGTTATTGATGGCCGACTGGATTTTAAGTCTATTCCTTACAATGCCAGTGAATTGCATTAACTCCTCTACCTTTTCGGTTGTAAAATTAGCTACAATATGAGGATCGAAATCTGCAAAAGTCTTTCTATAACCCTCCCGCTTTTTCAATATGGTAGACCAGCTTAAACCTGCTTGCGCTCCTTCCAGAATCAAAAATTCAAAGTGGGTTTTGTCATCATTCACGGGAATTCCCCATTCTTCATCATGGTATTTTACATACTCTTCGAATCCTAGGCACCAAGCACAACGATTCATAGATCTTGTTTTGAGTGGATTTTTACGCTTCCTTAAAGTACTCTCTGTACCAAGCCAAGAAATTAGTTACTCCATTGCGGATGGTTGTTTTTGGTCGGAAGCCCATATCTTTTTCCAATTCCGAGGCGTCAGCATAAGACAAAGCAATATCACCTGGCTGAATCGGCATCAAATTTTTAACTGCCTTCTTCCCAAGCTGCTCCTCGATTTCTTCGATAAAGTCCATCAATCGAACTGGTGAGCTATTCCCAATATTATAAACCATGTAGGGTGTATTGACAATATCCTCAGCATAGTTAAGCTTTTCGGCGTGTGGATTTTTAGTAGGTGCTTTATCAAGCACTCGCGTGATTCCTTCTACGATATCATCCACATAGGTAAAGTCCCTCCGCATATCTCCGTAGTTATACACATCGATAGGTTCGCCAGCAAGTATCTTTTTGGTGAAAATAAATAGTGCCATATCAGGACGACCCCATGGCCCATATACCGTAAAAAACCTCAAACCAGTGGTTGGCACCCTGAAAATGTGTGAATATGTATGCGCCATCAGTTCATTTGCCTTTTTGCTGGCGGCATATAAACTCACTGGAAAATCCACATGCTCCATGGTGGAGAAAGGGATATTTCGGGCTTGCCCATACACACTAGAACTACTCGCATAGACTAAATGCTTCACATTGAAATGCCTCGCCATTTCTAAAATATGACAAAACCCTAAAATATTACTCTGCATATATACCTCAGGATGCGTGAGACTATGTCTTACGCCTGCTTGAGCAGCCAAGTTGATAATATGATCTATGCCCGCATCTTGAAACAGCTTCTCCAGATTATGCTTATCCTCTAATTGCAGGCGGATAAAGCTAAATTTGGGGTATTTACTACTGTAAACTCTAACGTTATACTCATTCTCCTTAGGGTGTATCCCTAATTGGATAAGTCTATCCTTTTTGAGCATTGGGTCGTAGTAGTCGTTGATACTATCAAGTCCAACTACTTCATCCCCTCTTTCTAATAATTTTTGGGAAGTGTGAAATCCTATAAAACCGGCTGCACCGGTCACTAAAACCTTTCTGATCATGCGTGTTTTCTTCTCCAAAGCCAAGTTCTCTTTTTAACAAGATCGGCTTCATTTATTTCATAATATTCGCCGTAGCCATAGCCGTAACCATAGCCGTAACCATAGCCCCTATTTGGCACATAGTCGTTGTAGATTATTTGTATAGGTCCTGTCAATTGCTTTTCAAACTGGCCATTCACAAAATCAAGCATTGGCTTGGTGGTATATTTTTGTCTTACCACATAAAGCGTCAAATCCGCATGCTTAATTAACTCAAGCGCATCGGCCACCAGATTTACTGGTGGTGTATCCATTACAATATAATGGTACTTTTCCTTAAGCTCTTCTAACAGGAATCTAAACTTATCGCTCATTAATAACTCTGCTGGATTTGGCGGAGCAGGACCAGATGGCATAATATCTAAATTTTCAAGAGAAGTAGGATGCACAATCTCATCCTTTGATGCTTCTCCGACCATGTATTCTGTAAGGCCCTTTACTTTGCCAAGACCGAAATCCGCATAACTTCTTGGCTTACGTAAATCAAGCCCCATCAAAAGGGTCTTCTTATTACCCACAGCTAGCACAGAGGCCATGTTCATTGAGCAAAAGCTTTTGCCTTCACCACTTACACTAGATGTAACAATAAATATCTTCTTCTCTTTTTCGATGGCAAAAAACTGGAGGTTGGTACGAATGGCTCTAAAAGATTCGGCTACTGGAGACTTAGGACTCTTGTGAACAACTAAGCCGTAACTCAAATCATTATGACCAACCATTCCTATGATTGGTATATCGGTACTCTTTTGGAGTTTGCGGGAGGATTTAATTCGTTCATCCAGAAATTCCTTCAGCAAAATGAATAGTAATGGAAGTGCCAGCCCAATACCAATGCCCATCAAGTACGTGGCTTCTTTTTTAGGGCCAATTCGTGCAAAATATCCTTTGGATGGATCAATCACTTTGTGGGCTGGAATGGTGGCCGCCTTGGATATTTGCGCTTCAGACTTCTTTTGCATCAAGAAGTTGAAATTGCCCTCATTCAAACTATACTTTCGCTGGATATTCACATACTCCCGCTCCTGCGCTGGAATGATGTTCAACTCACGATTTGCAGTACCGATTTCAGAATTTAGCTCCCTTAGCCTCGTTTCTAGAGGTGCTTTTACATTACGAACACTTTCTTGAAGTATGCTTCGCTTATCGGAGAGTTGCTTTCGAAAATCTACTATGTTTGGATTATTGGTATTCGATAAGGTACTGAAATTACGAATTCGATTGCTTAAATCATAAATTTCTTGCACCAAGGTGCTCAATATACCATCCTCAATCCCAGCGGTCGCAGGTGCCAATATTGCTTCAAAATTGTCTGACTCAGTAAGATAATTATCTAAATAATCGTAGTACGTTATTTGCCTTTTAATAACTTGTTTTTCAGCGTCCTTTTCAATTATGCGCAAATAAATTCTCTCGGTTTCTCCGCTGAGATTAGAAAAACTACTTTTGGTTCGAAAATCCCGCATAGCACCTTCAACAAAAGCAAGGGAGTCGCCAATCAGCAATAACTGCTGATCTATAAATTTGATAGTATTTTCAGCTACTTGATTTTTTTCATTTACCTCCCGCTGCACATAGACCTCCACCAATCTATTGATATAGCGACTGTCTTTGGCAAAAACTGTGGTATTCATACTCAGTTCTACCATGGAGCCGAAGGTACTTTTTATCTGAAGACGATTGGCATAATCACGAGCCATCGTTTCTATATCTCGGGTGGTCACTACTACCTCCTTATCAATGTAATCAGCTGTGATGTCCGTCGAAACGATCGTTAGCTTACCGCTTGAGAGCTCAAAAACCTCCCCGGATTCAACTTCATAGGTAATACCTCCACCGGAGACTGCAACAATAAATTTATCGTTGGGCTGCGGTATTACAGAAACTGGAGTTCCATAAAATGCCCCAAGGCCATCAGGATAATCGATAAAAAATGGGCGCGTTGGATATAATTCTTTGTCCTTCACATTCCCGACAAGCACATAATTAATTTCAAAATCAAGCGTCCGCAGCGTTTGTTCAGCCATCGTAAATGACTTCAAAATTCCAATTTGGTTATCCATCCGGCGGTTACTACTCCCAAACATATCGCCACCTGGCATCACCCCAGTGTTGATTTCACTTTCGATAAGTACCGTAGCTTTTACTAGATATTCGTCAATTGCGTATCTGTTTTTTAGGAATGCAATGCCTAGTCCAATCCCTACACTTATCACCAGTAGCCACCACCAAGATGCAATTATTCCAATTATCTCCTTAAAATCGATCCCACTATCATCTTCCGATGACATAGGTCCGTTCATAAACTCATCCGATTGCTTCATATTGTTTCGTTAGGGCAAGCAATTGCTTAATTCTGAAAATAAGCTGTGTTAAAGGTCTGAAAAAATCGCGAAATATTGTTGATTTGAGCCCATTTGTTCGATTAATCACTCATTGCGAACGAAAAAAACAAACAGAAATTTCTAAAACCTCTAAATTATTTTTTCAACTTGGGCTTAATATAAGCTAAAATTGAATATTATGCACTTCATATGAGCTATTCAGTGAACATTATTAAATAGTGATATGTACGATATACAGCAGGAAATAATTTTTCAATCGGTATAAAATTATCTTTTCAATCATCTTGTTAGAGAAATAAAAATGACTCAGCTATCAATACGGGAAGCAAAGCGGGAGGATATCGAGGCAATTGTTTCTTTACAAAAGCAAAGTCTGGGTGAGGGACTGATCCCACGCAGTGAGGCTTTTTGGCATTGGAAACATATAGAAAATCCATTTGGGCCGTCGCAGGTATTGCTTGGCTGGGAGGATGATCAGCTAGTGGCTTTGCGTGCATTTATGAATTGGCAATGGAAATTGGGTAATCAAACTTTCCATGCTTTGCGAGCAGTAGATACTGCCACGCATCCCAATTGGCAAGGAAAGGGGCTATTCAAAAAACTTACCTTGGAAATGATCGAAAAACAAAAACAGCTTGGGAAAGATTTTGTGTTTAATACACCAAATAAACAAAGCCTTCCTGGTTATCTAAAAATGGGCTGGCAAGAACTTGCGAAACCCAACATGAATATTCGGATAGGATCATGGAAAGGATTTCTACAGGCACCCCAAATAAAATTACCTATTAAAGCTGAATGGGATTTGCAAAATTTTGATTGGAATAAATTAGATGCGTGGCTCTCAAAGCAGTCCTTTTCTGGCATTCATACACCGAAAAATAGCGACTATTTGCGTTGGCGATATTTGCAAATACCTGAATTCAAATACTTTGGATTCTTTAGCTCAGAAAATGGCGGAGGTCTCCTTATTGGGCGTTTCAAAATGACTTCTAATTTGCCCGAATTACGTATAACTGAATTAATTGGCACAAATAATGAGCATATAAAGACTGAACTTTCTAAGATAATTAACTATTATTCTCCAGCATTTATCTCTTGCATGGCAGGCTATGAGGCTGGCCAATTTCCATTAAAGAATTCAGGCTTTATAAAAATCCCTAATCTTGGGCCAAAAGTGGCCCTAAGAAAGGTCAATACCCTTCATGAGGATTTGTCCGTTAAAAAAAATTGGAATTGGACCACAGGAGATATGGAATTATTTTGATTTTCTTTTAACTTGCTAGTCCTATGAGTCCAGTGGATTTTATATTTATTCCCTTACTTTTTTTAATTGGCTTTGCTATAAACAGGCAAATCAAGGGAAGGTACCCCTATGCAAGTATCAAAACCTTGGACTTACTATTTGCCTTCCACATGGGAATGGCCATTGTCTATTATATCTATGCCAACTTCAATAGTAGCGATAGCAAATACTATCATTACAAGGTTATTAACAATTATAGAGGGGAAAATTGGTTAGATTACTTTGAGCAAGGCACCCCATTTGTGGAATTTATAGGCTGGCCGTTAATTAAAGTGTTTGGTGTTGGCTATGAAGGAGTCATGATGTTTTTTGCCTTGCTAGGCTATGGCGGAATGGCCTTCTTTTATCTATTATTTGTAGAAAATATCCGTTTCAAACACAGCCTCTTTGGCCAATTGCTTTTCCCATTAGTATTGTTTCTCCCAAACATGCACTTTTGGTCGGGCTCCTTTGGCAAAGGCGCAATCGTCTTTTTGGGAATTGTAGCCTTCTTCTTTTCACTTAGCAGGATATCCTCCCGCTGGCTTATTGCCATCATAGGTTTGACTATTGTTTATTTTGTTCGTCCTCATATTGCTTTCATTTTTGTGGCCGCCGCTGGTTTGGCCTTAATGATGGGCAGCAAGGGGATCAAACCCGCTCAAAAAGTTGTCGCATTTTTAGCTTTAGTGGTCGTATTTGCCCTAATTTATGATAAGGTGTTTGCCTATGTAGGTATAGAGGAAGAAGGCTTCGAGAGTGTCGAAGATTTTGCTGGGAAATATGTGTTTGAGCTTAGTAAAGCTGGCTCATCCGTGGATATCTCCAACTATAACTTAATTCAAAAGATGACCACATTTATATACAGGCCCTTATTTTTCGATACAAATGGAGCGTTGGGTTTATTTGTATCTTTTGAAAATCTGCTATATGTAATTCTTTCATTCCAGATTTTTAGGGGTGGTTTTTTTAGCTTTATTTGGAAAAGTGACTTGCTTACCAAAACTTCCTTGATAGCCTTTTTGGCTTCTTCGGCTGCCCTCTCACAAATCACCGCCAACCTTGGCATTGCTATTCGCATGAAAGCCATGATCATGTTCCTTCTGCTATTTGTGATTCTTAAATATTTGGATTATAAAAAATATAAGGTGCGGCAAGTTCGATGGAAGAAGTACCTCAAGCAAGTTCGACTGAAAAAACATGAGTTAAGCGTAAGCTAGTTATAAATCCAAAAGCCCTTTCGTTGAAAAGGGCTTTTGGAAGCTAAAGTGTTAATAGTTTTGCTCATCTACATCATCAATACCATCTGGCATTTCGAACATACTGCTTAGCAGATCATTGAATCGCACCCCATTATCCATTGGCTTTTTACTCAATTGACTAAATTCAGAAAGTCCATGCAATACAAATTCCATATAGAATAATCGCTCATCCCCTTTCACATTTGGGTAAAGTTCCTTCACCAATTCTTCTAATCTTGGAACACTCTTTAATTCTTTGGCATATTCCTGTTGCGACAAGTCATGGATAAGTTCCGCAACATTCCCTTCCCCAAACCAGGCAACAATGCCTTTGTATGGGTCTTTTTCTTTTTTCTTACGCGACTCACTTGGCTCAGGGAAATATTTGGCAAATTGCTGTCTAATTGCTTTGCCAACTAGCGTATAAGCCACAATACCTGGGCCTTCTTGCTCTCCCTCATATACCAATTCTACTTTGCCAGTAATGGCTGGTATGGCTCCAAACAAATCGGCCAAGCGGATGAACGTATTGCTTTCCCCATTGATCAAGCAACGACGCTCTGCTGCACTCACCATGTTTTCATAGGCAGATATTGTAAGCCTTGCAGACACACCGCTTTTTGCATCTATATACTCACTATCTCGTGCTTCAAATGCAATTTGTTCTATTAAGTCCTTCGCCAATTCGTTGAGCTGCACATGCTTTTTCTGTGCGGGAAGTATCCTCGCTTCTTGCTCAGTGATCTTACGGCCTATTTCAATAGACTTAGGATAATGCGTGATGATTTGGCTATCAATCCGATCTTTCAATGGAGTAACAATGCTTCCTCTATTGGTATAATCTTCCGGATTGGCCGTAAACACAAACTGAATATCGAGTGGAAGCCTAAGTTTAAAGCCTCTAATTTGGATATCGCCTTCTTGCAGAATATTGAAGAGTGCCACTTGAATACGCGCTTGCAAATCAGGCAACTCATTGATTACAAATATGCTACGGTGCGACCTTGGAATTAGGCCAAAATGAATAACTCTTACATCGGAATAGGGCAACTTAAGCGATGCTGCCTTTATTGGATCTACATCGCCTATCAAATCTGCTACGGAAACATCCGGAGTAGCCAATTTCTCGGTATAGCGCTCGTCTCTATGTAGCCAGGCAATAGGTGTCGCATCGCCCTTTTCGGCGATAATATGCTTCCCAAAATAAGTCAATGGCTGGAGAGGATCTTCATTCAATTCGGAGCCGTCGATCACGGGAATGTATTCGTCTAGCAATTGCACCATTTGCCTCGCAAGTCTTGTTTTTGCTTGCCCTCTCAGTCCCAGCAAATTGACATTGTGGCGAGATAGAATGGCTCTTTCCAACTCAGGAATTACCGTGTCTTCATATCCCCATATCTTCTCAAATACCTTTTCTTTTTTCTTGAGTCGAGCAATCAAATTTCGCCGCAACTCCTCTTTGATAGATTCGATTTGATACCCGGTGGATTTCAATTCACCAAGAGTCTTTATATTGAGTTTTTGTTTACTGGTTAGTTCTATGTAATTCATGAAAAGCTATTAAAAATTCTTCTTTCTATTTTTCTTATAATCTTCAAATATCAAATGACCAAGCCCTTGCAGACTACTATAATAGGCATTCCCATTATTTACAGTGGTAAACTCCTTTACAAATTGCTTCAGGTAAGGGTCAGAAGCAATCATAAAAGTGGTAATAGGCACATGCAATTTTCTACACTGTGCTGCCAAATTGAGTGTTCGGTTTAGGATTTTGCTATCCAATCCGAAGCTGTTCTTGTAATACTTCATGCCTACTTTCAAGCAGGTTGGCTTGCCATCGGTAATCATAAAAATCTGCTTATTGCTCGTCTTCCTTCTCCGCAGAATATCCATTGCCAGCTCTAGCCCTGCAACGGTATTCGTATGGTATGGCCCTACTTCCAAATAAGGCAGGTCTTTTACCTTAATTTGCCAAGCATCATTTCCGAATACAATAATATCAAGCGTATCCTTAGGGTAGCGGGTGGTCACTAACTCGGCTAGTGCCATAGCCACTTTTTTGGCGGGGGTGATTCTATCTTCTCCGTACAACACCATAGAGTGCGAGATATCGATCATCAACACAGTGGACGTTTGACTTTTATGCTCCCTCTCCTTGATCTCCAAATCACTTTCGGTCAGATAAAGATCCTCCACACCATGGTTTATCTGGGCATTACGGAGCGATTCCGTAAAAGCAATTTGATCTGGACTATCGCCAAATTCGAAAGGCCGAATATCTGTGCCCTGCTCATCTCCAATTCCTGTGAAATTGGTTCTGTGCTGTCCTTTGCCTCCCTTCTGCAGCTTTCCAAAAATCTCTTCCAGTGCATTTTTCCTTATTTCCTGACCTGTTTTGGGCGTAACCTTAATCTTGCCGTCTCCAGCGTCTTCATCCAGATAGCCTTTTTGCTTTAAATCTTCAATAAAATCGCCAATACCATAATTGGGCTGGGTAAGTTGATATTGCTTATCTAGCTGGCTAAGCCAGTTGAGAGCTTCGGAAGCATCCCCTCCTGTGATACTCACCAACTGCAAGAAAATTTTGAGTAAACTATCAAAGTCGCCATTGGTTGGAAGGGCGGGAGGTACGTATTTAGTAAATTGGAATCCTTTCATTCAGCCAAAAAACGCTACAAGTAGTAGAATGGTTTTCAGGTTTACCAATTAAATTGATATTGGCCCTAATTCGCCACTCACACAGGGTTGTTTTGTTCCACCATTGTTCCCCTTGCGAGGATAGGGTAAAGAAATGATGGAAAAAATGCCTTAAAGAAAAATGGTGTTCCATTGCTAGAACACCTTTATAAATGATTAGAGAAAGCGGGATTTAGAATCCACCTCTCCACTTATATGTTTTCGATACTTTCTCAATGGCGACCACATAAGCCGCGATACGCATTGGGATATTGTATTGCAGACTTGTTTTGTACACATTGTCAAAAGCGTCTTTCATTATTCTGTCAGATCTACGATTCACACGCTCGGCAGTCCATTTGTATCCAAGGCGGTTCTGCACCCACTCGAAATAAGATACCGTAACACCTCCCGCATTTGCCAAAATATCAGGCACAGCCATGATCCCTTTTTCATTTATTACAGCATCTGCTTTATAGGAAGTAGGTCCATTTGCCCCTTCTACGATCAATTTCGCTTTTATTTTATCAACGTTTCTTTTGGTAATCACATCTTCTTTTGCCGCAGGTACAAGCACGTCCACATCCAATGTCAACAGATCTTCTCCTTCCATACTTTCCGCACCTTCAAACCCTTCAAGGCTTCCATTATTGCCATTTCTGTATTCGATGGCTTTGTTGATGTCAATCCCTTTGTCATTATAATAGGCACCAGAAACATCAGAAATAGCGACGATTTTTACGCCTCTTTCTTCTAATAACAGCGCAGCAAAAGAGCCCACATTTCCAAAGCCTTGTACAGCACAAGTAGCCTGATAAGGATTTATTCTTAGTTTTTCCATAGCAGCCAGGGCAGAAACCATCACCCCTCGACCCGTTGCTTCTGTACGGCCTAGTGAGCCTCCCAATACAAGTGGCTTGCCTGTTACTACAGCATTTACGGTCATACCTTGCGCTTTGGAATACTCATCCATCATCCAGGCCATTTCTCTTGGTCCGGTACCCATATCTGGCGCAGGAATATCTCTATCTGGCCCTATCTCCTCTAGCATTGCACGTGTATAAGATCTAGTTAATCGTTCTATTTCACCTACACTCATTTTACGAGGATCACATTTGATACCTCCTTTGGCTCCGCCGTAAGGAATATCTACCACGGCACACTTCCAAGTCATCCAAGCAGCTAATGCTTTTACTTCATTGATATTTACATCCATGTCGTAGCGGATACCCCCTTTTGCAGGCCCAAGGATATTGGAGTGAATCACTCTAATACCTTCAAAGACTTGAATCTTGCCATTGTCCATCGTTACTGGCAAGGAAACAATCACTTGCCGAGCAGGGGACTTTAAGACGTTGTAAATTTCTGGATCTAATCCCAAAATTTCTGCGGCCACGTTGAAACGTGACATCATGCTGTCAAAAGGATTTTCGATATCCTTAATTGGTGCGGGTTCTATGTAAGCCATAATAGGGTTTTATAAATTGTCAATAATTGCGTGAGCAATAATAACGATGCAATATTAAGTAGTTTTTTACTTTATTTTAATGAATTACAAGATTTTCAAAAAGGTGGCTATGAACGGTGAAGAAAGCAATAATCCATCGAACCGATCGAGAAATCCACCATGACCCGGAATAGATCGGCCTGACTCCTTGATATCAATGCTGCGTTTAAAAAGCGACTCAACCAGATCGCCGTAGGTGCCTGCAATCACGATAATAGTGGCTACGCCAATCCACTCAAATAAGGTTAAGCAATCTGTAAAATGTGCTAGCGCCATAGATATGATAATTGCCGCGACAGCTCCACCCATAAAACCCTCCCAGGATTTCTTGGGCGACACCCGTTCGAAAAGTTTTGTTCGGCCAAATTTGACTCCCGCAAAATACGCTCCTGAATCACTCGCCCAATGCAGGAAAAGAATACCTAGGACTAATTGCCAATCGAACAACCCAGCGGGGCTAAAAGCACTCACATTTAACAACCCAAAAGGGACAGCTACATAAAAAGTGCCCAAAAATGTAAATGCGATATTGGTAAATGGCTTTCGTTCAGTCTTCTTATAAAGCTTAATAAAGAAGGTAACGGACATCACAGGAAAAAGTGCGAAATAATATTCAGACGGAAATATTTGCTTTTCGATAAAGAAAGTGAGGCAGAAAAAGGTGAGACCAGATACCGTCCCCCAGAATTTCAGCGGTACATTTCCATCCATAAACAATAGGCGGTAAAACTCCAGTTGGGTGAATACACACACCACCATAAATACCCCAAAATAAGCCCACTCACTATACGCCACGGATGCAATAATGAGGATACCCCCAATTAAGGCCGTAATAATTCGCTGAGTAAGGTTATTATACCTATTCAAATAGGATATCATCTGTGATTATTTTCATGGCCGTTAATACCTCATCTGGCTTTACCAGCACTTCGTAATTACCAAAATTATTGTAAAGTGAATCTCGCTTATTCACTACCACCGGCATCATTCCATTATCTTCTAAAACTGCCTTTACTATTTCAGCTCTGTGGAGCATCCCCGAAGAGAATACTTTCTGCCAATTTTCCATTCGGTTTCCCCGGTTTTTTATAAATTATTAAATAAAGAGACAAGAAACTATAATGAATAGCTCTGTGGAGCATCCTCGGAGAGAATACTCTCTGCCAATTTTCCATTCGGTTTCCCGGGATTCTTTTTAAAATATTGAATAAAGAGATAAGAAACGACAATAAATAAGATAAGTGCCGGTGCTACCACTTCCAAAGGTATGCTTTCGGTGTCCTCAATATCTACCGGAATTAAACCTTTCTGATACATGAATACAAGTAAAATGGTAAATCCATTGTTTACGAAATGGGCGGCTATCGGATACCACAAATTGCCTGAAATCACATAAATGTACCCAAAAAGAGCTCCTAGTATAACTCTAGGCAAAAAGCCAAAAAACTGCATGTGGATAGCACTAAATATAATAGCCGTTGCCCAAATAGCTACGTGGTTATTCTTTACGAAGCCTTTAAATATATTCTGAATAACTCCACGAAATAAAAGCTCCTCCCCAATGGCGGGCAGAATTGCTACCACCACAAAAGCCAATATCAGTTCTGTATTTGTTTCAGTTTTTACGAGATATTCGGTGAGTTTGGCAAGAGAATCTTCCTTAGCTCTTGCCCATTGCTCGAATCCACTCATGAATTCTGGGAAATTCAAGTTCATATTCCAAGTGATAAAAGCGGAATTGACAAACATAAAAATAATCACTCCGATCCCAATCATCGCAAACGGGACAAAGGATAAATTATCTCTAAAAGAAAGGTCATTAAACGCTAATCGACCTTCTGATCTTAAGTACAGACAAGGAGCCAAAATAAACATTCCAAAAGCCGTAAATCCCTGTATCACAAATAGAACAATGCGGGCGGATGGATAATCAGCTGGATTGCTCATCAAATTGGCCAATTCGGCAAGGGGCGCATTTAAAAAAGGAAGCGCAACCATTAAACCCAAAAACTGACCGACAAATAGGCCGCCCATTACGAAGAATATTAACTTAAAAAATGAACGCCAGCCGGCATTCAATAGAGGATGATTAGTATTATTGCTCATAAACGCTGTAAATTTACACCAAATTTCAGAATCTACTTGGTTAAGATAGGAAACATTGAGCTGGGAGACTTCCCATTATTACTGGCACCGATGGAAGATGTGTCGGATCCGCCATTCCGTGCCGTATGCAAGGAAAATGGGGCGGACATGATGTACACAGAATTTATTTCTTCAGAAGGCCTTATCCGCGATGCCATAAAAAGTCGCCAAAAACTGGACATTTTTGAAGAAGAACGCCCAATTGGCATCCAAATATTTGGTGGCGATGAGGATGCTATGAAGCTGTCTGCCAAAATTGTGGCTGCCACGGGGCCCGACTTGGTGGATATCAACTTCGGCTGCCCGGTGAAAAAGGTGGTATGCAAAGGCGCTGGAGCAGGTGTGCTCAAAGACCTCCCGCTTATGGTTCGGTTGACAGACGCAGTGGTGAGAGCTACGGAACTTCCCGTGACCGTAAAAACCCGCCTCGGCTGGGACGATCATTCCAAAAATATCGAAGAAGTAGCCGAGCGTTTACAAGATATTGGCATCAAAGCATTGAGTATTCACGGCAGAACCCGCACGCAAATGTATAAGGGCGAAGCGGACTGGACATTGATTGCCAAAGTGAAAAACAATCCTAGAATTCATATCCCGATTTTCGGAAATGGGGATATCGACACGCCAGAAAAAGCGTTGGAATATAAAAATAGATATGGAATAGATGGGATTATGATTGGCCGCGCTGCCATTGGCTATCCTTGGATATTCCGCGAAATCAAACATTTTTTCGCCACAGGCGAGCACCTCGCTCCCCCCACGCTGGAAGAGCGGGTGGATATTGCTATGAAACACCTCAATTTCTCCATCCGCTGGAAAGGCGAGAAGTTAGGCATTTTGGAAATGCGCAGGCATTATACCAATTACTTCAAGGGCTTTCCAAACTTCAAACCCTTCCGCACGAGGTTGGTGCAAGGTGAAAGCTACCAAGAAGTATTGGAAACACTCCACGAGATAAATCAGGTCTATCGCACGGACTATGCGATTGTTTAGATGAATACAGATCAAGACTCACCAGGCCTATTGGCTTGGTCGCTCCTCATTATTTTAGCATTGATCTGGGGCACTTCATTTATCCTGATCAAGAAGGGTTTATTATTTTTCTCAGCGGTAGAGTTAGGTGCTTTTAGGATTTTCAGTGCGTCGATTGTGATGCTCCCAATCGCTATTAAGAAAATAAAAGGCTTGGTGCCTCGGCAAATCAAATGGCTGATTATTGCAGGATTTTCGGGGAGCTTTTTACCTGCACTCCTTTTTGCCATTGCGCAAACCAATCTGGATAGTTCTGTATCGGGAGCCTTAAATGCCCTCACGCCCATATTTGCCTTGCTGCTTGGCGCGCTGTTGTTCCACCAAGCCATTCTGAAAAAGAGCCTTTTTGGTATCTCTATTGGCTTTGTTGGCACGCTGATCTTGATTTTGACTGGGTCGGGCGGAGCTTTGGGCGAATTGAACCTGCATGTGTTTTATGTGATTGCCGCCACCTTTTGCTACGGCCTCAATGTAAACATCATCAAATACAAGCTGCCAAAGATTAGGCCCTTTGCTATTGCTAGCATTTCTATTGCTTTTATGCTGCCCATATCGGCTGTGCTTCTTTTTGGCTTTACGCCATTTTACCAACATGTGCAGGAGGGAGATGCCGCCTTGGTAGCCTTGGGATACATTACGCTGCTTGGTGTGGTCGGGACAGGTTTTGCCCTTGTATTGTTTAATAACCTTGTGCAGCTTACCAATCCTATTTTCACCAGTACGGTCACGTATATTATTCCAATAGTTGCGCTGTTCTGGGGCATTATCGATGGCGAAAAACTACTTGTTGGCCAAATAATCGGTATGGCGGCCATTATCATTGGCGTATTTATCTCCAACCGCAAAACCAAGGTACATATAGGCAATGCGCAGGTGGCTGTAAATTCTCCTAGTAGCAAAAATGCTTAAGGGAGGGTTTGAATTCCTCCTTGATTGCGGCGAGTTCATTTAGCAAGTAGATTTCGTCGCGCTGATTTATATAATCTTGTGCAATGTTGAGGCAAGGAATTGAATTGATTCCGTTATTTTCGAATGGTACTCAATATTTCTAACCATTATTGCTATAGGCAATGTGGTCGTCACAAAAACAAAAAGCTGTTTATGAATTTCAATAAATCACTGAAATTCAGTGCAATTCACGTGTTCGCTTTTTTCTTTAAGTCATTGCCACAAAAGGAAACCAAAAAGTCTAGACAAAAAGAAGATTCCACGCACAGACCAACGCCCACCTTCGGTCGGTAAACCGGCCCGTCTTTTTGTTCTCCCACCTGCAAACAGCCATTTCTATTTGATTTTCCCTTCTTCTCTATTCGGCCTAGGATATTTTCCCGTTAAGAAATATGCGTAATACATTGGCTCTCTAGATTCAAAGACTGTTTGAGCGCAGCGAGTTTCTTTGAATCGCCAATTTGTGAAGCATATTTTAGGGAAAATATCCTCAGCCTTGATTTTTTGGTTCTTTTGCATCAAGGCAAAAGAACAAAAAGTAAAGTATATAATTGAAATTCAATGTTTTATAAATCGATATTTTAAATACAAAGAGTCGCTTAATGATTTCAATAAATCACTGAAATTCAATGCAATTCACGTGTTCGCTTTTTTCTTTAAGTCATTGCCACAAAAGGAAACCAAAAAGTCTAGACAAAAAGAAGATTCCACGCACAGACCAACGCCCACCTTCGGTCGGTAAACCGGCCCATTTTTTTGTTCTCCCACCTGCAAACAGCCATTGAATTAAATATTAGTCACCTTGATAGCTAATACCTGATAATATTTTGCTCAATGCACATAACTGCCCGCATTAATATCGATGGTGCAACCAGTTGCATGGTCCATCATGCCGGAGGCGATAAAGGCGATCGTTGGTGCAATATCTTTGGGTTCGGTGAGCTCATTGAGCGCAATATCGTTGAGTGCGTAGGCTTCGCCGTATTGGTTCATAAAGTCTTGTGCCATATCGGTGCGGGTAAATCCGGGCGCAATGATAAACGCCTTAATATTTTGCTTGCCGTACGCACGGGCGATAGATCGGGTAAGTGCCACGAGTGCGCCTTTGGAGGCTGCATAGGCTAAGTAATCGGGGGTATCGCCACGGAAGGCCGCCCTAGATGAGATATTGATGATCCTCCCGCCTCCGTTGGCTGCGAAATGCTGTACGGCCATTTTACCTAGCAAAGCAGGTGCATCGGTATTCACCCGCATGGTCATTTGCCAGTCGGCCAGCCATTGCCTATTTGCTCCTGCATCATCACTACTTATGGCTATTCCTGCATTATTTACCAGCACATCCAATCCACCCAATTGCCGGGTCGCTTGTGCAAAAAGCTGCATTACTTCTTGTGGATTGGCCAAATCGGCCTGTATGACAAAGCTTCCATTATTGAGCTCATTCGCCAGCTTTTCCGCTGCATCAGCACTTTTGCTATAATGTATGGCCACCGTGGCTCCCGCTTGCCCCATCCATTGCGCAGCGGCGTATCCGATACCACGTGAGGCTCCCGTTATCAACACTCTTTTTCCGGTAAGGTCTATTTTCATTTGGCTAATTTAATGAAGGATTTTACTAAATTTAAAAAAACCAACGAACAAAGAGATGCATACAGAAATAAAATCACCATGGGAAAAAGCTGAAAACGCTCGGCAAAGTATGTTACAAATGATTGCCCATGCCACTGTAGGCCAAAGGGAATTTGTGCCTGGTGCCGACAAATGGAATATGCTAAATGTAGCGCAGCACTTGATACAGGCGGAGGAAAGTGTGCTGAAGCAATTGGAAATGTTTGGCGATGGCAAAGGGAAAAAAGCAAATATGATGTCCGGTGTTCGCAGTCTGATGACCACCCTATTTATGAAGTCGCCAGCCAAGATCAACATCCCAAAGAAAGTGCGGGAGGGTTTTAGGCCCTTTGAAAAGCAGCGTTTGGAAGACGTACAAAAGGAATGGGATGATCTGCGTGGGCTTATGAAAACCTGGGCGGAGAAGTATCCTGACGCCAAAGCCAATCGCTATGTATTTAAGCACCCTGTGGCAGGCTTACTTACACCTGCTCAAACGTTCCGCTTCCTACGGGACCACATCGACCATCATATAAAGCAGATAGAGGGAATCAAAAAAGCACCTGATTTTCCTAAATAGGGAGGAGTGGCAGATTTTCCAAAACATGCGTTTATCCCTTGATATTGGCGGCTAAAGCGCAATAGGAATTTAATTATTGTGTAAGTACGTAAAACGAAAATAAGGGGCGTGGAAAGAATCACGATGTCCCTTGCATGCAATGCAGCAAAGATTTTGCAAATTAAAAAACTGGATGATGCTACATGGAGACAACCTCTCAAATTATGGCATGTAGCACCTACTGATATGAATTTACCATTGATTGCACAATTGTTTCCTTCCGCGAAATGGCGGGAGGATAATGCTACTGCGAAGGATCTCCCTTCGCAAAAAGTTGGGTCAATCAAAGCCGAGGTATTTATTAAGAAAATTATCTTGAAAATGGCTAAAAATGACTTAAACACCACATTTGTGAAAGGAATACTGTATGCAAGATGGCTCTCAAAAGATTTTATGTGGCAAATTCCTAATTACCCAGGCAATTTGGATAAACTAGAGCAATACTTTGGCGAAAGACTACAAGTAGAAGTTATGGCAAATGCTATCGATGATGCAAGGAATGACAATAAGATA
>JBDNFI010000016.1:0-7725 GCA_041689935.1 Cyclobacteriaceae bacterium
AATGTATGAAAAAATACAGGAAAAAGGTGGTCCGATCCAGGGTAATTTTGAAAAAATTATTATCGGCAGAGATGGCAAAAAAATGATAAGATTTTGCAATTCAGATCTTTTAAACCTAGCATTTAATGCCGGAGAAAGAACAATAGATTCAGATACCGCACTCTCTTTAATTAAAGAAAGTATTGAAACTTTTTTGAAAGATTAATCAAATGGTACAGGTTACGCTAACAAAGACGCATCAAAATGCGCCTGAAATAAAACAGTCCAGACTTAAAAGAGACTGGATGGACGACACCTACAAAAAACACGCCTATCAATGTCTCCCCATGACGGTCGCTAACGTCCACGGGTGGGAACTCATTCTCCAACAGGATGTTGTCGTGCAGTGGGAAGGAGGGAACAATGTCCCAGTTATACTTGAAGGAAGTCAATATGGGGGCAGGCAAATTGCCTATGGCGGGATTGTGGGCATGGTTTCATTCACTACTGGGTGGGCTTTTGGCACAGAAGACGGTTACGAAACATGGATTGGTGGGTCGCCAAACTACATTAAGAAAGACGCTCAGCCCCTTTCGGCGATAATACCAAGTAGTTGGTGGCCGGATGAGTTTCAAATGAACTGGATGATAACGGAAATCGGTAAACCAATAACCTTTGAAGCGGGGATGCCATTCATGTTTTTCAACGTATTTAAAAGCGATGTGTGTGAGTCTGTGGAATTTACGGTCGACCATCTTTGGGACAAGCCCGATTTGATGAATGCGCGTGCTTCTTACGGGGCGGCAAAAATGGAAAAGAATCGTGATTACCCGTGGACCTGGATGAAGGGCATAAGGACTGGATTAAACGAAAAGGGCGAAAAAATTGGTCCAGCCAATTCTGGATTAATAAAATTAAAAGATATATCTTGATTTCTGCATAAGGTGATTAAGTATCCTTCTAGTATAGTTACTATGTATATGAAATAAAGAAATAGGAGAAGTATATGAATTTTAATAGCCTATCAAAAAAAGAGAAATTGAATATCTATGAACAGGTCTCTGAATCTATTCACCATCAAATTTTTATAAACTTAGCAAAAGCCGGAATTGATCCTATAACATTTTCAGTAGACACATTCACATACACTAAAGATCAAGCATTCGCAGATATAGATCTGGTTCGTAGGGAAAAGCATGGGTTAATGATAGGTATACTATTACTTATAGAAGATCTAAGGGAAATAGATAAGAAAATAAACAAATTATAATGATACATAAAACTATTTATACTAGCAATAACTAAGAGCATTTGTGCTATACTCTAAATATGAATATTCTTGGAAAATGGAAAAGTTTAGCGCAAACTCCATTTGGAGAAATTGAGCACGCTGTTGAGATAACGGCTGTTGACCCACACATTTGTGGCGTAATATCCTCCGATAGAGGTAGAATAGAGTTTGATAATGGTACTTTGGAAGGAGGTAAAATTTCATTTTCCTCTAAAGTCGAAACCCCGCAAAGGGCGATAATATCAGTAGATGGAACCATAGATGGTGACACAATTAATGGTATTATCTCCGTTGACGAATATATGAAAGTCCCCTTTGAGGCAAAAAAAATATGATGTCAATGTACGAAACCCAAATTAATTCTATATATGGAGAAGAAAATTATCTATCAAACTTTAAGGGGAAACTTACTCTTATGGTCAATTTTGCCAGCAAAGCTGGCTATGAACCAATATGTTCAAAATTTTGGTCCCATGCAAGAACATCTAGACAACTATGGCAGCTTCAAAAAGTACATGAAGAATTTCAAGATAGAAGATTTTCTGTTTTAGCTTTCCCATGTAATCAATTTGGTTCTATGGAACCTGGAAACAATAATCAAATAAGTTCTTTTATAAAAGAGCATTATCCATTTGTTACATTCCCTATTTTTGAAAAGATCGAAGTGAATGGTAAGAACGAACACGCACTATATTCAAAGCTTAAGGGTGTAGAAAAAAGAAGCTATTCAGACACTACAGCAGATGGAACTCCACAAGCTTTAGCTGGACAAAATTTGGCTGGTCAAGCGATAGCCAGAATATCACATAACTATGAAAAATTTCTAGTTAGTAGTGATGGAGTAGTAATCGCAAGATTTAATTGGCAAGATATGCCGTTAGACACGACTCCGAGAGTCGCTGGAGCTGGTTGGACAATCAGAGAAGCTATAGACGAGGTACTAGGATGAGTGAAGACGATCAAAGACATAGCACAACAGCTTACCCTGTTTCTCCTAAAATAGGTGAAAATGAGCTTAAAGAAATAGGAGACCTTGAATCTGTAGTGCTAGCTCCTGGACTGGTCGTAATTAAAAATGCTTTTCAAATGGATCAAAATTTAGTTTTAAACTACATCGATTCAGAATCTGATGCAGCGCATAGAAATAGATGGACTTGGATAATAGGAGATGATGGTGAGAAATACGGCATTAATGAAGATGGATTCAAGTATTCGGAAAAAGACGTTCCTTTTACGCCGATAAGAATTCTTGCTCCAGTTAATCCCCGTACAACAGAAGATATAAAAGATTTTTTCATTTATTTAGAAGATCAGATATACAAATCACTTCTAAAATATATAGATCACTATCCGTTAATGCTTGGCAGTATTTGGTGGAAGACAAGAGGTCATATTCTTAGATACGGCGATGGCGGGATCTTGGGGTGCCACGCAGACAATGATACAAACTATAAAGTCAGCGGAGGCGTTAGATATATACCTAGAGGAATGATGGCCTCTAGGCAAACGTGTGGCGCGCTAATCTATCTTAACGACTGCGTCGAGTCTGAAGAAGAATTGAATGGGAAAAACTTTACAGGCGGACATCTAAAATTTGTTCATCTTGGTGTGTCTTACGTCCCAAAAAGAGGAGATATCATATTTTTCCCAACCAACTATTTGGCGGCGCATGAGGTTGGAAAAATGGGTAGTGGAGTAAGATATACGTATCTTACATTCTTTGGGCAGGGCGCAAGTGAGGCTAAGACAAATATTATGATATCGGAACCACATGAAAGTTTTGAATGGTGTCCTCCTGTTTGGATGGATAATATATACGATGACTACGAGCTATATTGCAGATCTCCTTTTTCAATTTATAGCAATCCACAAGATAGTGGCGTCGAAATGGGATGGAATCCCATATATCAGGTTAGAGAGGTTACGCAGTACGCAGAAACATCCGATGTAGAAGTTATAAAAAAGCCAAACGACGAATCAAACACAGTCGCTAGTGGACAGCTAACTGGTAAAGCATGCGATGGCCGCCCCGTAGGCGATATAGAATATGTTAAATGACATAAATGTAAAAAATCTAGGCTCCGGTGTTATCCTTTTTGAAAGCATCGTGTCCCCTAAAGAATACGGAGAACTGATTCCGTATCTGCGCTCTTTAAAGCAAAAAGCTGTGCAGGAAGACTACACAATAATCAAAAACGAAAACGGGGAAAATATCTATGCTATCAATAGAAGCGGACATAGATTCCAAATAGAAGATATAGAAATTAGCTCAAGTCATATAATGAATTTTCTAGATGATAATAAATCTGAAGAAATTGAATTATTTTTTAAAGAATGTGAAAGAGCTTTTCAAAGAGCATTAATGGAATATATTGATATCTATCCAATGGTCCTTCCTAGCATCTGGTGGAGAACCCCTGCTCATGTTCTAGCTTATGGTCCAAATAGCGACATGGGTCTGCACAGCGACAACGACGTTAACTATCAACCAGGATTCGAACCAGATTTACAAGTGGCCACGAGAAGTGTTCTCGGTGCGATAATGTACTTTAATGACTCAGTGGAGTCAAAAGATGAAATTATTGAAAATGAATATGTAGGCGGAGAACTAGAGTTCATTTATTTGGGCATAAAATACGCGCCAAAAGCTGGAGATCTATTAATGTTTCCATCTAATTTTCTTGCATGTCATGAAGTAAAGAAGAATCTATATGGAGAAAGATACGCATATGTCGGGTACTATTCGCAGGGTTCTGCGCAACCGGATAGGGGTATAACGATCAATAGCGGATTTCTTTCACTCGGTCAACAAGGCCAAGTTTGGATGCATGATGTGGTTATGGACTATCTAAAATTTTTAGAAGAAAAATATCCTGACAAAAATGAAGTTTTTTTATCGAGTAAACTTCTTCCAACGAGAAGAGTGTATAATAGTGCCAATACTCAAAGAGAGATAGAAAATGGTCAATGATAATGCTGGGAAGCGTCAACGATGGAGAAGTAAAATTAGTCAAGGTTATCTTCATAGATATACCCTTAAAGGGCAAATTAACGAAAACACTAAAGTAGTATTTTTTATTGATGGGTTTCCCAAACAGGGGAATACATCTTTGAGAAGTATCATCTTGTATATATTCCCAGAGGTGGCTATACTAGACCCGCTAACTCATAATAGTTATTTAATGAAAGAAGCAATAAACAAAAAATATATTCTGTTATCTCCCATAAGAAATCCTTATGAAGCAATTAGTTCTGCTATTAATCAAGCAAATAGCTCTATCATCAATCTAAATCAAAAAGATATAGACCATCCCTCTATCGTCCATCATATTGATTTATATATTAACCTAATGTCTTTTATTTTAAAAAACGAAAAGTCAATCTTGATAATCAAATACGAAGATGTATTAAAAATGTGTTTGGACTTTGAAAATCACGATATAGAAAAAAACGCCATAATTCGCTATCTTCAAGATAGATTTGATTTATCTTTGAATCTCCAAGACTATACTGGAGATATTGTATTTAAGAATACTTCGCATAGATCAATTGTGATAGAGAAGAGGTTACATTTACTTATGTATAGAGATAAAATGAGTGAAGCAGTAAATCTTTATAGTCAAGCCCATAAACATAGTCTAGAGGTTTAATGTGGAATATCATAATTTCGGTGGTGGGGTAGTTTCATTTGATAACGTTATTGACATAGACCAAGAATTTCTAAAACAATATATTCTATGGTTACGAGAAGATACAGAATCTACAAAAAGTAGATTTAACCTTCCAGAACGATTTATGGATATTTTAGGTAAATCTACCAACAGAACACCTACAAAAGAACAAAAAGATTTTATTCAATCATGTGAAGACGGTGTATATAAGTGTCTTGTTCAATATTGTGCGTTGTATAGTGAAGCCGCAGTCACTGTGTGGTGGAGAGATGGTGGTCATATTGCAGGCTATAGTGAGGGTAGACATATAGGTCCACACTGTGACAACGAAATCCTATTTAAGTTTGATGAAATTCCAAAAAATGAATTTCCAATTCACAATACAGTCAGTAGCGCTTTATATTTTAATGATTGCGTGGAAACTAAAGACGAACTTAATGGGAATAATTTTACTGGTGGACATATAAAATTTAAATACGCAGGAGTAGATTATGCGCCGAAGGCAGGTAGTGCTATCCTATATCCCTCCAACTACATGGGCACGCATGAAGTAACTCCAGTGATAGATGGTTCAAGATATGTATATTTAGAGTTTTTTAATTATGGGATACCAAAAAATCAAGATGGATCATTCAATGATGGGAGTGGTCTTTCGTGGCTCCCCGATCTAAATAATGACCATATGCATTTATATCATAGTCAAGCCTATAAACATAGTCTGGAGGCCTAATATGGAATATCATAATTTCGGTGGTGGGGTAGTTTCATTTGATAACGTTATTGACATAGACCAAGAATTTCTAAAACAATATATTCTATGGTTACGAGAAAAAGAAGAAGTTGTCTTTACTTATGTAGAGGAAAATAATATATTATCTGCAGTTAATAAAACAAACTTTAAATTTACTTTAGAAGATATATCTACAGCTCCAGAACGATTTTCCATTGTTGATAGAACACTTACAAAAGAGCAAAAAGATTTTATGCAAGCGTGTACAGACGGGCTATATAAGTGTCTTATCCAATATTGTATATTATATCCCGAGGCTGCACCTTCAGTGTGGTGGAAAACTAGTGGCCATATAGCAGGCTATAGTGATGGTAGAGGTATAGGTCTACATTGCGACGATACAATCCAATTTGAGTTTGATGGACCTCCAAAAAATGAATTCCCAATTCATAACACACTTAGCAGTGCCCTATATTTTAATGATTGTGTGGAAACTAAAGCCGAACTTAATGGGAATAATTTTACTGGTGGACATATAAAATTTAAATACGCAGGAATAGATTATATGCCAAAGGCAGGTAGTGCTGTTATCTATCCGTCGAGCTACATGGGCACGCATGAAGTAACTCCAGTGATAGATGGTTCAAGATACGTGTTTTTAGAGTTTTTTGCTTATGGGATACCAAAAAATCCAGATGGGTTATTCAGCAATGGAGATAATCTTTCATGGCTTCCTGATCTAAAAAAGGATATATTAGAGATTCAAAACTATAACAATAGGTGACTATTGTAGGCATAACCTTCTATGGAAGAGCTAAAATAGTTAGACTTAATTTATAATATTTCTTTATTGAATATCTATATTCTTCTTATTCGAAGACCAAAAACCTGGACTCATCATTCTAATCCCTGAGGTCACCACTTCGACACAATGGGAATATAGTATCGTGGTAGGGAATAATAGTATTAAATTTGGCTCAGGCTTTATTTTTATATCAAGTTCCGTAAAATGTAAAAGACCACCTTCAAAATCGTCATTAAAATAAAACACAGTGCTATAATCTCTGCTTGGATTACCACTGTGGGTAGGTGTACCTTCGACACTGCCATCCCAGTGAGTTTGTATCCCCTCTCCGGGAAAAAAGAGAACTATAGCAGCAGCTGTTTCTAGGTATATCGAAGTTTTATATATTAAAGATAAATTTTCTTTCGTTTTATAGAGAAACTCTGTTACGTATGGCTCCATAAAATGAACATGATTAGATGGTGTGGTAATTGTTGGTTGAGTAGAACTAGCAACATTATCCTTAGAATGAATACCAACCTTATATGCAGAATGAATTTCCTCATCCGCTAAGATTACATCTTTTTTAGGCGTAAGCCTCTCTAGTAATACCTTTGAATATAGTGAATCAAAAGCATTTTGTGTAAAGTAATTCTTTATTTGATATATTTCTTCAATAATTTTTTCTGGCTTTGTTTCATTTTGCATTATCATATATGATATAGTATCATATAACTATTGATTTTAGGAGTATAATATGGGATTCTTTCAAGGAGGTAGAGAATGATAAACAAAGAAGTTGAAGGCCAACATTTAGGCGGCGGTGTAGTGTTATACGAGGCTGCCGTTGATTTTGATTTTGATTTTGCGACAGATACATGTAGGGAGATAGTAGATAGAGAGCGTAGCGCTATGTATGAGATGGTTACGCACCCGGAAACAAAAAGGGAAATGTATTTAAACAAAAGCGGTTATTACTTTGAGAAAGAAGATATAGACCAAATGCCCGGCAGGGGATCTAGTGCTCATCAGGATTCAAGATCTGAAGTAAAAGATCTATTAGATTTTCTTGAAAAATCAAAAGATCATTACTTGTTAAAATATTTTGAAATGTTCCCATTAGCATTTAAGTGTGTTTGGTGGAAGGTTAAGAGTCACATAGTCTCTTATGAAAAAAATATTTATCTCGGTACTCACTCTGATATTAGCGCAGACTATGTATACGGATTACAGATTCCAATGGATCAATTGATGACTAGAAGTATTATTA